>NZ_JBVFVC010000001.1:0-1009048 GCF_055523495.1 Mycoplasma sp. 13536
TTAAATTAATTCTAATACTTTTTGAGAAACTTCATCCGGGCTTAAAGTAGCTGAAATATTGATGAAATGACCTTGATTTTGATAAAAATCTAATAAAGGTTTTGTTTGCTCTTCGTAGATCTTTAAACGATTATTAATTTTATCTGGTTTGTCATCTTCACGAATAATTAATTCTTGATTATCTAGATCACAAAGTCCACTAACTTTAGGGGGTTTAAAACTTATATGGTAACTTGTTCCACATTTTTTACACAACCTGCGACCACTTAAACGCTCGATAATGACTTCATTTGGAACATCTAATTTAATAATTTTAAAGGAAAAATCTTGTTGTTGATTTAGAAATTCAGCTTGTTCTTTCGTGCGAGGATACCCATCTAAAATAAAGTATTTACCTTCTGCTTTAAATTTATTAATAGCATTTAAAACAATGTTATTAGTGACTGAATCTGGGACATAACCACCAGAATTAACATAATATTCAACTTGTTTGCCAAGTTCCGTTTGATTCTTTATTTCATTACGAAAAATATTTCCAGTTGATAAATGTACTAAATTTGTTTGATTTGCAAGAATTGAGGCCACTGTACCTTTTCCTGCGCCTGGAGCTCCCATAAAAATTAAATTTGTTTTTACCATAAAAGTCCTTCATTTTTATTAATGTTATTTTCATCATCATTAGCTAATTCTAAGTTTTTATATGTTTGGTGTTTAGCTAACGAAAGTTTATTTGATTTATTACGTGCTTTTAATTGACCAACTGTTTCTAATGCTGTTGAAACTAAAATCATTAGACTAGTTCCACCAAAGGCAATACTTTGTGGTAAAATTCCGGTCATTGTTTGCACAAATTGCATACTTGCTAAAATTACTAAGTAAAATGATGAAAAAACACTTAATCTAAAGACAACTGCAATTAAATAATCTTGTGTATCTTCTCCGGGTCTAAGGCCTGGGATATAAGTAGAATTCTTAGTAAAGTCTTCAGCTACTTTATCTACTTTTGATTGTTGAATACCCATAATTAATGAGAAGAAAAATACGATTCCAACTAAAAGTCCAAAACCTACTGGTGAAGTGAATTGCATGTTAAGGTCAATTCATTGCTTTGCTGCATTAGTTTGCGGCAAAATATTTGCAATCATTGATGGAAATGATAAAACCATCATTGCAAAAATAATAGGCATAATTCCACCTGGATTTAGCTTAATTGGCAATTTACCAATTTCTTTTTTATTTTTAGATCTTCCAGCCCCAACTTGTTGAATTGGAATATGTCTTTCTGCTACATACACAATAGCAATAATTAAAAGAACAACTAAATATGTAAAAACATATGAAATAAAGCTTAAGATATCTCCAACAATATTTTGACTTTTTAAATCACCAATATAGTAAACAAAAGCAGATTGGAATTGGAATGGTAATCTTGCAGCGATTCCTGTAAAAATTATTAAAGAAGTTCCATTACCAATTCCTTTATTTGTGATTTGCTCGCTAATAAAAAGAGCAAATAATGAAGCGGCAGTTAAGATCATTGGCACTAAGAAATAAACAATAGTAGTTTCAGAAAAAATATCTGTTCCAGTAATTTGGATAAAACTTGAGCGTAAATTTCCTGATGATAATGATCTTGTTAAAAATACAGCTTGTGGATAAGCTATCACAAGAGTGATAAAACGTGTCATAATGTTGATCTTACGCCTACCTTGTGGTCCTGATTGACTCATCTTATGAATTGGTGGTACAAGTTTTGATTGTAAAACCATCATAATTAAGGATGCATTAATAAAGGGACTAATCCCTAGGGCGAACATTGAAAATTGGCGCAGCCCTCCTCCACCAATTAAATTTAAAGTATTTAAAAATGAATTATCATTAATTTGGTTAATATTTGAAAGTTTGATAAATGGTGCGGTAATTGTCGTGCCAGTTATAAAAATTATTAATAAGAAAAATGTGAAAATCCCCTTTTTTCAAAGTTCTTTACGTGATCAAAAATCTTTCCATTTATTATTAAATTTATAAAATAACTTTGATAAAGAGAGTGTTAAATTTTGCAATTTTACTCCTAACTATTTAAATATATCTCTATTATATTAAAAAAATGATATTTTCGAAATATTAAAATAACAAAATAAAAGCCTGTTTTTTGGAAAAGTCACTTGCGAGATATTAACAAAATAATTGCGTTTTAATTTTAACATAAATTTTACATAAAAAATGTATGCGAAAACAGAAAACACGGCAGTGTTTTCTCGTCGGTTTTGCTTACTTTTGCCAAAAGTAAGGCCCCTTTGATTGCAATCAAAGGCGGGGGATTAAAAAAGTTTTTAGGTTATCTTATATTGCCTTACAACTTGCCGATAGTTATTTATTTTATCCATCATATAATCAATTTCTTGCTGAGAGTATTTATCTAGACTTTTTCCTTTGGGAATGTAATACCTAATTAAGCGGTGCATATTTTCTATTGAACCTTTTTGTCATGAACTATATGGTTGGCATTTAAATAGTCTTTCAGTTGGAATAACCTGGTGCAATAAGACATTTTCACTACCATTATCAACTGTTAAAGTTTTAATGTCTAAGTTATGTTTCTTGATTAGCTTTAGAAGAGTTTGTTTTATAGCTTTGGAGTTGCGTTTTGAGAGCATAGCATAAGACATTCTGGTTTGCCGTTCAATTATGGTTACAATACAATATGTATCATTGATTGTACCAATAACGGTGTCTAATTCAAAATGGCCGTGTTCAGAGCGATCATTAATATAAGCTGGACGTTTCGAAATTTCTGTAGCATATTTTAATGTTTTAGGTTTGGTTTGTTTCTTCTTCCTTATGCCATATTTTCCTTCAGATTTTTTAACAATGTGGTCAAATTCAAGGAAATAAGGGTATTTTTTGATTATTTTATAAATTGTACTAGGTGAAGGAGCGAATTCATCAGGTGATAATTTTTTAAAAGAATTCACAAGATAGGTAACTGATTTCTTAACTTCTTTTTGCTGCAAATTCTTTTTATTTCTATTTTTATTGTATGTATTAAGCTCACTATACCAATATTTTCTGTAGGCCTTTCATTTCTCTTTAATTGTATCACTTACAAAAAAGAGTCGCGAAAACGAATACCCTGATAAATGTTCATATAGTTTGGTAAAATTAAGGGTTTTAACCCGCATTACTCTTTTTGAACACTTCGGACAAACATAGCGATTTTGTTTATCTAAACTAAGTGGTCTGCGATTTGTAATAATTTGGATTTTGCTTTTTATACTTCGAATGTCTCTATCAAAAATCTTGGCTACTTCTTGGATTGAGAAGCCTTCAGAAAGTTCTTGTAAAATATTATAAAGTTGTTCTAGATCGATTTGATCTGATCGTAATTTTCGTTGTGTCCCAAGAGCTCCTTGCATTTTCAAAATAGTGTTGTAATTCTCTTCGATTTTAAAGTGTTGATATTTATTTTCTTTTCGATATTTGTCAAAAACACAAATATATTTTTCTAAATTTTTCATATAATTTTAAAGTCTCCTTTCATTTTTTTAAAATTTATTAATACAACTATTTTATTACAAGGTAGACAAAAACAATGTCACATGCAAAAAACTTGCATGTGACATTTCCATTTAATAAATTTATTAAATAAATTAATTCACTTATACTTTCACTATATCTTGCTTACATTTTATAAAGAATTTTACATATCATTCATTTCTAAGAAAAACACAATAGAATTAAATAGTTTTTACATAATTTTAAAATTAATACAAAAATTAAAAAACTAAAATTAATTTAAGGATTGATCATATATCCTAAATATGTTAGTCCATTTAATAAAATATTTTAGTTTTACAAACAAATTAACTTTTTAACCTTTAACAAAAAACTCCCCTGAGGGGAGTTTTTACTTATTCTCTGAAAACTGAACAGTAAAGTAATTTATTAAAATGTCATGAATACATTTAACTTTTAAACCTATCAATTTATTAGTAATGGTCAGCTGAATGTATTACTACACTTACACTTCCATCCTATCAACCTCGTAGTCTACAAGGAATTTCAAGGGAATACTTATCTTTGAGGAGGCTTCCCACTTAGATGCTTTCAGCGGTTATCCCTTCCGTACGTAGCTACCCAGCTATGCTCCTGGCGGAACAACTGGAACACCAGCGGTACGTCCACTCCGGTCCTCTCGTACTAAGAGCAGCTCTCATCAATATTCCAACGCCCACATCAGATAGGGACCGAACTGTCTCACGACGTTCTGAACCCAGCTCGCGTACCGCTTTAATTGGCGAACAGCCAAACCCTTGGAACCGACTCCAGCTCCAGGATGCGATGAGCCGACATCGAGGTGCCAAACCTTGCCGTCGATGTGATCTCTTGGGCAAGATAAGCCTGTTATCCCCAGGGTAACTTTTATCCGTTGAGCGACTGCCGTTCCATGACGTACAGCCGGATCACTAAGTCCTGCTTTCGCACCTGCTCGACTTGTAGGTCTCGCAGTCAAGCACACTTCTACCTTTGCGCTCTACATACGGTTTCTGACCGTATTGAGTGTACCTTTGAACGCCTCCGTTACCTTTTAGGAGGCGACCGCCCCAGTCAAACTACCCACCACGCACTGTCTCCCCGCCGGATAACGGCGGCAGGTTAGAAACTCAACATACCAAGGGTGGTATTTCAAGGTTGACTCCTTCAAGGCTAGCGCCTTGATCTCACTGTCTCCCACCTATCCTACACATGTTAGGCCAAGTTTCAATACGAAGTTGTAGTAAAGCTCCATGGGGTCTTTTCGTCTTGATGCGGGTACCCAGCGTTTTCACTGGGACCATAATTTCACCGAGTCCAATGTTGAGACAGTTGAGAGATCATTGCGCCTTTCGTGCAGGTCAGTATTTAGCCGACAAGGAATTTCGCTACCTTAGGACCGTTATAGTTACGGCCGCCGTTCACCCGGGCTTCATTTCAACGCTTCGCATTAAGCTAACGCATCCACTTAACCTTCGGGCACTGGGCAGGCTTCACCCCCTATACATCACCTTGCGGTTTAGCAGAGAGCTGTGTTTTTGATAAACAGTTGCCCCTCACAATTTACTGTGGCCAACGGTTTAATGTTGGCACCCCTTATCGCGAACTTACGGGGTTAATTTGCAGAGTTCCTTAACATTGGTTTTCTCGCTCGCCTTAGAATACTCATCTTGGGAACGTGTGTCCGTTCTCGGTACAGGTACCCTGTTATTTAAACGTTTAGAAGCTTTTCTTGGAAGTATGAAATCACACAATTCAGGCCAAAGCCTTATGCATCGTAGCTCCCAGTTATAGAATACGCATTTAACTATATTCACCAGTCACTACTTACCCCTAAATCCATTAATAGGTAGTGCTATCCTTCTCCGTCACTCCATCACTATAACAAGGCAGTACAGGAATATTAACCTGTTATCCATCAGATACGCTTTTCAGCCTCTCCTTAGGTCCTGACTAACCCTGGGTGGACGAACCTTCCCCAGGAAACCTTTCCCAATAGGCGTCGTAGATTCTCACTACGAATCGTTACTCATACCGGCATTCTCACTTCTTAACGCTCCACCAGTCCTCACGGTCTGACTTCGTTGCATTAAGAACGCTCCTCTAACGTACTTACGTACCCGTGGCTTCGGTATTATGTTTTACTCCCGTTACATTATTGGCGCAAGATCTCTTGACTAGTGAGCTATTACGCACTCTTTAAAGGGTGGCTGCTTCTAAGCCAACCTCCTAGTTGTTTATGAAATCTCACAACCTTTCTGACTTAACATAATTTTGGGACCTTAGCCGACGATCTGGGTTGTTGCCCTCGCGAGCCGGGACGTTAGCACCCCGGTTCCGACTGCATGACAATACACAATGGTATTCGGAGTTTGATTATAGTCAGTACCGCTAGGCGCGGCCATTCCATATTCAGTGCTCTACCACCAAAGTTTAACATCACACGCTAGCCCTAAAGCTATTTCGAGGAGAACCAGCTATCTCCAAGTTCGATTGGAATTTCTCCGCTATTCACAAGTCATCCGGGCACTTTTCAGCGTACTACGGTTCGGCCCTCCACTTGGTATTACCCAAGCTTCAGCCTGCTCATGAATAGATCACCTGGTTTCGGGTATATGTCAACATACTAAACGCCCTATTAAGACTCGATTTCTCTGCGGCTCCGCTTTTTTCCGCTTAACCTCGCATGTTAACATAACTCGCCGGTCCATACTGCAAGATGTACGCCATCAGCCATTAACGGCCTCTGACTAATTGTAAGTAAGTGGTTTCAGAATCTATTTCACTCCCCTCCCGGGGTTCTTTTCACCTTTCCCTCACGGTACTAGTTCACTATCGGTGTCTGGTTAGTATTTAGCCTTACCGGATGGTCCCGGCAGATTCAGACAGGGTTTCACGTGCCCCGCCCTACTCAGGATGCTATCAAAAGTTTTTGCTATTTCGCATACGGGAGTATCACCCTCTATGCTAAAGTTTCCCAACTTTTTCTGCTATAACAAAAATTTGTAACTTTATGTAGATAGTCCTACAACCCCACCCTAAGGTGGTTTGGGCTCTTCCACTTTCGCTCGCCGCTACTAATGGAATCATATTTTATTTTCTTTTCCTGTTGCTACTAAGATGTTTCAGTTCACAACGTGTCTCGCAATCAAGACTATTTTATTCATCTTGAAGCAGTTAGACATTACTCTAACTAGGTTTCCCCATTCGGAAATCCCCGTATCGTAGCTCATATCCAGCTCCACGAGGCTTATCGCAGGTAATCACGTCCTTCATCGACTTCCAGACCCAAGGCATCCACCACTCACTCTTACTTATTTAAAAGTTCAATATTTACCTATTGTTGTTGATGTATTCAAAGACATTTTAATAAATTATTTATAAAATAATTACTCGGTTATCCAAAACAAATTGACTAATTTATTTTTTGATGTCGTTGTTATATTAATTTATCTTTACTATTCAGTTTTCAAAGAACAAAATGAGAGAAGTTCTCTCAAAACTAGATATACATGTTGGGTTATCTCAACCATGACATTAAATAAGAAATGATAACCATATCATAAATTGGTAATTGTTACTAAAATGAATTGTAACTTAATGTACTCCGTAGAAAGGAGGTAATCCATCCCCACGTTCTCGTAGGGATACCTTGTTACGACTTCACCCCAGTCACCGGCCCTGCCTTAGGCAGTTGTCTCCGTAGTTAACAAAACCGACTTCGGGCATTACCAGCTCCCATGGTGTGACGGGCGGTGTGTACAAGACCCGAGAACGTATTCACCGTAGCGTAGCTGATCTACGATTACTAGCGATTCCGACTTCATGTAGTCGAGTTGCAGACTACAATCCGAACTGAGAATAGTTTTTTGAGATTTGCTTGATGTCACCATTTTGCGTCTCTTTGTACTATCCATTGTAGCACGTGTGTTGCCCCACTCGTAAGAGGCATGATGATTTGACGTCGTCCCCACCTTCCTCCCAATTACTCGGGCAGTCTCCCTAGAAAATTAACTAAGGATAAGGGTTGCGCTCGTTGCAGGACTTAACCGAACATCTCACGACACGAGCTGACGACAACCATGCACCATCTGTCATTCTGTTAGCCTCCGCTATATCTCTATAGCTTTGCAGAAGATGTCAAGAGTGGGTAAGGTTCTACGCGTATCTTCAAATTAAACCACATGCTCCACCGCTTGTGCGGATCCCCGTCAATTCCTTTAAGTTTCACTCTTGCGAGCATACTACTCAGGCGGATGATTTAATGCGTTAGCTGCGCCAATAGATTTTCTATCAGCTAATCATCATCGTTTACAGCGTGGACTACCAGGGTATCTAATCCTGTTTGCTCCCCACGCTTTCGTCTCTCAGTGTCAATATGTGCCCAGTTAGCTGCCTTCGCCAAATTGGTGTTCTTCCTAATATCTACGCATTTCACCGCTTCACTAGGAATTCCGCTAACCTCTACACAATTCTAGCATGCCAGTATCCAACGCAATTTGGGGTTGAGCCCCAAGTTTTCACGCCAGACTTAACATACAACCTACAGACGCTTTACGCCCAATAATTCCGGATAACGCTTGCAACCTATGTATTACCGCGGCTGCTGGCACATAGTTAGCCGTTGCTTTCTGACAAGGTACCGTCAAGGCACTAGCATTTCCTCTAATGCTTTTTCTTCCCTTATAACAGCAGTTTACAACCCGAAGGCCTTCATCCTGCACGCTGTGTCGCTCCATCAGACTTTCGTCCATTGTGGAAAATTCCCTACTGCTGCCTCCCGTAGGAGTCTGGGCCGTATCTCAGTCCCAGTGTGGCGGATCAGTCTCTCAACCCCGCTAAACATCATCGCCTTGGTAAGCCATTACCTTACCAACTAGCTAATGTTCCGCACCCCAATCTCTTAGTGAAGCTTTAAGGCTCCTTTTATATATAATTCATGCGAACTATATAAGTACCCGGTATTAGCGATAATTTCTCACCGTTATCCCAATCTAAGAGGTATGTTAAGTACGTGTTACTCACCCATTCGCCGCTAAGTTCTAAAAGAACTCCGCTCGACATGCATGTATTAGGCACACAGCCAGCGTTCATCCTGAGCCAGGATCAAACTCTCGAAAAAATTGACTGTCATGTTTTGTGTGTATATCTAGTTTTCAAAGAACTTCATGCTGCTTTTTCAAAAAGCGCAAGATAATTATAGTACAAAAAAATAAAAACCAAAATATTTTTTTATTTTTTTGTTGGGTTGTTTTTTTAGTGATATTTAAAAAATATAATAATTCATTGAATTGTTATAAAAACAAGCGACCCATAATATAACACAATAATATATATTATATTTATATAAGATAATTAATTATGGTTTTTGTACATTATTTAAATATAACCATTATAATATGGTAAATATTAACTTTATATTTTTGTTATATATATATATATATATATATATATATATTAATTTAAACCCAATGAAGATGTTGGTGGCTTCATAAAAAAAGTTATAGGAACTAATACTCCATTTTCTCATGTCTAAAAATGACGAAATTGTCAAATTCTTGACAATTTCACAAAGATAAGAAGAGGTCTAACTAGGAAAAACATATCTTTTAAAAAAATAAAATAAATCAGCAAATATTAATTTGCTGGTTTATTAATTATATTAAACCTTTTGTTTTTAAGGTTTTAAGAGTTTTTGCACTAACACGTAAAGTCATTCTTCTACCATCAATTGTCACTCTTACTCTTTGTAAGTTAACATTGAATTTTCTTTTTGAAGCATTCATAGCATGTGAACGAGTGTTTCCTGATAAAGGTCCAACACCTGATAATTGACATCTTCTTGCCATATTCTAATTCTCCTAACTAATAAATTACTTACGGATATTTAATGCGTCGGTAATTTTGTTGTATTCTTCTAAGTTTGCTTCTTTAAGGTGTTTTAATAATACTTTACGTTGTGCAATTTTAGCCAAGAACCCTCGACGAGAGTGATTGTCCTTAGGATTTTTTGAAAAGTGTGGTTTTAGTAATTCAATATCTTCTGTAAGAATTGCAATTTGTACTAAAACATTACCAGTATCTTTATTGTTTTTACCGAATTTTTTAACTAATTCAGCTTTTTTAGCTTTTGAAACCATAATATCTCCTTATATATTAAATAAATCTATTATGTTTTAAACCTAGTTATAACTCTATTTTGCTGTTATAACCAAGAATAAAATTATTGTTTTGCTTATACTAAGCTTGCTTATTATATCATAACTTAAGCATTTTTCAAATTGACTAAATAATTTTTTGCAACTTGGTAGTCTTCTTTGGTAAGTTGATCTTGTGAACTAGAAATAATTAATCTTTGCTTAGTTAAAAATTCCACATAGCATTTTTTCTCTTTTAAATCTTTGAGTAAATTAAGTTCAGATGATAATAAATAACAAAATAGTTCTTTTTGCAATGACACATGTGTTAAAGATAAATAGGCTAAAGCATCTAAATATAAAATCGTTAAATAAATACCTGGATGCATTAAAAGTTGTTTTTGATTAACTAATAACTTAGTTTCATGATAAATTGCATCAATGGTAAAGTTATAAACTAATAAATCATTAATTAAATCTAAATCACCAAATTCTAAAGATTCTTTTAATAAACTTGTTGAAATTTTTTGATTTTTAAATTTAAAAATTTCAACAATCTGCAAATCAATTAATGAATTATTGCTTAGATCTAATTCAGTTGCGCGAAGTCGGTCACTACCAAAAATAAAATCTTGCCCAACAAATACTTTGATTGACTTTTTATTGCTTAATTTATTTAAAAATTCTAAAGCTGCACAACTTCTAACTTTTGCAAAATCTAGTTCAATTACACAATCTATGTTTAATTGTGCCAAATTAAAATAGTTAGCATGATTACCTTGAAAATATTTCCCTTTATTTTTAAAGTCGAAACTATCTTGCTGAAAAGTAACTAAAATGATTCGGCCAGGATGTTTTAAAGCTTCTTGATAAAGTTGATAATGGCCTAAGTGAAAAGATTCAAAACTTCCAAGCAAAAAATTATCTGATTCTTTTGTTTCAAAATTATCTAAAGTATAAATTTCTAAATCATTCATTTATATAATTTTTAATTCTTTTAATTTTAAATATGCCCCATCATATTCGCAATCTAAAGCTATATCATTGGCGACACTTTTAAGCCTCTCATTAGCTCGTTGCATCGCAACACCATAAAAAGCATCGCGGAGCATTTCATAGTCATTTGAACTATCACCAAAGGCAATTAAATTATCCATGCTAAAACCTAAATGTTCACATAAAATTCTTAATGCATTACTTTTAGTTACATTTTTCGGGCTTACCCAAAAGCCTCTTGATCATCTTGATTCAATTTCAACATCTAAATTATTTTGGTCAATATATTCTTGAACTTGCTTTGAAACTTTAGCTGGTTCATTAGTTCCAAAAGTAATTACATATAAATCAGTATTTTGCAACATTCAATCTTGATAATCTAAATAATTATCTTTAAATGGCTTAATAAACCATGTATCTAAATTCATATTTGGACTTTTATAAACTTTATCAAAATCAGTAACCGAAATTTGCACATCTTGATCTTGGAATTTGTCATAAATATCTAACACAACTTTTTTATCAATAGTTGATTTATAAATAAATTTTTGGGCTTTAACATCCCAAATAAATGAGCCATTAGCACCAATAAAATAATCAACTGGTGCTAATTGTTCTAAAAAATCACCAATTGTTGCAAATTCTCGTGCCGTAGCAACAACACTGACTACATTATTATCTTTAAGTTCTTGAAACATTTTTTTAATTTTGTCAGGAAACACAATATCACCATTAGGCAATAATGTTCCATCAATGTCAAAAGCCGCAACTTTAATAATTTCTTTTAAATTTTTCATATACACCTCTTTAAAAATACTTTTTTAGGATAAAACACTTGTTCTTTAACTAAGCCTACAGCACAAATCTCGTTTGTTGTAGGATTTACAATAAAAATTTCACTCTTATTTTCTAAATTTACTTTAAAACTAGCTCCATTTAATAAAAGTTTTAATTCTGGTTCATTCGCTTCATAAATTGGTAAATTAAATAATTCATCATTTTTCACTTGCTCATATTCATTTGGATGCAAATTATTTAGTTGAATTTTACCAATGCTAAGCCGTTTTAATTCACTCATAACACATGTTGTATTTAATAAACTTGCAATATCACAAAGTAAAGTGCGGATATATGTGCCATGTGAAACATCAGCAAGTATTTTAAATTCACAGTTCTCTTTTGAATATGAAAGTATTTTAAGCTCATTAATATTAATTTGTTGGGGTTTCAATGTTATTTCTTTATTTTCCCTTGCATATTCATAAGCTTTTTTGCCATTTATTTTTTTAGCACTATAAACAGGCGGAATTTGGCTTGTAAATTTACTTACTTTGTTTATTGCTTTAATTAAATCTTCTTCGCTAATATTTTTACTTGGCTTTTGAATTAAATTGCCGGTTATATCTAAAGTATCACTTTCTCAAAATAATTTTGCTTTTGCAATATACACTTTATCTTTATTTTGAATATATTCCAATAAACGTGTATCTTCATTAGTAGCTACAATCATTAAGCCTTGGGCTAATGGATCCAAAATACCTAAATGTCCAATTTTTTTGACATTTAATTCCTTTGCTAATTGTCTAATTCGTTTATTCGAATAATCACCTTTTGCTTTGTAAAATTTAAAAAACATATTTATCTATCTTTCTTGTTTTTATATTTTAACACATATTATTTTTTAAGTATATTAATTGGAAATGTCACATGCAAGTTTTTTTGCATGTGACATTGTTTTTGTCTGCCTTGTAATAAAATAGTTGTATTAATAAATTTTAAAAAAATGAAAGGAGACCTTAAAATTATATGAAAAATTTAGAAAAATATATTTGTGTTTTTGACAAATATCGAAAAGAAAATAAATATCAACATTTTAAAATTGAAGAGAATTACAACACTATCTTGAAAATGCAAGGAGCTCTTGAGTCGCATCGAAAATTACGATCAGATCAAATCGATCTAGAACAACTTTTTAATATTTTACAAGAACTTTCTGAAGGCTTCTCAATCCAAGAAGTAGCTAAGATTTCTAACAGAGACATTCGAAGTATAAAAAGTAAAATCCAAATTATTACAAATCGCAAACCACTTAGTTTAGATAAACACAATCGCTATGTTTGTGCTAAGTGTTCAAAAAGAGTAATGCGGGTTAAAACCCTTAATTTTACTAAACTATACGAACATTTATTAGGTTATTCATTTTCGCGACTCTTTTTTGTAAGTGATGCAATTAAAGAGAAATGAAAGGCCTACAGAAAATATTGGTATAGTGAGCTTAATACATACAATAAAAATAGAAATAAAAAGAATTTGCAGCAAAAAGAAGTTAAGAAATCAGTTACCTATCTTGTGAATTCTTTTAAAAAATTATCCCCTGATGAATTTGCTCCTTCACCTAGTACAATTTATAAAATAATCAAAAAATACCCTTATTTCCTTGAATTTGACCACATTGTTAAAAAATCTGAAGGCAAATATGGCATAAGGAAGAAAAAACAAACCAAACCTAAAACATTAAAATATGCTACAGAAATTTCAAAACGTCCAGCTTATATTAATGATCGCTCTGAACACGGCCATTTTGAATTAGACACCGTTATTGGTAAAATCAATGATACATATTGTATTGTGACCATAATTGAACGGCAAACCAGAATGTCTTATGCTATGCTCTCAAAACGCAACTCCAAAGCTACAAAACAAACTCTTCTCAAACTAATCAAGAAACATAACTTAGACATTAAAACTTTAACAGTTGATAATGGTAGTGAAAATGTCTTATTGCACCAGGTTATTCCAACTGAAAGACTATTTAAATGCCAACCATATAGTTCATGACAAAAAGGTTCAATAGAAAATATGCACCGCTTAATTAGGTATTACATTCCCAAAGGAAAAAGCTTAGATAAATACTCTCAGCAAGAAATTGATTATATGATGGAAAAAATAAATAACTATCGACAAGTTGTACGGCAATATAAGATAACCTAAAATTTTTTTTAATCCCGCGCCTTTGATTGCAATCAAAGGGGCCTTACTTTTGGCAAAAGTAAGCAAAACCGACGAGAAAACACTGCCGTGTTTTCTGTTTTCGCATACATTTTTTTATCTAAAAATTATGTTAAAATTAAAAGACAATTATTTTGTTAACATCTCGCAAGTGACTTTTCCAAAAAACATATTTTTTAAGTATGACACAAATATTTGGCAAAATTTCATTCTTGTGTTAAAATTTCTATATTATGGTAAAAAAGAATTCAAGGAAAAAACCAATAATTATTCTATCAGGGCCTAGTGGGGTAGGCAAAGGCACAATCGAAAGATTGTTATTTGAATTTGAAGAATTAAACCTTTCGCTTTCTTGTTCAGCAACAACAAGAAAGCGCCGCCCAGGTGAACTTGATGGAATTCATTACCATTTTATTGATGTTGATCGATTTCGTGATTTATTAAAAAGACGCAAGTTTGTCGAATTTTCATACCACTTAAATAACTACTACGGAACTTTAAATTCTGAATTAACAAAAATTCATGATAAAAACATGGTTCCCTTGTTAGAAATTGAAACTAATGGAGTAAAAAAAATTATTAATAAATTTGAAAAAGAGGAATGAAATTCAAAGTATAACTTAATAACTATTTTTATTTTACCTCCTTCAGTAAATGATTTAAAAAAACGTATTGTTAAACGTGGTTCAGAAAATAAAGATACTTTAAAATATCGTTTGAAAAAAGCTGAAATCGAACTTGCAGAAGCTAATATTTTTAAATATAAAGTGATTAATGATACACCAGAACGTGCCGCTAATGAAATTAAACAAATCTTATATTTAGAATTAGGTATTAAATAAAAACAAAAATTATGAAATTTATATTTGGTTTTAAACCAAGTATAAATTTCTTTTGCAATTTATGATTCCTAAATTAAAAATCTTTTCCTTAGTAGCTGGAGTTTACAAAATAGTAAACTTAGACACAATGAACAGACAAAATATCAAAGCAGCTGGTAAATTAAGGTATTTAAATTTATCGCCAGTAGTTGGTGATTATGTCAAAATTTCAGGCGGTTTAATCACCGAAATTTTACCGCGTAAAAATTATTTGATTCGCCCGAATATTGCTAATATTGACCAAATGATTATTTGTATGTCAGTATACGAGCCAGAATTTAGTTCTTTTTTGCTTGATAAATATTTAAGTATTTTAGAATTTAAAAATATTAAGCCAGTTATTTTTATTACTAAAGCGGATCTTGATATTCACAAAGCAAAAGAATGACAAATGCAATATCAACAAATGGGCTATGAAGTATATTTAATTGACAATACGCAAAAGATAGATAATTCTTATAAATTTATTTTTAAAGATAAATTTAGTGCTTTCATGGGCCAAAGCGGGGTTGGTAAAACCACAACTTTAAACAAGTTAACTAACCTTAATTTTGAAACCCAAAGTATTTCCAAGGCTTTAGGCAGAGGTAAGCATACCACAAGACAAATTCAAATCATTAATTTTCAAGATGGCTTTTTAATTGATACTCCTGGTTTTTCTGCTTTAAAACTAGATTTAGATAAATATCAATTAGCCAAAAGCTTTGAATTATTTCAGTCTTTAGCTAAAACTTGTAAATATCGCTCATGCTTGCACGTTAATGAACCAGATGATAGCTGTGCAATTAAACTAGCTGCTTTGCAGAATATAATTCCTTTCTTTCGTTACCAAAATTATCTTAAATTACAAAATGAATTAACAAATCAAAAATAGGAGCTAAAATGAAAAAATATGTTACCCCAAGTTTATTAAATATAGAAATTGACCAAAGATTAAATATGGCTAATACTTTAATTAATAATGGTATTAAATGAATCCATTATGACATAATGGATGGAAAATTTGTACCTAATACTGCTATTTCAGTAGATGAAATTAAACAAATTAGCCAGCAAGGTTTAAAACATTTTAAGGATGCTCATTTAATGGTTTTAAATCCTTATGATTATTTAGAATACCTCAAGGACCAAGTTGATATCTTCACCTTTCATTTTGAAGCAATTCAAAATGATCTAGATAAATTTCAAGCATTTTTAAATAAAAACAACCAAGAATTAAAAATTGGTTTAGCAATTAAACCAAATACTACTGTTGAGCAAATTAAACCATTTTTAAAAAAATTATCATTAGTTTTAGTTATGTCAGTAGAACCAGGTAAAGGTGGTCAGAAATTTATCGAAACTTCATTAGATAAAATTAAAGAATTACGTTTATTAAGAATTCAACATTCTTATGATTATTTAATTCAAGTTGATGGGGGAATTAACTCAGAAACTGGTCCTTTATGTTTAAAAGCAGGAGCTGATGCTGTTGTAGCTGGAACTTATTTAGTAGCCATGCCAACTAGTGAACGTATTAACAGTATCTTAGGTAAATTTGCTAACAAAGAATAATGTAAATTTAATTTAAATTTCATTTCGAAATGTTATAATATATGTAACTAAATCAAGATATATTTTTGAAAGAGTTGCGCTAGCAACTCTTTCTATTAAAAGGAGGTAACATGGATTATAAAAAAATCTTAACAGAGCAATTTGGAGAAGTTATTTTAGGTGCTAAAATCACAAATACATTTGGCCAAACATTAGAAGTAACCGTTGATTATAATGATTTAGATAAAGTTCAAGAAATATCCAAAGCAATCAGTGAATATTTAGATAACCAAAACTGATTTAGTGATAATTATTATCTTGAAGTTTTATCTAAAGGCGAAGCAATTGAGCTTGATTTTGCAAAATTGCCTAATTATATAAATCAAGATCTTAAAATCTTCTTAAAAAAACCTTTTGCTGATCATGATATTTTAATTGTAAAATTATTAGAAATTAATCAAGATATTCTGAAATTGCAATGAAACCAAAAAGGCAATATTCGTAAAATCCAAATTAACGTAAATCAAATTAATAAAATTGAAAAATATATAAAATTTTAAAGGAGATATTATGCCTAGAATTAAAAAAGATACTAAAGGAGCCCAAGTAAATAAAAGCCATCAAGGAGTTTTTTATGAACTTTTAAAAGTGAGTTCAGCACATAAAAAACTGCCATTTGAAGATATTGTGCAAATCTTCCAAACTGAAATTCAACGTGCGATTAATAAATCATATGATCCTGATGCACAAATTGAGATCAGAGTAGATCATGAGAATTCAATTGCCAGAATTATTAATTTAAAAGGTAAAGTTATTGATGATCTTACTAATCCAGATTTTGAACAAGATGAAGATAAAAATATTTACTTTATTGATTTTTTGCTTTCGCAAGTTCCTGAAGACAAACGTGCTAATTATCAACCAGGTAGTGAAATAGAAATTGAATTTAAGTTTGATGATCTCGGAGAAAGATCGCGTAAAGCTATTTTAAGTGGTTTTAAACAAGAATCTCGTTTATTAGAAAGATCACGCGTAAAAGAATTATTTGGCAATAAAATTGGTGAAAAATTCTTTGCTAAAGTTAATACCACTTTAAAACATGAATACGATATTGATATCTTCTACAATAATGAAGCATTTCGTGCTTTATTACCAAAGAAAAAAACACCACCACGTAAAACTTTAAACCCTGGAGCTGATATCAAGGTTATCTTAGAAAAAGTTAACTTAGAAAAAACTGCTACTCCGCTTGAAGTAACTATGCTTGATAAAAATGAAATTAAAGACACTTTAACTAAAGCAATTGTTGAAATACAACGTGGTGATCTAGAAATTGTTAGAATCAGACGAAAATACGGAATTAGATCAAAAGTAGCCGTGCGTGTAAATCCAGAACGTAAGTTTGATTTTGATATTATTGGTTCAATCTTTGGGCAAAATGCCCAAAGAATCAATGATGCTTCAAAGGCAATTGGTGAATCAATTGACATTATTCGTTATTCAAATAATAAAAAAGAATTTATTTCTAATTCGCTTTCGCCTGTTGTCCCAGTTGATATTTTAGTAACCAAGGATCATAGGGCAGCATTTGCAATTGTTAAAGATGAAGATATAACTAGAGCAATTGGTAAAGATGGAATTAATATTGAATTAGCCTCAAAATTAACAGGTATTAAAATTAAAGTAAAAAGTATTCAACAAGCCAACGAACTTAATTTACCATATAATAAAGAAAAACTTAAAGAAACACAATCAAATAAATTATTAGATAAACAATTATTTAAAGCAACAAAGCCAAAACTTGGCAAACGTTCACAAACTCAAGAATTATTGGATGTTAAAGAAATGAAACTTGCCTTGAGTAATTTTAATGATGATTTGCAATCATTTATTGATAATACTTTAAACACCCCTGAACAAGATAAACCTACCAGAAAAACAAAAACTCAAAGCCCTAAAAACGATGATATCAACAAACTGTTTTATAATCTAACTAATGAAATGAAAGATTCAGACCAAAGTATTGAGTCATATGAAGATTTAATGGCTACGAGTGATGAAGAGCAATGAGAGTACATTTTCAACCCTTCATTTGCAGATGAAAATGAAGTTTTTGATGATGAAAACTTTGAAAATAATGAAGCAAAAACAAGTGGAGAACCTGTTAATGAAAATCCTAAAAAATCAAAAAACCTTGTACAAGTTTATAAAGGAATTAAAGATTTCAAAGTTGATAGTGATTTAGCTAGTTATGGATTATCTGAAAATCTCGACTTTGGTGATTTAGAAGATGAAAATTGATAAAATATTAACGAGAAAATGTATTGCAACAAATCAAATTCTTCCAGTACAAGATCTTGTAAGATTTGATTATCAAAAAACCACTAATACACTTGTAATTGATTGAAATAAAAATCTTAAGGGACGAGGCTGCTATTTTCTTCCAACGCAAGAAAATTGGAAATTAATTATCAAAAAAAGAGCCTTTAATCGCTCTTTAAGGTCTAATATATCAATGGATCAATATCAAGTTTTAGAAACCCAGTTAAAGGAGTTAATATGAGCAAAAAACAAACCAGAATAAGTAATGTCAGTGACATTAAAGAACAATTACAAAATACAAAAACTGAGCTTAAAGATGGTGTTTTTGTATTTACTGGAAAAATGTCAATTATAGACTTTGCCCAAAGTACCAAACTTAATGCTAATGATATTATTAAAAAATTCTTCCTAAAAGGCAAAATGTATAATTTAAACCAAATCCTTGATGAAGATGAAATTACTGAATTGTGTATTGACAATGGCTTTGACTTCCAAAAAGCAACTAATATCGATGGAACTAATTTCCTTGATGAAGTATTATTTCAAGATCACCAAGATGATCTTGAAAAAAGATACCCAATTATTACCATCATGGGCCATGTTGACCATGGTAAAACAACATTAATTGATAAAATTAGAAATTCAAATATTGTTTCTACTGAATCTAGTGGTATTACCCAGCATACTGGGGCTTACCAAATTTCACATAAAAATAGCAAAATAACCTTTTTAGATACTCCTGGTCATGAAGCTTTTACCAAGATGAGAGCAAGAGGTGCCAAAGTAACTGATATTATTATTTTAGTTGTAGCAGCTGATGATGGAGTAATGCACCAAACCAAAGAAGCTATTATCCATGCAAAAGCCGCAAATGTTCCAATCATTGTCTTTGTTAATAAAATGGATAAACCTAATAAAGATTTAGATCGTTTAAAAGGTGAGTTAGCTGAAAATGATGTAGTAATTGAAGAATATGGTGGGGATACCCAAATTGTCTATGGATCCGCTTTAAATGGAGATGGAATCACTGATTTATTTGATGCAATTATGCTCTTAGCTGATATTATGGATTTAAAAGCTAATCCAAATCGTTATCCAATTGGAACTATTATTGAATCAAGAATTGATAAAGGTTCTGGTGTTGTTTCAACTATTATTGTTGAAAATGGAACCTTAATCAAAGGAGATTTCATCGTTGCTGGTTCAAAATACGGAAGAATTCGAACTTTAGCAGATGCTCAAGGCGAACCACTTGACAAAGTAGTTCCTGGTTCTCCAGCTATTATTACAGGTCTAAATTATGCTCCTGATGCTGGTGATAAATTTGTCGGTTTTAACGATGAAAAATTTGCCAAGAAACTAGCCAACGAAAAAGCCTTCGCTGATAAAATGAACTTTTTACATGATAAAAGCATAGCAGCCACCAATGCCGAAGGTAAAAAAGTTATTAACATTTTAATTAAAAGTGATGTGCACGGAACTGCCGAAGCTTTAAAAGGACAAGTTAACTCACTTGAAAATGATGATGCCATTATTAAAGTTATTTCAGCAAGTGCTGGGCACGTTAATGGAAATGACCTTTTAC
Source organism: Mycoplasma sp. 13536 (assembly GCF_055523495.1). Taxonomy (NCBI): domain Bacteria; kingdom Bacillati; phylum Mycoplasmatota; class Mollicutes; order Mycoplasmatales; family Mycoplasmataceae; genus Mycoplasma; species Mycoplasma sp. 13536. Next base: position 19,998 of record NZ_JBVFVC010000001.1, read on the forward strand.
TTGCCCAAGCCTCAAATGCAATTATTTTTGTCTTTAACCTAAAAACCCCAACCACAGTAAAGCAAAATGCTGCTTCGCAAGGGATTAGTTTAATTGAACATAATGTTATTTACAAAATTATTGAAGATTGCCAAAGTTTATTAGAAGGACAAAGAGCTCCAATTTATGAAGAACGTAAAATTGCTAGTGCTCACATTATTAAAGTCTTTTACTATTCAAAAGTGGGACATATTGCCGGTTGTTTAGTAGACTCAGGTACAGTAAAAATGAATGCAAAAGTTAAAGTATACCGCAAAGGTAATTTAATTCACGAGGGGGTTATTGAGAGTTTACGCCGTGAATTAAATGATGTTAAAGAAGTAATTAAAGGAAAAGATTTTGGTACTCATATTAAAAATTTCAATGACATTGCCGAAGATGATGTGCTTGATTTTTTTGAAGACGTACGTATTAATTAAGACATAAAATGAATTTAGAAAAATATATTAAAGATGTTCAAAATTTCCCAAAACCAGGCATTATTTTTAAAGATGTAGCCCCTTTATTAGCAAATGCTAACGCTTTTAAAGCAAGCATCGATTTAATAGCTAGTTATCTTGATGATGTTGATGTAATTATCTCGCCTGATGCTCGCGGTTTTTTATTTGGAACCCCCGCTGCATATGCTGCAAATAAACCATTTTTAATGGTCCGTAAACCAAATAAATTACCTGGAGAAGTGATTTCCCAAAAGTATGATTTAGAATATGGACAAAATACATTACAAATCCAGGCGAACCTCCTAAAACCAGGCCAAAAAATCGCGATTATCGACGATGTTTTAGCAACTGGTGGAACCATTGATGCAATGATTAAATTAGTTGAATCACAAGGAGCAAGCGTTACTAAAATTATTGTTTTAATTGAATTAACAAACCTTAAAGCATCTCAAAATTTTGATTCAAGTATTAAACTTTACTCATTAATCAAAGCTTAGCAAAAACCTGCCTTTAAGGCAGGTTTTATCTTATTCTTGAGCTTTAGTTGGATATTTTAAAGTATATGAAGCACTAATATTGGTATCTTTGGTATTTAAATAACTTAAATCATCTTCTTTAGCTTCATTAATAATGGCTCTTAGTTTTGAAGAAAATAAGATGGTATTTTTTTCATGATCAAAACTAAGTTCAATTGAACTAGGAATAACCATAGATGAACTTGATGAACCATAGTAACTAAATACTTTAGTATAAAAACTTATTTTTTCAGCAGCATTTGTTTTAACTTTATTATAAGCTGTTTCAAAATCAGCTAAAGTAGGATATTCACTTTGTAACACATCTTCTTTTAGTAAGACTTCTTTAATAAACATACCTTGGCTATATGAAACTTCATCATAAGGTTTAAAACCATCCAATTTATAAATATATTCAACTTGGGTATTTAAGGTTTTACTACCTTTTGGATTTAAAATGAGTTTTAAATATAAAGTACCAGTTAAATCATTAGCATATGAATAAAATGATAAATTATATTTATCTTGATAGAAATTAAGTAAGCGACCTTTAGCATGATTTAAACCAAATAATTTCTCTTGGTTTAAATCACTAGTAATTAATTGTTTTTTTAGAACCAATTGATTGGCTCAAAAGTTTGTATCTCCTCGTGGGGTATTAACAGAAGATTGTAAATACATTGGGCTACTTGCATACTTACTAGCATAAACAATTGTTTTATCAAAGTTACCAACCTCTAATTTAAATTGCCCTAATTCTTCTTTTAGTAAAGTAACTTGATCATCATATGTTACTTGTTTAAAAACCTTAGTATCTTTCAGTTTTGTGGCTAAGAGTGGGATTGAACTAAATAGCACAAATAGTCCTGATCCAAATAATATTACTTTACGATAATTTAATTTTGCCATCTTATACTCCTAATAATGTTTGATTAATATTTTCAATTAATTCATTAATTCCTTTGTGTTTTTCAGCTGAAACAATGAAATAAGTAAAGTTACCATATTCTAAGTTAACTTGCTTAATTGATTTAAGCAAGTTTTGATAATCCTTTTGTCTTAGTTTATCACTTTTAGTATAAACAAGCACAAAAGGCATATTAATATTTAATAAATATTTAATTACTTGTGCGTCGTTTTTTAAAATTCCATGGCGCGAATCAATTAATAAATAAACACATTTTAAATTTTGCCTAGTTTCTAAATAATTTTCCACCATTAGCATCATTTGTTTTGATTGCTCAATTGAAATTTTAGCATAGCCATAACCAGGTAAATCCACAAGCACAGCCCCATGATTATTTTCAAAAAAATTAATTAATTGTGTGCGACCTGGAGTTTTAGACACCCTAGCCATCTTTTTATTAAAAACAATTGCATTAATTAAACTACTTTTACCTACATTAGAGCGGCCCCAAAAAGCTATTTCATAGTTTTGATGCTCATAATAATTACTAGGACTTGTTGCTGATTTAACAAATTTAAACATTTTGCTCCTTAATTAATTTTAGTTCACTTGATGAGTATTTTATGTATTCATGATCTGGAATAATTAAAATTGTTTCTAATTCTGGGTTAATAGATTTATTTTGACTGGCTAATTCAATTTCATAATTATAGTCTAAATTTTGCCGTGCTGATCTAATTAAATATTTAATTCCCAAATCTTGGGCAAGTTGTGCACTTAAGATTTGGGGATACGGGTTTAAAACAACTAAATTTTTAAATTCTTTAGTTTGGGATTTAATATAGTTAATATTCTTTATTATATCATTTTTCTCTTTTTTTGGATTTTGAGCAACTAAAAGAAATACTTGATCAAAAAGCTTTAAAGCTTTTTGTAGTATTTCTTTATGTCCCTGATGAAAAGGATCAAAACTACCAGCATATAATGCTTTTTTAACTCCCATTTTATTTACTATAAATTTTTAAAGCATTTTGTGCAATAACTAATTCTTCATTGGTCCTAATTACATAAATTGGAATTTGACTTAATTTTGTTGAAATTAAGGCAAAATCTTCAATATTTCCATTATTTGCCTTGCTACATAATTCTAAGGTTTTAAAATGTAATTTATTAATAATTTTCTCACGAATCATAGCCACATTCTCACCAATTCCAGCGGTAAAAACTACGCTATCAATACTACCACCAAGTTTATTGAAGTAAATAGCACAATAATCCGCAATTTTTTGAGCATATAAATCAAGTGCAAAAATTGCATCTTGATTACCTTGCTCGGCAGCAGATCTAATATCGCGCATATCACTTGAAACTCCCGATACTCCTAAAAGACCTGATTCTTTATTTAAAATATTGGTAAATGTATCAATACAAATTCCTTTTGATTTCATCACATATTGGTGAATTGAAGGATCAATATCACCGCTACGAGTTCCCATCATAATACCAGCTAGCGGGGTAAGTCCCATGCTGGTATCAAAGGATTGTGAATCTTTAATTGCACATAAACTTGCACCATTACCAAGGTGTAAGTTAATAAAAGTCACCTTTGGTTTACCTAAAATATTTTGTAATTTTTGGGTAATATATTCATGGCTAATTCCATGAGCACCATATTTTTTAATATTTAATTCTTTTACTAATTCTTTTTTAATTGGGTAAGTGTAATTCACTGGATCAATTGTGGTATGGAAGGCGGTATCAAAATCAGCTGATAGTTTTGCTTTTGGAAAAATATCTTTAAAAGCAAAAATAGCTTGCAAAGCACCAGGGTTATGTAATGGTGCATAGCTTGCATATTTATCAATAATTTTAATTAAATTCTCATCAACCTTAGCGGTTGTTTTTACTTCATCACCGCCTTGCACAATCCGAAACCCAATAAACTCAATTTCACTTTTATCTTTAATTAAATTAGCTTCTTGCATTAATTCATATAATAATTCAACAGCCTTATGGTGATTTGGCATCTGTGCTTCTTTTTCAAATTTTTGACCATTATATTTCAAACTTAAATTACCTATAGGCAATGTGATTCTTTCAACTAATCCACTTGCAATTAAATCAAGTGAATCTTTATTAAATAAACTCATTTTAATTGAACTACTTCCTGCATTAATAACTAAAACTTTTTGCATAATAATCTCCTTAAATGTAAAAAACCAAGATTTTGCAAAATCTTGGTAAGAAAACTTTTTAAACTACTTTAATAAGTACTTCCTTAGAGTAATTTTCACCTCTAAGGTGGTCGCGCTCAATATGAATAATTTCAATTTTTACGTTACCTTGGGTATGTTCACCATGTTTTTGACCACGGCGAAAACCTTTGATTAATCCTTCTAATTCTTCTAATGTATTTGATTTGGCAACAATTTCACCATTTGATAATAGTCTAGCCTTATATTTATACATAATTAACCTCCATATATCTATTAATATTATAGCATTTTTATCCTAAGTTAGGTAAAAAATCTTATAAGATCTAATTTTTGTTTTTTGGAAAAGTCACTTGCGAGATATTAACAAAATAATTGTCTTTTAATTTTAACATAATTTTTAGATAAAAAAATGTATGCGAAAACAGAAAACACGGCAGTGTTTTCTCGTCGGTTTTGCTTACTTTTGTCAAAAGTAAGGCCCCTTTGATTGCAATCAAAGGCGGGGGATTAAAAAAAGTTTTTAGGTTATCTTATAATTCCGGACAACTTGTCGATAGTTATTTATTTTTTCCATCATATAATCAATTTCTTGCTGAGAGTATTTATCTAAGCTTTTTCCTTTGGGAATGTAATACCTAATTAAGCGGTGCATATTTTCTATTGAACCTTTTTGTCATGAACTATATGGTTGGCATTTAAATAGTCTTTCAGTTGGAATAACCTGGTGCAATAAGACATTTTCACTACCATTATCAACTGTTAAAGTTTTAATGTCTAAGTTATGTTTCTTAATTAGTTTGAGAAGAGTTTGTTTGATAGCTTTGGAGTTGCGTTTTGAGAGCATAGCATAAGACATTCTGGTTTGCCGTTCAATTATCGTCACAATACAATAGGTATCATTGATTTTACCAATAACGGTGTCTAATTCAAAATGACCATGTTCCAAGCGATCATTAATATAAGCTGGACGTTTTGAAATTTCTGTAGCATATTTTAATGTTTTTGGTTTGGTTTGTTTTTTCTTCCTTATGCCATATTTTCCTTCAGATTTTCTAACAATATGGTCAAAGTCAAGGAAATAAGGGTATTTTTTAATTATTTTATAAATTGTACTAGGTGAAGGAGCAAATTCATCAGGGGAGAATTTTTTAAAAGAATTAACAAGATAGGTAACTGATTTCTTAACTTCTTTTTGCTGCAAATTCTTTTTATTTCTATTTTTATTGTATGTATTAAGCTCACTATACCAATATTTTCTGTAGGCCTTTCATTTCTCTTTAATTGCATCACTTACAAAAAAGAGTCGCGAAAATGAATAACCTAATAAATGTTCGTATAGTTTAGCAAAATTAAGGGTTTTAACCCGCATTACTCTTTTTGAACACTTAGGACAAACATAGCGATTTTGTTTATCTAAACTAAGTGGTCTGCGATTTGTAATAATTTCGATTTTGCTTTTTATACTTCGAATGTCTCTATCAAAAATCTTGGCGACTTCTTGGATTGAGAAGCCTTCAGAAAGTTCTTGTAAAATATTATAAAGTTGTTCTAGATCGATTTGATCTGATCGTAATTTTCGTTGTGTCCCAAGAGCTCCTTGCATTTTTAAGATAGTGTTGTAATTCTCTTCAATTTTAAAATGTTGATATTTATTTTCTTTTCGATATTTGTCAAAAACACAAATATATTTTTCTAAATTTTTCATATAATTTTAAAGTCTCCTTTCATTTTTTTAAAATTTATTAATACAACTATTTTATTACAAGGCAGACAAAAACAATGTCACATGCAAAAAACTTGCATGTGACATTTCCAATTAATAGGTTTGAATAATAATTTTCTTTGATTTTGTTATAATATTATACATTAATAAATATTGAATATAAAGGAGTATAATTTAACTATGAAATTTAAGAAATTAATTAAAAAAATCTCTGTTTTTTCACTCTTATCAATTACTACAGTTACAGCATCATGTAGTTTTACTGAGAATCTTTTAACTGGAATTGGTTCAATTGCAGGTATTTTTATAGATAAAAAAGATGATAAAGAACCAGCAGATCCCGGCACTGGTAACCAAAGAGAAATTACAGGGCCCCAAGAACCAAAACAAAGTGACCCAATTGAAATAAGCATCATTGGAACGCCACCTAAAAAAGATGAGGAACAAGATCCAAACCAAGGCAATATACAAAATCCACCGCAAGATATAAATCCAGATAATGGTCAAACACAAAAAGAAACACCAAATCAACAACCAAAAAAAGAAATTTATACAAATAAAGTACAAAACTTTTTACCAATTTCTGAGCAAGAAGTCGGCTTTATTGGTACTTTAACACCTCAAGAAAAAGAACAAGAAATCAAAAGACTTAATTCTACTTTATATACTTCACTTGATCAAGTACAAGTTAAAATGCGTAATAATGAACCATATTTAGAATATGTAGACCCTGAAATTGGTTTAATTTTCAGAGATTTTAGTTACCAAGCAAATGGAGAAACTAAATTTTTACTTGGTAAAGAAGGATTATTGCAATTAGTACATGAATTTAAACGTAAAATTCCTTATGGGCCAGAAATTCATGATCTGAAATCTATTTCAATTAATGATTTAGCAATCATTAATGAAAAAGTAAATGGACTTTATATGCCTGATTCACGGAGAATGTTTGTTAATGGTCTAAATGCTCAAGAAAAAGGCTTTGATACTTACCAAATTATTGGTAATTTAATGCCAACAATTTTCCATGAATATATGCACCACTGAGTTACAGTGTATGCTGAGACAGGATTAATTGAAGATCCTAAAGCACAAGTAACTGAAGCCAAATCTAAAGATATTAATAAACGTCAGTTAACTGAAGTTTATTATAACCCAGGAACTACCCAAGAAAATGTTGATCATTCACATGGAGCAAGACAATTTTGAAACTCATATTTTACTGCTAATTTTTATAGTTTATTAAATTATGATGTTACGAAAAAAACCTATATTGAAGATGAAGTCTTAGAAAAACTAGGCGTTAATTCTCGTATTAAAGAAACTTTAATCTACCGTAATTTATCATTAAATGATATCTGGCGCTTAGCTAATGAACTAACTACTCCTGCTCATTTAGTTGGTAATGACAATATTAGCCAGGTAATGAGTGTTAGTCCAAGTGGTTCATTCAAAACAACTAAATCAAGAATTAAATACAACTTTTCTTTAACTGAATTAGTGCCACGTGAATATACTAAATATGCCTATGAATCATATTTTTCAATTGATGAAGAAAATGAAAGTTATGATAATGAGGCCGCGAGAAAAAGCACCATTAACTGATTTGGATCAAGATACTTTACTAATTCAGAAGGAGAGTATCAAGGGATTAGAATCTTTTCACCTTCTGGTAATGCCGAGGATTGATCATATACATATTTAAATAACTTTGATTCATTACGTCGCCAAGGTTGATTCCAAAATGGTGAAGGCAATAATAAATATGATAATAGTCCTAAGTTTAATGCCACTGTTTTACCAAACTCAGTCTTTGATATCAATAAATATCGTGTCGTGGATAAAACAGAGCAAAAACAAGAAAGAGTTCAAACAATCTTTGGACACACTCAAACAGTTACTCGAACCGTTGAAGTACCTGGTGAATTACCTGAAGCTAAAACTAAAAATCGCTCAGTTGATTTTTACAAAGTATTCTTAGACACTATGGGCTATGGCAAAACAATTAGTCAAATCTTTACCAAAAATGAATTAAGAAATAATGATAGAGGTATTGAAAATACTAATACTAGTTATCCAACCTTAATAAAATTCTCTGGTTATTTAGCAGAAAATACTAAAGCAACAGGTTTAGTTTTAAAAGATCAAGCTGGCAAAATTTATGAACAAAGCTTATTTGAGACTACTAAAACATTCAATTTCTTTGGTCATAAAGATATTGACGAAGGTGCAAAAATGTCTGAAGATGGTCAAAATCCTTCAACAAATCGCCAAAAACAAATTCAAAATCGTTTATATCCAGCTGATGCAGGATATAGCCAAAACTTTGTGAGTTATATCACCAAAAACTTCATGGATGTTAAAGATAATTCAACAATTCATTTATGGTATGATACCAATCAAGATGGCAAAGCAACTGATGATGAATTACTAACATACAATATTACCTTACCAACTCAAAGAGCTGTTTCAACCCAAAGATCAACTAATGTAACAACCAGCAACTTTGAAAAATTTATTGTTGACACTAACAATAACCAAGCAACGATAAGAAAGCTTAAACCATAATGTCATGAGATTTTAATGATATTAAAGTGGGCTCAATTGTAAATGTGCAAGCTTACAAACATAATGGATTTTTATACCGCCAGTGAACTAATGCTAAAATCTTGTTTCATAACCCCCGCCATATTGTTTTATCTTTAAAAGGCGCAAGGGTTATTGAAAATATTAAAGGTCGCAAGGGATGATCATATAAAGATGATGCTTTATGATTCATCCCAAAAGCCAGTTTTTATAATTCAATTATGATGTTTCGTGATGGGGCAAAATGTTATTATATTAATTTAGCCTCGTACCCAATTTATGAAGATAATACCATTAAATTTATTGATTATGATTTGGATATCAAACATTATCCAAATAAAGAATTGCAAATTGTAGATAAAGAAGAATTTGAAGAAAATGCCCGTAAGTTCAATTATGGTCCATTAATCAAAGAAGCAATTTTAAACGAAATTCAAAACATCATTTGAATGTATAATAACGATTCATATTTCTTTAGTAGCAATATCATTGATTATTATCTAGATATCATGTTTAAAGATAAATTATTAACCCAAAAGCAATATAATGAATATAAGCATAATAAAGAGCACAGTTATTTTGAAGAATCGCAAATGTTGCAAGTATTGCGAAATTATAAGAAAAAAACTTTTCCAAAATAAAACAGATCAAAATAATTTGATCTGTTTTTAAATGTAATAACCAGCTTCTACTAATAGATTTTTATATAATGCCCTTAAATTCATATCTAAATTATAATCAACTAATAATAAATATTTTTTTAAATTGTGATATGAAGCCCAAATTGCATTCAAATATTCCACGCTCATTAGTTTTCGAGGATTACAATGCTCTTTGCACACAAAACCAGCTTCATAAAAGTCAAATGAAACTAAATTACGGTTTTCTCCACATTCTCAACATGATTCAAAACTGGGATTTATTCCAAAATAATATAAACTTTGAGCATAAAAAAACGTCAAAATCTTGAGAGTATACCCTTTAGTTAAATAATCAAATACTTTTAAATATAAATCATATAAATGGTTTACTTCTCTAATATACATTAAAACTTTTTTGATTTTTTTAAAAAAATACACTCTTTGCACCTGCGTAAGATCATACATTTTTAATAAATATGCTTTTTTTAACCGCCCAGTTTTTCCTTTTAATCTTGCAGAAAAATATTCAATTTCTACAAGACTACCAAGTTGTAAATTAGCACGATTTTTCGATAAAGGCTTATCAATACCGCTAGCTACTAGTCTTAAAACCCCGTAGTTAGTAAAAAAACTAACTACGTGGTTATTATCATTACGTAATTCAATTTCTAACACAATTGCTTTAGCCACAATATTTGCCATAAAAAGTCTCCTAATAATCAACAATATTATTTGTTAAATTATAATTATAATTTATAATATAAAAATATAAATAATAAGTTTTTATTTTATAAATTATACAAAGGGGATTTATGAACATAAATCAAGTCAAAGAACTATTTGTTAACATCTTAACCTCCACACCAGGAATTAAGGAAATTCATCCAGTTTCCCAAACCATGAATGTGGTGGCACAAGTTAATTACGAAGATTTAATTGAAGTTTTTCAATTAGATAATATTTGAAGTTTCAAAGCTTCAATCTCAATTTTAGCTGGTGTGCAAGCCAATGAATTAATTATGGAGATAAACCAAAAACTTAGTTATGAATTTAAATTAACAAAACAAAAACTGAAAAACTTAACAATTACTATTAAAGGAGTAATTTATGAATAAACCAATTTTTCTTGATTCACTAACTTTTGCCAATATGATGATTTCAGGAGCCTATTCATTACAAAATTCAAAAAATAAAATTGATGCTTTAAATGTCTTTCCAGTCCCAGATGGCGATACTGGAACCAACATGTCTTCCACTTTTAGTTCAATTGTTTCAAAACTTAAAACAGTTGATGCAACTACACCTATTTCAGAAGCAACTAAATTAGTCTCAACAGCCATGATTTATGAAGCTCGTGGTAATTCAGGAGTTATTTTAAGCCAAATCTTTAAAGGTTTTGCATTAGGCTCTGAAGGCAAAGACTCTTTAAGTTTGCCTGAATTTTTAAAGGCCCTGCAAGCGGCTGTTGAAAGAGCTTATAAATCAGTTTTTAAACCAGTAGAAGGAACTATCTTAACTGTGATAAGAGAAACCGTTGAAGCAATTGTTAAAGAATATCAAGATCATAATGATCCAAATATTACCTTACAAGAAGTTTTTGGTAAATTATTAAAATATTGCCGCCAGAGCTGCGATGAAACACCAAATAAGCTTAAGATCTTGCGTGAAGTTGGAGTAACAGATTCAGGGGGCGAAGGATTATACAAAATCTTTTGAGGCATTAATGAATATTTAAATAATCGCCCAGTTGAAATATCTTCACAAAATGAAGATATTTCAACCTTTGTTAGCGATAGCGAAGTTTATGAAGGTGAATTTGGATATTGTACTGAAGTTTTAATCCAATTAGATGATTGGCAAAACTTTAATAAAGATGCTTTAACTAAAGAAATAGAAAAATTAGCTAATTCTTTAGTAATTGTGACCGATGATGAAATTCTCAAAGTCCATGGTCATACAAAAGTACCTGGTGAATTTCTAACACTTTTACAAAAGTATGGGGAATTTATTAAAATTAAATCTGAAAACATGACCTTACAAGCTAATAATTCAAAAGCAAATAGTGAAAAACTTCAAAATGCAAAAGAATCAGAAGATCGCCAAAAATGTGGGATAGTTTCATGTAATATTGGTCAAGGAATTATTGACAAAATGTATGAACTAGGAGCTAATTTTATCGTGGAAGCTGGCGAAACCAAAAACCCATCAGCACAAGAAATTATTAATGCAATTGACAATGTTAATGCTGAAACGGTATTTGTTTTCCCAAATTCTTCAAATGCTATTTTAGTAGCCCAGCAAGCTGCCCAAGTTGTGGATGATAAAAATGTCATTGTGATTCCTACTAAAAGCCAAATTCAAGGTTTAAGTGCAATTATCAATTTTAGCCCTGAACTTGATTTTGAGGATAATAATGAATTAATTAGTGATGCAATTAACGATGTAGCCTGGGGCGAAATTACAGTTGCAGTTCGTAATACAACTATTAATGGTATTAATATTCAAAGTGGTAATTATTTATCAATTTTAAATGGTAAGATAATTGCAGCTAGCAAAACGGAAAAAGAAGCCTTAAGGATTTTAAGCACTAAAATGATTAAAGGATCAAGTGAAATAATCAGTATTTATTATGGTGAAGATGGCTCAGCCACTAGTGCCCAAGATTTAGCTAATTATTTAGAAACACGCTACGAAATTGACGTGCAAATTACCGAAGGAAATCAACCTAATTATCACTATTTAATAGGAGTTGAATAAGATGAAACATATTGTAATTGATATTAATGGCTTAGATCATGGACCACAAGCCTATTTAGAAGCTTGCCAAGAATTTTTGATAAATCACCAAGACTTAAAACTCACTTTAATTGGTGATTTATCTAAGTTATCAATTAAAGAAATTCATCCGCAAATATCTTTAATTGATAATAACCATAAAAATAGTGATCCAAAAAACCTGAGGCAAAATTTAAAAGAACCAACGTCCATGAACCAGGCTATTACAATGCTGCAAGAAAACCAGGCTCAAGGCATTATCTCAGGTGGTGAAAGTGGCAATTATATTACGGCATTAACCTTTAAAGTTGGTCGTTTACCTGAAATTGATCGCCCCGCCTTTATGCCAATACTCAGCGCTTTAAATCAGCGTAAAATCTTATTTTTAGATGTTGGTGCTAATTTACAAGTTAAGCCTGAATACTTGCACCAATGAGCCAAATTAGCACAAATTTTTAGCCAAAAAATGTTTCAGGTCAAAAATCCTCAAATCACCTTATTAAATATCGGTACTGAGGATTATAAAGGATTTGAAACAACGATCCAAGCAGCAAAATTGCTGCAAGAAGATCCTGAGCTAAATTACATTGGTTTTAGCGAACCAAGAAATTTATTAAAAGGAAATTACGACATAGCCATCATTGATGGCTATGGCGGGAATTTAATCCTAAAAAGCTTTGAAGGAGCGATTTTATCCTTCAAAGATGCAATTAAAGAAGGAGCTTTAAAAAGGCTCAGAACTAAACTTGGTGCATTATTATTAAAACCAGTTTTCAAAGATATTATGAAAAAATTAGATTATCGTAATTCTGGAGCAGCTTGAATCATTGGCTTACAAAAACCAGCTTTAAAAATCCATGGTTCAAGTGATAAAGTTGCCATTTTATATGCACTAGACCAAATGTACCAAGCAATTGATAATAATTTAATCAACGAATTCAAAGGAGAAACTAATGCAAACTAACAATCAAGAATACCAAATTAAACTAGAAAAGTTTTTAGAAACAATTAATATTAAACCAGCTGATATAACTTTATATATCAAAGCTACAACCCATAAATCATTTAGCAACCAAGATGATCAACCTAGTGATGTCAACTATGAAAACTTAGAATTCTTAGGGGATTCAACTTTAGGTTTTGTAGTCTCATCATACATTTTAAAAACAAATCCAAAAATTAGCCAAGGATTATTAACTCGTTACCGTGCTGTAATTGTTGAAACTAAGATGTTATCAATGATTAGTCAAAAACTAGGTTTACCAGAATTATTACGTACAGGTCCTGGTAAAATGCACCAAGATGTAATTAATTCACCAAAGGTTCAAGCCGATGTGCTTGAAGCTTTAATTGGTGCAATTTACCTAGACCATGGTCTTAGCGATGCTATCATGTTTATTAAAAAATTCATTTTAGTTGAAGTAAAGGATAAAAACCTAATTAATTTAACTGATTTAAAAGATCCAAAAACTAAATTACAAGAATTATTCCAAAGTATGAGTAAAGAAAATGTGACTTACCAAACTCAAGAATTAGGACATCAAGAATTTGAAGCTAAAGCAATTCATGAAAAAAATGTTTATGGATCAGGAAAAGGAAGATCAAAAAAAGAAGCAGAAAGCCAAGCAGCCCAAGATGCTTTAGAAAAATTGCAAAAATTAAAAGGTTAATTACAAATGAAATTAATTAAATTAGAAGCCCATGGCTTTAAATCATTTGCGGACCCAGTAGTGCTCCGTTTTAACGGAGGAATTGTTGGCATTGTTGGACCTAATGGTTCAGGAAAAAGCAATATCAATGATGCCATTAGGTGAGTTTTAGGAGAACAAAGTTCCAAAGAACTCCGTGGCGATTCCATGGCTGATGTTATTTTTGCTGGCTCTAAAACAGCCCAGCCCATGAACAAAGCCCAAGTAACGTTAACTTTTGATAATAAAGAAAGATTAAGTTCTATTGATGCTGATACTATCAGCATCTCTCGGGTAATTGAAAGGGATAAAGGCATTAATGAATATTACATTAATGGCGAAAAAGCCCGTTTAAAAGAAATTAAAATGCTAGCCATGGAAACTGGAATTGGGAAAAGCTCTTTAGCAATTATTTCCCAAGGAACAGTTTCAGATATTGCCCAATCTTCAGACGAACAACGCCGTAAAATCTTTGAAGAAGCTGCGGGAGTTTCAAAATACAAATTCCGTAAAGAAGAATCATTAAAAAAATTAGATCAAGCACAACAATCTTTAAAAATTATCCAAGCAAAATTATCTGAAATGCAAAAACGTCTTGAAGGTTTAAAAATACAAGCTGAAAAAGCTTATAAATATAAAGAACTAAGTAAAGTACTCCAAGAAATTGAAGTGCCATATTTAGCTTTTAATATTGATAAAAACCAAAATCTTGTTGATACTCTCTCGCAAGAACTTGCAGGTTTTGAAGAAACCGAAAGTTCTTATAAACAAGATATCAAAGATTTTGAAACACAAAATACTAGCAAATTAGAACTTTTAAAAGATTTAAAAACTAAAATTGCTCAATATTCTAATATTAAAGAAACCTTAAAAGTACGTGTTAATGGGTTAGAATCTAGTATTCAAGAAGCAAAAACTAAACGTAAATTATTAGCTCAGGGTACTTTAGCTACAGATGCCAAAGAACAAAAAGCAGCTATTATATCTGAAGTTCAAGACTTAGAAAATAACCTTAATGCTTTTAAACAAACATATGATGAAATTTTTAAGACAAAATTAGACTTAGATACAAAGATATCAAAGTTAACTCAAGAGATTAATGAGTTAACTTTGAAATACAAAGCTAAAGAATCACGCAATGCAGAATTAAAGGCCCAATTAAACCACCTTAAAAACATCTTAAAATCACGCAACAACCTCTTCCAAGGTACCAAGACCATTTTAGAAAATAAATCGTTTTTTAAAGGTTTAAAGGGCATTGTCGGCGATTTAATTAAAGCACCTAGTGAATACACAGTTGCTTTAGAAACAATTTTAAAACCTTCCTTACAACATTTAGTTGTTGATCAAAATGATACAGCGATAAAAGCCATTGATTTTTTGAAAAAAAACAATGGCGGTAGAGCTACTTTTATCCCCCTTGCTACAATTGATGCAAAACATGTGCGAGACGATTATTTATTTGCTTTAAAAAACCAAAAAGGTTATATTGATTTAGCTAGCAATTTAACTATTGTGGATCAGCAATACCAAAAACTTAATAATTTTTTATTAGGTAATGTAATTGTAGCTAAAGATATTGAATCAGCTACCTTTATCTCAAAAATAACTGAAAAAAAATATCCAGTAGTTTCATTACAAGGAGATTTAGTTAGAGTTGGCGGAATCTTAGTTGGAGGAAGCAAGGAGCAAAGTGATCATAGCTTTGGTTTAGAAGATAAAATTAAAACCTTGCAAGATGAGCATGATGGTAACCAACTTATTAATCAAAAGCTTGCTTTTGATTTACAAACCTTAAATGATAATTTAAGGTCAATGCAAAATAACATGCAGTTTAATATAACTCAGCTTACTTCCTTGCAATACCAAATTAAAGAAAAACAAAACCAAATTGATAAATTAAAAAGTAAACTATCAATTGCTGATTTAGAACTTAAGGATAATAGTTTTGAAGCTTTAAACCAAGCTCAAACTAATATTCTTAAGTTACAACAAGAAATCAGCCAAAATGAATATAACTTACAAATTGCGCTGCAAGAAAAAGATTCAATATCAACAGATATTGAATCTAATAACCAAAAAATAAAAGAATTACATAGTTTGTTAGAAAAATTATGAGATTCTTTTAAGAAAAAAAATAATAATTTAACAAATGCAAAAAACCAATTAGATATTGATCTACAAAGACTTAACGAACATTACAATATGACCTTAGATTATGCTAAAAACAATTTTGATCTCTCTTTAGCTGCTAATGCAGCTAAAGAGAGTATTGATAGTTTAAGGAGCGATATAAAAGCTTTAGGTAATGTTAATTTAGATTCAATTGCCGAGTATGAAGAATTAAATGCTCGTTTTACTAAAGATTCAGCTACTGAACAAGAAATAATTGAGGCACGAAACCTATGCTTAGCTGCAATAACAGAATTAGATAAAAAAATCATTCTAAGACTTTCAAGCATCGTTAACGATGTTAACGATGAAATGCATAAAGTATTTTCTTCGTTATTTGGTGGAGGAACTGCAAAAGTTCAGTTCTTAGACCCAAATAACGTGCTTGAAAGCGGGATAAGTATTTACGCTCAGCCCCCTGGTAAAAAAGTTAAAAATCTCAAACTTTTCTCAGGTGGTGAAAAAGCATTAATTGCTATTTCCTTGCTCTTTGCAATTCTAAGAGCAAGGCCTTTGCCCTTATGTATCTTAGATGAAGTTGAGGCAGCGTTAGATGAATCCAATGTTGTACGCTACGCTCAATATTTACAAGAATTAAAGCATAAAACACAGTTTTTAGTTATCACCCATAGAACCGGCACAATGACCCGCGTTGATGCGTTATTTGGGGCAACGATGCAACGGCGTGGTGTAACAAACTTTTTCAGTGTTGAACTTGCGCAAGCTAAGAAATTAATTGACCAAGAATAAAGAAAAATCAAAGCAATTAAGCTTTGATTTTTTTATTAAGAACTTGTTGTTGTTTGAGATGTCCCGGCACTACTTGCTTCACTAGATTATGAGCTAGACCCCCCCGCACCATTTGTTTGGGTTTGGGTTTGGGTTTGGGTAGAAGATGCATCACCTGTTGAACTAGTACTACTGTCCCCCCCAGTTGTAGTTTGCCCTTCTTGAGCTTTTACTTCTGGTTTAGGGTATACTTTGTAATCTAAGATCTTATTCTTAAGATCTGCTCAATCTTTAAGATGTTCAGTATTAACAACAGTATCTTTACCTTCTAATTTAGTTTTAAGTACTTTAAATAAGTTAGTAATTTCTGTTTTATAATGAGATTCTACTTCTACTTTTTCTCATCTATCAATATCTATTTTCAATAGATATTTAAGTAGTTTGTTATCTTTATTTAAACTATCAACTTGTTTTTGTTCTGTACCTTTAAAAGTATCATGTTTAGGAACTTTACCTAAGATAACTCTAAAGACATTATTAGGTTGATCTTCGGGTCTAATTTCTAATTCAACAGCTACGGGGTCATTATTGGTTGTTTGTGTTTCAGTATCACTACTTGTAGTTGACACACTAGAAGTTGATGTTGTTTCTTGCTTTTTATAATATTTTTTAACTTCTTTAATATTAAATGCCATTTTAGGTGAGATAATAGTTAATTTATCTTCATCTCTAAACTTAATTCAAAAGTCACTAACTTTTCAAGAAGTTAAATCATAATCTTCTATAGTTACAGTTGCACCGTTATTAACTTCAACGGTTTGTGGAGTTGTTTGGGTGCCAGTAGAACCACTTGAAGTTTCAGATTTTACTTTCTTTTCTACTAGGATGGTACCAGGAGTTTTGATTAGGCCTCCGGCGGTTTGTGACTTTTGGGATACCTTATAGGGGTTGGTATCACTGGGCCCCCAGAATCCGACCCTGTATATTGGGGTGTCTAAGTTCCCGGTAGTTTTATTTGCCTCTTTTCACACGACTGACCCTGGGGCATCTCCGTTTGTGTGGGTCCCGTTAATGAACCAGTTATCTTTGGTTATATTAGAGTCATGCTGTTGTTTGGTGTTTTTTTTCGGTATGATTTCAATTTGCACGTATTTGGCTTCTACTGGTTCGAACTCGATAACAATTTTCCCGGTGTCATTTGTTAACTTTTTAATGAACTCAGCCCCACTGGATCAGTCTCCAATGTTACTCCAGTTTGGTATATTTACTTCGCCCTGCTGTTTATCTTTATACTGATCCCCATAGTCCGCTCCCAGTCAATCGTTTGTTTTCCGGTGCGATTGGTTGTTTACTTCTTGTCATTTCTGGCCATCCGTGCTGGTTCTTACTATTATTTCTTCGGGTCAGGTCCACCATCCATTTCCGCCCTTGTGTGTTGGCATATTTAGATTGTTGTTGGTCAGTTGCAGCTCAAGTTGGACTTTAGATACTTCTTGTCCCCCATTGTTTTCGTGGGTTAATTCCCATGCTCAAGTGTGATTGAATTCCATCCCTACTTTCTCGTACATAGACCCCGGTTTTTGGTTTAAACCAGTTTTCTGTTCTCCTCCATTGTTTAGGAAGGTCTTTTGCATGGTGTACTCACTCAACGCTTTAACACTTTTGTCTACTCCGGGTTCATATACATTTTTTATTTCTATTGGTGTTGAATTCCTTGTATTGTGGTTTGCTTTCCCTTCACGTGCGGAATCGCCTTCGACAGCATAAAGAACTATATTCGCTGTTGACTTTCCTTGTTCTCCGTTTGTGCCTTTTTGTTCTCCTTTGTCGTCCCAGGTTACGTCTACTTTTCAATTTTTATTTACTGATTGTCATTCTTCTGTCGCAGGGTTTTGATTTGTATCTCTCCACTTAGTGGTTGTAGGGGAGAAGTCTCCTGGGAGGTACCTGAACAAATTGCCACCTTTTTGGCCCATCACAAATCATTGTTTAACAGCCGACATTTGGTCATTTTCGTTGACCAAATTATTTTTTTGGTATTTTGCGTCTGCTGGAGCTTCTCCGAAGTATTCTTGAACTTTGCTCTTATTTTCCTCGACATATTTTGCACGAATTTCAGTTTCTTTTTCTGAATATTGGCTGATATCTGTGAAGTAAGTTTGGTCTTTTAATGCTTTGGCAAATTCAGCTTCTTTTTCTTTTCTGAATTGACTTTCAGAACTAAAGTATCCTAGTTCTGATTTTAAAGTTTCAATTCCTTCTTTTAATCTATTTTCTTCTTGAGTTAATTGAGTTTCAAAGTTAGTTAACTCAGTAATTTCATCAGCAGTAGAACTACGGGTAGTAACATAATTTAAAACTCTTGTTTTAAATTTATTACCAGTAGGAAGTTTAGTTTCTAATGCTGTTTTTAATTTTGCATAAGCAATATTTAAAGCATTTTTAAGAGTTTCTAATTCACTTTTAATACTTTGCAAGTTGGTTTGATCATTATTAGAATTTAAACCTAATTCAACTTCTAACTTACGTGGGTTACGTGAAGGAAGTTCACTAAGCAGAGTTCTTATTTCGGTTTTTAAAGCAGCAACTGCTTGATTACCAGTAGTTTCACCAGGTCTCTCAGGTTTAGGTGCTGGACCAGGAGCAGGGTCCCCGGTTCCAACTTTATCTTTAGTTTGTCCTGCTTTTAATTGAGTAATTTTAGCACTTAATTTATCTAAATTACTTTTTTGGGTTGTTAATTGCCCTTTAGCTCCAGCACTAAGGTTATTATAGTCTCCTAGTGCTCTATTAACGCTAGCTTCATCGCCAGCGGTCACATTACTTTCAGTCTTAGCTAAAACTGTAGCATGTGTTTGTTTAAAAACATTAACTTCAGTAGCGGTTGGGTCAACTGGTTTAGGTTCTTGAGTTGTGCCACATGAAACGGCTACAAAAGGAACTAACACAGTACTTACGCTAAGTAAAGATAATAATTTCTTTTTCATAAGTTTCTCCTATAAAAATGTAATAATATTTTATTTGTATGTTGATTTAACTAAATAGTTAAAAACATACATTAATATTATAATACATATTTATATAACTTAATATGATTTTTAACCACTTGGACAAAATCCTTTTAAGGCTATGAGAAATATATAAAAAACATAAAAGCAAGGATATCCTTGCTTTTATGAAACTACTCTTATCATTAAAATTCAGTTAACTAGGCTATAATGTCCAATATTATGAATTTTATAAACCCCGTTAGCAGAATCAAAATATGAATGTTTTACTATTATGTTATTTAAGATAAAAATACTCAAAATCCCCATAAATAATAAAACAATTAAGAAATCACTAACTTTTAATTTAAAAACACGATATTTCGTACGCTCTTCGTATGGATCATAGCCCCTAGTTTCCATTGCATTAGCTAAATCTTCAGCTTTTTGAAATGATGAAACAAACAATGGAATAATTAAAGTACTAAAGGCAATTATTTTATCTTTAGTATTACCATGTTTAAAATCAACTCCCCGGGAAGACTGTGCCTTAATAATCCGAAAAATTTCATTTACTAATGTTGGAATAAACCTTAAAGCAATTGAAATAATCATGGCAATAATATGAGTTGGGATAAAAATAAATTTTAAAGGATATAATAAACTTTCAATTGATTTGTTTAATAAAATTGGCCTAGTGGTATTAGTTAATAAACTAGTAACTAATACCATCACATATAAACGAAACACTAAGGTAATGATTCGATTAATAGAATTAATCGAAACCCCATATTGAATCTTCACATAATTACCGTATGTTTTTATGTAATAATCAATGGTATCTTGGCCAACAACTTTAGCATTATAAAATTCACTTCACAAAATCTTTTTACCATCAATTTCTAAGTCTTTAGACCCAGACGTAAAGATTGGCCAAAAGTATGAAACATAATAATTATTTTTATATACTGTTTCGTTATTAACAGTATATAAATTAACCACAAATAAAAAAACTGAAATGATTAAGGGCAGTTTTAAAGTTTTTAAAACTGGCCTAATACGTTTAGTAGTTACAATTGAAATGATTGTAATAAATGAAGCTAAAAGCAATAATTCAATAAAATTTGAGGCAATAAAAAGTAAAACAATAAATAAAATACTTAATAAAACTTTGATACGAGGGTCAATTTTATAGACAAAGCCATTCCCTGGTATATAACGTCCAAATGCACTTTGTTGCATTAGTTATCCTCCTTATCAAAAATACTTTGATTTAGATAATCGGCTAGTTCTTTTATGTTCTTTACTTTTGGAACATTAATTCCTTTTGCTTTAAGCTCATAAATAAAAGCTAAAAGTTTGGGTGGTTCAAGGTAGTTTTCTTTAAGTAAATTAATATCATTTAAAACATCATAAGTTTGTCCATCAGCAACTATTTTCCCTTGGCGTAGCATAACTGTTCGTGTTGTTCTTTCTAACACACGATCTAAATCGTGTGTTACATTAATAATAGTTTTTCCTTTTTGGTGTAATTTGCTTAAAATATCTAAAATCTCAATTGTACCAACTGGATCTAATCCTGCAGTTGGTTCATCAAAAACTAAGAAATCTGGATTCATAGCTAAAACACCAGCAATAGCAACTCGGCGCTTTTGCCCCCCAGATAATTCAAAAGGGCTTCTTTCTAAATATTCTTGGCCAAGGCCAACTTCCTCTAAACATTGAGCAGCGACTTGATATGCTTTTTCTTTAGGCATTCCAAAAGCAATAGGTGCAAAAGCAATATCTTCTTTAATAGTATTTTTAAATAATTGATATTCAGCAAATTGAAACACTATTCCAATTTTTTTTCGCAAATCTTTAAATTTAAACTTACTGGTTTTATCACCATAAAACCAGTCTGTAATATTATTATTATCGTTTATTTGCCAGTGCACATATCCATTAGTTGGCTTTAATAAACCATTAAAATGTTCAATTAAAGTTGTCTTACCAGAACCAGTTGATCCAATAATTCCAAGATATTCACCATCATTAATTTTTAAAGAAACATCATTTAATGCTACAAATTCTCAAGGAGATTTTTTATTAAAAATTTGTATTACATTTTGAATTTTGATTTGCATATTTGATTAATCAATTCCTCTCTGCCGTATGTGGGTTCAATATTATGCAGTAAACTACTTAATTTATAAATAAATGGCGAGTCAATTTTAGCAATTTCTAAAATCTCTTGATTATTTAAAATTTCCTTAGGATTCCCTTGGGCAATTAATTGCCCTTGGGAAAAAACAAGGCACCGGTCAGCTAAAATGGCCTCATCCATATCATGGGTAATAGATATTAAGGTTTTTTCCTTATTATCTTTTAATTCCTTAATAATTTCTAAAACACTGCTTTTACCTTTAGGATCAAGCATACTGGTAATTTCATCAAAAATAATTACATCAGGATCTAAAGCCAAAATTGAGGCAATGGCAACACGTTGTTTTTGTCCTCCAGATAAATTCTCTGGTTCCCTGGATAAATGCTCTAACATATCAACTTTAGCCGCCACTTTATGAATAATGCCTTGCATAGCTTCATGAGGAATCTTGCGGTTTTCAAGACCAAATGCAATATCATCTTCAACTGATGAACCAATAAATTGGTTATCAGGGTTTTGAAAGATAATACCAATTTTCTTGCGAATTTGATATAAATTTTGACGATTATAAACTATACCATCAACAGATAAAGAACCTGCTTGTGGTTTTAATAAGGCAACAAGCACTTTAGACAAAGTGCTTTTGCCACTTCCATTATGCCCTAAAATGGCTATATATTCTCCTTTATTGATTTCAAAACTAACATTATTTAATGCTGGTTTTTGCACACCTGGTTTATAACTAAATACAATATTATTAACTTTAATCATAACTTTAATTAATTATAAAATAAATAATAAAAAATAACAAATAATAAACTGGGAAATTTTTTTCGGACGGTTTTATCTTCCCCAACCATACCATTTGGCTAAGCCAAACGGAATGGTTGGGGAAGGTTTTTTTTATCTTATTCTTTTATAATTATATCAGTTTATAAATTCTTTGATTTTTTGTGATAATTCAATAAAAGTAAGTCTTTTTTGGAAAAGTCACTTGCGAGATATTAACAAAATAATTGTCTTTTAATTTTAACATAATTTTTATATAAAAAAATGTATGAGAAAACAGAAAACACGGCAGTGTTTTCTCGGCGGTTTTGCTTACTTTTGTCAAAAGTAAGGCCCCTTTGATTGCAATCAAAGGCGGGGGATTTAAAAAATTTTTAGGTTATCTTATATTGCCGTACAACTTGTCGGTAGTTATTTATTTTATCCATCATATAATCAATTTCTTGCTGAGAGTATTTATCTAAGCTTTTTCCTTTGGGAATGTAATACCTAATTAAGCGGTGCATATTTTCTATTGAACCTTTTTGTCATGAACTATATGGTTGGCATTTAAATAATCTTTCAGTTGGAATGACCTGGTGCAATAATACATTCTCACTACCATTATCAACAGTTAAAGTTTTAATGTCTAAGTTATGTTTCTTGATTAGTTTGACAAGAGTTTGTTTGATAGCTTTGGAGTTGCGTTTTGAGAGCATAGCATAAGACATTCTGGTTTGCCGTTCAATTATGGTTACAATACAATATGTATCATTGATTTTACCAATAACGGTGTCTAATTCAAAATGGCCGTGTTCAGAGCGATCATTAATATAAGCTGGACGTTTTGAAATTTCTGTAGCATATTTTAATGTTTTAGGTTTGGTTTGTTTTTGCTTCCTTATGCCATATTTGCCTTCAGATTTTTTAACAATATGGTCAAAATCAAGGAAATAAGGGTATTTTTTAATTATTTTATAAATTGTACTAGGCGAAGGAGCAAATTCATCAGGGGATAATTTTTTAAAAGAATTAACAAGATAGGTAACTGATTTCTTAACTTCTTTTTGCTGCAAATTCTTTTTGTTTCTATTTTTATTGTATGTATTAAGTTCACTATACCAATATTTTCTGTAGGCCTTTCATTTCTCTTTAATTGCATCACTTACAAAAAAGAGTCGCGAAAATGAATAACCTAATAAATGTTCGTATAGTTTAGTAAAATTAAGGGTTTTAACACGCATTACTCTTTTTGAGCACTTAGGACAAACATAGCGATTTTGTTTATCTAAACTAAGTAGTCTGCGATTTGTAATAATTTGGATTTTACTTTTTATACTTCGAATGTCTCTATCAAAAATCTTGGCTACTTCTTGGATTGAGAAGCCTTCAGAAAGTTCTTGTAAAATATTATAAAGTTGTTCTAGATCTATTTGGTCTGATCTTAATTTTCGATGCGACTCAAGAGCTCCTTGCATTTTCAAGATAGTGTTGTAATTCTCTTCGATTTTAAAATGTTGATATTTATTTTCTTTTCGATATTTGTCAAAAACACAAATATATTTTTCTAAATTTTTCATATAATTTTAAAGTCTCCTTTCATTTTTTTAAAATTTATTAATACAACTATTTTATTACAAGGCAGACAAAAACAATGTCACATGCAAAAAACTTGCATGTGACATTTCCAATTAATACTTATATAATGCAAAATACACAATTGTTCTCACACCAGGATATATCCCAAGTGCTGTTTAGGATATAAAAGGAACTAACGCTTGCATAATTACTTCATATTGCTTTGCAAATTTAATAACTAAATATATATTTAAAATATATAAAAATAAACAAGAATGTAGTTATGAAATATTTAATGATGTAATATTAAAAAATCTTGGAACTGATATAAGTAAAAAATATATAAAATTATTGACGATATATTAGGTATTTCAACACATTAATTTAATAAAATATTAATACACTTATATAAAACAACAAAGCGGGCATATTAATGACCGCTTTGTTTATATTTATACTTTATCCACTTTTGTTTTATTTAATTAACATTTAAAAGAATAATCGAGGCTTTTGATTCTTTTTATAAATATACGTTAAACTAAATTTTGAATTACGATTTTCAAAGATTTTTTGCATTCTTTGCAAGATTTTAACTTGCTTATCAGTTGGTAAACTTAATGGCTTTTTATTATATTTATATAAGTTAATATGCCTGGCTAAATTTATTTTAGAAATTTTATAAAAACGATCTAAATGAATTTTATAATAAGGTTCTTTAAAAGCACTGAATAAATAAGCTCGGCCTGGATTTTGGCATAATGTCCCAAAAATCACTTCATCTTTTAAATCTACTAAAGTAATTAATAATTCACAAGGGCGCTTGGCAAATATTTCAATGCCTTCTTTTAAATTACGTTTTGGTTTATAAATTTTAAACATCTCAATCTTGTGCATTTCTCTATTGCTCCATTCATTAATAAATTAAAATATTTTTTATTAAAGAACTAAAAGTGAACTAAAGCAAAAAACACATATTATAGTATAATAATAATATTAACTATATATTAAAAAGGAGTTTTAAATTATGATTAATGTTAATGAATTTAAACCAGGAATCACATTCCAAGACGAAGGTGAAATCTATGTTGTGCTTGAAGCACAACATTCTAAACAAGGTAGGGGCCAAGCCAACGTTAAAGCAAAGGTAAAAAATTTACGTACTGGTTCAACTACAATTAAATCTTATACTGGGGGCGATAAAGTTAAACCAGCTCACATTGATAAACGTAAGATGGATTATTTATATAATGATAGTGAAAATGTCATTTTAATGGATAAAGAAACTTATGAGCAAATTGAAATTCCATTAAATCGTTTAGAATGAGAAATTAATTTTCTGAAAGAAGGAATGGAAGTACAAATTCGTAAATTCCAAGACGAAGTCTTGGATATTGAATTGCAAACAAATATATCTTTATTAGTTACTAATGCACCAGATGCCGTAAAAGGTAATACCACAACTAACCCACAAAAGAAAGTAATTTTAGAAACTGGTTTTGAACTTGAAACCCCAATGTTTATCAAAGATGGAGATTTAATTATTGTCTCAACTGAAACTGGTAAATACGTTGGAAAAAGTAAATAAACAATGCAAGATTGAATTAATGTAAAATATCTTTTTAACCAAATTTATATGGTTGATAAAGAAGCAATTGAAGATGTGATTAAAAATGCTTTTAAAGAGCAAAAGCATTTTAAACTTATGCCTTCATCCCATATTAAAATTGAACCAGATCATAGTGATTTGCAAGTTTTTTTAGATTTAAAAATTAATAGAAATAATCTTAATGATCAAGCCAAGTTAATCAATTCACTTGTCACAGAACTTAATACCCAAATCAAAAAACTAATTATCAAAAAACCAAAAAATATTCAAGTTGTCATGTTAGGAACCTTTTAGTGCAAAATCCTAACTTGCCCCAAGACTATGCAATATTAAGATTATTGTTTTTAGAAGATATCAAACAAGAATTAACAAAACTTTCTAAAAAGAAAGTTTTGAATAAAAAAAGTCAAAAATATCAAAATTTATTAATAAAGTTAAAAACTCAATTAGAAAGTTTTGAAATTTCAAACCAAGAATTAAAATTAAATAAATTAGCTTATGAAAAAATTAAACGTGAGCAAACTTTTGATAAACTTAAATGATATTTTATTGGTGGCTTAATTATCTTCTTTATTGCAATAGCACTCAGCATTTATTTTGCTATTTAAAAATATCACTTTTTTACAAAGTGATATTTTATTTTGTTAATGAAGCACTTTTACTTTAACATGTGATAGGTATTTTTTGGTTTGCTCCAAGGTTCCAACGTGCTCACTAGCTACCGTTCCCATTGCTCCAGCACTGGCAAATAAAAGCGAGTTTGCTGCATCACTAGTTTCTAAATATTTAGCACAAAATAAGGCAATCATGCTATCGCCTGCCCCAGTAGCAGAAACTACCTTAATTGGTTTAATAATTGATGCTTTAAGGATTTGTCCATCTTTTGTTAAAGCATATGAACCATCTTTATCCATTGAAACAATAATATTTTGAGCCCCGTAAGTTTGCAATTGCTTCATTGCACTAAGCAAGTCTTGCTCATGATTAATTTCAAACTTAAAGTTACGTTTTAATTCATCAAGGTTGGGTTTAATTAAATAAGGATGGAAACTTAAAAATTCTTTAAGATTTGGTGAATCAATATCCAAAACAAAGTTAACTTTGTTTTGTTTTAAAATTTCTAAAATTTCTTTTAAAAATGCATCATCACTTAACCCCATGATCATTAACATATCTTGGCTTGTTAACTTTGCAATTTGCTCTAAAACTTTTACTTTAATTTCAGATGTTAAAATTGTTCTTGGTCCGTTTAACTCAAAAGAATCTTTAGCTCCATAATATTTAATATTAATCCTAGTTAGTTTTGGGTGATTAATATTAATAATTTCTAAGGATTCATGTTTAAATAAATCTTGGAACGAATTAAAGGTATGTTGGTCAAATAAGCTAAAGGCAATATTATCAAAGTTATGACGTTTTAATATTAGCGAAGCATTAATGCCTTTGCCTCCAGGCAAAAGCTTGGAATCTTGATATCTATTGACAGTTTCTAAAGAGAAATCTTCAGATTTAATTAATAAATCTGAAGATGGTGATAAAGTAAGGGTATAAATCATAGCTTTGTTATTTTTTAACAAAAATTCAATTTGGGTATTTTTGGTTTAATTTTGTAAAGAGGATAATTGCTCCAGCTTGGGCTAAAGCTCCAGCTAAAATTGAAGCAATTCAAAACACAATCCCTAAACCAGCTGAAGTCCCAAAATCACTGAATAAGTTAGTTCTTGCTAAAAATCCAACAAAGATTCCACCGTGAGGTGCAATTATGTTAACACCTAATGAAGCTGATAAAATACCAGCTACTGCTCCACCAATCACGTTAGATGGTACTAATACTTTAGGGTTTTTAGAAGTATATGGAATTGCACCTTCTGAAATAAAGCTCATTCCAAATAAAATATTCGAATATTTACCTGAGTTAATTTCATCTTTAGTTCATAGTTTTTTACTAATAAACATTGATAATGCAATTCCAAGTGGAGGTACCATACCTGCAGCCATAACAGCCGCCATTGAAACACTCGATGTTCCGTTTGCAATAGTTAAAGTTCCAAAGATATATGCTGCTTTATTAATTGGTCCCCCAAGATCAATAGCCATCATAGCACCTAGAATTAATCCTAAGATTCAAGCCAATTGAGGACGGTTTTCAAATAATCCTAAGAATAACACTAATGCTAAGTTAATGTAAATTAAGACAATATTAGCAACTCAGAATAATAAAGCAATTGTTAAAGTTCCAAATAATGGAATAAATAAAATATTTTTAATTCCTTGCATGGTTTTTGGTAATTTACCAAAAATATATTTTGAAAAAACAATTACCATTGCTGCGGCAAAGAATGCTCCAAGGATTCCACCAATAAAACCTGAACCAGTCCCTAAAAATGAATCGGGGTTGGCTACTCCAGAATTGACAATTGAAGGTCTTAAAAAAGCATATGTCCCAGAAACTTGCCCAGAAGCAATAGCCCCAACGACAAATCCAGGCAATAACCCTTGGCGCCCTACTAATGAGTAAGTAATATAAGCAGCCAGCACAGGGACAGCAAGGTTAAGTCCAATTTTTCCAATATCAAAGATAACTTTTGATAATGGAGCATTAAATCCAAAGTTACTTAAAAAAGCACTTGAATTAATGTCTGTTTTATTAAGTCCACCAATAATAATGTCTAGTAAAAATCCAATTGCTAATAAAATTCCACCAAAGACAATAAATGGTAACATGTGAGAAATTCCAGACATTAAAGAACGACGTAGTTTTCCGCTAAAGCCATCAAAAGTCATTTCAGCAAATGATTCTTCGCTAGTTTTAGCACCTTTTATTTTCTTTCCTTTTTGATCTAAAATTTCTTGAATTTGCTCTCTAGTCTTATAGATTGCTTTTTGGGTTGAGATTTCTAAAACATTAGTTGCATTACTAAATTTAGATTTTTCAATCTCGCGATCAGTTGCTAAAATAACACCTTTAGCATTGGCAATATCTTTTTCAGTTAAAGTATTTTTAACCCCTTCTGCACCTTGGGTTTCAACTTTAATTCTTAAATTCATTTTCTTAGCTTGCTCAACTAACTTTTCTTTAGCTAAGAAAGTGTGGGCAATACCAGTAGGACAAGCAGTAACTGCGACAATGTCATAAGTTCCTTCTTGATCTAGTAATTCCTCAAGTTCATCTTGTGGTTCAAAAGCATCAAATAATGCTAAAAATTCATCAGCACTTTGAACTTTGTCTAATGCCTTAATAAATTGTTCTTTAAGTAATAAAGACGATAATTTTTGCATTACTTCAATATGTCCTGATTCTCTTTGGTCTTTTGATAAAGCAATTCCAAAGATATATTTTACCGGTTGATTATCTAATGCTTGCCAATCAAGGTTATTTACTCTAGCAAAGAGCAAAGTGCTCATTGTTATAGTATCATCACCTAAATGTGGCATCGCAATGTGATCACCAATCCCTGTTGAATTTTGATTTTCTCTTTCTTTAAAAAGATCGTAAATTTTTTGGTTATCTAATCCATAGTTTTTTGAAACAAGTTCACTAGCAAAAAACTTTAAAACTTCATCTTTAGAAGTAAAGTTTTTATCCAAGTAAATTGTATCTTTGTTGTTAAATAATGATCTAATCTTCATAGTTCCTTTCGTTGTTATCTAATTAAATTATAGATCATTCTCTTTGATATACGTATATATAAGATGAAAAAACCTGGAAATATTAATTGGAAATGTCACATGCAAGATTTTTTGCATGTGACATTGTTTTTGTCTGCCTTGTAATAAAATAGTTGTATTAATAATTTTTCAAAAAATAAAGGAGACCTTAAAATTATATGAAAAATTTAGAAAAATATATTTGTGTTTTTGACAAATATCGAAAAGAAAATAAATATCAACATTTTAAAATCGAAGAGAATCATAATACTATCTTGAAAATGCAAGGAACTCTTGAGTCGCAACGAAAATTACGAGCAAACCAAATCGATCTAGAACAACTTTATAATATTTTACAAGAACTTTCTGAAGGTTTCTCGATCCAAGAAGTAGCCAAGATTTTTGATAGAGACATTCGAAGTATAAAAAGGAAAATCGAAATTATTACAAATCGCAGACCACTTAGTTTAGATAAACAAAATCGCTATGTTTGTCCTAAGTGTTCAAAAAGAGTAATGCGGGTTAAAACCCTTAATTTTACCAAGCTATACGAACATTTATTAGGCTATTCATTTTCGCGACTCTTTTTTGTAAGTGATGCAATTAAAGAGAAATGAAAGGCCTACAGAAAATATTGGTATAGTGAACTTAATACATACAATAAAAATAGAAATAAAAAGAACTTGCAGCAAAAAGAAGTTAAGAAATCAGTTACCTATCTTGTGAATTCTTTTAAAAAATTATCCCCTGATGAATTTGCTCCTTCACCTAGTACAATTTATAAAATAATTAAAAAATACCCTTATTTCCTTGATTTTGACCACATTGTTAAAAAATCTGAAGGTAAATATGGCATAAGGAAGAAAAAACAAACCAAACCTAAAACATTAAAATATGCAACAAAAATTTCGAAACGTCCAGCTTATATTAATGATCGCTCTGAACACGGCCATTTTGAATTAGACACCGTTATTGGTAAAATCAATGATACATATTGTATTGTGACCATAATTGAACGGCAAACCAGAATGTCTTATGCTATGCTTTCAAAACGCAACTCCAAAGCCATCAAACAAACTCTTGTCAAACTAATCAAGAAACACAACTTAGACATTAAAACTTTAACAGTTGATAATGGTAGTGAAAATGTCTTATTGCACCAGGTTATTCCAACTGAAAGATTATTTAAATGCCAACCATATAGTTCATGACAAAAAGGTTCAATAGAAAATATGCACCGCTTAATTAGGTATTACATTCCCAAAGGAAAAAGCATGGATAAATACTCTCAGCAAGAAATTGATTATATGATGGAAAAAATAAATAACTATCGGCAAGTTGTCCGGAAATATAAGATAACCTAAAATTTTTTTAATCCCCCGCCTTTGATTGCAATCAAAGGGGCCTTACTTTTGACAAAAGTAAGCAAAACCGACGAGAAAACACTGCCGTGTTTTCTGTTTTCTCATACATTTTTTTATCTAAAAATTATGTTAAAATTAAAAGACAATTATTTTGTTAATATCTCGCAAGTGACTTTTCCAAAAAACAAAAAACCTGGAAATGTTTCCACTTCTTTTAATTTTATTATTTTATGGTATAATAATCTTTAATACTTTAGATAGGAATGAAGATGAATTACGAAAAATATACAGCAGCTTATTTTGAAACAACTAAAGAAATTTTAGCAAGCGAAAAGCCCGATAACGTTATTGTTATGCAATTTTTCCAACGTAAAAATAATTGTATTTTAGGGGGTATAAATGAAGTCTTAGCTTTCTTAAAAGCTAAGACTGATACTACAAAATACACAATTAAATATTTACCAGAAGGAACCATAGTTAATGAATTAGACATAGTTTTAGAACTGGAAGGTCATTACCAAGATTTTGGACAGTGAGAAGGGTTAATTGATGGAATTTTAACTCGTTATTCTTCTATAGCGACAAATGCAGCAAAATGTGTTAGGGCCGCAAGAAATAAACAAGTTATTTTCATGGGTGATCGAGCTGATCATTACATAACCCAAGAAATCGATGGAAAAGCCGTTGCTCTTGGTGGAATTAAACTAGTTTCAACTTTAGCCCAAAAATCACACCAAGATGATATTCATGATGAAAATCTCTTTGGTAGCATGCCACATGTTTTAGTTCAAGGTTTTAATGGAGATATTGTCAAAGCCGCTCAGGCATATATAAAATTATATCCAAAACGTAAATTAATTGCTTTAGTTGACTACCACAATAACGTGATTCAAGAAAGTTTAAAACTATGAACTGCCTTAGGCGATAAAGTTTGAGGTGTTAGAATTGATACTTCAAAAAGTTTATCAGATCATATGTTTGATCAAGAAGCACCTAAATATGGTGTAGTTCCTGAGCAAGTGATTCGCCTGCGTAAAGCATTAGATCAAGCCGGAGCTACTAACTATAAAATAATTGTTTCATCTGGATTTAACCATTCTAAAATAAAATGATTTGAAGATCTTAAAGTTCCAGTTGATTATTATGGAGTTGGACAAAGTATTGTTAAAATGACTAATACTTTCTCAGCTGATGCTACTATGCTAAATGGACATAATCAAGCTAAAGAAGGGCGCTATTACCGTTATAACCCAAAACTAATAGAATATAAAGGTTAAGTAAAAGCAACACTTATAGGTAAGTGTTGCTTTTATATTATAAAAAGTAATTATAGTTCGGCTAAAGCTTTCATAACTCTGACAAGCTTTTCCCAGTCTCCATTCCTCTTCATTTGCACATCAAGCGGTTCAACATATTTATCGAGATTTTCTACGTATTCTTTTAATGTCATGATACCTCCTATTTAATATTGTATTTATTATACCATATTTTCTGGATTCGAATTAATTAATGTATTTTTTATAATTCACTCTTTTATCTCTTTTTTAACTTTTTCTTGTCTTTCTTTAGTGCTCGTTCCTTTGTCATTTTTAATAATAAAATTATAGCATCATTTATAAATTGCGTTTTTATCATTATTAGCTATTAGTTCTCCATCATTTAATAATTCAATAAAATCTTCATATGACCTATTTGACAGTCTTGATACAAAGCAAAACATTTCTCGTTCTTGTGCTACTTGATAACTATTTTTCATTGTTAAATCAGAAGATCATTTAAAATAAAATCCAAAATTTCTTAATAAGTTGATTAAAAATAAAAAACAAAAACGTTTATTCCCATTTTTAAGTTTATGAGGGACAAGCATTTGAATTAAAATTGTAGCAAAGAAATCAAAAATATCATTTATCTCAATATAACCTAATCGTATGTAATATAACATATTTGAAATTAATGTATTAAAAGTATCATTATCATTAACATAATCATAATCTTTTGCTCCTTCGTTTTTAAAATTATTTTTTGCGTAACTAAATGTTTTAGCTAATGTAGATTCTATCAATTTCATAATATATTCATTATCATATTGATCTTGTAAATTTATAACTAATGCAATTAGTTTTATTTCTTGATGTTTAGAAGAAAATTTACTATTCAAAAAATATTTATCGCTTTTTTTAAATAATAAAATACTTTTTAATTTTGCTATAAAAGAATCAAAATTATCATATTCACTTTTGGTTATTAAAATTTTAGTACTTAAAAAAGTCATTTCTTAAAACCTCCTATAATATAGAATAATTATATTCTAAAAGGGAACAAAATCTTTATTTTATAAGAATTGAAATCGCAATTATAAGACTAATTTAATATTAAAGAATATTGGAAATTTTAATAAATGTTTTCTAAACTTTGCATAAATAAGAATATAGAAAAAATAGTATACAAAAACAGGCAAATAAATGCCTGTTTTTGATTATTTATTATAAACTTGTTCACTAAGTTTTATTAATTTAGCTAATGATTTCTTGGCAGCATCATAAGCAGCTGCACGGGATGTTGCCATTATTTTTGCAATTTCACCATAAGAGAGATCTTGATAAAAATAAAGCTCAAACACTTGCCGCTGAGTTTGAGTTAATAAATTCTTGTATTTTTCGTAAAGTAATGTATAAAACTGTATTTTATCCAAATCTTTATGAAGCATGTATTAAATCCTTTGTTAGTTGGTAGATAAAGAGTTCAAGGTCAAATTCTTGAAAATCATTGATTTGCTCACCTAAGCCAATATATTTAACATCTAAATTATATTCATCTTTAATTGATAAAACAATTCCACCTTTAGATGTACCGTCTAATTTTGTTAAAATAACCCCTGTTAAATTGGCTATTTCTTTAAAGCTTTTAGCTTGTGAAAGACCATTTTGTCCGGTAGTTGCATCTAAAACTAATAATGATTCATGTGGTGCATCAGGAATAAAGCGCTTTATAATTCCAACCATCTTTGATAATTCGCTCATTAAATTAACTTTATTTTGTAATCTACCTGCTGTATCAATGATTAATAAATCATATTGCTCGCTAGTTGCTTTTTCTAAAGCTTGGAAAACTACTGAAGATGGATCGCCCCCTTCTTTTTGTGGTTTAATAATATCCGCTCCTACTCGCTGAGCTCAAATGCCTAATTGGTTGACTGCCCCAGCTCTAAAGGTATCACCAGCAGCAATTAAAACCTTTTTGCCTTGCATAATATATTTATGAGCCATTTTAGCTATTGAAGTTGTTTTACCAGAACCATTAACCCCCACAAAGATAAAAACATTTAAACGATCATTTTGGAAATTTAAATTAGTATTTGTAATGGTGCTCCCGGTATAAATCACAAATAATTGATCCGCAATTAATTCCCCAATTAATTTTGGATCATCAATATTATTCGTTCTTACTTCTGACTTTATTTTTTCAATAATGACATTAACTAATTTTAAATTGATGTCAGACATAATTAAGAGTTCTTCTAATTCTTCAAAAAAATCTTCATCAATTTGATTATATTTATTTTGTATCTCTAAGATTTTTTTACCAAGACTCGAGCTATTTTCTAGACCTGCCTCATATTTTTTAAATTTCTCACTATTTATAATTGCTTTTTGTTCTTCTTGTTTTAATTCTAGTTTTAAAGTTTCAACATCTTTGGTTTCTTTCTTGAAAACCTTGTTAATTAAATTCTTAAAAAATCCCATGCATATATTTTAATATATTATTGTAAGTTTGTTGCTTTAATTTTAATTTGTTATAATAAAACAATGAAAAAAAGAAAAGATCTCAGTCATTTAACTGACTTACAATATAAAATTACCCAAGAAGGGTACACCGAAAGACCTTTTGAAAATGAATATGACCAACATTTTGAAAAAGGAATTTATGTTGACGTCGTAGATGGAAAGCCGCTATTTATTTCTAGTGATAAATTTGATTCGGGCTGTGGTTGGCCCGCATTTAGTAAACCAATTGATCATTCTGTTGTTTCAGAGCACCTTGATTTATCACATAATATGGTTCGCACTGAAGTTAAAAGCACTAGTGCAAATTCGCATTTAGGACATGTTTTTAATGATGGACCAAAAGATAAAGGTGGTTTAAGATATTGTATTAATTCAGGTTCTTTGAGATTCATAGCTTATGAGGATTTAGAACAAGAAGGATATACAGAATATAAAAAATTATTCAAATAAAAAACTAAGCTTATAGCTTAGTTTTTTGATTAAAATAATTGATAATTTTTTGATAATTTAATTCACTAGTATTAGTTAAAATTAAATTTGCACCAGAAAAATCTTCATGAGAATTATTAGTAATTACTACTGAATGCATTTTGGCTTCATTAATACCCGCAAGGCCCGCAGGTGCATCTTCAAACCCAATGCATTCACTTGGATCTAAATTAATTCCTTTTGCAGCTTGTAAGAAGATATCAGGAGCAGGTTTACCTGCTTTTACATCGCCAGGGTAAACAATAAAATCAAATAATTCAAAGATACCAAGTTTAGTTAAAATAAGTGGTGCGTTAAAACTACTTGAAGCAATTGCTAATTTAATTTTATTTGCTTTCGCTTCTTTTAAGAAATCTAATACTCCTGGTAATAATGAAGCTTCATTAATTTCAGTTTTTAATAATTCTTTATAATATTCATTTTTATCATTGGCAATTTGCAATAATTCTGCTTCGGTTAACTTTAATTCAGGTTTTTTTAAGCGAATTATTTCTTTTAATGTTTCAAGGCGCGGAATCCCTTTTAATTGTTCATTATCAGCTAAAGTATACTCAATGCCCAGATCTTTAACTTTATGTGCTCAAGATTGAAAGTGTAAAATAGCTGTGTCAGTAATTACACCATCTAGGTCAAAAACAAAACCTTTAATCACGGTTAATACCAAATTCTAAAACATTATTTTTTTGCATAAAGTTGTCTTTGTTAAAAGGTACATATTTACCTTGGACATTAATAAATAATTTTCCTTTGAAGTCTTCTGATTGCAATTTAACACTGAAAATTTGTTTGCCGACATTAACCTCGAAATTTGAGCCCTGGTATTTAAATTTGTATTTTAAACTAGTTCAATTATCAGGTAAGATTGGGTCTAAGTGTAACTTACCATTATGTCAATCTAAACCACCGAATCCAAATACAATCATTTGGTAAATTGCAGCTAATGCTCCAGCATGAATTCCAGCATTTGATGTATGCATGGCAGGGCCTAAATCAATGTTAATTCCATATTTAAAAATTGAATATGCTTTTTCAATATTTTTAAGCCTTGCTGCTTCAATAGCATAAGTAGCCGGGCTTAATGATGAATCATGGGTTGTAATAGGTTCATAATAATCAAAGTTGGCTTTACGCACTTCTTTAGAATATAAATGTGGCAAGATATTTAATAATAATACAACATCAGCTTGTTTGACAAGTTGTGATTCAAGGCGAAGGTGTCCTTCTTTGGTATTAAATAATTTTTTACCAGCATCCCCCAACATTTGGAATGGTAAAACATCTACTAATGGTAGTTGTAAGAAAGTATCATTTTCAGCAATAATTAAATTTTCATTTGGTAATTGTTGTTTTAATTTAGCTGATACATCTTGCAGTTTTTGATAATCAATTGGGTATGGAATTCTTTCTTGGAGTGCATTTCATACACCTTTTTTATTTACTTTTAAATAGTCAATATATTTAAGAGCTAAATCAATGTTATATTTAGCAAACATATTGATATAAGCATTATTGTCAATATTCCCTTTATATTCGTTTGGCCCCATAACATCTTTAATTTCATAAGTGCCATTGCTTTGTAATTCAGCACGATTGGCATAGAAAATTGCAGTATCAATGATCATTTCATATCCCATAGTTTCCATGAATTTATAATCCTTAGTAACTTGGAAATATTGATCAACAGCATAGGCAACATCAGCAGAAACGTGAATTTCTTGACGACGTGATGCAATTGGAACTTGCTGTCCGCTCACTACATCAGCTTGACCTCAATATGGACAAACTTCACCTTCAGTAGGTCAAGCCATTTCTCAAGGATATTGGGCTCCTTGCAAGTTACTTTCAGCATCACGTTCTTTTTGTTCAAGAGCTTTAGCTCTGGCCCCTTCTAGGCCTTTATATCTATATGTTAAAAGGTTTCTTACAATTCGAGGTTGATTAAATAAATAAATTGGATTAATAAAGAATTCAGTATCCCAAAAAGTATGTCCTTGGTATCCCTCACCAGAAAGTCCTTTAGCTCCAACATTCATATTAGTAGTATGTCTTGGCACAAATCCATTAAGGTGGAAAATTCCAAAATCCAGTGCTAAAGCATCATATTTAGCTTGCCCATTCCCTTCAATTTGCACTGAAAATTCATTTCAAACATTTGAATGCATTTTAGCAATTGAAGCTTGCTTTAATTGCTCATAATTAGCAGATAATAAATAAGTATGTTTTTGATTTGCTAAATCTTGTATTTCATCTTGTTTAAGCAATTTTTTAGCATCAACAGGTGTATGCACTGACATAATTTTTTCTAAAGTAAAGACATCGCCTACTTTTAATGGCACATTAATTTTAAATCCAATATAGCGGCGCTTCATTTCCACGATGTAATCATCAGTTCCACCGGTGATTAATTGATCATTTAGGTATGCCTTAGTAATCAAGTTATGAACAATAAAACGTTTTGAAATGGTCGTAGTTTGCGACATTTGTAATGATTCTTTTGTTAAACGGCGCTTATGACCTTCGCTAAAGTGCTGTGTTCCTGAGTTGGTTACTTGCCCATTGATTCTTGGTTTAATAAGTAAATTTACTTTTCCTAAATCATTTAATTCTAAAACTTTAACTTGGATTTTTTGAGCATATAAATTAGCATCATCTCGTGACACAAATCTTTCAAAGGTTAATTCATATTTACCACTTTTACGTGTTGCTATAATAGTTCTTTTTAAAAATCCATCTTTAATATATAAAGTTTTATTATATTGATCACAGCAACTTACTTCAAATTGTTCATTATTAAAATAAATTGGTGTAGTCATTAAATCAGCTAAATTAGCTAATTCTGATACTTCTTCTCTGGTATCTTTATTAAAGATACCATTAACAAAGAAGTTTTCTTTGTTATAAGAAGTATTTTCTTCATCAGCACTTCTTATTCCAATATGTCCATTTCCAAGTGCAAAAATACTCTCAGTTTTGGCAACCACATTTTTGTCAAATTTAATTTGTGAAATTGTTTTATTTTCTAAATCATATTTTAAGTAATTCATATTCCTCCTTTTATACTTCAATAAGTATTGATTCAAATGGTCTTAAAACAGTTTGTGGCATTTTTTGATCGCTATAACTAGACATGATCAAAGTTCCTGGTTTTGCTTCTAAACTAAGCTGATATTTAGTTGGATTTAAATAAACAGCTAATTTTTGGTTTTGGTAGCTACGTTCTATTACCAAAACACCGTTTTGGTCAACATAAATTTTTGATAATCCATAGATTAAAATATCATGATATTTATCTTTACGTAATGCAATTAAATCTTTGTAAAAGTAAAAAATACTATCTGGATCTTTTAAAGCAGCATAAACATTAATTTCATCTTTATTACGCCCATTTTTAATTCAAGGCTTATGCCCTCTATTAAATCCGGCATTTATAGATTTATTTCATTGCATTAAACCGCGCCCTGCATCACGTGAATTAATATTTAAATATTTAATAAATTCTTGTTCGCTATAAATTGGATTTTGGTCAACTAAGTCCCTAAAGCCATTTTTAATATCAACATCTCTAAATTCACTACGGTCATTAAAAGCAACGTTAACCATTCCAATTTCTTCTCCGTAGTAAATGCATGGAATTCCTTTTAAAGTTAAGAGCATTAAAGCATGAGTTTTAGCCGCTTCTTTACGGTAAAAAGTTTCATCTCCTCAACGCGAAATGCTACGCGATGTATCATGATTTGATAGAAAATTAGTAAACATATCTGAGGTAATATGAGGATTTTCTTGGAATGGAGCTTGTTGGTAAGCAAATTCTTTATAGTCTCAATTTGCATCTAGACCATTGCGCCCTGTTTCTTTTCCTCACCCAATTCATCACCACGCAAAATTAAAGTAATTATCAGATACTTTGTTTTCACCTGCTCCATATTGTAATAATTCTTGTGCACTAATACCACTTGCTTCTCCTAATGTATAAGCATCAGGTTTGTTAGCAAAAGCTAATTTACTAAATTCTTTCAGATATTCAACGGCTCCTTTATTTCAAGCAAAATATGGGTTTTTATCAACTTCATCGAACGTTTTAGCAACATGTTTAATAGCATCAAGTCTAAAACCACGTACTCCTAAATCATATCAAAAATCAATAACGTCAACCATAGCTTTAATAGTATCAGGATGAGCTCAGTTTAAATCCACTTGTTCTTTTGAAAATAGGTGGAAATAGTATTTATTTAATGATGGCACATATTCTCAAGCTGAGCCACCAAAAATACTTTTAGCTTTTTGTTCTTCTTGGGTTAATTCATCCCTTCAAATAAAGTAATTATGTTCTTTATTTGAAGGTGATTCTAAGGCTTTTAAGAACCATGAATGCTCGTTAGACACATGGTTTAAAACAATATCCATAATAATGTCTATGCCATATTCTTTAGCCTTAGCTGCCATTTTTTTAAAATCATCTAAAGTACCAAATTGTTTTCATACTGATTTATAGTCTAAAACATCATATCCAGCATCAACAAACTGAGTTTCATATGTTGGACAAAGCCAAATCCCATTGATACCTAGATTTTTTAAGTATCCTAATTTTTTTGTAATTCCTTTTAAATCTCCATCGCCATCATTATTTGCATCATAAAATGAACGAGGGAAAATTTGATAAAAGATTTTATCTTCTAATTTAATTGTTTTCACTTTTATTTATTCCTTTCTATTACTTGTGTTGAATGAGCTTTTAAAACTCCTGGTGTGTGATCTATTTTTGAATCAAAGATTAAATTACCTTGATACAAACTTAAATCAAAATCTC
This sequence comes from Mycoplasma sp. 13536, assembly GCF_055523495.1. Classification (NCBI taxonomy): domain Bacteria; kingdom Bacillati; phylum Mycoplasmatota; class Mollicutes; order Mycoplasmatales; family Mycoplasmataceae; genus Mycoplasma; species Mycoplasma sp. 13536. Next base: position 59,607 of record NZ_JBVFVC010000001.1, read on the forward strand.
GATCACCAAAATTATGCAAGGCTAAAAGTTCTTTAGTTCCTTCTTGATTTGCAATGCTATAAATTAAAATTCCAGATTCTAGATCACTATATTCAAATTTTAATCTTTCAAACACTTTTTGATTTGTATCAAGCCTCAAATAATCATTAGCTAATCTAAAATGATTGATTTTGGCTTGAAAATCAAAAATATATTCTTTAACCTCAGGATTTTCTAAATGTTTTCATTTTAGCCCATTAGTATAATCAGTAGTTTTATATGAATTAGGCATAAAAGCATTATTGTCAGGTTTTTCATTAAAATCATCATGTAAGCTAGCTTGGCATTTAAAGCCTTCTTCACCACTTAAATCACATGGTTTGCTTTGCAATAATTCAGTTCCTGCTAAAGTTAAATGTCTCCCTTGGGTTAAATATGACATTAATAAACCTTGGCGGTAGGCTTCAAGACGCTGTTTAAAACTCTTTTTAGGACTTAAAATATTAATTTTATCCCATAAAGTCATACCATCATGGCATGCACTATAACTTAGGTTAATTCCAATATCATCATTATATAAGTCATATTTAGTTTTCGAATGTGGAATATTGCCAAAATCATAATCTTTTAAACCTCCAACAACACTAGTTACATATTGTTTATACTGAGTTTTCGAATATTTATGAATTAAGCCAGTTCCATACTTTTCATGCTCAGTTCCTTTAATTGCATCTCGTAAAGTATCATTAAAATATCCAAATTTAATTGTATTATTACTTGATCCTTTAATGTATGAACTACTAAATTCAAGGTCACTAAAAGGCCATGCTTCTCCATGTAAGATTATCTTTGGATTTAGTTTTCTTAGTTCTCTTGCAATTATATCCAAAGTTTCTTGGTGGTGAAAACATGAAAGATCAAAGCGAAAACCATCAACATTAAATACTTCAACATAATATTTTAATGAATCAATCATTAATTTTTGCACCATAAATCTTTCGTCAGCTAATGGTGGATAATTTACCGGACGTTTAGTTGCTTTATCACGATAATAATAATCAGGTAAAATATTATCAAAAATATTGTTTGTCATCATGTGATTATAAACCACATCAACAATTACACCAATATTTTGCTCATGTGCTTTATCAACTAAATTTCTAAATTCCTTAATTCTGGTATATGGATCTTTTGGGTTAGACGCATAAAGGCCATTAATTGTAAAATAGTTATGTGGATCATAACCTCAGTTATAATTAGTAGTTCACCCTTTCCCAGTTCCTTTTAAATAAATGGTTTTATCTAAATCATTTACAGTATATGCGGCATGGATTGGTAAAAGTTGCAAGTGGGTAAAACCTAAATTTTTTAAATATCCAAATAAATCATGTTTTAGTAAATTATTAAATTTACCTACTTTTTGGTATTTTGGTCTATTAGGTTTTAAACTTGTAAAATCACGCACATGCAGTTCATAAATATTTGCATCTACTGAATTATTTAAGTTAGTAACTAGATCTCTTGGTTTATCTCCTACTCTTGGTGAATTAAAATCAATAAAAGCACCTAAGCCAACTTTATCCTCCATCCCTTGTCAATTAAATGGAGCCATAGATTTAGCATAAGGATCTAATGCCCTAGTTACTTTATTACCTTGATGAATAATTTCAAAATTATAATAACTAGTTTGATATTTTTGTTTGTTAATTGTTATATCTCAAACAAAAATATCATTGCTTGTTTGTGCATAAACTTTTTGCATTGACAACTTTAAATATGGATTTTCTAAATCATTTTTTTTGTAAAGCAAAAGAAAGACTTCTTTTGCTAAAGGTTGCCATAATTTTATTTGAATTTTATTCTCTAAAATTATGACTCCTAAATCATTTTCCTTATAAGCAAATTTTTGATCAAATTCTTTAAAAAATTGCGAATCTTTTTTGACTAATTTCATATGCAATAATTATAATCATTATTATTAAATTTTTTAAAAACTACTAATACAACTTGACCAGTCAATCTATAGTATATAAAATTAATGATTCAATCATAAAAAGGAGTAAAAAAGCACCCTATTAAGGGTGCTTTTGTCTCTTTTATAATAAAGATATTTCTTGGTGATAAAATTTAAGGTGTTCTGGGTCAATATAATATTTACCAGCAATACAAATTGCTTCATCATCATAACCAAACATTGTTAAAACCATCATATTTTGGTGCCCTAAACGATTAACATCTTTTTCATATTCAAGGTGGTAAACTACGTTTTCAACTTTCTTTTTGTTATTAATAGTGTCAATTAATGGTACAGTCAAATCAATTGGTTCATTTTTACCAAGTCATTTTGCAGATAATCAAACTTCAGCTTCACCAATCACTTTATTTTTCTTATAAATTTTCTTTTGGAAAAATCTGGCTCCATCTGTAAAGATAATGTTTTTATCTGCAAATCATTCAGGTTCTACAAAGTCAAACACTTCATGCCCCATTTGACGGTCAGCTTTAATTAAATAACTAACTGGTTTAATTAAGTTATGGAAGTTTTCAGAAACAAAGTGTCCTCTTTTTTTAATTGAGTAAACTGCACCGATAGTACGTAGTTTTTGGTAAGCTGTGACAATAACACTACGAGAACATTTGAAACGTTCCATTAAAGCGTGTTCTGAAGGCATAATTTTATTAACTGGTACTTTCTTGGTTTTAATTAAGTCAATTAAATATAAAATAATCTCACTTGTTTTAGTAACATCTGGATCATCTAATTGAAAAGTATCTTTATATGTAAATTTATATTTTGGTCTCATAATTTTTCTAATTATTTTTGAGTTAATTCAAAAATAATCAATCCTCCTCTTTCTATTTCAATATTTCAACTATTATTTTTAGCTTTATATAAATATAAAGGTTTAAAATGATAGTTACGAGAAATCTTGCCTACTGCTAAGAATTTATTTTGGTAATTGCAAAATCCAAACAATAACAGCTTTTTAGCATTTTGGTCTTGAGCACGGACCATAAATGATGAATAATCCTCGCTATCAATTACTTGATATGGATCGATAATTGTTCTTGGTTCTCTGTGGCTCAGAAATGGATAATCATTTCTAAGCTTCAGCATAAATTTAATAAAGTTAAATAGGGAATTTGGATCTTCAATTGCTTCTTCAACACAAGGCCTAGACAAGGCAGAAGTTAATAAAACATAATCTTTACGTGATTCTTTAACTTTATTATCAAAAATATAACAATTTTCTTTTTGCGTTAACCATTTCATTGGTTCACGCAAAGTTGGATCTCCATAAATCCTTGTTCCATAATAACCAAGTTCATTACCATAATAAATAATTGGTGTAGCTGGTAAGGCTAATAGCTGCATTAGTGCAATTCTTTGTGCTTCATATTCATCAAGACTTAAAGGTTTATGATGCTCTGTTTTTTTTAACTTAGTAATATTCTGACGGTAATAATCTAGCCATCTAAAAACATCATGATTATCTAAAAAAGGTACTCATTTAGTTTTAGGCGAAGCAAGTGCATACTTGCTTGCCACATTTACTAATTCTTGGTAACTAATTCTAACATCAGGATTATGTCTAAAAAACTTAAAGCCATCATAAACTGTATCTAAAGCTTGTTTACCTTGGTACATGGTATACTCTAACCCTTTTAAGGGATCGCTAAAGACTCATTCACCCATCATAAAAACTTCCTCGCGACCTGGTTCTAAATTAGTTATTGAGTTGCTTGCTTCGCGCAGCAAACTAAAAATCTTGGCTTCATTAAAGTTAGCTTTAGTTTCTTGTTCACTAGAATAAAATTCAGCAATTGCATCATAGCGAAAGCCATCAACTCCAACAGCCGTTCAAAATTTTTGAATTTCAATCAGTTGTTTGATTACTAATTCATTATCTAAATTCAAATCAGGCATACCATAAGTAAAACGGCCTAAATAATCACGATTAGTTGCCTGGATCTTTTGATCCAGACGATGATATTTAGCTCTAATGTGTTTGGTATCTGTCTTTACATCTGAATCTTTATAACTTGGTTCAAAGCGATAAAATTGTTCATATAAAGGATCTTTATATAAGGCTTTTTGAAACCAAGGATGTTCATAGGATGTATGGTTAAACACTAAATCTAAGTAAACTTTAATTCCGTTTTCATGGGCACATGATAAAAACTCAATAAAAGCATCCATGCCACCAAGTTGGGGAGCAACGTTGCAATAATCAATTACAGAATACCCATGGTACGAAGAAGCAGGGTGAATTGGACTTAACCATAATTGATCGATTCCTAAATTTACTAAATAAGGAATTTTATTTTTAAGTCCAATAAAATCACCTAGAGCATCATTATTACCATCAGCAAAATTATAAACTAATAATTGGTAAATAACATTTGTATTACGTAACTTTTTGAATAACTTAGCTTTAGGGGCTTTTTTTCATAAATCAGTGTAATCTAAATGATATTTAGGCATTTGGAAGCCTGGATCATCTCAAGTGGCAGCCTCAGTTATAATTTGCTTTTTTAAATAACCTTTAAATATTCTTTCTAGCTTTCATTTCTCGTATAACTTGCTCATATTAATATTATACTATTTTTATCTACTTATACAAGTTGATATGTTAAATATATTTTAATGAAAAACTCCTTGTTTTTTACAAGGAGTTTTAGGTTAATTATTATCTAGAATAGTTTGTATTTTGATTTTTAATTCATCAGTTGGAATTAATTGTTTTGCTAAGATTTGGTCTTTGGTTAAAAAACCAAATGATTTACGAGCAATTACAATCAAGAAAATGTTAATAAAACTAAAACCAAGCGCTAGCCAAGTTAGTAAGTAACTTAATTGACCTCCACTTTTTTTAAAAGGAGTGTTTCTGATTTCGCCAGCATCATCTTCAGCTTGAATAATGTTTTCTTGATATACTTCCGTTGGTTGCAATGAAAGAATAAAAAAGAGTAATACAAAGACAATTGGGACAAGGTAATTCACAATTTTTAAATAAAGATCACCATTATATGTATTTTTAAACAAGGTATAAATTACTAGCAAAACAAGTACTATTGCACTAAAAGTAAGCACTAGAAAAATACTATTTAGTGATAAAAATAATGTTTTAAGTTGGAATGCTGGAGCATTATTTTCAACTTGATCTATTTTTCATGTTTTGCTTAATTCACCAGCTTGAATCCATTGATACTCATATTCGATTCAAGCAAAGAATTTTTTAATCATTACCAGTTGAAAAATAAACATCAAGCTTAATAAAACTAGTAAACTAATTAAAAGAACTTTACGCTTTAAATAATTTGTTTCAAATTTTTGCATTAGTTAATTCTGTTTTCGGTTTCTTTATCAAAGATATGAATTCTTGAAGTAATGAATTCAATTGTGATATATGAGAATAATTCAAATTCTTCACTATTAGAAGCATTAACGATAAATTCTAAATCATCGCTCACCTTAACTAAAACTAATTGATCTTTACCAATTAATTCCACATTTGAAATTTTACCTGAAATAAAGTTATTTCCAGTTTTTTCACCGTGGTGAATTCTTAAATCTTCACTTCTAAAACCAACCACTAATTCTTGATTAGCTTTTAATTTATCTTTAGTTTCTTGGTCTACTTCAATAGCGACTTTTTTGGCTTTATCTCAAATGAGTCCATCTTGATAAGTTGCATCAAAAGTATTCATAGTTGGCGAACCAATAAATTTAGCTACGAAAATATTTGAAGGTTTAAAGTAAAGTTCTTTACTTTTTCCATTTTGTTGAATTTTACCATCGTTAAATACAACAATTTGGTCCCCCATGGTCATTGCTTCAAGTTGGTCATGAGTAACATAAATACTTGTAGTATTAAGCATACGGTGAATATTAACAATTTCACGCCTCATGTTTTCACGTAATTTTGCATCTAAGTTTGATAAAGGCTCATCCATTAAGAATACAAGCGGTTTACGTGCAATAGCACGGCCAATTGCAACACGTTGCCTTTGTCCCCCTGAAAGATCACGTGGTTTTCGATATAAGTAATTATCAATTTTAAGAATTTTCGCAACGTCTTTGACACGTTTATCAATAATATCTTTTCTTTCTTTAGCAATTCTTAATCCAAATGAAATATTATTATAAACATTCATATGTGGATAAAGTGCATATGACTGAAATACCATTGCAATATTTCTTTCGTTTGGTAATAAGTTATTATATCTTTTGTTATTAAATAACAAGTCTCCTTTAGTTATGGAATTAAGTCCTGCTATCATTCTTAACAAGGTTGTTTTTCCACAACCTGAAGGGCCAAGAAAAATACAGAATGTTCCAGGTTTAATTTCAAGGTTAATATTTTCTAGTGTATAGTTTTCATTTCCTTCATATTTTTTAGAGATGTTCACTAAGTTTATGTGTGCGCCGCTATTTGAATTATAAAATTCCCCAACTTCAGAAATCATTTGATCAATATCAATTGTTTCAAATCCTGAAGTTTCTAAATCTAATTCATCATTTGTTAGCATTTCTTGTTCAGTATGTTTATCATATTTCATCATATATTATCCTTTAACAGCTCCATCACTAAGTCCCCCCACAATATACCTTTGCAAGTACATAAATAAGGCAAATGCTGGTAGCGAAGCTAAAATTGAACCAGCAGAATAAGCACCATAGTTAATATGTTTTTGTTCAGCATTAATGAAGGTATCAAGCCCTATGGCTAAGGTTTTTTTGTCATTCTCAATTAAGACGAACCTTGGCAAGATAACATCGGTAAAAGGAGTTAAAAATGATCATAAGGCAACCATAATCAGTGCCGGTTTAATAACTGGAAGTAAAATTTTGAAAAATAATCCCCAGTTATTACATCCATCAATTTTTCCTGAGTCATCTAATTCTGATGAAACAGTATCTAAATAACTTTTAAGCATAAAGGTATTTCCAGCAATGGCACCACCTGAATAAATCAAGATTAACATCATAATAGCTGAAAATCCAAGTAAGGTTTCTCCTAATTTTACTAAGATATATAGCGAAATTAGTGACGAAGTTGCCGGAATCATTTGTAGCATCATAACAATTGTTAATGAATGCCTTGATCCTGTAAACTTAAAACGCGAATAGGCATATCCATTTAGTGCAACAGCCACTGTTGATACTAAAGAAGTAAGCCCGGCTATAACTAATGTATTTCCATATCAAGTTAAGAATAAGCTACGCTCATTAGTAAATAAGTAAGCAAAGTTGTCTCAACCAAATGAAAAAGGTGAAAGCCCAACGACACGAATGTTAGCAACGTTAAAGGCTGCTGTTATTAGTGAGACAATTGGGAATAAAATGATTATTGCTCAAAATAGCAAAATTATGTAATTAAAGAACAGTCAGATAATCTCAAGTGCTGTAGGTGGCTTTGAGTCTGATTCATTAAATTTTAAACGCTTTGGAGATAGTTTTTGTTCTGAAATTGTAAGCGAATCAAACTTATGTTTATAAAATATTTGTCTTTTAAATCTACTTAACATTCTTAATCTCTCCTTGACATTGATTTAATAAATCCTCTTGCACTAATTGCAATACTGAATGAACCAGCTAATGTAGTTAAGGCTGCAGCAAAGGCTTGGTTACCTTCAAATTGTCCTGAACTTGTGGTTAATTTATAAACTCATGAAATAATAATATCTGTTGATGCTTCTCCAAATGAAGTTGAATTAGCATAAGCAGGCCCACCACCTGTGAAAATAGAAATGGTGGTAAAGTTGTTAAAGGCTCCAACAAATTGTCCAATTAACATTGGGGCAATTGAAATCAGCAATGAAGGCAACGTCAAGTATCAAAATAGTTGGCGACCTTTGGCTCCATCAATTGATCCCGCTTCATAAATGTCTTTTGGTATTGATTGTAAATTACCAGTCACAAGCATGAAGATTCAAGCATAACCAATCCATGTTTGTACTAAGATAACTAAAACACGAGCTGTTCCAATTTCAGTAAGTCAGTTTTTCGAACTACTTAAAAGACCCATTGACACGAGAATTACGTTCATTACCCCATCATCACCACCTCTGAAGAGGCTCCGGATAAATGTTAAGGTAACAAAGGCCGGAATTGCTCAAGGTAAAATATAAATTAGTCTAAAGATCTTTTTGAACCTGATTCTTTGGTTATTAGTTAATACAGCGATTAAAATACCAAGCGAAATCGGAATAAGGGTTGAAGAAACCGTTCAAATTGCCGTTCATAAAATAACTCTACTTAATGATAAGAATAATCTTTGTTCTCTGAAAACTCATCATTTTCCTCATTGTTTAAGACCAACTCAATCCACAGTACGAGCTGGGGCTTCGTGTTTAAATCCATAGTTCGTAAAGGATACTAAAATCGAAGTAATAACTGGAGTTGCCACGATAAAGACCATTAAGATTCATCCAAGTAAGGAAATCATTCAAGGGAATCCGCTGGTATTTAATCATCGCTTAGTTTGGGCTCATTTACTTGGACGAGAACCATATTCCAGTAATTTAGCTACCCGATAAGCTCCTAAGGCTGAAACGGTGTGGTAAATCAGTGCAAAGACTAAAACTATCACAGAGATCACACCACCAAATAAATAGACCCTAGCATCTGGGAATAATCCCTTAGTAAAACTGTGCCCATCTGCTCCTAGGTCGCTAAATCCAGGTATCCCACCCATTGCTTTTCAATATGCTCCAAAAGCAAATGGGATAATTAAAGCAATAGTTATAAATGAAACAGCTGCCATAATACTTCCTTTAAGGCGTTGCTTAAAGAAAACTAGTTCAGCAAAACCTGGGAAAACAAAGTTCATAAATAAACTAACTCAACGTAAGTTTTTCATAGTTTCAACTGGAATGGATTTTTGAGCTTCAGTTACCTTACTTTCATAAAGTTTCTTATTAATTTTATTTTCAGCAAATTCACGTCAAAATAAAGTTTTTAAAACTTGTTTATTTGATTGAACTTTTGACTTTAATTTTTCTTCATTAATTGATTCTTTTTTGAAAATATTAAGTTCAATATTTTTGTTTTTAAATGCTGCTTTAGTTATTTCTTTATTTTTAATACGGTTTTTAGCTTCTAATTTTTGGAGTTTAAATTGTTCAATAATTTTTGCCTTAGCAGTTTTAAAATCATTTTGCTCTTGACCATAAACACCTTGTTCTTTAAGCTGTGCTAAATTAGTTTTAGCTTCAATCTTTTCACCTAAGAATTTAAGGCGAGTTAAACGATAATCGATAAATGATTCTTTTAAAGCTTTTGCTTCTTCAAGGTTATAAAATCCTTCATAACTATAAGTTTTTAGAATTTGCCCGACTTGCTCTTTATATTGTGATTTAACTAATAATTTAAATTCGCGGCATGATTTAAAGAAATTAAGTTTCGTTAAATATTCTTTTAATGCGATTTTAGCTAAAACATTGTTAGTTTGAAATGAGTTGAAGTAACCTTGTAATTCAGTTACTTTTTGGGTTAATTCTTGGTCTGAAAGATTGTTTAACGTAAAATCAAATTGTGCTAAGTCAATTTCATTTTTGTATAAAAATTTATATAAATCTTTATAAACTTGGATTTTTGAACGAATTTTGGAACTTACAAGTTGTTTTTTATATTCAAGATCAATTTCTTTAATTTTTGATTTAGCTTCTTGAATTATTTGATTAGTAAGTTCCTGGTTTTTATGTTCTACAGCTAAAATTTGCTCTTTTTGGGTCTCGATTTTTTCAAGGGTTTTTTGCTTATTAACTTTAACTTTTTCTCGTTGTTCTTTTAAGTTAGCATTATATTCATATTCTAAAGTTAAAATCTTTTGTTTAGTTTCTAATTGAATATTACTTTTTTCTTTTAAATATAACTCTTTTTGTAATTGGTGCGTTTCATTATATTGACGTAATAATTCAGTCTTTTTAGCTACTAAACTCACTCTTTGAACTTCGAGTTTATTATAAATATCTAAAAAATATTCACCAACATTATGAGTTTTAGCTAATTTATCTATTCATGCTATTTCAAGCGGTAATAAACGATCTTTAATTTTCTCAATATCAAAAGTTAAATCTTGGTTATTTTCAATATATAACAAAATAATATTGAAAATAGTATATTTTTTAAAGATTTCTTTTTCATCAAGATATGTTTTTTTCTTTAAATCTTCAATAATGTAGATTTTATAATTAAGTTCATCAGCAGACTTTGTTAAAGAATAAACAAAGTCTTGCGCATAATTTTGTATAGTTTTTTTGCTTTTAGCTAATTTTTTGATTTCAAAACGTAATAATGAAGGCATTGAATCAAAATGTTTTAACTTTTTAATTGAGTCTTTTAGGACACCAATTTTATTTTTGTATGCAACTCTATGGCTGGCAAGTTCACGTTTTAAATTATCACTTAATTTATTTCTTGCCCGCAAATATAAGTCACGGTCAACTCTTTCTTGCGCTTTAATTTTGTCATTATTACGCAAGAAAATATTTTTGACTTGTTTTTTATATGCTTTTAAATTACCAACGGAAGACGGTAGGATACTGTCGAATTCTTCGCCGTATCAATTATAAAGTTTTAATTCTTTCACAACTACTTGCTTCCTCCTCTATGTATTTTAAACCATTCATAATAATAAAATTTACGTTTAATGTGGTATTGCACCAAGAGATAAATTAAAGTGATAATTAAGCTGATATTTAAAATAGATATTAAGCTTCCTATAACAATTTGCAAGGTTGACAAAAGCTCAGTTCCATTAAAAAATGGAGAAAAAGCTAACGTCAAGAAGACAATCATTCATGAGTATAAAAAAATATATCCATGTTTTAACTTATGTCTAAGCATTACTAAATATCCTAAGAAAAATAAGATTACAAAAGTGTTTGCTAAATATGACATTAAACTGCGCATTGCAATTTGTTGTCCTAAATCACTTATTTGTTCATCAGTTAAATCTCTGGTTAAATGCTGATATTGTTCAGCACTAATCCCCATACCAAAAGGGATTAACAGTCAAACAAAGAGCACTGCTGTAAGTAGTGCTATTTGTACTAAAAGTGTATAGAAACTAATTTTATTTATGTTTGATTTATATTTAACCATTAGTTAGAAATAGTTACATATGTATCTGAGTTACTTGCATTCAATTTACCAGCTTGTTCGTCAAAAACTTTAGATAATGTTTTGGCCATTTCATTGGTAAATTTATCAAGAGTATCTATGTTTTTATTGGCAAATTCTCTGTATAATTCAGCATTACCAAATGTACGATCATTCATAAATCCTCAAACTGTTGTAAATTGTGGATTAGAGTTATCAGCACGAGTTAATTGGGTTTTTAGAACACCAAGTCCCCCTTCGCTAATTGCTTGTGTTGATGAGATAACGTTAAGTAATTTATTAAAGGTTAATTTAGATTCATACCCTGAAACTTTTTCATCAACTTGTTTATAAGTTGCATCTTTTCCTTCAATAAATTTTTTATTGTTGAAAATATCTCCAACTGATAGTCTAACACGAGCAGGGTTTAAGTATGTATTTAAGTATAAAGTAACAAATTCTTTTACCTTAGCATCATCTAGTGATGATTTTGCAAAGTTGTAAACAAAACTTTTTGCTTTATTTAGGTATTTTGTAACTAATTTGTCTAGTTCTGCTGTATTGTTGTTTGTCTTATCTTTCGTTAAAGCTTCTGTTAATGTTTTGATAATTTTTTCTTTTTCATCTTCATTATCACCATTTACATCAAAGATTTCTTTTTCAACTTTACGCATGTGGAATGAAGAATCTCCATGTTTCAAGGTTTCAGCTTGTGGAATATTAAATGATCCATCTTTAAGTAAATCTTTTCCAACTAATCATTCTACGTTTCCTGGGTTATCTGAATTTTGAACCCCAACTAAAGTTTTAACATCACTAATTGATAATAATGATGCAACAAGGTTTCTAAGCGGTAAAATATCTCCTAAAGCAATTGCATTAAAGTCAGCGTCAGTAAGCACTTCAGGTTTTTCAATTGATGCTTTATGATCAGCTGCTTTAAGTAAGTTTGCTTCAGCAGAAGGGCTAGTTTGATCTTTGTCAGCACTTCAAGTATTTCCTCATACTTTTTGGTTTGCTAATACTGAGATTTTAGCAGTTTTTGAATTTCTTTCAGTTTTAAGCGCATCATATGAAGCAAATCCAAGATCTTTAGCAAATTGTTCAACTTCAGTAAATTGAGCTGAATTTTCCGCTTTAATATCATCAATTAAGGTTTTTTGAATTCCATTAACAAATGGAACTTTTGAGTCATTTTTAAAGTATTCTTTGTAAGCTGCTACTGAATAAATTGCTTTAAATCATTCTTTAATAGCAGTTTTTCTTTCTTCACTAGCACTATTGTTTCTTGAATTAATAGCAAATGATCAAGAACCTGGGCTTTGTAAGTATTCGGTGTTATCATCTGTTTTAACTACGTTAAAGAATGATTGAGCACCAGCTGATTTTTCTGAATTTTGTGTATCTCATGAACCAATAACAGCATAGTCAATTTTTCCTTGGTTCATTAAACTAAAGATTGTAGCTTGAGCTTCCCCAACTTCTTTAACTAAAGTTTGTCTTAAGTCTGATTGAGAAATACCTTTTTTACCTCAAACAGTTTGACCAAAATCTGATTCACTCTTTAAGAAAGCAGCTTCATAAATTGGGAAGAATAATGAAGAGTATACTTTTAATGCTTCTTTAAAGTAAGCATTGTATTGGTTTCCGTCAATAAATCCAGAAGTAATTTGACCACGAGTTTCATCGGTGTATAAGATTCTTGACATTAAGTTTAATTTTGAATCAAGTGAATTTTGAGTTTTAATTTTTTCTAAAGCTCCGGCTAAAACACCATTACCATATCAGAAGTCTTGGAATCTTAAAAGAAGTTTTCCTTCTTTAACTAGTTCAACTAAAGTATCTGTGTTTGCATTACTTAAGTCACGACGAGCATCTGCTTCTGGAAGTCTTGAAGCCATTAAAATTGCTTCAGTGTTATGTCTAATTGCCATTAATTTTGTTACATTAGTAATATTTTGCCCGTTTTTTACACGGGTACGAATTGTTCCAAATGCTCTAAGAAGTTCTTTTTCTGCGGCAGTAGCACCAGTTGATGCTGATAATTCATCAATTAAACTAGGAATAAATTCATCAATATAACTAAGTGCATTTTGTTGAGTTAAGTCAGTAACTCTATCTCCAGGTAAATAGAAAATGTCAGCTACTTCAGGTGATGTAATTCCTTGAAGACTGAAGTCTAAAGCACCTCAAACATCTTTTTCAATTGTACGAATTTTGTATTTTTTAGCTGATTCTGTTTTGTTGTAAGCTTCAATAGCTTTTTCATAAAAGGCTCTTTGAACCCCGTCAACTGCAACAACAATTTCTTCTTGTTTGGCATTACCACCACCGGTACATGAAACAGCTGCAAATGCACCTACGGATAATAAGCTTGTTGCTGATAATATAAATTTACGTATTTTCATAATAATTCCTTAAATATCTATTTTCAATCTATGGCTTATTCAAAAGCCAATTCATTTTTTTGATAAGCAATAATTAGAAAAATGATTGCAAATGGAGTTAAAAAAGTTAATGAAGAAATAACTCCAAGCACAGCGAATATTTTATTAAATTCCGTTTTTTTCAAAATGTAAAGCACATGGATTGAAAGTATCAAATTAACTATATAAGTTAATAAAAGAATTGAAATAAAGATACGACTTTCATATGCATTTAACCTTGTGGAAACATTTCCATATATTGTTCCTTCTGTACCTTCGTTTATAGCCTTTTTTATAATAAAAAACAAAAAAATTGTGATTACAAAAGCAACAATGTTTGAAAAAATCATAAATAAGTACTCTAAAATCTTTGGTTTATACCGTCTTTCAAGTGGATATTTACCAAAAATAAAATATCTTAACTTAGTTTTGAGCGGAATTCGCTTAAATTTGTATTTTTTTTTCATTTTTCTATAAATATTATAGCAAAATATTAAATATTATTTGTTCACTTATAATATACTTAAAATATAGTGTTGATAATTTACCTTGCAATATCAAACTATTTAGGACCAAGTAGAAAGGCTCCAAACTTACCTTGGCCACTCCCAATAATAGTTGCATTATTGTCTATATTTTTGATTGTAAAATTACTTCCTAATAATTTTTCTTTGACCACCAAATTATTTTTTAAAGTAATTTTTGCTTCATTATTACCAAGTGGGTTATATACAATTAATAAATAAGTTCCATCATCATTTTTTCTTAATGTTGTGTTATTGACGCTAAAGCCATTTTGGACATCTTCAAAGTCCAAAATATCCCTTCAATTACTTACTACATATTTAGAATTCATTTCACGTAGTGAAATATATTCTTTACGTAGGTTAATTAACTGTGCAATTAGATTATATGATGAATTAGGATTTTTAATTATTGATTCAACGCTTCCTTCGCCAGGTGAAGCTTTTGGTGAGATCCGATCATCAGGGCTTTTAAGTTCGTAAAAATCAACATTCTTAGTTGTATCTTCTCACCAAAAAGCTTCACGAACATTTACATCCCGCTTTTTAGGCCCTCCTTGCATTAAAATCTCATTACCATTATATAAAGTTGGTAAACCACCACGTGATAAAAGTCCAAAGATCCCTGCAATATACCGGTTGCGTTGATCTAATGATAATTTATATGGTTCAGTAGTCGCTGGAGCTCCCCCTGCTCCTTGTTTAATTCTGGTAATTCATCTTTCAACATCATGATTATCTAAAAATGGAATTCATTCCCTAATTACACCATTTTTATCAGTTAAACCTTCAATTAACTTGAGTTCCTCATATGAATTTAATCTTACATCTGTCGAATTCTTCCACCTTACTCCATCAATTAATGAACTAAGTGAAACATCTCCTTGTTTGTTAAACCAATTTTTTTGAGCATTTGAATCACTTGAATCACCTCACCATTCTCCAAACATAAATGCATCATTAGAAGAACGAACAATTCCATTATTTGCAGCTTCTTTATATGCTTCATTAATTACTTTACGAAACTCACTAAATAATTCTACTTCATGGCCTTTTTTACTTCTTCCTTTATAAATATTAGGAGAATCAAAGAAATGGTAAAATGCATCATATCTAAACCCGTCAATTCCTTTAGTTGCTCAAAACTTATGCATATTCTTAATTTCTTGGATCACTTCAGGGTTTGATAAATTTAAATCTGGCATTCCTGATCAAAAGGCCGCTGCCCATTTATAATTAGATTGTGGCGGATTTGAACCAGGGGTATTAACTACTTTAAATAAATGTCTAATATCATCAGTTCCTTGTTGCTCATTACTATTTTGACTTTTATCATACATATAGTAATAATTTTTATATTTAGGATCTCCTTGCAATGCCTTTTGGAACCAAGGATGTTCGTAGGAAGTATGGTTAATAACTACGTCAATAACCACCCTAATACCTTTGGCATGGGCCGCTGTTAAAAATTCATCAAAAGCTTGCATCCCCCCAAGTTCAGGGGCTACGTCAGTATAATCAATTACATCATACCCATGGTATGATGAAGCTGGGTGAATAGGAGAAAGGTATAAAGTATCAATACCTAGATTAACAAAGTAATCTAGGTTATTTTTTAAACCAATAAAGTCACCAATTCCATCATTATTGCCATCGGCAAATGAATATACTGTTAATTGGTACATAACATTAGATCTTTTCGCTTCTTTATTAAAAGGAGCAATTGAAGCAACATTAGTTGCTTCATCACTATAAGTAAGATTAGTTAAATTTTGAGATCTTATTTTTTGAGCAAAACTTTCATCACCTCAATTTAATAAGGTTTTGGTATCTTGCAATTTTTTAAATTCACGAGCTTGATCATATTTTAATTCTTGAGTTGAACAAGCTACCAAAGTACTTGCAAAAATTGGCAAAGCACTTATATTCAATAGTAATTTAAAATATTTCTTCATATTTAAATTTTATTAAAAATTATAATAGTTTGTTAATAATACTCAAAGCACTTGACAAGTCAAATATAAAAAACCAAGAAACTTAATTCTTGGTTTGTATAGCATAAATATTTTCTCAATTTTTTGTTACAGTTTTTAAAGCATTTCAAAGGTTTTTATCAAGTGAAGTATGCCCTGCTCCATCAACTAAATACAGTTTTGAATTACTTAATTCTTTATGTAATAAATAAGCTCCAATTGGCCGACAATCCACATCTTGTCGCCCATGCACAATATCAACTGGAATATCCTTAAGCATCGAAGCATGCTTAAGGATGTAATTATCATCATCAAAGAAACATTTGTTAACAAAATAATGTGTTTCTAATAATGCAACATCTAAATATGACTTTAGTTCTTGTTTGCTTGGATTTAACTTAGCCCTAAATTTATTAACTGAAACTAAGCATGCTTCTCAATTATAAAAAGTTTGTACTGCTAAGTTTTTAAATTCTGAATCATGGTTGGTAAATACATTATAGTATTTGTCTAAAATACTATTCCCTGGAATATCCTTAACTAGCTTGCTATAAGTTTCAAAATAATCAGGATAATAATCACTTGCCCCATTTGCTTCATATAAAAAATCTATATCCTCTTGGCGTCCTAAAAAAACTGCTCTTAGCAATATCCGCTCGACATTGAGCGGATATTTAATTGCATATGATAAAGCAAGTGTTGTGCCTCAGCTTCCACCAAATAAAGCTATTTTATTTAAATTTAAATGAAGTCTTACAGCTTCAATATCTTCAATTAAGTCTTGAGTAGTATTATTTTTTAGTTCTAAACGAGGTTTAGATTTGCCACAGCCTCTTTGGTCAATATAAATTAACTTAAAAACATCTAAATTAAATAATTTATTTAAGATCGGAGTTGAGCCTCCGCCTGGTCCTCCATGAATTATAAAGATAGGAAATCCTTGCGGATTTCCATATATTTGATAATAAATAGAGTGGTATCCAGTTACTTGAAGATAATTTGCTTCAAGTAAGTTATTTTGCTTAGTTTTGTTTTGTTTCATATGGTCTAGAAAATACGTAGTAACCATCTTCAGTTACTAAAACATCATCTTCAATTCTAGCGCCACCTAAGCCTTCAATATAAATACCAGGTTCAACAGTAATAATCATACCTGGTTCTAAAATAGTGTTTGAACGAGTTGAAACATTTGGAAGTTCATGTACATCAATACCTAAACCATGGCCAGTTGAATGGGTAAAGTATTGCCCATATCCTTTTTGGGTAATATAATCGCGGCAAATTTTATCAATTTCTGAAACTTTAATACCAGGGCGCACTGCCTTACGACCTAAAGCGGCTGCTTCTTTAACAATTTCTAGGATTTTTAAAGCTTCTGGATTAACTTTACTTTGATCTCCAATTACAAAAGTTCTAGTAATATCAGCAGTATAACCTTTATATTTAGCACCAAAATCAACTTTCAATAAATTATTATCTTCAATTAATTTATCTGTAGGATGGTGATGTGGCTCGGCACTGCTTGGACCTGAAGCAATAATTTCATCAAAACCTTCTTTATCAGCACCATGTTTTTTAAGTAAAAAGTTTAACATTGCGGCTGCTTCTTTTTCAGTAATACCTGGTTTAACTCAAGTTTTAAATTCATCTAATGCTGCTAAAGAAATATCAACGACTTTTTGCATTAATTTAAGTTCTTCTTGAGATTTAATAATTCTTAATTCTTGCCCATTTACTCAAATTAATTCTTCTGGGTTAACAATATTAATAATTTTTTCTTGGACATCTTTAATTAAGTAATCTTTTTCTAAAGCAACTTTTTTAAAGTTTCTTGCTTTAAACCAATCTTGCATATTGGTTCCTTGAATTAAAACTATCTCAACATTTTTTGCATGCTTCTGTGCATATTCAATGTAGCGTCCATCTACAAACAATGTTGCTTTATCTTTTTCAATGGCAATAAAACCATCAGTGGTTTGCACATTAGCATACCATAATCTAGTTTGTGGCGCTTCAGAAATTAAAACTTCAGCCCCTGTTCGTTCGAACATTTTTAATAATCTTGTATTATTCATAATTTTCTCCTCTTAGTTAGTTTGTTTCACCCCATTTGGGAATAATGCTGTTTTTGGATATTTAGCTAATATTTTATCAAGTTTAGCTAAATTTTGGCGATAAGATTTTTCTTGCATTGGGTATTTAGTTTTATCGCTTCCATCAATTAAGTTATATGCATATGATGAATCTAAATCTTCACCTTGAATTAATGGAACAAAGCCAGATCTTTGTGATAAATCTGTGCCATTGGTATTTGATGAAGTATTATAAATACCAACTGGAACCCCATATTCATTAGTTACCATTGATCCACTTGTTCCACCGGCTAAAGAGGAATTAGTTAAAGCAAATGAATAACCAATTCCAATTGCAATCCTTGCATCGTCTAAGACTCTTTCATTACTAATATTATTTGTAAAAGTAGTTCTATCAATTATAACTGAATGATCTAAATCACTAGAAGTATTAGACATAAATAATCCAGTATTAGAAACTTGTGGGTATCCTGCCACATACAAACGTTCAGGACGCAATGATTTTAGTTTATTAGCACCTGGTTTTAAATATGATGCAACATAATCAAATGGGATGTATAATGCATCATCTTCATATTTAATGGTTTTAACATCCTTATCAAAAGTGGAAATTGCTCTATCAATATGCTTTTTAAATAATGCATATTGATTTTGATTTTCTGTTAGTTTTTTATAATTTATTTCCACTCCGAAAACAGCAAAATCTAACCCTGGACGGCAATCTGGGTAAGTTGTATCTTTGTATCAGGACACATTATCAAGCATCTTTTTATTACCTTCTTCATTATAAAAATCCATTGCAGCAAATATAGTTTGCGGAGCTTTCATTATATCGCCTAATGAAGTTGCTCCTTTAAGCTCCGCGCGTTCTTTAGGCTCATTTGTGAAAATGCTTGGCCTATTAGTAGCGGTATTTGGCTTGGTGTTATTTGGAATTGGGTCAAGATTTATATCATCTCGTGCAACACCTAAAAACCCATAAAGTGTTTCTCGTTTTGCTTCAGTGAAATACTCTGGAAAATCATTTTTTAAATCTTTGTCAAAACTATTAAAGGCATATTTGTGTACGTGTAAATTTGTTGCAATAAAAAGCATTAAATTTTCTTTGTTAGCATCCCAAGCATAATCTAGCAACCAACCGGTTCCGTTATGTGGGTGTGCTAAAGGAGTAGTTTCAGTCTCAAATGTTCAACCGTAGCCAATTGAAAAAGTCTTATTTTTAATTTTTTCAATTGCCTCACGTTCTGTTAATTTAGGAAAACTAAATTGCCTATTTTCGGCAGGCGAAGTATCTTTAGATCATTCTTCCTCTTGGGCAAGGGTTTGCTGCACTTCAGTTTTAAGGTTATTTAATGCAGCATCACTTGAAAATTGCAACCTAAATGTATAAAAGTTCTTTTTATCAGGATCTTGAACTTTGTCAATTAATTTAGATAGTTCTTCACGTAATTGGGGATTTGCGGAATCATTAGAAGCCCCAGGGTTTTCTGGTTCACTTGGTTCTTGAGAAGGTGTCTTTGCATCTGAACCTTCATTTGGTTGCTTTGGCTCAATTGTTTGGTTTCCTGAATCTGTAGAATTAACTGGATCAGTAGGTTTAGTTTGATTACTTGATCCAGGGTTTTGATCTTTTGGTTGTGGATCTTGTGGCGGGTTAGGGTTATTTAAAACTGGGCCTGTAGAATTTCCTGGTTTACCATTACCAGGATTTGGGTTGATAGGGGCTGGATCTGGCTGCACTGGTGCTGGGATTACTGGTTTAGCAGATTCTTTGCCATTCCCAGGTTTTTTATCATCGGGTTTTGGGTTATCTTCCTTACTAGTACATGAAATTACCACAGCAGGTAAAATTGATAAATTCATGAAAGTGAGGAATAATTTCATTCTTTTGTTATTTTTCTTCATTACTTTAAGTATTATACCAAATATTAATTTTTAATTTTACTCAAGCGGTTAATTTAGTAAAATTAAAAAGTATATTTAATGAAGGTAATATAATATTATTATAAGGAAAAGGAATATTATGATCAATATAGTTTTATACCAACCTGAAATTTCACCAAATACCGGAAATATTATTCGAACCTGTTATGCTTTAGGCGCTAAATTACATATCATTAAACCAATAAGTTTTGACTTACATCCTAAATACTTAAAAAGAGCGGGAGCTGGACGCATGCTTTCAGATATTCGCCACGAAGTCCATGATTCATATCAAAGTTTTTATAATAAATATCATGATAAAAATATTTTTTATATTACTCGCTATGGATTAAAAACATATAGTGATATTGAGTATCAAAAAATTCATGATCAAAGTCAAGAAATTTGAATCATGTTTGGACGTGAATCAACAGGCATTGATAAAAGTATTTTGCAAAATAATTTAGATAATTGTTTAAGAATACCAATGGTTTCTGCCATGCGTTCAATTAATTTAGCAAACTCAGTTTGTATTGTAGCTTTTGAAATCATGCGCCAATTAAATTTTAAATCATTATCTTTATACGAAGTAGAAAAAGGGAAAGATTTTTTGAAACATGATTTTAACAAGTAAACAAAATCCTAAAATTAAATATTTAAAAAAATTAGAACAAAAAAAGTACCGTACTTTAGAACAAAAGTTTTTGGTTTCTGGTCAACATTTAATTAATGAAGCTTTAAAACATAATTTAGTTTTAGAAATTTTTGAAACAGAAGATTCAAAAATTTACCCTAATTCAACAAAAGTTAGTTATGACATCATTCAATATTTAGCAAAAACTACTAGTCCCCAACATTGCCTTGCTTTATGCGATAAAAGCAAGTTAAAAGCTGCAAAAGTTAATAAAGTTATTGCTTTAAATGATTTACAAGATCCAGGTAATGTTGGAACTATCATGCGTTTAGCCCTTGCTTTTGGATTTGATACTATTATCATAGAAAATTTAGATCCTTTTAACGATAAAGTAATTAGAGCTAGTCAAGGATCAATCTTTAATTTAAATATTATCCAAACCAAAAATTTAGCTAACGAATTACAATATTATAAAAAACAAGGATTTACTCTATATGCTTCGCTCCTTGATTTAAAAGCCAAAAAACTTAATGATATTAAATTTTCGGAAGATAAAATTATTGTAATTTTAGGTAATGAAGGAAATGGAATATCGCAGGCAATAAAAAACCTCGCAGATCATAGTTTATATATACCAATTGCTTTTGAAAGTTTAAATGTTGCAGTTGCTGCTGGAATAATCTTAGATAAAATTTATAATAGAAGGAGTTAAAAATGTATACTGAAACAAAAGAAACTACCCACGAAACACTAGTTCAATGATACCCTGGCCATATGGCCAAGGGTTTTAAAGAAATTCAAAATAGTGCTGCCCTTGCCGATGTTTTTATAGTTGTCTTAGATGCAAGAGCTCCAATTAGTTCATATAATGAAGATTTCGACAAAATAGCTCCGCATAAACCACGCTTATTTATTTTTACCAAAATTGATTTAATGGATAAAAACAAAAAAAATCAAATTAATGAGAGATTTAGCGGCGAACATTTATTATGGCTAGATTTACGTAATCAAAGTTCTAAAAATAAAATATTACGTAAATTAACAGAAATAAATAAAGAAAAAATATCAAGAAATTTTGAAAAAGGAATAATTAAAACTAAAATTAAATCGTTTGTTGTTGGGGTACCAAACTGTGGTAAAAGTACCTTAATTAATTTAGTAACTGAAAAAGCATCCTTAAAAGTGGAAAATTTCCCTGGTGTTACTAAGGAAAAAAAATGGGTAGCAAATAAAGAATTTTTATTTTTAGATACTCCTGGTATTTTATTACCAAAATTCGATGACCAAGAACCTGCCATCAAATTATTGGCAATAGGATCAATTAAATACGAAAATTTTTCGCCACAATTTTTAGCAACTAAATTCTATGTTTTACTAAGTAAATATTATCCTGAGAAACTCGCAAAATTAGGGCTTAAACCTTCGCTAGATGAAATTGAAGTTTATGGTCTTTTAAGCGATTATGCTAAAAAATTCAACTTCTTTAAAAGTCAGGGAAAGCCCGATTTAGCTAAAGCTTATAACCATTTTGTACAAATGGTTAGAAATTTAAAAGGAATAACTTTTGACTAAACAAGGTATAGAAGTTATTTTTAAAAAATCCACCTTTATCTCATATGTTTATAACATAACTGATAAAGGTAATATAAAAGAAATAATTAATTTACTCAAAAAAGAGCATAAAAAAGCAAGGCATATTTGCTATGGATATTTAATCTTAAATAATAATATTGAAAATGGAGGTTTTAGTGATGATGGCGAGCCATCTAATTCCGCCGGTAAAGTTATTTATGATTTAATTAGAATTAAAAAACTGACAAATATCCTAGTAATTGTAGTAAGGTATTTTGGAGGTACTTTATTAGGTTTTGGCGGTTTACAAAAAGCATACCGCCAAAGTGCTAAATTAGCCATCGAACAATATTTAGAAAAGGAATAATAATGATAAAAATAATTAATAAACATGATGCAAATACACAATTATTAAAACCTGCTTTTGAAGGTTTTGAATTTCCAAATTTTGTCGGAAAACGTAATTTTACAATTAGTGATGAATTAAGTACAAAAGAATCATATGTATATTTTAGTAAGGAAAAGCAATCTTGATATGAATTTTCACAATGATTTAGTAATTTTGCAAGTAATTTACAAAGAAGTTATGTATTAGATTTAAAAGCTTTTAGTAATCATTTTGAGACAGATAAATTAATTCGGTTATTTGTCTTTGGGGCAATTTTTACAAAAGCAAAACTATTCAAAAAAACATATCAAAAAGAAGCAAAAACTAAAGAAGAATCTTTAAGTTTGCTAATTGAACAACCTTCTTTAAAGCAAAAGCAATTAATTAATAAAGTAACTTTAATTGCAAAATCTGTAAACCAAGTAAGAAACTTACAAATTACACCGGAAAACTTCTTAAACTCTGAAATGCTTGCTTCAAGCATTTCAAATGATTTTTCGGGAATTGATAATTTAAAAGTTGAGGTCTTAACTAAAAAAGAAATTGAAGATTTAAACATGAATTTACTTCTTTCAGTTAACCAAGGAAGTACCCATGAACCACGTGTTGTAATTATCACTTATAAAGGTAATCCAAAAGATACTGAGCATACCAGCATTATAGGTAAAGGAATTACTTTTGATACAGGTGGAGTTAACACAAAAGGATATCATATGGAAGGAATGAAGTATGATATGTCAGGATCAGTAGTTGCAGCTTATACAGTTAAAACTTTAGCTTTACTTAAAGCTAAAGTCAACGTCAGTGCTATTATGTGCATCACGGATAATCGTATTAATAATGATGCTTCATTACCTGAGAATGTTTACCAATCAATGAGTGGTAAATGAGTTGAAGTCGTAGATACAGACGCTGAAGGAAGACTAGTCTTAGCAGATGGAATTTATTATGCAGCAGAAAAATTAAAGCCAACAACTATTATAGATGTTGCGACCTTAACTGGTACTATCTTAACGAGTTTATCTAATGTTTATAGCGGAATTTGGTCAACAAATGATGTAAAATGAGAAATCTTTAATGAAGCAGCGCGCGAAGCACAAGAAAAGGTTTGACGTATGCCACTACATGAAGATTTTCATAAAGGTAATAAAAGTTCAAAGGTAGCAGATTTAGCCAGTTGATCAAAAATAGTAAGACAAGATTCTTCGCAAGCGGCCATGTTTTTAAAAGAATTCACTAAAGGCATTGATTTTATTCATTGTGATATTGCTGGAACTGCCGATGCTAATCAACAGCCGCAAGGCCCATTAGTAGCAACCTTAGTCGAATTTATATTAAGATTACATAATAAGAAAAAAGAAACTGAATAAAATCAGTTTCTTTTTTTATATATTTTATATATTATTTTTTTTCTTTGTGATTAGTATGAGAATTGCATTTTGAGCAGTATTTTGATAATTCTACTTTTTCAGGATGATTTTTCTTATTTTTTTTAGAAATATAGTTTTCCATTTTGCAATCTTGACATGCTAATGTATATCCTTCTCTTGCCATAATCTACTCCTTTGCTATATATGATATTTTATAATAATAAAACTATTATATATGAAAAATGTTAATTAATAAAATATATTTTATAAAAGTCTAAATTGTATACTACAAAATAATTCTGGACAAGAAAATCTTCCTTTGAGTTATATTTAAAAATAAATAAGTTATATTTAACACTGTTTATAGTCCAAATTAATCGGAATTTAAGGATATTTGAGTAACTATTTGACAACAATTGGTAAAGCATTGCTAAAATGAGAAAAAACAACAATCTTAATAAAATTAATGATTATTGTTTTAATTTTTGTATAGTTAATTATCAATTACTAAATTTGTATTCTTATTTTCTTCATTTAAGGTTGTAATATATTTATTAAAGGCAATTAGTAATTCTCGACCTAGTTCAGAGTTAAAAGCACCCTGGGTTTTAATATTATAACGCACCATATTTTCATATATTGCTCTGTTACCAAAAACCTCTTTATTCATAATATTCCATACTTGTTCAAAGAGTGGATTAGAATTATCAGGACGAATAGGTTGTAATCTTGTAATACCTAACCCCCCATCAGCAATGCTAGTAGTTGAACCAAAAACATTCATTGTTTTATTGGTTTTAAATTTATCTTCAAAAGCTAAGATAGTTTCTAAAACTTCGTCGGAAACACTTACATTACTTTGGTTTTTTAATTGACGACGAATAATATTTAGAACTAAAGCTCTTATTTTCGCAGGATTTAAATAAGCATTTAAATATCCGTCTATTGCTTGTTTTATGGTTTCTTGCTCAACTGCTACTTTGCTATAAGTTTCAACAAATAATTGAGCCCTGCTATAAGCATAAGTTTTAATTTCATCAATATTGTTGCTATTGCGAGCCTTTATGTCTTTAATTAGCGCTTCAGTTAAATTTTGTAAAAGAGCATTTTTCGATGCTTGATTATCACCATTAACACTGAAAATAAATTCTTCAATTTTTCGCATATGAAAAGCTTCAGTATTATGGCGAAGTAATGAGTTAAAAGGATGATTAATACTATCTTCTTTAAGTAAATCTTGCGATATCAACCATTCCTTATCTTGGTTTTCTTCTTTACCTACTAAATGATTAACATTTTCAAGACCTAATAATGAAGCTATCGTATTACGTAATGGTAAGATACTCTCAATTTCTAATGTTTCATAATCACGTTCTTGCAATGAATTAAGTTTTTTAACTTGATCTTTTAATTCTTGTGCACTAACAAAATTCTCTTGTGCATTTGCTTTAGTAGTATTAATGTTCTTAGATCAAGATTCTCCTCAAGTATTATAATTTGTTCAATTCTTTAATTCAGCAATTTGTGCTTCATTATAAATTGTATTTGGAAATGAAGTAAAGTCTTTAACATAGAAAAATCGCACTAATGCTGGATTAAGGTATACAGCTAAATAGCCTTCAACTATTTTAGTAATTTCTTCTAAAGTTAATTCTTTTTTGCTAAATTCATTAACAAAGCTTTGAGCTTTGTTAATAATTGAAGTTTTTAATTCTTCTACTTTAGAAGAATTATTTTTATAATCTTCCCAAAGTAGTTTAGTTAATTTATCAATAAAGTCCAGTTTTTGAGCTTCATTATCACCATAGACTCCAAAGATATATTCTTCAATTTTACGCATATGTAATGATTCTTCAGAATAACGACCATTTTCTTCATAGCGCATTTGGCTTTCTTTTACACCTTCTTTAAGTAAATCTTTACCAACTAATCAATTGTCAGTATGCTCATCGCTTCATTCAGGAAATTTTTTACCTTTTAAATTATCAATATTTTCAATACCTAATAAGGAAGCTACAGTGTTACGTAATGGTAAAATATTTTGCAATTTCATTTCGGTAAATTGCTGATCAGTTAAATTAGGTTCTTTTTTAATTAATTCATCTTTTAAAGATGAAACTAAAACCATATTTTGCTCTGAACTTGGGCTAGTTTTATCAAGATCTAATGATCAAGACTCGCCCCAGGTTGCTTGTTCATAAAGTATTGAAAGTTCAGTGGTTTGTTCTTGTTTTTGTAAGTAAAATTCTTTTAATTCTTCGTAAGTTTGGTAACCTTGTGATTTAGCTAAGTCAGTTAATTTATTGTATTCTTCTAGGTTTTCCTTTTTAATTACGCCTTTTAAATCTTGATAAACTTCTTTAACAAATGGAATATTAGTACCATTTTTAAATAATTCATAATAAGACGAAACATCAAAGATAGTTTTAATAAATTGCTTTAAGGCATCCTTACGTTCAGGCGAAGCATCTGTATTTTTAGAACTAATTCCAAAACTTCAAGCTCCTGGAGCCTGGATAAATTCATGATCTTCGTCAGTTTTAACAACCGAGAAAAAACTTTGAGCATTAGCTTGGCTTTGCGATAATTTAGCATCCCATGAACCAATTACCGTAAAATTAATTTTATTGTTTTTTAGCAAACTAAAAATACGATCATTAGCAACACTAGCATTATTTGATAAAGTTGCTTTTAAATCAGTTTGAGTAATTCCTTTTGCTGCTCATGGAGTTTCTTGAAATTCTTGTTCAGTTTTTATATAAGCCGCCTCATAAATCGGGAAAAATAAGGAGGTAAATACTTTAATTGCATCTTTAAAATAAACATTATATTTATCAGTGTTGATAAATCCAGAAGAAACTTTGTTAGTTTCTGGATTTGTATATAAGATCTTAGTCATTAAATTAATATCACTAAGCTCAGGATTATCTTGTTTTATTTTCTCAAAAACACCAGCAAAAACTCCATTTGAATACCAAAAATCCTGGAATCTAACTAGCATCTTTCCTTCTTTAATTAGTTCAACTAAAGTATCAGTTGAACTATCCATTAAAATTTCTTTAGCTTCATTTTCAGGTAAATTAGAAGCTAAGGTTAATCCTTCGGTATTATGCACAATACCAAGTAATTTAGAAGTGTTATTATTATTTAGTTTTAAATTAACACTTCCAAATTGTTGCATAATATTTTTTTCACTTGGACCTGCTTTGATTTGGCTGGTTATTTCATTAAATAATTCAGGCATATATTCATCAAGAAAGGTAAGTTTTTTAGCTTGGGTTAAGAGTGTTATATAATCTGAAGGCATATAGACAATATCAAGAGAATCTTTATCTTGATCACTTGAATCAAAGGCTAATTGCAAAGCTCCCCAAAGATCTTTTGAAACAGTTTTAACCTTATAATTTTTACCTATTTCAGTTTTATTATAAGCATCAATGACGTGATTATAAAAAGGTCTTAAACTACCATCAATTGCAATAACAATTTCTTTATTTTGGTTGATTTCATTGATTTGGCTAGTTTTATTTTTACCATCACCATTCCCAGGATCAGGATCATTAGGTTTAGTTGGTCCGGGGTTAGCATTAATTGGTGGCTTTGGTTTATCAGGAGCACCAGGGTTTTCATTAGTACATGAAGCAAGCATTAAAGAACTAAGGGATATAATACTTGAACTAGTTAATAAAAATTTCTTAAACTTCATAATTTATTTATTATCTTGGAGCTATTAAATAAGCTCCAAATTTTCCTTTCCCTGTTGCTATAATGCTATCTTTGTTATTTTCAGTTGTATGCCTAAAATTATCTCCTAATAATTTTTCCTTAACATAATAATTTGAATTAAGAGATATTCTTGATTCATTTTCCAGTGAATCAGAATAAAGAATTAAAATCAAAGTACCATCTTCATTTAACCTCAGGGTTGTATTATGCCCTTTAAAATCATTATCATTCCCAGAAAACTCTAATACTTTGTCTAAATCCCACCAAATATATTTTTCATCCATTTCACGCAGTGAAATGTAATTTTGCCGAAGTTGAATTAATTTAGATATTAAGTTATAAGATGAAGATTGATCACTAGTAATACTTTCAATTGATCCTTCACCTACTGAAGCGCCAGTTTGCACAACTACAGCATCATTTTTTGCTTCTTTAAAATAAACTGTTTTCTTAGGATCATTTCAGTAATATGCTTCCCTTACTTTAGTATCATCATCACTTTTTGGGCCACCTTGCATTAAAATTTCATTTCCATTGTATAAGGTAGGTAACCCACCACGAGATAATAATGAGAAAATTGCGGCAATGTAACGATATCTTTCTTTATCAGTTAGTTTGTGAGGTTCATCATTAACTTCAGTTTCACGTAATTGTCATTTAAATTTGTTAATCCATCTTTCAACGTCGTGATTATCTAAAAATGGAATTCATTCACGTTTTTGCCCTTTATAATCAGTTAATGATTTAATTAAGTTTAATTCATCCCCTGGATGAATTCAAACATTATTAACATCATCTTTTCACTTAGTTCCATCAATTAAGGAACTAAGTGCTTTTTGACCAGTTTTACTAAATCAATTGCCTTTGGCTTTATCATCAGATGAACTTCCTCATCATTCACCAAACATAAAGGCAGTTTCAGATGATCTTGAAATATTATTTTGATTTGCTTTAAGATACTCTTGTTCAATAACCTTTCTAAATTCAGCCATTAAATCAACCTCTAAACCTTTATTAGAAGTATTTTTATAAATATTTTCTGAGTCAAAGAAATGGTAAAATGCATCATATCTAAAACCATCTACACCTTTAGCAGCTCAAAACTTATGTACATTTAACATCTCTTGTAATAATTCAGGATTCTTTAAATTTAAATCTGGCATACCAGATCAAAATTCTGCCGCTCATTTATAGTCAGTATTTGGAATATTTTTACCAGGCTCATTTACATAAATAAAGTTTTGACGTATATCGTCGGTTCCTTCTTTAGCATGCCCATCAGAATTTTTATCATACATATAGTAATAATTTTTATATTTAGGATCACCTTGCAAAGCCTTTTGGAACCAAGGATGTTCATAAGATGTATGGTTAATAACCACGTCAATGACGACCCTAATTCCCTTCGCATGGGCCGCTGTTAAAAATTCATCAAAAGCTTGCATCCCCCCAAGTTCAGGAGCTACGTCAGTATAATCAATTACATCATACCCATGGTATGATGAAGCTGGGTGAATTGGCGAAAGGTATAAAGTATCAATACCTAGATTAACAAAGTAATCTAGGTTATTTTTTAAACCTATAAAGTCACCAATTCCATCATTATTTCCATCAGCAAATGAATATACTGTTAGTTGGTACATAACATTAGATCTTTTGGCTTCTTTATTAAAAGGAGCAATTGAAGCAACATTAGTTGCTTCATCACTATAAGTAAGATTAGTTAAATTTTTAGATCTTACTTTTTGAGCAAAACTTTCATCACCTCAATTTAATAAGGTTTTAGAGTTTTGTAATTCTTTAAGTTCGTTAACTTTAGTTTCATTTAATTTCTTGACATTACCTGGTAATGTAATAGTAGGGGGAGTAGGCTGTTGATTATTTGAACCACCGGGATTTGTAGGGGGAGGCGTTATATCTCTTATACCTGGATCAGGATCGGGTTTTGTTATTGTTTCAGGAACCTTAGTACAAGCAGCACTAATAATTAGTGGAGTTGAAATTAAGGCTAAATTAAATATCTTTTTTAGTTGTTTTTTCATTTACAATATTACCTCTTATATATAAATTAAAATAACAAATAATCTATTTAAAAATAGATTATTTAATTATATTAATATTATTATGTTGTGCTTCCTGAAGAACCAGTATTTGTTGTTGGTTTAATATTTGCATCTTGTTTAATTCAATCTAAAGTTCACTTAACAACACGAGCTTTATTTAAGTATGTATTAAAGTATAGTTTGACAACCTTCTCAATGTTAGTATCAGTAATTTTGGTAAATTTTGGATTAGTATCATCACCAGAGCTTGTTTCTTTTGCATAAGCAGCAACAAATTTCTTAGCTTTTTCTTTAATATCATGCAATGTTTTTTCTGGTTCTGTTGTTGGAACTTGTGCTTGCGTAGTTTCAGAATGTGTTGTTGCAGTATTTTGAGTTACACTAGGTAATTTATTAGCTAATTCTTTAATAAAGTTTCTAATAGTTTGTTCTTTATTATTATTTTCACCATCACCATTTATCCCAAAAATTTCTTTTTCGATTTTACGAACATGCAAAGCATCACCACTAGTATGTTTCATACTATTATAAGATGGGTCGGTGGTAGAATCACTAACTCCATCTTTTAAAAGTTCTTTAGCAACTAATCAATCTTTATCATCCTGAGCACCACTACCATTATTTTCTTTTCCTTTTAAATTAGAAACATCTGCGATACCTAAAAGGGATGCAACAGTATTTCTTAAAGGTAAAATATCTTTTAGGTTTGGCTCAGTTATTTTAGTAAATTGATCATCAATATGTTTATAAAGATTATCTAAAATACCTTGGCGATCAGTTACTTTAATATAGTTTGCCTCTGCTTTAGGATCTGTGTCAGTATTACCAGAAGTATTTGTCCCGCCTTTTGTTCAAAAACTATCTACAAATTCCTTACCTTCATAAGAGGAAGAAGAATCCTTTTTATATGGGAAGATTTTCTGGAAAATATCATCTCATTTAGGTTCTTGTGTATTTGAAGAATTATTAGTTGTATAATGATCTTTTAATTCACTGAAAATTACCCTCACACGAGCCACATTTAAATAAACATTTAAATATCAATCAACATATTTTTTACGATCTTCATCGCTTAAAGCACCATCTTTACGGTAAACATTGACAAAATCTTGCACTTTTTTATTTATATCATCCCTAATCTTTTGCATTCCTTCAGTTGTTGTAGACCCATTAGAAGCGCTAGACACAATTTGAGTTTCAGAAGGATCTTTTTTATTTTTAATGTCATACTTAAGAGCGTTTTCTAATTTAGTAATTAAAGGATTTATTTCATTTACATTGTCACCATTTGCACCAAAGAAATGATGTTCAAGTTTTCGAACATGTAATTCATTATTTTCTTTTTCATTTTCATATCCAGTTGCATTAGGTTTTAATAAATCTGCTTTAATTAAGTGTTCACTCTGGTGATTACTTCCATGTAAATCATTAATATTACTAATCCCTAAGATAGCAGCCATAAAGTTACGTAATGGTAAAATATCACCTAGTTTTAGGTCTGTATAAATATCTGATCTTAATAGCGTTTCTTTATAAATATCTTGTTTTTGATCTTCAAATTTATAATAGTTTTTCTCTGATGATGCATTAGTTTTATCATTATCAGCACTTCAAGTTGAAGTTACTTTTTTAGTGTTTTCTTGCTTAGTGGTTTGACCACCATCTTGGGTTGTTGGAGATTGGCTAGTAGTTGTACTATCTGAACCTGATGATTCAGTTTGTCCGTTTGAACTCGTGCTGTCAGGTTGTGAAACTGTCTCTCCAGTGCTAGTTCCTGTAGAACCTGATTCTGCATTACTTGTAGATCCATTTCCGGAATTACCTGAGGAAGTTTGGTCAGTTTCAGACTTTTCTTCTTCACTGACATTTGAAGAATCAGTATTGCTGGTGCCACTAGTAGAGTCTACATTATCTGGTTTTTGTGTTTCTTGTTGTTTGTCTTGTTTGGTACTAGTTGTTCCAGAATTCTCACTACTATTATTTTTTTCAGTTTCTGATTCATCCGGTTTTGTTGGACTACTATCTTGATTGTTAGTTCCATCATTAGTAGGTGGTGTGGGTTCAGGAAGAGCAGGTTTTTCGGGATTAACTGTGCCAGTTGAGCCATTATCAGTACCATTGTTTGTTTTTTCTTCATCCTGTTGGTTTACACCAGTTCCAGGTTCTTCTGTTGCTGGATCTTTTGGTGCTGGGGCAGGATTTGGGTCGGTCTTAGGAGGTTCTTGGGCGCCATTATCATTGGCAGGCTCTTTGGTTGGATCTTTTGGCGTTGGATCAGTAGGACCTGGGTTAGGAGGTACATTTCCTTCTTTAGGTGGTTCTTGGTTAGCATTACTATTAGTTGGATCTTTCGGAGCAGGGGCGGAGTTTTGGGCTTGCTCGCCATTTGATGTTCTAAATTTTTGATCAATATTGAAGTCTACATTATCGTTAACTTCAATTTCGTCAACTTCATATTCTTTATTCTTAATTAAACCTGTAATAACTATTTTGTATTCATCTTCGCCTAATTTAGTTAAATTTGATACTGTAAAGGTATAATCTTTATCATCGATTTTAACATCTAATTTATCAGTAGATGTTAAACCAGTAATTTTAACTACTAATTCAGCAGAATTTTCAGTTGTTTTAAGTACTCTAAAACTTTTTAGGGCGTAATTATTAGTATTTTGTCCATTTTTAGGGTTACCATTGTCTGGCTCTTTAGTTGGATCTTTTGGAGCAGGGGCAGTGTTTTGCGCTTGCTCGCCATTTGATGTTCTAAATTTTTGATCAATATTGAAGTCTACATTATCGTTAACTTCAATTTCGTCAACTTCATATTCTTTATTCTTAGTTAAACCTGTAATAACTATTTTGTATTCATTTTCTCCTAATTTAGTTAAATTTGATACTGTAAAGGTATAATCTTTATCATCGATTTTAACATCTAATTTATCAATAGATGTTAAACCAGTGATTTTAACTGCTAATTCAGCAGAATTTTCAGTTGTTTTAAGTACTCTAAAACTTTTTATTGAGTACTTATTAATATCTTGACCATCTTTACCTGGTGTACATGATACAGCGGTAAATGTGGTTATAGATATTAAATTAGTTGTTATTAATAAAAATTTTCGTAATTTCATAAGCTATATGTCCTCAATATTATATTTATATGTTTTTGTTAATTTAAATTAAGGATTTATTTAATAAAAAATATATATGCTTGTTTAAAATTAAATATCTCCTTAATTTAATTTTAATATATATATATATATATATATGAGTAGAAAACCAATATGTTGGTGGTGGTTTGTACTGGTCAAGATAAAAATTAATGACATTCATAAGATTTTGTACATTTTATATAGAATTTTTAATACTTTATCAGCAAATAAAAGAATATATTAATGTATAGTATATAGTTATAACATATAAAATATACAATCTGGAAACGTTTCCATATAATTCAATAATATGGGAATTTTTATGCTTATTTTAGACATAATATTTATTAAATTTTTAAAATAACTTTGGGAAAAATATATAAAATGTTAAAAATTATTAAAATCCAAAAGAAAACAGAACATAATTCTTTTCCAAAAAACAAATTCCATAAACAAAAAAAATTTTATTTAGTAATTTTAAAAATTATTATATAATAAAGCGGCAATGCATAAAGACAGCAACTGCTTTATTAATAATCTTAAAGCTTAATATGTTGCCTAATGTATGTCTTCATTTCTAGTATTGCAAATATAAATATTTTGAAAGGGGGCTTAAATGGCAGAATCAAAATTTAAAGAAGCTAAAAAAGAAGTTGTTCTTGAAATTTCAAATAAAATTAAAAATTCAGTTGCTGTAGCTTTTGCTGAATACCGTGGCCTTACAGTTGCCGAATTAGAGAAATTTAGAGTTGAAGCAGCTAAGGTAGGCGTTGATGTAAAAGTATACAAAAACCGTTTATTCAAAATTGCTGCTGCTAATAATGGTCTAGCAGATCTAGAACAACATTTAGTTGGTCCTAATATCTTCTTGTTTTCAAACAATGATGGTATGTCAGCTGCAAAACTATTAGTATCATTTGCTAAAAAACACAAACTAATGGTTGTAAAAGCTGGAACATTTGAAGGTAAAGTTATTGATGCTCAAGGTGTTAAAGATGTCGCAACTCTTCCTACTTATGAAGAAGCACTTGCAATTCTTGCGCGTTCAATGATGTCTCCTTTACAACAATTAGGTTTATCACTTAAAATGTATAGTGAAACACAATCAGAATAATTATTTTAAATATATAGAAGGGAAATTTAATTATGGCTAAATTAACAAAAGAAACATTTATCGAATCATTAAAAGAAATGTCAATTAAAGAAGTAATGGAATTAGTAGAAGCAATGAAAGAAGAATTTGGTATTGACCCAATGGCTGCTATGGCAGTTGCTGCTGCTCCTACTGAAGGTGGAGCTGAAGAAAAAACAAGTGTTAAAGTTGTTTTAAAAGCAGATAACGGTAAGAAAATTCCAGTTATTAAAGCGGTTCAAGCAGTTCTTGGTCTTTCATTAATGGATGCTAAAAAAGTTGTAGATGCTTTACCAGCAGTTATTAAAGAAAACATTAAACCAGAAGAAGCAGAATCAATCCGTGCTACTTTAGCTGAAGCGGGTGCTGAAGTTTCAGTTGAATAATAAAACGTTAATGATTAATATATAAAAGTCTCCAACTTATAAAGGAGTACAAAAAGTTGACATTTATATGTCAACTTTTTTATTATCTATAATTTTGTAGAAGTCTAAAAGTAAGTTTTATAAAGGAGAAAATGGTTTATCTTGTTTGACATAATCCAATCAAATAGTTCTTAAAACACCGGGAAATTAAGTTTAATAATTTATGTTATAATTTTGATGTCCCAGTGGTATTGTTTAATAATAAAAATGGGTAAAAAATTAATATCAAATTAAAAAAAAGGATAATATGTCAATATTTAATAATAAAATTAAGTTTTTGTTTAGGATGATAACAGGTTTTGTAAGTATTTCTGTTGTTTTTTATCTAAATTTTAATTCAAAAAATAACTTAATAACAAATTCTACACATAAGCAATATAACACTGAAACAGTAGAGTTTACAGCTCAAAAGGCTGGCTATTATGATTTTTTAATTTATCGTAGTGATAAAAATCATATTGCAAGAGATGTGGCATTCACATATGTTAAGAGTAAAACGTACTAAAAAAGTAATTAATTCTTTAGGTTTATGTGTAGTAGCAACAATTCCTTTAGTTTTAAGTTCTTGTTCAAATGAAGTTACCGAGCCCTATTATTCTGATTTCAAAACACAAAATGGATATTCAGGAATTAGAAAACATTATCCAAGAGGAGGGGACGGAGAAAATGTTTTAGAAAATAATACACGCCTTTGATCAAGAGAAAACGTTACATTTTCATTTATAGGTATAGGTGTTTATAAATTAATTGATGATAACTTTAAAACATTAAATAATGAATTATTTAATCGTTTGGATGAAATAAATAAAGAGTATAGAAAAAAAGATAGGTTCACACAGGATGAACTGGATAAACTTTCGCAAGAAAGTGACTTAGTAACTGATAAAATAGTTGCTAATTGACTGGAAAATCACCCTAACAACTGAAAAGATAGAATTTTTACTCTTATAAACAATCTTGATGATTTTCCAGAAGACTATAAAGAGATAAAGAATAAATTTAAAAACGTTGATTTTAATAAGCAAACCATTTTAATTATAAACGGATTAGATACTTATCATTATAGTTCTGGTGGAGATGCCAAAGGCTCAGGATACTGAATTGACAACATTGAAATTACTAATAAGAAAATGATTATTAAATATATATATAAATATATTCCAGTGAGATCTAATAGTTCTATTGAAACCACAAATACTAGTATATCAAGGACAACTCATTTTGTTGTTGTTGATAAACTTACATCGCTTGATGATAAAAAAATTGAAATAATTGATTTAAGTATAAGTAATAATATATAAACTAAAAATTCTGTTGATAATCCTTCCCCAAAACATATACAAAGAACAATACCTTAAATAAAATAAAACTATTAAAAACTCCAACTTTCGTTGGAGTTTTTACTATCAAGGAATATCGCAACCATTAAATGGTTCGAATTCGAAGTTAGCTTTAGATAATTTGTCCTTAAAATCTTGGTTTTGGAATATTTTAAAATTCTCAACTAACAAAATAATATCTTTAACATCACCATCTAATTTAGCTAATTTAAAGATATCCTTAGCGATCATTAAAATATCATCTTGATATTTATGATTTGGATAATCACTATTATCTAAATCATAATAGTGATTTATTTTAGATAGTTTATCTTTAATACCCTGATCATTGCCAATATAATCATCTTTTAAATATTTAAATAAATAGAAAATATATTTATTTACGACAGATGAAAAGTTTGAATTTCTGACAAAATTATTTCATGTTAATTCATGGAATAATTTATCCTCTTTATCCATAACTAATAAAAAGATTTTTCGAAAAGCATCATAAATTGATACTACATCAATGCTTCATGAAGTAATTGAATCTTTATTCTCAATTAAATCTTGGTATTTATACATTTCTTTCTCCTTCAGTTTCAAGCTCAAGAATTAAATCTTTTAGTTCTTGAGCTTTTACATAATTACGGTTAGATGCTTCTTTTAGCATCTCCTTAGTCAATTGTTCAATAAGGTGTTTTTTACTTGCTTTTTTACCTTTTGTTTTAGTTTGCATTATCTTATTTACTGAAGCACTAAGTTGCTTATCTTCAAGTAAAGTAGGAATCTTTTTAACAACTGACTTAGGAATTATATTGTATTTTTCGTTAAAATTTAATTGAATTTTCCGCTTTTCTTGATTATCGGCGATACATTTATGCATTGCTTCAGAAATAGTATCAGCATATAAAATGGCTTGACCATTAACATTACGTGAAGCTCTACCGACAATTTGGATTAAATTTGTTTCACTACGCATAAATCCACCTTTATCAGCATCTAAAATAAGCACTTTAGAAACTTCAGGGATATCAACTCCTTCACGTAATAAATTAATACCAATAATTACATCATAGGTACCAAGTCTTAACTTTCTAATTATTTCATTACGTTCAAAAATAGTATGTTCGGAGTGAATATATGCAGCTTTAATATTTCTTTGCTGCATATATTCAGATAACTTTTCACTTGATTCTTTGGTAGTTGTTAAAATAATTGTCCGCTCATTGTTTTGTTTTTGAACTTCTAATATTTCGAAAATATCTTCAATTTGGTTTTTAGTTGGTTTGACAATAATCTCAGGGTCTATTAAGCCAGTAGGCCTAACATACATTTTAGCAACTAAACCATTTGCTTTATTGAGTTCATATTGGCTTGGTGTAGCCGAAACATAGATTTTTTTAAACTCAAATTCTTCTTCAAATTCTTTTAATGATAAAGGTCGATTTTCTAAAGCAGATGGCAAACGAAATCCATAATCTACTAAACTACGTTTACGGGATTGATCCCCACTAATCATGGCATTGATTTGCGGAACCGTAATATGAGATTCATCAATAAAAATTAATGAATCTTTAGGAAAATAATCAAGTAAGGTATATGGCCTTTGGCCAAAATCCCTACCATCTAAATACATTGAATAATTTTCAATCCCTTTACACATTCTAAATTCTTTTAAATCATTAATATCATTTTTTACTCTTTGATTAATTCTTTCTTTTTCAATTAACTTATTTTCATTAGTAAAGTAAGTTAATTGACTTGCTAATTCTTGTTCTATTTTAGGAATAATTTGATCATAAATTGAATTTTCCGCTGCATATGCATCACCAGGTGATAAATTATAAATAGTTAGTGATTTAATAATATCTTTGGTTAAATGCTCAACTAATGATATTTCTTCAATATTATCTCCCCAAAAACTAATTTGCAAAGCATTAGTTTCTGAATCAGCAGGCCTAATAATTACAATATCTCCTTTAACAGAAAATTGGCCTGGACTTAAATCACTTACATCATTACGTTCATATTTAATATTTATTAATTTACGAGCAAAGTCTTGGATTGATATTTCTTGTTCAACATATACATTTAAAAAACTTTGCGAATAAATAGCCGGGTTTAATGCACCATATATTGCACTAACTGAAGCAATCACAATAACATCCTTACGAGTTAAAAGTGAATTCACAGTTTTCATCCGCATTATCTCAATTTGCTCATTAGTTTTTGAATCTTTTTCAATATAAGTATCTGTGCTTGAGATATATGCTTCAGGACGATAATAATCAAAATACGAAATATAATATTCAACACAATTTTCAGGAAAAAAACCTTTTAATTCACTATATAGTTGACTAGCTAACGTTTTATTATGTGATAAGATCAATACAGGACGATCAAAATTTTGAATAATATTGGCAATAGTGAATGTTTTTCCAGATCCCGTAACACCAAGTATAACTTGGTGTTCATTGCCTTTATCTATTCCTTTGCTGATAAAGTCAATTACCTTTGGTTGATCTCCACCAGGCTTAAAGTCAGAATTTAATTTATAAATCATATTAATAAATTATATATTTATTTTATAAATATAAAATTATTGTTAAAGTAGTAAAATATAATTATTAATAAGGAGTAAATAAATAATGAAAAAGAAAACTATATTTAGCTTACTAACTACTTTAAGCATTATTCCAATTGCTGCAGTAAGTTGTCAAGCACAAAACAAACCTGAGCCGGTTAAACCGGGCCCAGCGCCCGCCCCAATTATTCAAAACCCAGGAAACCCAGGAAACCCAGGAAACCCAGGAAACCCAGGAAACCCAGGAAACCCAGGAAACCCAGGAAACCCAGGAAACCCAGGAAACCCAGGAAACCCAGGAAACCCAGGAAACCCAGGAAACCCAGGAAACCCAGGAAACCCAGGAAACCCAGGAAACCCAGGAAACCCAGGAAACAAACCTAAACCCACTATTTCAGAAAACCAACAAAAACTTTTAGATTATTATGTCAATGCTACGAATAAACGTAGATTTGAATTAGATAATGGTGATTTTTTAAATCAAATTGAAGCATATCATAAAAATGCTTATAATAATTTAAACGAAAAAGAAAAAGCAGTTATTGATTACCAAAAATCAATCACTGCTCCCCAAGCAAAAATTGCTGAGTTTGATCAAAAAGCAACCCAATTGGGCTTAGACACATGGGAAAATCAAAAGCTTAAATCTTTTACTATTCCTAGTTATGATGCTAATGGTAAATTTTTAGGTTTAAATGTCCAAAAGAAACTTATCCTACCGCCAAGTAAATTAGAATCCGAAAATGCACAATTAAATAATTCTCGTGGAATTGGTTTTGGTCGAACCTTAACTAATGATATTTATAGAAATATAGGCTTACAAACCTTTTCAATTAACATTGATAATTCAACTAAGAGTTCAAATCAAGAACACCATGGAACTGCTTGAATTATGGATTATGAATTAGCAGAAAATGGTAAATACCCTACCAAATGATATTTAGCCACAAACTTACACGTAGCAACTCATTTAAGTGAAAAAACTACTAAATTAGAATTACTTAGGTTAGATGCTGATGCTCCACTTAATAAAACATTATCAGCTAAGAACAAAGGAAGTGGATGGCCAGAAGCTTCTGATGAAATTCATTATAATGAATACTTTACTCAGTTTAATCTAGATTTAACTAAAGAAAATTTAAAAAACAAAGCAAAAGTCATATATAAAGCAATTGACTTTTTAAAAGCTGATCCTAAAGATTATTTAGTCGAATCTCAAAAACAAGAATATGCTAATTATAAAGAATATGCAGATTTTGCTGTTATTGAAATTGATTTATCTGATGTAACTAGTAATGAAGGATTGAGCATTAATGCTCCTGCAGGTAAGGAAACAAATGAGAACTTTAAAGATGCACAGGATTACTTACAAAAATTAACTAATAATTTTGCAAGTAAAGAAGAAAATAAAGTTAAGTTTTTAAGTACATCATATTTACAAGATTATGAAAAAATTAATACTAAATTAGCTAACTTTACGGAACTAACAACTGATCGCTTATATGCATTAGGATATCCACAATCTTTTGGATACCGTTCTGTTACTTGACCACAAAGTGTACAACAACAAGCTGATGATGGTACTAATCCATATGGTATTTTAAACTATGTAGAAAAAACCTATAATCTAGATTTAGGTAACAAGAATTTATGAACTAATGAACTATCATTAAACCCTAAATACTTACATGTTCATACTGATAAAGAAGGTTTTGAATTTAAAGAAAATAAATCCATTACTGGTAATAGATTAACTCAGCATATTGGAGCTACTACCTTTAGTGATAAACCTGGTCTTTCAGATGCTTTTTTAACTTGAGGATTAATTCGGCAAACTGGTGATCCATTAACTACTGTTTATAATGGTCAAACAACTAATATGATGCAAATGGGACTGTTATATGGTTTAGCTAACTATGAAGCTCCTGGAGGAGCTTCAGGTTCATCAGTACGAAACCAAAAAAATGAATTAGTTGCAATCTTCCACTCAATTGCAAGTCAAAACCTTTTTGGAATGGCTGCTGCCTTTAGATCTGAAGGTTTTGACTATCAAGGTTTATATGGCTCTTATAACTTACCTCAATATGATTTAGTATATGGTGGAGGTAAAGATCAAAATACCTCATACCGTGAAACTATGCTAAAAGAAAGATCAAATCTTAAAACAATGTTATTCCCTCAAGGGTTTAATAATATACCTGAAGAATTTAAATTTAAATAAGTGTTTTTTGGAAAAGTCACTTGCGAGATATTAACAAAATAATTGCGTTTTAATTTTAACATAAATTTTACATAAAAAATGTATGAGAAAACAGAAAACATGCAGTGTTTTCTCGTCGGTTTTGCTTACTTTTGTCAAAAGTAAGGCCCCTTTGATTGCAATCAAAGGCGGGGGATTAAAAAAAGTTTTTAGGTTATAAACATGGACAGCAAAATTTAACATTTTAGTTATTTATAATTCCATAGCAAATTGCTGTGGAGTTTTTCAGTTTAAGTTTGATTGAATTCGGTCATTGTTGTACCAAATTACATATTCTTGTATCATATCATTAAGTTCATTAAATGTTATTTTTGAATAATCTAAATCATTTAATAATTCAGTTTTAATGATTCCAAACCAATATTCAATTTCTCGATTATCAAGAGAATTTCCCACTCTTGATAACGAAATAATACCACCAAGATTTTTAACTTCTTTAATATATTGATGATGTGTATATTGAAAGCCATGATCTGAGTGAATGATAAAATTTTTGGATTTGTATTGCTTTAATGAATTTAAATTGTCTAAAACTAGTTCTAGATTATTACTTTTTGATAATTTAAAACCAACAATTTGTTTAGTTTTATGAGACAAAATTGCAGACAAATAAACGTGTGATTCTAACACATCTTTTGGCGCTTTTATATATGAAACATCAGTTGCATAAATATTTCGATTGTTTTGATCATTATAATCACGATTTACGAAGTTATCAATCTGAGTAGATAGATTTTTAATTTCTTTTCGTTTTGATTTTTGTCTAAGCTTACATTTTAGGCCTAAAAGGTTCATATATCTCCCTAATGAACGTTCGTTTATATCTATTTTGTATTTTTTAGATATGTAAACACTTAGTTTTAACCTTCCATATCTTGACTTTGTTTCTGCGAACGATTTTTCGATTACATCACTATATTTAGGGAGTTTTTGTGCAATTTTAATATTTTGAGTTTTAGAAATTGTTTGTCTAGAAATGCCAAAAACTTCTGCAAGCTTAACATAACTTATACTAAAACTTTTAGATTCAATAACTTTCTTACTTTTAGGTAATTCGTTGGTAATTTCATAATATCTTTTAGCTATTTGTAACAAATCATCACGATCAAAAATATCTCAATTTGGTTCTCTTTTCGTCTTAGGTTTGCCGCTTCCTTTTTTACGGCTTTCACCTTTCTTTGTCTGCAATAAGTCTTCCATACCTAAATTATAATACTTAATTATTTTATTAATTCTAACTTTTACACTATTTCTTTGTAAGTTTTTTGTTTCTGGTGATATTTGGTAAATAGCTTGGAAAGCACCTGGGAAACCTGATTTTTGATATTCTTCATATATTTTTGCAAATTCTTCTTTCTTTAAATGTCTTGACATAATTTATCCTTTCAAAAAAATTCTTCGTTGGCACCAACGAATAGTAACAGAAAAGCTAACATTTACATGTTAAC
This sequence comes from Mycoplasma sp. 13536, assembly GCF_055523495.1. Classification (NCBI taxonomy): domain Bacteria; kingdom Bacillati; phylum Mycoplasmatota; class Mollicutes; order Mycoplasmatales; family Mycoplasmataceae; genus Mycoplasma; species Mycoplasma sp. 13536. The sequence goes on from NZ_JBVFVC010000001.1 coordinate 101,708, forward strand.
TTTTCTGTCCGGCTTTATTATCTTATAATTCCGGACAACTTGTCGATAGTTATTTATTTTTTCCATCATATAATCAATTTCTTGCTGAGAGTATTTATCTAAGCTTTTTCCTTTGGGAATGTAATACCTAATTAAGCGGTGCATATTTTCTATTGAACCTTTTTGTCATGAACTATATGGTTGGCATTTAAATAGTCTTTCAGTTGGAATAACCTGGTGCAATAAGACATTTTCACTACCATTATCAACTGTTAAAGTTTTAATGTCTAAGTTATGTTTCTTGATTAGTTTGAGAAGAGTTTGTTTGATAGCTTTGGAGTTGCGTTTTGAGAGCATAGCATAAGACATTCTGGTTTGCCGTTCAATTATGGTCACAATACAATATGTATCATTGATTTTACCAATAACGGTGTCTAATTCAAAATGGCCGTGTTCAGAGCGATCATTAATATAAGCTGGACGTTTTGAAATTTCTGTAGCATATTTTAATGTTTTAGGTTTGGTTTGTTTTTTCTTCCTTATGCCATATTTTCCTTCAGATTTTCTAACAATATGGTCAAAGTCAAGGAAATAAGGGTATTTTTTGATTATTTTATAAATTGTACTAGGCGAAGGAGCAAATTCATCAGGGGATAATTTTTTAAAAGAATTCACAAGATAGGTAACTGATTTCTTAACTTCTTTTTGCTGCAAATTCTTTTTATTTCTATTTTTATTGTATGTATTAAGCTCACTATACCAATATTTTTTGTAGGCCTTTCATTTCTCTTTAATTGTATCACTTACAAAAAAGAGTCGCAAAAACGAATAGCCTAATAAATGTTCGTATAGCTTAGTAAAATTAAGAGTTTTAACACGCATTACTCTTTTTGAACACTTAGGACAAACATAGCGATTGTGTTTATCTAAACTAAGTGGTCTGCGATTTGTAATAATTTTAATTTTACTTTTTATACTTCGAATGTCTCTATCAAAAATCTTGGCTACTTCTTGGATTGAGAAACCTTCAGAAAGTTCTTGTAAAATATTATAAAGTTGCTCTAGATCGATTTGGTCTGATCGTAATTTTCGTTGTGTCCCAAGTGCTCCTTGCATTTTCAAGATAGTGTTGTAATTCTCTTCAATTTTAAAATGTTGATATTTATTTTCTTTTCGATATTTGTCAAAAACACAAATATATTTTTCTAAATTTTTCATATAATTTTAAAGTCTCCTTTTATTTTTTTAAAATTTATTAATACAACTATTTTATTACAAGGCAGACAAAAACAATGTCACATGCAAAAAACTTGCATATGACATTTCCATTTAATAAAATTTAAATAAGAAAGATATTAATTATGAAGAAAAAATGATATTTATTACTTACAACTTCCTCTTTAGTTTTGCCTCTTACAATCGTAAGTTGCACTAATACTCAAGAACCTACTAAACCAGTAGAGCCTACACCGGTAAGCCCAGCTCCAGTAAAACCAGCGCCGGTGCAGCCAGATCCAACCCCTATTAACCCAAATCCTGGTAATGGTAATTCTACCAACCCTGGAAACTCTACTGGTCAAGTTCCAAATGACCCTAATCCACCACAAGATACAAAACCAGCAGATCCAAACCCACCTGCAAAGATAAGTAACCCAAACCAAAATAACACTCAAACAAATACACCACCAAACCAGGGCAATAATACAACTCAAAATCCTAATCAAGAGTTGAATGATGTAGACCAAACTCGTTTGGATTACTTTGTTAACTATGATAATGCACAAAGGTTTGATTTTGACAATAAGTTTGTAGTGGATCAACTAAGACAACTTAATGAAGTACACCGAAATAATCAGCAAATTCAGCAAGCGCAGCGTGATGTATTACAATTACAACATAATCTTGATACAAATCAATCATACAAAGATAAATATGATGATCTTGCTAAAAAGCTTAGACTTGACAATTTTGATAATTCGCGTTACAAATCATTTACTTTGCCAAGTTATAATGAATCTGGAATAATTAATGGTTTAAATATTCAAAAGAAAGTAGTTATTCCTCCAAGTGATATTGAAAATTTATTAGTTGGTGTAAATAAAGCCCATGGCAAAGGACTAGGAAGAACTTTAACCCATGAAAAATACAAAGACGTTGCACTAGAAACTTTTGCAATTACTATTGATAATTCAGGCAATAATTCAGCTAATCCAAATGACCCCTATGCTGGAAGACAATATTCAGGTACAGCATGAATATTAGATTATGAATTATCTGAAGATGGTAAATACCCAACTAAATGATATTTAGCAAGCAACTTGCATGTAGTTTCATACCTTGGACAAGATACCAAAACCTTTTGGATTGGCCGCGTTGATGAAGATACACCATTAAACCAAACTATTTCAACTAAAGATAGACTTGAATCTGAAAAAGATTCACAAGGCGTATTTAATCAATGATTTACTAAATTTAAAATTGATTTAACAAAACCTGAATTACGAAATAAAATTAAGCTTGTTTATACAGGTGTGGACTTTCTTAAAAAAGACCCTAAAGATTATTTATCCCAAAAACAGCAATCAGAATTTGCTGAATATAAAGAGTATGCAGATTTAGCAGTTTTTGAAATTGATTTTTCTAATGTAAATGATAAAAGTGCTTTGGAAATTTATAGTCCAAAACCTAATTCAAATGCATTTTTAAATACTGAAGATTTTTTAAAGCGTTTAACTAACAATTATGCTACTAAAACAGAAGATAAACAAACTACCTTCCTAAAAGATTCGTATTTAAAAAATTACGAACCTATTGATACACCTTTAGCAAACAATAATGCAAGCACTGCAAATTCAAAAGATTACTTACTTGCCCTAGGTTATCCTTCGAATTTTGGTCATGGTATCCCAATACCTCAAAACCAAGCAAACAACCCTCAAGCGGCACAAAAATATATTGAAGAAACTTATAATATTGATTTAGGTCAAATGAATCTTTGAACTAATAATGTTGCTAAAGATCCTAGTTACTTATTAATTGATAAAGTTACTTCTTATGATTCATTAACTAAAATACCTGAAATTGTAGGTAACCGTTTAACAAACCATGTTTCAGTAACTACCTTTAAAGATAAACCTGGTGTTTTTGATTCATTTTTAACTTGGCCTCTTGTTAACAATATTGAAGCACCTTTGACTGTTACTTACAATAATAAATCAACTAAACTAATTCAAATGGGACTTGGGTATGCCTTAGCTAACTATGAAGCTCCTGGAGGAGCTTCAGGTTCATCAGTACGAAACCAAAAAAATGAATTAGTGGGAATCTTCCACTCAATTGCTAATAATACACTTTTTGGGATGGCTGCCGCTTTTAGATCTGAAGGATTTAATTACCAAGGATTATTTGGAGATTATAATTTACCTCAATATGATTTAATATACGGAGGAGGCAAAGACCAACAAAATTCATATAAAGAATCACTTGCCAAGTTATATCCAAATATCAAAACGCGCTTATTTAAAAACGGAGTAAGTGCAGAATACCCTGAATTTAAATTTAACAATTAATACTTTTAATCCAACATAATATGTTGGATTTTTAGGCGTAATAAATAAACTAATAATTGGAGAATTATGAAGAAAAAAATACAATGAATTTTTAACATAGGTGCTTTATCCTTACCTTTTGCTTTGGTAAGTTGCCAAACCAAGCCACAAGACCCAACACCAAGAACTGAACCTGGTCCTGGCGACCCTGGACCTGTTAATCCAGCACCCACCCCAACACCACAATTGACTCAGGAACAAAAAGATAATATTGATTTTTATTTAAATCAAAATAATGCGGGCCGTTTTGACCTTGAAAATAAAAACATGGTTGACCAATTAAAACTATTAAACAAACAAAAGCAAAATTCGCAATACCAAGATGGTGTTGTTTATCGTAACCAAAATAAATTAGCTACATCACCTGAAAATGCCCAAAAATTTGATACTTTAGCTAAAACCTTAAAGCATGATACTTTTGACAATCAAAGATATAAATCAAATACAATTCCAAGTTATAAAGAAAATGGGGAAATAGACGGATTAAATATCCAGGTTAAATGAGATTTTTTAAGTAATAAAACAGAAGAAAATTATGCTAAATTAAATAATAATCCTGGTAAAGGTTTAGGTCGCACTTTAAACAATGAAAGTTATAAAGAAATTGCTATGCAAACTTATTCACTTAACCTTTACAAAGGTATTAATAGTTCATACTTTGGAACGGCTTGAATTATTGACTACGAACTTTCAGAAACTAATCACTATCCCACTAAATGGTATATTGCAACTAATTTGCATGTTGCAAATGAATTTACCAAAGATACAACTTACTTTAATTTAACAAGATTAGATCCAGAAGCTCCTTTAAATACTAATTTAACAATGCGCGAGCGAAATAATAATGATAATAAACCTTTAAATGAATATTTCACAACTTTTAATATTAACTTAGAAGTGCCAAGCCTCAAAGATCGTGTTAAAATAGTCTACCGTGCTGTTGATTTCTTAAAAGCAGATCCAAAGGATTATTTGTCACAAGAACAAAAAGCCCGCTTTTCTGAATTCAAAGAGTATGCTGATTTTGTGGTTATTGAAATAGATTTTAGCAACCTGCATTCTAAGGTTGGTTTAGAAATTAAAAATCCTAAAAATAATAATTCCTTTGAAAATCCAGCTGATTTTCTAAAAAAAATTACGAATGATTTTGCGAATAAACGGGAAATTAAATTCTTAAATGAATCTTATTTATCAAACTATAACAAAATAGATCAACCACTTGCCAATAGTGATTGATCTCAAAAAGATACCTTACTAGCTCTAGGGTTTCCAAAAGAATTTAGTGCCAATAATTTATCATGGCCAAGGAATTTGAATACAGAAAAAGATATTGTAAATTATGTTGAAGAAAGATATAATTTTGACTTTAATTTTAGAAACTTGTGAACAAATCAAGTTTCTAAAAATCCTAAGTTTATTAATTTAAATCAAACAACTGGTCAACTCGATATGAATACTAACACTAATATAATAGGAAATCGCCTAACTAATAATCCAGCTGTAACTACTTTTAAAAATAAACCAGGGGTTTATGATGCATTTTTGGCTTGACCACTAGTAGATACTGATACAAACCCATTAAAAACTGTTTATAATGATAAAACAACAAGCCTCATCCAAATGGGCTTGGGATATGCTTTAGCAAACTATGAAGCTCCTGGTGGAGCTTCAGGATCGTCAGTTCGCAATGATAAAAATGAATTAGTTTCCATCTTCCACTCTGTGGGTCCTGATACATTACTTGGTATGTCATCTGCCTTTAGATCTGAAGGATATAATTACCAAGGATTATATGGCAAATATAACTTACCTCAATATGATTTAATATACGGAGGAGGTAAAGACCAAGCAGAAGGTAATTCATACCGCGAAGCACTTGCTAAAATTAACCCTAATATGAAAACACATGTTTTTAAGGAAGGTGTTAATAAAGAATATTCACAATTTAAATTTAATAACTAAAAACCAAACAATATTAATTGCTTGGTTTTTTAAATATCTTTAATAAAATTATGTGTTTTCTTTTTAAAATTTATCAATATTTTCTCATAAGGTAAAACAAGAGCAAAATATAAATATTTTTCCGGAGTATCAAAAATTTCCTTATCAGTTAAATCATAGTTTACTTTATTGATAAATAAAACTCTTGATTTTTTAGTAAATAAAATACTAATTCTTTTTGGTTTTAAAAATTTTTCCTGATATAGATTTTTTAATTCACTAAGCTTAAGAAAATTTTCATCTGATAGACCATTATTATACGATCTTCATTCTTCTATTTTGTACCAATCAATTTTAGCAATAGCATAATTCTTTAAATGAAGATGTATAACATAAGCCAAAAATATAAAAAAAGATATAGAAGACAGAAGAAAAAATGGAATTCCAGGATATGGGGTTGTATCTATTAATAAGAAAAGCATTGGTATGTAAATCGAAAATATCTTTGTTGAAATCATTATGATATGTGATAATATTGAAGCATCATTAAATAACTTAGATCTCTTTTGAAAGTATAAACTATATTTATCATAAAGATCCTTCAGTGCTTCGAAAAACCAATCATCAATTTTTATACTATTTTCCATAAAATATTTTTGTGTGGCACCAAAGCCCAAAAAATATAATGTAGCATTTATTAAACCAAGGTTTTTAGTTTTTTTATTAAGTACGAAAATAAAAATAGCATATAAAAACCAAAGCAAAGAAAGTATTGCAAATCCAACAATAATAGCTATATGCAGCATATAATTTAACCTAAATTATCCTTTAAGTTTTTGTTACTGTATTTGCTGCGTATATATTCATATGTATATGTTTTGTTATTTTTAGTAACCGTTCGTTTAACTTTTATAAGCTTATAGCTTGCAAGTTCAGATTTACTCATACTAAGCATTTCCTTACGAGTAAAAATCTTAACATCAATTAAGCGTTTAAACAGTCTGTTTGTACCCCTAGTTCCTCCATATTTATACGATTTATCTTGTGGTGATTCAGAAATAACTACAATTTTATTTAGGCTTTTAAATTCTTCTCATTCTTGTTTATTTTTCTGTTTTAATTCATTAGTCTCTCAGATATTAAAATGAATATTCATTAATTCATTCAAGTCTTTTTTTAACTCATCATATGATACCATCATAGAATTTACATCATAAATAAAACTTACAACAGATAACATGGTTGCTGTTGATTTTGATAAAACTCTGGCAGATTCTTGTTTTAAGGCTTTTAATTCATCATGAAGTAAAAAACTATCAAAAGCAGCCTTTCCCATATCTTTACTAATTGATAACAAACCATCATCTCTCAATGAATCTAACATACCAAGTGTTTTTTTAATATAATTAGATTTTGTAATATTAACTGATTTAATATAATTAAGAATAATTATTATGATACTTAATGAGATGCTAAGGGCTCCTGCAGGCGGTCATAAAAAAGCAATCAGGCTAGCGCCAACTGCTGCAAATGATAAAACTAAAATAGCAGTATCTATATCTTTAATAGTTTGCATCGAGTACTGTAATTTTTTTAATAAAACATCTTTTTGTATTAGTTCTTGTTTTGTTTTTTGTAACATAATATGCAATATTTTCGAAGATTCTGAATCTTTATTATTAATATCATTGTTAACATACCAATTTAGTTCAGTTTTAATAATTTCAGGAGCACTATTTTTAAGATTTTCTTGTTCAGTCTTTTTTAATGGTGTTGTAATTACAGAGTATAAATGTGCATAGGATAGTATAGGGTTTTGATCTATGCTAAAAATTCTTTCATTTATATACTTTAAATTTTGTTCTTCGTTAGTAACCACCACCTTAGAAAAAACATCTGTAATAGCTTTATTACGGTATTTATCGAATTCATCGTGGGTATTTTTTTCTAAAATTTTGTTTAATTCAGTTGGATTTTTAAGCTTTGCTATTATATCAGAAGCCTTAACTTGTGATAAATATTCTTTTGCTTTATTAATATCATTTTGTTGAGTATTTGTAGTTTTTAAATGTTGCTGACTCACATTATTTATAACGCCTGGTGCACTTGCTGCTTGTACAATATCTAATGAACTAATGAAATGTTTTTTTATTTTCATAGGGGATCCTTTTCTTTTTTGCTTTTATAAAGTTTGTCTAATGGGAGTATAAGTAAAAAATTTTTATAATCATCTAATGATGTAAAAATTTTTTTGTCATAATTATTAATATTTAATTCTATTTTCATTCTCTTATTTTTAAATTCTTTGTCTTTTAGGAAAAATTTACCATTTTTATTGTTGAAATTAATAAAAAAATTTGAATATTTGCTATGAAAATAATTTTCATCAGGTAACTCGCGATTAAATAATCACCATTCTTGAAGTAATTCAGTTGATTTATAGTTTGGAATAATTAATTTATTATTTCCAACTTTGTAAATAATAAAGAAACTTATAAATACAAAAATACAGTTTATGATTGTAAATATAATAATAAATATATAATATTCTTCATACATCAACCCAAGAAACACAAAACCACTAAAACCAGATAAAAAAGTATAAATTTTAAAAATTTTATTTCACTTTGTAGATTTATCTGTGTAGATAAAATCTTTTAGATATTTATCATACCTTGATATAAACAACATCATAATCTTAAAATATTCTTCATTTAATTTTAATTTATTTCTCATAAAAAAATCTTTAGTAGATCCATTTAATAAAGCAAAAATATTAAAAAATGGTATTTGATAACTTTTTCGTTTTAAATAGTTTTCTCTAATATAACAAAACTGGATAATTATAAGAATTCCAATCATAAGCATTGCAATAATATAAAAATATTTATAAAAAAATATACTATATCACACTGTAGGGTCCAATTTAAATTTATTAAAATCACCAAAATTAACAAATCCGCTTATTCCTCGCAATATTTCCTCCTATTTATATTATTTATTATACTGTAAAACATGTTTTAAACAATATTATACTGTAAAGCAAAAAGTTTATACTAACACATCTATTAACATTGCTTTTAACTCTTTATATCATTTAAGCACCAATAATTTTAGGTCCCTCTTCTGCAATAATAAATCAATAACAAGTTTTAGGAATTTTTCAATTGGCCATATTTATTATATTTATGTTAAAAAACAGGGAATTATTCTGTCCCTGTTTTTTTTGTTTCTGGTAAAAATACATCATTATACCAATATATAATATCATCTAAGTCGTCATATTTTTTAAATTCCATGTGACTATATTTCGGTGTCTTCATAACTTTCCAAATTTCTGAATAATCATAATACGTTACACCCACATTTCATTTTGGTGCACTACTATTTTTAATACCATATACAAAAAATATATCATTATGTTCAATTCTTATAAGATTGTAATCAGATCCCAGTTCAAAAATGTAAATATCAGATTTACTTAAAACCTCATCTACTGATTCACCCCCCAAATATGTTGTTTCAAAAAGTTCTTTTATTTTGTTTTCATCTTGATAATTATGAAATGTTTTTGATTTCGTTGCATTATTTATTATTAAATTATTAAAATCTTCAAGAGTTCTAATTTTTACAATTACCGGATCTCCCCAATATTTTGGTTCACCAAAAAAGTGCCAGTTATAAGGTTTTTCAGTTCAGCGACGATTCTGTTCTGTTGCGCTTAAAGTTCTTAATTCATCTGTTATAAAATCTTTCTCAACAACATATTTCAGTTGTTCTTTTTTTGTGTCTTCAGATATTTTTTCATGAAATAAATTATCAGCATCACGCTTTTTAGCTCTTTCCCGAAAATATTCTAACATACCATCCGCATATGGATCCTCACCCGGGTTTTTAATATCTGGATCAGAGTTATTATTTCATGACAATAAAGAAGTTGGTATAAATAATGATGATGAAAAAATTAACAATTTTTTAAGTTTAGTCATTTCTCACCACGTGTGTTGCTGCAATTAAATCATCAACAAAATTAGTTTTTCAAGTAGCATTTCTTTTATAAATTTGATATCTGTACACCCCAGTATTTAAAACAGGATAGTCAATAAGTTCATCATTACTTTTTACTACACTGTGAGATTTAATTGTGTACCAACGACCTCAATTATCTTGTTTTTGAAGAATCAAATCATAGTTTGTAAATAAATAATTTTTATTATGATCATATTTAATGCGTTGTTCAGAATTTTTAAGAATATCCGCATTAGATGTTCAAGAAGCCGCAATTTTTAAATTCTGTCCTGCGGATAGTTTTAGTGATTTACTTGTAAGAATGAGTTCTTGAGTGCTTGCTGGATTTATCTTTGCGATTGAATAATTATTTGCAGCTTCCAACATTGATTTAAAGTGCACTGTCCCAGCGCCATATTTTTCTTCATAGCCATTACTTTTATAGGTTAAATTCTTTAGTTTTGGAGTTATTGCTGAGGATGATAAAATCACTTTCACTAGTGGAACTCTAAATTCTGAATTATCAATTTCTGGTTTATTTTTTAGTAAATTAGAAATTAGTCCAGTAACAAACGGAGAAGAATAACTTGTTCCATTCCCATATTGATTTGAGTTATGCCCCACTTGATAAAAATAACCAGGAGCGACAACTAATGGTTTTGCTAAATCTTTATGTTTATTTACAAGCCAATATTTTGAATAATAAGCCACTGAATTTGTTTTTATATTTTCTTTAGTAGAATGATCTTCCAATGCACCAACCACAATTGAGTTAAATGATAATGCATTTGAATTTATATATTGGTTTTTGTCGTTTATATTTCCGGCTGCTATAACATTAATTACACCATATTTACCTGACAAGTAATCTAACGTATGCGAAACATCTGAATAAGTAAACATACCATCACCATTGCTATGATTTATAAGTCTAACTCCATCTTCAATTACCATCTTCTCAAGTTGAACTTGTCATTCCCCTTGTGTTGAAAATGTTGATAAATATATAGTTGAGGTTTTATCTACACCATGTCTACCGCTAGCAATTAATGAAACAAAAGTAGAACGATACTCTTTTTTATTTTTGGCAATTCCTAGTTCTGATTCACTTATATTAATTCTATTTGCAAAAAAAGTTTGTGTAATTATTGTCAAAATTTTTGTGGTAAAGTTCCATTATACCAATTTTACTGTTGGGAACTTTTTTATTATCATAACCTAAACCATTAACCATATCTAAATTATTATGAACTGAATTTATGTATTTATGAACATTTCTTTCATTAGCCATATATTTGCGCATATAATCTTTTTCCTCTGGTGTTGGCTTATAGATCCATTCTAAAATATCATCAGATACCTTATAAGATTTATATTCATTTTTATAAATTATAAACTTAAATATTTCGGGTCAATTCTATAGTGAACCCCACAAGTTGGACCAAATCAATTGGTAAAACTTAGGGGGTTTTTATTATGAAGTTAAAATTAGAAGATAAACTAAAGATTATAAAACTATATAAAACTGGTAAGAGTAGCAAACAAATTGCCGAAATTTTTAATGTAAATATGCGTACAATTCAGTTTATAAAGCATTTGTACAACCTCCACGGATTAGAAATATTTACAGAAAGAAATAAACGACGAAACTTCAGTCCTAGTTTTAAATTAGAAATTATTAAGCAAGTATTAAATGGCAAATCAATCCGCTCTTTGGAAGCAAAACTATTAATTAATTCTGGAATAATTAATTCATGAGTGAAAAAATTTAAATTATTTGGGTATAATGGTCTTATAAATAAAAAGAAAGGTAAAATGCCAATGACCATGCCAAAGAATAATAACCCAAAACAAGATAAAACATTATCTAGAATTAAAGAACTCGAAGAAAGAAATGCCCAGCTTGAAATGGAGGTAGACCTCTTAAAAAAATTGAGAGCCTTGGTTCAACAAAGGACAGAGCAACCAAACAAGAAAAAGCAAAAGTAATATTTGAATCAAGGCATAAATATAAATTAAAATTAATGCTAGACTTTTTCCAATTAGCAAAGTCAACATACTTTTATATTGTTCAAAGTTTTTCAAAAAATGATAAAGATTTTGATTTAAAACAAGTAATAACGAATATTTTTAATGAGAATAAATCCCGTTATGGATATCGAAGAATTTGTTTAGAACTAAGAAATAGAGGTTATATTATTAACCATAAAAGGGTTAAAAGATTGATGAAATTACTTAATTTATTTGGTTTACAGCCAAAATCAAAATATAAATCATATAAAGGTGAAATTGGAAAAATTTGTAATAACTTACTCCTTACAAGGATTGTTGACAAAAAGAATCATAATACTTATTACGAACGAAATTTCAAAACCACAAAATTGAATCAAACTTGAAGCACTGATGTTTCTGAATTCAAAATAGCAAGTGGAAAACTATATTTATCACCAATTATAGATGTACATAACCGCGAAGTTGTTTCATACACAATTTCAAAAAGTCCTAATTTTGAACAAGTGAATCAAATGCTAAATAAAGCTTTTAAAAAGTATAAAAATCTTAATGGTTTAATTTTGCATTCTGACCAGGGATGGCAATATCAAATGAAACAATATCGTGACAAATTAAGTAAAAGAGGTATTAAACAAAGTATGTCGCGAAAGGGAAATTGCTATGATAATTGTGTTATTGAAATATTTTTTGGAACCATGAAAAACGAAATGTTTTATGGTCATGAAAAAGAATTCAAAACTCTAGAAGACTTAGAAAAAGCGATGTGCAAGTATATAAATTATTACAACAAAAAACGAATTATCACAAAATTAAAAGGACTGACACCTTTAGGATATAGGCATCAATCCTTAAATTAATTTTAGTCCAATTTTATGGGTTCACTATATTCCCTTTACTTTATTTACCAAGTTTTCACGATCCTTTTCATCTTTGAAGTAAATTCAAACAGTAGGCATTATAAGGCTTGTAATTGTTGATAAATAATTTAAACCTGTATTTTTAATTTTAGTTATAAAATTTTTATTAAAGTAATTTACTTGATCAATATTATTGGCATCAAATTCTGTATTTAATAATATTTTTAGTTCATATTTATTGTCTATATATTCAGTAGTAGTTGTATTGGAACTAGAATGCAAAGTTGTTAGTTGTTTCCGAACTTCAAACCTGTCTGTTTTTAAATTTTCATATCAATAAGCTAAATTTTTACTATGTTGATGTGGTAATAAGTAAACCGTGGATGCAACACAAAATAAGGAACCAATTCCTAATATTTTTTTAATAAAATGTTTCTTTTTCTTTAAAAAATTCACAGTTTTCTCCTTTTTTATATTATTAATTAGTTAATTTCCCTAATTTTATTTTAATAGGACATTAAAATTATAAATTAAAAAAAACTGAAAATATTTTTTAGTTTTTTTGGAAAAGTCACAAGCGAGATATTAACAAAATAATTGTCTTTTAATTTTAACATAAATTTTATATAAAAAATGTATGAGAAAACAGAAAACACTCTAACATTATAACGACCCTAAAATTGTTCCAAATCAATTGTTAAAACTTTGGTTTCACTATAATTTTACAAAGATAAATTATTAAATATTGATAAATGGAAATAAAACAAGCGTCTGAAAAGATAATTAAAGAAGAAACCCATATGCATAAATATCTGCATATGGGTTTCTTTATACTTATTTTGTTTATATAGTTAATTTATTGCGAACTTAAATATATAAACATACATTATTGAATATCTTTTTTGGAAAAGTCACTTGCGAGATATTAACAAAATAATTGTCTTTTAATTTTAACATAATTTTTATATAAAAAAATGTATGAGAAAACAGAAAACACGGCAGTGTTTTCTCGGCGGTTTTGCTTACTTTTGTCAAAAGTAAGGCCCCTTTGATTGCAATCAAAGGCGGGGGATTTAAAAAATTTTTAGGTTATCTTATATTGCCGTACAACTTGTCGGTAGTTATTTATTTTATCCATCATATAATCAATTTCTTGCTGAGAGTATTTATCTAAGCTTTTTCCTTTGGGAATGTAATACCTAATTAAGCGGTGCATATTTTCTATTGAACCTTTTTGTCATGAACTATATGGTTGGCATTTAAATAATCTTTCAGTTGGAATGACCTGGTGCAATAATACATTCTCACTACCATTATCAACAGTTAAAGTTTTAATGTCTAAGTTATGTTTCTTGATTAGTTTGACAAGAGTTTGTTTGATAGCTTTGGAGTTGCGTTTTGAGAGCATAGCATAAGACATTCTGGTTTGCCGTTCAATTATGGTTACAATACAATATGTATCATTGATTTTACCAATAACGGTGTCTAATTCAAAATGGCCGTGTTCAGAGCGATCATTAATATAAGCTGGACGTTTTGAAATTTCTGTAGCATATTTTAATGTTTTAGGTTTGGTTTGTTTTTGCTTCCTTATGCCATATTTGCCTTCAGATTTTTTAACAATATGGTCAAAATCAAGGAAATAAGGGTATTTTTTAATTATTTTATAAATTGTACTAGGCGAAGGAGCAAATTCATCAGGGGATAATTTTTTAAAAGAATTAACAAGATAGGTAACTGATTTCTTAACTTCTTTTTGCTGCAAATTCTTTTTGTTTCTATTTTTATTGTATGTATTAAGTTCACTATACCAATATTTTCTGTAGGCCTTTCATTTCTCTTTAATTGCATCACTTACAAAAAAGAGTCGCGAAAATGAATAACCTAATAAATGTTCGTATAGTTTAGTAAAATTAAGGGTTTTAACACGCATTACTCTTTTTGAGCACTTAGGACAAACATAGCGATTTTGTTTATCTAAACTAAGTAGTCTGCGATTTGTAATAATTTGGATTTTACTTTTTATACTTCGAATGTCTCTATCAAAAATCTTGGCTACTTCTTGGATTGAGAAGCCTTCAGAAAGTTCTTGTAAAATATTATAAAGTTGTTCTAGATCTATTTGGTCTGATCTTAATTTTCGATGCGACTCAAGAGCTCCTTGCATTTTCAAGATAGTGTTGTAATTCTCTTCGATTTTAAAATGTTGATATTTATTTTCTTTTCGATATTTGTCAAAAACACAAATATATTTTTCTAAATTTTTCATATAATTTTAAAGTCTCCTTTCATTTTTTTAAAATTTATTAATACAACTATTTTATTACAAGGCAGACAAAAACAATGTCACATGCAAAAAACTTGCATGTGACATTTCCAATTAATAACATTATTGAATATAAAAAAATTATGGATAAATTTTCTTGTAAACTGTATTATATCATTCTATAACCTGGCTGGTATATTCGTCCATAGATAATAAATCATTAGCCACACGTCTAATTTCTATTTTCATATGCTTTGGTATGCTAAAGACACTTCATAAGTAACTTTGAGGAATTACTGTTGGTAAATTAAGGCCAGGGGCCCCAGAAATATAATATAAAATTATTTTATTCTCATCATAAGCAGGTATTGTCCCACCTATATCTATAAATCTAGTTGTTAAAATATACGGACTAATGAAAATAGTATTATTTTTTAAAAAGTCATATACTTCGTTATTATTTAAATATAATCTACTGAATAAATCTTTAATTTGGGAATCTTCATTAAAATCATCAAAACTGTGAAGTTCTTTAAATCGTTTAATTATATATTCATCAAAGTCTTCTTTAGTTTCTATTTTTATAATTCCTCCAAGTTTTTTTTCAGTAGGAAAATTATCAAAATAAAAAGAATTAAAGGCAAATCTAGTTCCTTCTTTTTTTTGAATCCTCTCGGATTTTATATGTCCATCCTCTCTTAATCACTGCTCAGGAACAAAAACTTTTTTTGTATGAAATGTTTTGGCTTTTTCATTAAGTTCATCTAAAATCTCATAAAAATTTGTATTTCAAGGCAAAGAACAAGATAGTGTAGTTAGTGGTATTGTTAATAAAGCACCAAAAGAAAATAATAGCTTTTTATTAATCTTCATTTCTTACCACATGTGTTACAGCTATTAAATCTTCAACAGAATTTGTAAAATTAATTTTATTAAATTTTTTAATGCGATATCTATATGTACCTGGTTCTGTTGCTTTATATTCTATTATTTCATCATTACTTACTTCTGACATCCTATTTAATACTGTTACTCAATTACCATTTTTATCTTTGCGTTCAAGGTATAAATCATAATCGGTAAATCATTTTCCACCTTGACGTTTTTGGACTTCTGATTGTTTCAACCACTTCGGATCATTATAATTTCTTTTTCATTCAGCATCTTTGTATATTAGCCAAGGATAATAGTGGTATGAAGTGTGTCAACCATTAATGCGCGGAGTGTTTGGTTCACTCTTTCTTAAAATACCAGCGTTAAATAACCAAGAACTTGATACTTTAATTGTTTGGTTTTTATTTAAAAATATTTCATTACTCGAAAAAATAAAACCATTATTTTGAGTTGGATGTATTTTAATTGTAGAAATATTATCTGCTGCTTTAAGCATTGCAGAAAAATCAACAGTTCCAGCACCAAATTTTTGTTCATAACCACTTGACTTATAGTTTAAATTGTCGTGCTTTGGACTAACAGCAGATGCTGATAAAATTGCTTTTACAATTGGTATTTTATAATCGCTATTTCTAATATCTGATCTATATTTGAGTAAGTTAGAAATCAAACCAGTTACTACAGGTGCAGCATAACTTGTTCCATTATAATAACTATTTATATTATATACAGGATTATAAAACTGTGCTGGAGCAACAACTAATGGCTTCGATATATTTTCAAATTCTTTGAAATGACGATAATTTGAATATGAAGCTATTATATTCTTTTTAATATTATACTTAGTTGCAGAATCATCAAGTGCTCCAATAATTATTGTATTAAAAGATAAGTTTTGTTTTGTTATGTAATGTGTATTATTTTCACCATTATTAGATGCAGCTAAAATGTTAATTACTCCATATTTTCTAGTTATATAATCTAAAAAATATGCATTTTCATCGTAACCTAAATCATATGATTGGAATCGATTACCACGTTCATCATACATTGATGGTCCATAACTGTGATTGATAATCCTAATTCCATCTGTTTTTACCATTTTCTCTATTGTTGTTGCCCACTTACTTTCATGCTTACCAAAATTATATAAATATATTTGCGAAGTTCTATCAAATCCAAATGCTCCACCTGCTATCATTGAAACCATTGTGGAGTGGGTTTTATATCTAGGGTCGGTTTGTTCATTAAGATCATTTATTTCAATTCCATTTTTAAAGTATTTTTGATAGCTTTTATCAAATGGATATGCTCATGATTCTAAAACTCCTATTTTATTAATGTGGTTATTATTCATATAACCACTAACTTTTACAATTTCAGCATTTTTCTGAACCGATTGCTTAAATTTTTCAAAGTGTGGGTTTGTTGAATCTGGAGCATAGTTATATGACCCACCACCATAAAGTCGATCGTTGTCAGAAAGAATATGATTAAGTACATCAATTTTTGCTTGTGGTTCAGGTTTTTCATTTTTAAATAATATAATTTTGAAAATTTCTTTTCAATTTCAAATTTTATCTACAAAAGTTTTTCTTTCAAATTCATTTTCAAAATAAAATCATACAATAGGCATCATTGTAAGTTTTTCAAATGATTTATATTTTAAATTATTTTGATTAACTTTATTTATAAAAATATGATTAAAATTGGTTAAAAATTCTTCATTTTCAGTTTCAAAACCAGGGTTTAGTAATAGTTTCAATTCAAAATTATTGTTAACTGGCATAGCAATTGCTTCATTATTTTGATTTAATGCAATAGTGGTACCTTGGGCCCTAGTTTCAAATTTTATGTCATTAAGATTTTCATATCACATTGTATCTCGTGTAATATGTTTAGCCACTGGCGTAGCAAAAAATGTTGTTAAAGCACTAGTGCTTATTAAAGTTAAAAAGCAAACTTTTAGTTTCTTTTTCATAATTATCTCCTTAATTTTATATAAATTAAATTTTAATGTAATATTATTTTTATTAAAATAGTATATTTTGCTATTAATACAATTTCATTCTAATAAATAATTTTAATATTTTAAATATACCTAATAAAATTATATCATAAAAAAATTTTTGATCAAGGGAAATTGAGTTTTGGAAAAGTCACATGCGAGATATTAAGAAAACAATTATCTTTTAATTTTTACATAAAAAATGTATATCAAAACAGAAAATGCAGCAGTTTTATAGTGACCCATAAAATTGCACTAAAATTAATTTAAGGATTGATCCTATATCCTAAATTTGTTAGTCCATTTAATAAAATATTTTAGTTTAACAAGCAAATTAAATTTTTAACCTTAAACAAAAAAAACTCCCCTGAGGGGAGTTTTTACTTATTCTCTGAAAACTGAACAGTAAAGTAATTTATTAAAATGTCATGAATACATTTAACTTTTAAACCTATCAATTTATTAGTAATGGTCAGCTGAATGTATTACTACACTTACACTTCCATCCTATCAACCTCGTAGTCTACAAGGAATTTCAAGGGAATACTTATCTTTGAGGAGGCTTCCCACTTAGATGCTTTCAGCGGTTATCCCTTCCGTACTTAGCTACCCAGCTATGCTCCTGGCGGAACAACTGGAACACCAGCGGTACGTCCACTCCGGTCCTCTCGTACTAAGAGCAGCTCTCATCAATATTCCAACGCCCACATCAGATAGGGACCGAACTGTCTCACGACGTTCTGAACCCAGCTCGCGTACCGCTTTAATTGGCGAACAGCCAAACCCTTGGAACCGACTCCAGCTCCAGGATGCGATGAGCCGACATCGAGGTGCCAAACCTTGCCGTCGATGTGATCTCTTGGGCAAGATAAGCCTGTTATCCCCAGGGTAACTTTTATCCGTTGAGCGACTGCCGTTCCATGACGTACAGCCGGATCACTAAGTCCTGCTTTCGCACCTGCTCGACTTGTAGGTCTCGCAGTCAAGCACACTTCTACCTTTGCGCTCTACATACGGTTTCTGACCGTATTGAGTGTACCTTTGAACGCCTCCGTTACCTTTTAGGAGGCGACCGCCCCAGTCAAACTACCCACCACGCACTGTCTCCCCGCCGGATAACGGCGGCAGGTTAGAAACTCAACATACCAAGGGTGGTATTTCAAGGTTGACTCCTTCAAGGCTAGCGCCTTGATCTCACTGTCTCCCACCTATCCTACACATGTTAGGCCAAGTTTCAATACGAAGTTGTAGTAAAGCTCCATGGGGTCTTTTCGTCTTGATGCGGGTACCCAGCGTTTTCACTGGGACCATAATTTCACCGAGTCCAATGTTGAGACAGTTGAGAGATCATTGCGCCTTTCGTGCAGGTCAGTATTTAGCCGACAAGGAATTTCGCTACCTTAGGACCGTTATAGTTACGGCCGCCGTTCACCCGGGCTTCATTTCAACGCTTCGCATTAAGCTAACGCATCCACTTAACCTTCGGGCACTGGGCAGGCTTCACCCCCTATACATCACCTTGCGGTTTAGCAGAGAGCTGTGTTTTTGATAAACAGTTGCCCCTCACAATTTACTGTGGCCAACGGTTTAATGTTGGCACCCCTTATCGCGAACTTACGGGGTTAATTTGCAGAGTTCCTTAACATTGGTTTTCTCGCTCGCCTTAGAATACTCATCTTGGGAACGTGTGTCCGTTCTCGGTACAGGTACCCTGTTATTTAAACGTTTAGAAGCTTTTCTTGGAAGTATGAAATCACACAATTCAGGCCAAAGCCTTATGCATCGTAGCTCCCAGTTATAGAATACGCATTTAACTATATTCACCAGTCACTACTTACCCCTAAATCCATTAATAGGTAGTGCTATCCTTCTCCGTCACTCCATCACTATAACAAGGCAGTACAGGAATATTAACCTGTTATCCATCAGATACGCTTTTCAGCCTCTCCTTAGGTCCTGACTAACCCTGGGTGGACGAACCTTCCCCAGGAAACCTTTCCCAATAGGCGTCGTAGATTCTCACTACGAATCGTTACTCATACCGGCATTCTCACTTCTTAACGCTCCACCAGTCCTCACGGTCTGACTTCGTTGCATTAAGAACGCTCCTCTAACGTACTTACGTACCCGTGGCTTCGGTATTATGTTTTACTCCCGTTACATTATTGGCGCAAGATCTCTTGACTAGTGAGCTATTACGCACTCTTTAAAGGGTGGCTGCTTCTAAGCCAACCTCCTAGTTGTTTATGAAATCTCACAACCTTTCTGACTTAACATAATTTTGGGACCTTAGCCGACGATCTGGGTTGTTGCCCTCGCGAGCCGGGACGTTAGCACCCCGGTTCCGACTGCATGACAATACACAATGGTATTCGGAGTTTGATTATAGTCAGTACCGCTAGGCGCGGCCATTCCATATTCAGTGCTCTACCACCAAAGTTTAACATCACACGCTAGCCCTAAAGCTATTTCGAGGAGAACCAGCTATCTCCAAGTTCGATTGGAATTTCTCCGCTATTCACAAGTCATCCGGGCACTTTTCAGCGTACTACGGTTCGGCCCTCCACTTGGTATTACCCAAGCTTCAGCCTGCTCATGAATAGATCACCTGGTTTCGGGTATATGTCAACATACTAAACGCCCTATTAAGACTCGATTTCTCTGCGGCTCCGCTTTTTTCCGCTTAACCTCGCATGTTAACATAACTCGCCGGTCCATACTGCAAGATGTACGCCATCAGCCATTAACGGCCTCTGACTAATTGTAAGTAAGTGGTTTCAGAATCTATTTCACTCCCCTCCCGGGGTTCTTTTCACCTTTCCCTCACGGTACTAGTTCACTATCGGTGTCTGGTTAGTATTTAGCCTTACCGGATGGTCCCGGCAGATTCAGACAGGGTTTCACGTGCCCCGCCCTACTCAGGATGCTATCAAAAGTTTTTGCTATTTCGCATACGGGAGTATCACCCTCTATGCTAAAGTTTCCCAACTTTTTCTGCTATAACAAAAATTTGTAACTTTATGTAGATAGTCCTACAACCCCACCCTAAGGTGGTTTGGGCTCTTCCACTTTCGCTCGCCGCTACTAATGGAATCATATTTTATTTTCTTTTCCTGTTGCTACTAAGATGTTTCAGTTCACAACGTGTCTCGCAATCAAGACTATTTTATTCATCTTGAAGCAGTTAGACATTACTCTAACTAGGTTTCCCCATTCGGAAATCCCCGTATCGTAGCTCATATCCAGCTCCACGAGGCTTATCGCAGGTAATCACGTCCTTCATCGACTTCCAGACCCAAGGCATCCACCACTCACTCTTACTTATTTAAAAGTTCAATATTTACCTATTGTTGTTGATGTATTCAAAGACATTTTAATAAATTATTTATAAAATAATTACTCGGTTATCCAAAACAAATTGACTAATTTATTTTTTGATGTCGTTGTTATATTAATTTATCTTTACTATTCAGTTTTCAAAGAACAAAATGAGAGAAGTTCTCTCAAAACTAGATATACATGTTGGGTTATCTCAACCATGACATTAAATAAGAAATGATAACCATATCATAAATTGGTAATTGTTACTAAAATGAATTGTAACTTAATGTACTCCGTAGAAAGGAGGTAATCCATCCCCACGTTCTCGTAGGGATACCTTGTTACGACTTCACCCCAGTCACCGGCCCTGCCTTAGGCAGTTGTCTCCGTAGTTAACAAAACCGACTTCGGGCATTACCAGCTCCCATGGTGTGACGGGCGGTGTGTACAAGACCCGAGAACGTATTCACCGTAGCGTAGCTGATCTACGATTACTAGCGATTCCGACTTCATGTAGTCGAGTTGCAGACTACAATCCGAACTGAGAATAGTTTTTTGAGATTTGCTTGATGTCACCATTTTGCGTCTCTTTGTACTATCCATTGTAGCACGTGTGTTGCCCCACTCGTAAGAGGCATGATGATTTGACGTCGTCCCCACCTTCCTCCCAATTACTCGGGCAGTCTCCCTAGAAAATTAACTAAGGATAAGGGTTGCGCTCGTTGCAGGACTTAACCGAACATCTCACGACACGAGCTGACGACAACCATGCACCATCTGTCATTCTGTTAGCCTCCGCTATATCTCTATAGCTTTGCAGAAGATGTCAAGAGTGGGTAAGGTTCTACGCGTATCTTCAAATTAAACCACATGCTCCACCGCTTGTGCGGATCCCCGTCAATTCCTTTAAGTTTCACTCTTGCGAGCATACTACTCAGGCGGATGATTTAATGCGTTAGCTGCGCCAATAGATTTTCTATCAGCTAATCATCATCGTTTACAGCGTGGACTACCAGGGTATCTAATCCTGTTTGCTCCCCACGCTTTCGTCTCTCAGTGTCAATATGTGCCCAGTTAGCTGCCTTCGCCAAATTGGTGTTCTTCCTAATATCTACGCATTTCACCGCTTCACTAGGAATTCCGCTAACCTCTACACAATTCTAGCATGCCAGTATCCAACGCAATTTGGGGTTGAGCCCCAAGTTTTCACGCCAGACTTAACATACAACCTACAGACGCTTTACGCCCAATAATTCCGGATAACGCTTGCAACCTATGTATTACCGCGGCTGCTGGCACATAGTTAGCCGTTGCTTTCTGACAAGGTACCGTCAAGGCACTAGCATTTCCTCTAATGCTTTTTCTTCCCTTATAACAGCAGTTTACAACCCGAAGGCCTTCATCCTGCACGCTGTGTCGCTCCATCAGACTTTCGTCCATTGTGGAAAATTCCCTACTGCTGCCTCCCGTAGGAGTCTGGGCCGTATCTCAGTCCCAGTGTGGCGGATCAGTCTCTCAACCCCGCTAAACATCATCGCCTTGGTAAGCCATTACCTTACCAACTAGCTAATGTTCCGCACCCCAATCTCTTAGTGAAGCTTTAAGGCTCCTTTTATATATAATTCATGCGAACTATATAAGTATCCGGTATTAGCGATAATTTCTCACCGTTATCCCAATCTAAGAGGTATGTTAAGTACGTGTTACTCACCCATTCGCCGCTAAGTTCTAAAAGAACTCCGCTCGACATGCATGTATTAGGCACACAGCCAGCGTTCATCCTGAGCCAGGATCAAACTCTCGAAAAAATTGACTGTCATGTTTTGTGTGTATATCTAGTTTTCAAAGAACTTCATGCTGCTTTTTCAAAAAGCGCAAGATAATTATAGTACAAAAAAATAAAAACCAAAATATTTTTTTTTTATTTTTTTGTTGGGTATTTTTTTTAGTGATATTTAAAAAATAAAATAATTCATTGAATTGTTATAAAAACCAAAAAATTTTTAATATAATCAAGCTATATATATTGTTTTATTATTAAGATAATTAATTATGAATAATAATTTAATAAATCTTTAAATTAAATAAATTTACTTTTTTAATTTTGTTTTGTTTATTTATTAATCCTTTTTTATACAAAGTTAATAAAACAGCATTAAATTGTGTGTTATTGGAACTAACATAAAACTTATCTCTTGAATCAGGATTAATAATCTTATTTTTTACTTCTTCAACTCTAGCACCAATTGCACTATCAATTGGCCCTGTCATTCCTGCATCTGTTATATAAAGTGTTCCGTGTGGAAGCAAATGATCATCATTCGTTTGAACGTGTGTATGAGTTCCTAAAACTGCATCAACCTTCCCATCAACATGTAACGCAAAAATATATTTTTCACTTGTGGTTTCGCCGTGAAAATCAATTATATGAAAATCTGACGGTTGTGCATCATATAATAACTCATCCACAGCAGTAATAAAATTACTGGCACTATTTTCAAGCCATGGATGTCTTAGTTCGTTAAAAGTCTGCCCCATCATTGAAGTAATTCTTAAAGTAAATCCTTTAACATTTACTATTTGGCTGCCAACTCCTGGATATTTGCTAATCACATTATACGGCCTAACTATATTGCTATTATTTATAATATTATATATATCTAAATTAGCTCAAACATGATTGCCCATAGTAAAAAAATCAACACCAGTTTTACAAAGGCGGTTATAGTCATTTTCGTTAAGTCCTTTGCGACCTGTGATATTCTCTCCTTGCGCTATAACATAATCCACATTATGTTGTTTTTTTATTTTGTGTAAAAATTTTTCAACGGTAACAATTCCTGGCAAACCAAAAATATCCCCAATAAATAAGACCTTAAGACTTTTCTTTTTTTTCATGTTAATAATCATAATACAATTAAATAAAAATAAAAAAGAGAATTTCTCTTTTTTATTTATCTGCTTTGATTTGTTCTAAAGAAGCAAGTATTTTATCCATTATTTCTTGATTTTCTTTAATATAGTCTTTAGCATTTTTCTTACCTTGGGCCACGTTATTGCCTTCATAACTATACCAAGCACCTTTTTTGTCGAAAATTTTATTATCAACAGCAATATCTACTAATTCACCATATTTATCAATTCCCTCATTAAAGGAAAGTTCTGTTTGAGCACTTTTATATGGTGGAGCTAATTTATTTTTAATAATTTTAAACTTCACTTCATTACCTGAGATTTCTTTGTCTCCTGAAATTTGTGTTCCTTTACGTACTTCAATTCGAATGCTTGCATAAAACTTTAATGCTCTTCCGCCTGGTGTGGTTTCTGGATTTCCAAAAATTACCCCTACTTTTTCTCTAAGTTGATTAATAAAAATAATTGTTGTTTTATTTTTGTTTAAATTACCAGTAATTTTTCGCAATGCTTTAGACATTAAACGGGCTTGTGCACCAATTTGTTGATCATTCATTTCCCCATTTAATTCAGCAAGTGGGACTAAAGCCGCAACACTATCAACGACTATAAGATCTATATTTCCAAGCCTTGCTAAAATATCAACAATTTCTAAGGCTTGTTCACCGGAATCGGGTTGGGATAAAATTAAATTATCAGTATTTACACCAAGTTTACTCGCAAACACTGCATCAATTGAATGTTCTGCATCAATGAAGGCAGCAATTCCACCACGCTTTTGCACCTCTGCAATTGCATGTAATGATAAAGTAGTTTTTCCTGAACCTTCTGGTCCATAAATTTCAATAATTCGCCCTTTAGGATAGCCACCAATTCCTAAAATTTTATCAAGGATGTAACTACCACTATGGAATGTATCAACAGTAATATCGTTGACATCACCAAGAAGCATAATTGATTCTTTTCCAAATTTCTTTTCAATTTGTGTAATTGCTGTTTTTATAATTGATTTATTTAAGTTTGTTGTTTCTTCGGCCATTTTTCCTCCGAAGTATCGTTAAATTTATGTATTACGTAAAACCAAAAAAGAACAAATTAAATTTTAAAATTTGTTTTAGCAACTTTCCATAAGGTAAGATCCCCATGATTTTTTTTAAACTCTAATACTTTTTCTTTCACCGCTTTGCTCGCTCCAAAGGGAAAAACAAAATTTCAATCCTTATTTTGCTTTTCCATATATTCTAAAAGGTAATAGCGAGCCAAAATAGATGCACAGGCCACTGATAAATATTTTTGTTCAGCTTTTTGAGTTAAATATATCTGATTATATTTATTATATAAGTTATTAAAATCATCAATAAAACTAAATCGCTGAGCATATCGATCAATTGATTTAGTCGTCGAGTATTGATCAACCACAATTTCTTTATTTACAATTTGATATTTTTTTTCAAAATTTAAAATTGCATTGGTATGAATAAAAAATTTAAGTTCATTAGCATTAAATTTTTTAGTAACCATTGTGTTATAACCTTGTTGTGATAAGACATAGAAAGAGTTTGGTACTTTTAATTTTAATTCCTTGCCTATTTCTTTTATTTTTCTATTTGTTAGTAACTTGGAATCTTTAACTCCAAGTTCTTTTGCTCATTGATGCATTTCCTGTGGCAAAAAAGCACAGCAAGCAACTAAAGGAGTAAAGTAATCCCCTACTCCCGTTTCATCAATACCTAAAATATTTGAAGATAAAATTTCTTCATTTAATTGAAGAAATTTCACTACTCTTCCTCAAATTGTCTAATTCTTTTTCTTTTTTCTGTTGCTTTTTGAATTTCTGCCTCTGGGTTATCTAAAAACTTGTTGATGTATCACCCAACTCCACCATCTTTATTTGTTTTATTAATTCTAACATTCGCATATCTCTTAACATCTTTTGATGCATTTCCCATAGCAACTGAGACATTGGCTATTTTAAACATCGGAACATCATTAAATCCATCTCCAAGAGCAACAATATTTTCTGTTTTTATATCATAATACCTAGTTAAAACACTTAATGCCTTTCCTTTATTAGCCACAATATTAGTAATATCAAAGACTGGGCTTAAACCTTCTCCTTTTGATCAATATGAAAATTCAGCTAAATCACCATATCTTGCTTTAAGATAACATCTTAAAGCTTCAACATCTGTGTCTTTTCGTACATCAAATAAAATACCTGTAGGCATTAAAGGAATTTTATAAAAATCTAAACCAAACTTTAATTTTGGTGCTGATGAAAAACCAAAAACTTTCTCTAAATCTTCATCGCGTTTTTCAAGCTGCACTCAGTCAGGTCCTTCAATTGCAATATTAGTAATTTCTTTTTGGACTTTTTCATCACCTAAAATATATAAAGCTTCATTTAGGTTTAAATATTTGATATGTGGAATAAAAGATTTATCACAAGGATTATGGATGTGAGCTCCATTAAAGTTAGAAACAACAGTGTCCAGCCCTAAAGTTTCATAGATACGTTGTGTACTTCTTCATGGTCTTCCGGTTAAAATACATACAATATGACCTTCATTTTTAGCTCTTTTAATAGCAGCCATTGTTAAGTCATGTATTTCCCCAGTTGCACTTGAAAAAAGTGTTGTGCCATCTAAATCTATGGCAAATAAATATTTTTCTTTTTGCATAATTTTCTCCAAAGATAAATAACCACCCATCACAATTAAGCAATAAGGTGTTTGCTATATTATAGCATAATATATAAAAAACAAAAGCCAAGTGCATTAAACTTTGACTCTGCCTTTTATAATTAAATAAAATTTAGTTAAACTTAAAAAAGCGACATTTGATCTCTTTCGCTTAGTCCCTCTAAAACCCCTAGGCGATCAATTTCGGCAAATAATGTTGCATTAACTCCACTACGCTTTTTAAAATCTTCCTTGGTTTGGAATTGCATTTGATCTCTAGCTTGCACTATTTTTTTAGCTACTGATTCTCCTAATCCCTTAATTGCACTAAAAGGTGCAATTAAGGAATTTTTTTCATAATCAATTACTCATTCGGATTCTAAAGATTTATTTAAATCAATATTTAAAAATCCGTATCCTCTTGCATACATTTCCCTTGCTATTTCAAGAGTAGCGTATAGGTTGCGCTCATTAACTGTTTTTTCTTTTTTGCCTCTTAATTCATCAATTTTGTGAAGCACTTTATATTGTTCGCCTAAAATTTCAATATCAAATTCACTAAGTCTCGTTGTAAAGAATGTTGCATAATATTCTAATGGTTTATAAAGTTTAAACCATGCTATTCTCCAAGCCATCAAAACATAGGCAGTTGCATGTGCTCTTGGGAACATATATTTAATTAAATTCATACTTTTAATAGATCATTCAGGAATATTTTTACTTCGCAATAATTCTTCGTCCGCGCTACTTAACCCCTTACCTTTACGTACATTTTCCATAATATTAAATGAATCTAAGTTTGAAACACCGTGTTTGATTAAAAAATACATAATATCGTCACGACATGAAATAACATCTGAAAGTTTCATTTTCTCTTTTGTAATTAATTCTTCCGCATTACCACTTCAAACATCTGTACCGTGTGACAGGCCAGAAATAGCAATTAAATCAGCAAAACTTTGTGGCTTAGCTTGTGTTAACATTCTACGCACAAAATCAGTACCAAATTCTGGAATTCCGTGTGCTCCAGTTTTCTCACCTCCAATATCTTCAGGTCCAATATTTAATTCCTTTGGTGATGTAAATAATGACATAACTTTTGGATCTTTTGATGGAATATCTTTTTTAACATCTAAACCGGTTAATCTTTCAAGCATTCTAATTGCAGTAGGATCAACGTGGCCAAGTAAATCCAATTTTAAAACATTATCATGAATTGCATGGAAATCAAAATGCGTTGTTTTCCAATCGCTATCTTCATCATTAGCCGGAAAGTTAATAGGGGTAAAATCTTCAACATCTAACTCTTTAGGAATAATAATAATCCCGCCAGGGTGTTGACCTGTTGTTCGTTTTACATCGATTATTTTTGAAGAAACATAATCGATGTAATCAGGTGTATAATTTCAACTATAATCCTCAACTGCTGCCTTAACATATCCATAGGCAGTTTTTTCTTGAATACTTGAAATAGTTCCGGCTCTAAAAGTACTATTTTTGCCAAATAAATTTCTTACTTCAGCATGGATAATAGGTTGATAATCTCCTGAAAAGTTTAAATCAATATCAGGCACTTTATCAGCATTAAAGCCTAAAAATGTTTCAAAAGGTATTGAATGGCCATCTTTACCTAATAAAGTATTACAATTAGGGCAATTCTTATCATCTAAATCAAATCCAGATGATGTAGGTGGATTATCTACCATTTCAAAATATTTGCAATTAGCACAAATATAGTGAGGTTCAAGGGGATTAATCTCAGTTATACCTGATAAAGTAGCAACTAGCGAAGACCCAACTGAACCTCGACTTCCAACTAAATACCCATCATCATTTGATTTCTTTACTAAAATATGTGATATTCAATAAATAACATGAAATCCATATTTAATAATTGGATCTAATTCCTTATTAATTCTTTGTAAAATTACCTCTGGCAAATCTTCACCGTATTTTTCTTTAGCAGTTTGAAATACTAACTCTGGTAATTTTTCTTTTGAATTATCAAATGTAGGAGTATATAACTTATCTTTAATTACTTGAATATTATCCTCAATTAATGAATTTAAGTAATTAGTATTTTTAACTACTATTTCATCAATTAAGTTTACATTTTCTAAAAAAGCAAATTTATCTTTCATTTCTTCAGTAGTTAAATAGCTTAGATCTGGTATTTCCAGTTTATATGCATCTTTATAACTAAATAAAAAGTGTGGGGTTCCTCCAATACCTTTAGAATAAACTAATGATTTGTAAAAAGTTTTATCTTCTGTATTTTCAAATCTAACGTCACCTATTGCAATTAATGTTTTATTTTTTGCTTTTGTTTTATTAACCAAATCTTTCAGTAAGAAATTAATATCATCTTTTGAATATCCACCAATTGAAGTTTTATGTAAAAAAACATCAGGATGTGGCAATTCAATATAATCAAATTTTTCAATTAATTTATTTATTTCTGAATCTGATGAATATAATAAAGAATCGATTAAAGGGCTTTTTAGACCCCCAGATCCATATAGTAAATTATTTGTTCGAGGCAAGTCGTCTCAAAATAATTTAGGACCATTAAAGTGCCTTTCAGTTGAAGCAAGTGAAACAAGTTTAAATAATTCTTTTAAACCCGCTTGATTTTTCGCTATTACACTTATCTGGCTATTACTCGTATTTATTTTTTTAAAATATTCAAAGCCGTTCGGTAAATAATTATTTAAGGATACAAAATCATAAATACCTTGATTTTTTAGTTTTTCAAAAGCTTTTATTAAAGAATTAGCTAATACATATGCATCATAATCGGCGCGGTGGGCCACATCTGAGTCATAATCAATACCCATGGCACTTGCAAAATCTCCAAGGCGGTGCTTTTTATTATCAGGTGACACACATCTTGAAATCATTAATGAATCAAGATACACAGTTTGAGGCGGCTCAATATTAGACTCAATGAATTTTTGAACAATAAAATTCATATCAAATTTTGCGTTATGTGCAATTGCTGTTCTATTATTCAAAATTTTATAGATTTTTGCAAGAGCTTCATCAAGTTCTAAACCTTGTTTCTTTAAAATCTCATCGGTGATCTTAGTTAATTCAATAGTAAATTCACTAAGTTTTTGTTTTGCTTTAATAAAGAATTGAATCTCTTCAACAATGCTCCCTTTTTCTATAATAGTTGCGCCAAATTCAATTATTTCTCCTAATTTTGGGGAAAGGTTTGTTGTTTCGATATCAAAAACAACATATGTTTCATCCATAATATTTTTATTATCAAATTCAGTTAAAAATATCATATTGTTTTTAGAAATGACATCAAAAGAAACACCATAAATTGGCTTAATCCCTGCTTTTTTTGCGGCTAATGCAAACTTTGGATAAGCTTGACAGCTTGTTGAATCTAAAATTGCAACTGATTTATGTCCATATTTTTTAGCAATTTGTACAATTTGTTCAGCATCTAAAAGTCCATCCATTGCATTCATTTTGCTTTTAGTATTGAATTCAATTCGCTTTTCAATATCTAAATCTTCTTTGAAATTTCCTTGATTCTTTTCAATTACTTCAATTTTATCAACTCTGACATTTTTTGATTTTTGAAATGAAATTGAATTATGGTTTTTTAAATTATAAATTCCCTGTACTTTTACATTATTTCCCACACTTATTAATTCAGGATTTTCTTCATTAGTTACAAAGTGAACTAATGAAGTAGCATCCTTTTCATTAGTAATTTTATATTTGTGGATTCTAGTTCCATTTCTTTCGTATAACTCATTTTTATAAATAGTTCCAGTAAATGTAACTGGTAAATTATCAAAATCATTATAGTCTTTAAGTTGATCTAACTCAATTAATCTGTAAGAGCGATTAAAGTTGTTACTAAATTTATTTCGGGCATTTTTTTGAAATTCTTGTATATTTATACCTTGTTTCACAAATAAATCAAATTGTGAATTAATATAATCTTGATTAGTTTTAATATTTAGTTTTAAATCAAATTTGTCAAATAAAATTTCTACTTGCACGTTGCCCAGACCAAAACGTGGAAAATTATTATTTAAAAAACTAACAGCATTTTTATATTCCAATTCATATTCACGATTGGTATATTTTAAAACTCATTTACTTTTATCATGACTATAATAAATATCATTTTGTTTATTAATTAATGGGTGAATATTTTTAAAATTGGCAAAAGCACCAAGAAAATGATAAATATAATCACGAAAAATCTCTTGCTCTTGATAGTAATTTTGGACTTCATATGTTAGAGACGAAAATAAATGTCTGTTTTGTTCAATATGATAAACAAATTGCAAGAACTCACGTATATCAGGAACTCTTTTCAGTAAAATCTTACCAGCTATTAATCCATTATCATTTCTAGCATCAATAATTGAGACATCTTCTAAAGTTATTAAAAAAGGTAATTTAATACCTTTGGCCAATTTATCAAATGCTCTATCACTATAATTCATAAAACCTCCTATAAAATCGCTGCTAAAATAAATAACAGTACAAATACAAATGCGATACTATCAATTCGATCTAACATTCCACCATGTCCTCTTAAAATCTTAGAAAAATCTTTAAGATCTAAGCGACGTTTTAAGTATGAAAAATATAAATCACCAGTTAATGCAAAAGCTGGAGCAAAGATTATAAAGTTTGCAATTCCAAGAATTTTAAGATGAAAGCCGGTTGTTTTATAAATAAATATTATTCTACTAATTAAATCATTTGAAGAAGTATTTTCATTATTTTTGAAGATAAAATAGTAAAAAATTGAAAATGCAAAAATGGTAAATATCCCTGATAGGATTCCAACAATTGCCCCTTCAATTGTTTTATTTGGGCTAATTGCTGGTGCAAGTTTTTTAACAAAGAATTTTCTTCCAAAGAACATGCCGCCAAAAAAACCTCCTATATCATGAGCAGCTGGCACTATAATACAAAGTAAAATATAATAAAGTCCATCTGGTATAAGATGTAATAATAGGTAAGTTCTAAATAATATCCATATCACTAAATAACTTGCTATAAATAATAAAATATTCTTAAAATAGTTTTTATATAATATTTGGTTTGGTGTTATTTTTAATACTAATATTTTTATTAGTGGATATGAGAATAATGGTAATAATAAAACCAAAATAAGTAATGGAAAAAATCTAAAATCAAGGAAAAACAAATAAGGTAAAAAATCTATTGCAATATATTCTCCAATAATCTTTCCTTCTCCTTTTGCGGCATAATAATGAATCCCTCAAATAGGCAATGCAATTGCCATAAATAAAGCTTGAACTAATGCTGCTTTTTTATCTTGTATAAAACCATTTGCAAGTTCATAACAAACTCAATAACCCACACTTGTTATTAGTAAAATTGCAAGTATATATAGAGGAATATATATATTATTCTGTAAACTGTTCCCAGCCAAATAAAATACATAATGGTTAAACCCTAATAAAAAGATTAAGAAAATAACCATTATAATCGCTGGAATAATGCGAGTGTTAATTAATTTTTTTTTACTTTCACTTGTTCAATTCATACTAATATTATAATAAAAAAATAAAATAACTTTGTGAATAGTTATAATTATGAATAAATATTTGGACTATTCAACACAATTCATTAAAAAACATCTTGCTTAAAGCAAGATGTTTTAAATATTAACTATTTTTCTAAGTTATAAAATGATTTAGCACCTTGGAATTCTGCTGATGAGCATAATTCTTGCTCAATTGATAATAAACGGTTGTATTTAGCAATACGGTCTGTTCTTGACATTGAACCAGTCTTAATTTGACCAGCATTCATAGCTACTGCAATATCTGCAATAGTAGTGTCTTCTGTTTCTCCTGAACGGTGCGAAACAACTGCTGTCATGTTTGCTTTTTGAGCCATTTGAATTGCATCAAAGGTTTGAGTTAATGAACCAATTTGGTTTACTTTAATTAAAATTGAGTTCATTGATTTTTCTTCAATAGCACGTTTTAAGATTGCAGTATTTGTAACTGTTAAATCATCACCAACGATTTGAACCTTGTGACCAACTTCTTTTGTGAATTTTTTAAACCCTTCTCAATCACTTTCTGCAAAACCATCTTCGATTGAAATAATTGGGTATTTATTGATTAATCCTTTAAGGTATGTAATCATTTCGTCAGTAGTGTAAGAGAGTTTAACATCTTTAAGTGATTCAAATCCTGGTTGTTTAGTTTCAATAGCTTTCTTTAATTTACCAAAAGTATAAACACCATTTTCATATAATTCACTTGATGCACAGTCCATTGCAATTGCAACAGCTTTTTCACCTGAAGTAGCTGGTACATAACCAGATACTTTAATAGCTTCAACTAAGAAATCTAAAGCTTCTTCATGTGATTTGAAGTTTGGAGCAAACCCACCTTCATCACCAACTTGAACACCGTGTCCATTCTTTTTAAGTAATTTAGCTAAATTGTGGAATACAAAGTTAGCCATTTGTAATGATTCTCTAAGTGTTTTAGCTCCAACTGGCATAATCATGAATTCTTGAAAATCAATTGTGTTTGAAGCATGTTCTCCACCATTGATGACATTTAACATTGGAACTGGTAATTGGTGTGCATTAAAACCACCTAAGTATTTGTATAATGGTAAATCTAATTCATGAGCTGCTGCACGAGCTACAGCTAATGAAACTCCTAAAATAGCATTAGCACCTAATTTAGATTTTGTAGGTGTCCCATCTAATGAAATCATTAATTGGTCAATTTTACGTTGTTGAGTAACTTCATATCCAACAACTGCTGGTGCAATAATGTTATTAACATTGTCAACTGCTAACATAACACCTTTACCACCAAATCAGTTGTTTTCGTATTTTGATCCTTTATCTCTTAATTCAAGAGCTTCCCTAGATCCTGTTGATGCTCCTGAAGGAACCATAGCAGATCCGTATCCACCTAATTGTGTATAAACCTCTACTTGCACAGTAGGATTCCCACGTGAATCTAACACTTCACGTGCATGAATTTTTTTAATTGCTGACATTTTTCTCCTTGCTTATATTTAGTGTATTTATATATTATTGTTTGATTTGCTCAATTATACAATAAAACTAGTTATTTTATATAAATCTAATTAAATAATATTGATAATAGGCGGTGGAATATTTTCTGTTAAAATTAATTATTATATGTTAAAGGAATCATTATGAATAAAATTGAAAAGTTAATTAAAGAATTGTGTCCAGATGGTGTTGAATATAAAAAACTTTCTAATTTGGGCCAATTCTTTGGTGGATTAACAGGTAAATCTAAAAATGATTTTACTGATGGGAATTGTAATTTTATAACATATATGAATGTTTTTAAAAATCCTTCTGTACGGCTAGATTTACCCGATAAAGTAAAAATATTCCCAAATGAAAAACAAATAAAATTAGAATATATGGATGTTATATTTACTGGTTCTTCAGAAAATCCTGATGAGTGTGCTATGTCGTCAGTAGTTACTGAAGAGCCAAATACAAATTATTATTTAAATAGTTTTTGTTTTATTTGAAGAATTCAAAACAAAACAATCTTTAACCCTCATTTTTTAAAACATTTGTTTAGATCAGACAATTTAAGAAGACAATTGTCAAAAACAGCTTCTGGAGTAACAAGATATAATGTTTCTAAAAAACTAATGGCAAATATAAATATCCCAATCCCGCCCCGCGCGATCCAAGATGAAATTGTTAAAATTCTTGATAATTTCACAGAACTTACCACAGAACTTACCACAGAACTTAAATACCGTAAGCAACAATATGAGTATTACAGAGATAAATTATTAACTTTTGATGATTCAATAAAGGAAATTACATTAGATCAAATTGCTAAATTTACATATGGCTATACAGGATCATCTAAAGATGCGGGTGATTTCAGATATATCAGAATTACTGATATATCTGAAGATGGTAGTTTAATAATGGATAACAAAAAGTATATCCCTAGTGAAGCCGGACTAGAAAAATATATATTACAGAAAGGTGCTTTATTAGTTTCTCGAACAGGTTCATATGGTAAAACTTTATATTTTGATTCTGATGAACCTGCAGTATTTGCATCTTATTTAATAAAAATAGATTTAGATAATACAATAATTAGTAATAAATATTATTGACATTTTTCTAAATCTAATTTATATTGAAATCAAGCCAAAAAAATTGTCTCAATTGGCACACAGCCTCAATTTAATGCTAAAGCAATTGGACAAATTAAAATTCCCCTCCCTCCCCTTCCGGTTCAAAACCGCATTGCAGAAGTATTGGACAACTTTGAGCAAATTTGCCATAACCTCAAAATTGGGTTACCTTCTGAAATATCTTTAAGACAAAAACAATATGAATATTATAGAGATCTCTTATTATCATTTAATATTAATGATATTGAGAGAGAGAGAGAGAAGATAATTCAGGATTAAGCAAACTCTTTGAATATGTCTTTGGTTTTGAACTCGTTAGTTTTGGGTATGGGGTTAAATACCAAAAACTTAGTGATGTAGCTAAGTGTGTTAAAGGTAAACAACTTAACAAGGACAAATTAGTTACAAGTGGATATCCAGTTATAAATGGTGGTGTAAATCCTACTGGTTATTGACATGAATATAATTTTAATGAAAATAAAATCACTATAGCTCAAGGTGGATCAGCTGGGTTTGTCCAATGACAAAACTCAAAGTTTTGAGCAGGTGCACATTTATACGTAATTAAAGAATGTAATGATATTCTTAATTATAAATATTTATATTATGTAATTAAGAATAATCAAGAGAAGTTAATGGAAGCAAAATACGGAACAACTATTCCATCCTTATCGATGGAAGTTGTCAATAATCTTATTATTCCTATCCCTCCACTTCAACTCCAAAACAAAATAGTTGAAATCCTAGATAATTTCTCGGACTTAACAAATGATTTAACTAAGGGCTTACCAGCTGAAATAAATCTTAGACATAAACAATATGAATATTATAGGGATAGGTTATTGAGTTTTAAAGAAGTAAAATAGCAACAATCTAATTATTGTCGCTATTTTAATTAAATAAACATATAAACACTATATTAAGCAATATTTGTAACTATTACGCATTTATATTTAATAATATATTGAAGTTATAATTATAATAATGATAATCATGAAAATAACTAGAAAATATTACTTCCTACAACCATTCTATCAGTTCTATTTATTCTCACTTCTTGTGGGGCTGAAATTGATAAGTCTATTGAAAAACCAGCACCAAGTACAGAACCAGTTGATCCAAAAATAGCAAATAATAACTCTCTTAATCCTGTTAATTCAATAAACCCAGGCCAAACCAAAAACAAAATTCAAAATACACCTACAGAGCCAAAAAAGACAACGACAATAAGGAGAAGAAGATGATAAGATAGATATAGGGAAAACAATGCATATATTAAATGAAATAGCAAGTTCATTTGGTAATTTTGCTAAAATAGCACCTTTTATCCCTGAATCCTGATTATTAACTAAAGATATAGACCAAATTAATGAAAATTATAATGTGCCTAGGTTTAACGAGAATTATTTTAAGGGTATTAACTTAGTCTATAACCAATTTGTCAAAATAACAAATATTGATGAATTTAAGAATATTATCATTGATAAATGAAAAGAACTTTACAACAAAGATGATGTAAATATGAGTGATACAGAAATAAAAGAAATGTTTAAACAAATATATTTAAAAAATAAAGATATAACAAATGTATTAAATAATAATGATTTATATATTATTGAAAATAAACATGACATTAACGAGGAATGGTGAGCCTCAAAAATTGTTCCAATTTATACTAATGATAATATATTAATCAATGTGATTCAAGATAGCCGTTCTTCAGGATTTCCTGATTCTATCACTGGAATTACTTCATGGGCTGTTTTTAAAATTGCTAAAAACAAAAATGTTACGTTTAATACTCCAATCAAATATAATAAAGATTCATATGACCCATTTGAATACATTAAAACAATGACCAAATGATATGGTAAAGAATTTACTAAAAATAAAACAAAATAAAAAAACTTTATCTCAACAAACAAAGTTTATTAGATAATACAATACATAATCTAATAGTAAATATCTTTATTAGGTTATCATCATACTAATGCACCTGAATTAATTACCTAAATTATTTAAGTTTTATTTACATCTGTTGCTCGTAGTCTTTTATGGTATTGTTACCATAATAATATAAACCTCTAATATACCCAAGAATTTAAATAATATTATTAAAATTAATTTGAAAAACTCATTTGCACTACAAAAGCGACATGAGTTTTTATAATTCTATAAACAACAAAATACTTATATGAATAATATAATTTTCAATAAAATTGCCTGTTTCTGGGCATTTATAGATTTCAGAATAGTCCCCTTTAGAAAAAATAAAAAAACCTAAAAAAATTAAAAACTTTTTAAATTATAATTAATATTAGATTTTTAAGAAATGGAGGTTAATTAATGGATAGTTATAAAACATTGTATCGCAAATATCGTCCTAAAACTTTTGACCAAGTTGTAGGTCAAGAACACGTTGTACAAAGTTTAAAAAATGCTCTTACGACCGGTAAAATAGCCCATGCTTATTTATTTTGTGGTCCAAAAGGAACTGGAAAAACTTCATTGGCAAAAATCTTTGCTTCTGTTTTAAATTGTTTGCATAGCGGTAATCCAACTAAGGCCTGCGATTTATGCCTAATTGATAGTGATCGCAGTTTTGACATTATTGAAATGGATGCTGCTTCAAATAATGGTGTTGATGAAATAAGACTATTAAAAGATAAAATTGAACAATCACCAATTAATTCAAAATATAAAATTTATATTATTGATGAAGTACATATGCTTACTAAATTTGCATTTAATGCTTTATTGAAAACACTTGAAGAACCTCCGCACCATAGCATTTTTATCTTAGCTACAACTGACCCTCAAAAAATACCTTTAACAATTCTTTCAAGGGTCCAAAGATACAATTTTAAACGCATGAGTGATTCAAACATTATATCTCATTTAAAAGATGTTTTAGACAATGAAAAAATAAGTTATGAAGAAGATTCGTTAAAAATGATTGCTCTTTTAGCTACTGGCGGCATGAGGGATGCTTTGTCAATTGCAGATCAAGCAAGTTCTTTTAATGATAACCACATTAGTCAAGCTGCACTTGAATCTAATTTTGGACTTTCATCCGTTGATAATTACATAACCTTGCTTAATGCTATTTTAAAACATGATTTAAATAATCTTATTAGTTTACTTAATGAATTTAACAATAATGGGTCAGATGCTTCTTATCTCGTTCGTGCATTAATGAATATTTCTAAAGAATGATTGTTATACTACAAAACAAAAGATGAAGGTTTTTTAGCTTGAGCCTCTAAAACTCAAATACTTAACATTACATTAGATTCAAAAAATGCAGTTATTTTATATGATCATTTTTATAAATTACTAGTAAATTTACAAAATCACGAAAATCCATATGAATTATTACAGATTGAATTTATTTCATTAATGGATAATTTAAATCCAAGCACAACTATAATTCCAGAAGTCGCCCCTAAAACTGATCTACCGCCTAAAGAAGTAATAAAAACAAAATTAGAACCTGCTATAGAACATAATACAAAATCTGACCACCAAGACTTTTTTGCACAAGTGAGTGGTGATAATTACTTTAACGACAAATTTATTTTTAGGAAACTAGACTTAGGACAAGAATTAAAAACAATCACTCCTGAATCACAAGCCATAATCAACGATGTTTTAGAAGAACTCAATAATCAAAAAAATAATTCAGCAAATTTTAAACCTTCAAATCCAATAATCTATGATGAGACAACTTATAATGATATTGTTAATGTTTTTCTGTATGCTCAATTTGAAAAACATCAACAAAAACAGGATTACACGCAAAAATATACTAAATTAAAACAAGATGCAGAAATGATCTCAACAGTAGTAAATCAAGAGTTTTACGAACAAAAAAACTTACTTAAAAATGCGACTATTTGGATTGCTAGTAAAAATGCAATTGTCTTTTTTGTTCAAGATGAATCATCTTACCTTGAGAAACTACGTTTACAAAGCAAAGACCATAATATGCAATATTACATTTCTGAAATATTACAAGACACATTTAAAAAACTATATTTCTTAAATGCATCAGATAAAAGTATTATAATTAAAAAAATTAATGCTCTAAAAGGACCTGATGGTAAAATTAAATTACCAGCTAGTTTAAAAGAGCCTCAACCAGAAATTTATATTAACCCAAGGAAATAAAAAGGAATAAATATGAACCCAGAATTATTAAAGAAATTTAAAAACTTACAAAAAGAATTAGAAGACAAACAAGCACAGTTAGCAGCAAAAGAGTTTGTTATTGAAAAACAAGGAATTAAAATAACTGCATTTGGAAATAACGAAATTAAAAATATTGAATTAGATGATATGTTAATTGATCCAGATGATAAGGAATTACTTCAAGATCTTCTTGTTGTTGCACTTAATGAATTAATGGATGAAATTAAAAAACAACAAGATGATATGACTCCTGCAATGCCTGGTGGCTTTCCATTTTAATAATGTTTCATTCAGAAAAAATTACTGATACACTTCTTAAATTAACAAAACTTCCTGGAATTAGTAAAAAAACTGCAGAAAGAATTATTTACTGAATTTTAGAATCTTCTGAACAAGATGTTAATTTATTAGCAAACTCATTAAAATCATTAAAATATGATGTTGTTTATTGCAAAATGTGCACTGCACCATTATTTGATAAACAATCTTGCGAAATTTGTAATAGTTATGATAGAGAAAATAAATTACTAATTGTTGAATCATTGCAAATTATGCAAAAAATTGAAAAAGCAAAGTTTTATAAAGGCAAATATTTTGTATTTCGTAAAAAGTTGCTTTCAGAATATATTATTAAAAAAGAACAAAATTTAATTAATGAATTAGTCGAATACTCACAAAACTTTGATGAAATCATCCTTGGACTTTCTCCCAATATGGATGGTGAAATCACCAAACATGTGCTAAAGAACTTTATTGAACCTGTTAATCAAAAAATAACTGAACTAGCTGTGGGTTTACCAGTTGGTTCTTCAGTTGATTATATTGATGAATTAACCTTGAAATTATCTTTAGCAAATCGTAAAAAAACAATTGAATAAAGGAATAAGATATGTTTATTACATTTGAAGGTTTAGATGGTAGTGGTAAAACTACAGTGCTTAAAGAATTCTCTAAAAAACTTAGAGAATTCTTTCCAACTAAAGAAATAATAGAAACAAGGGAGCCAGGTGGCAAAGATCTTGTAGTTGCAGAAAAACTCCGTGAAATTATATTAGATCCAAGTAGTGATCTATCTCCTGTGGTTGAATCTATGCTTTATTCAACAAGTCGCAGAATTCACTTAGAAAAAGTGGTTTGGCCGTCTTTAGAACAAGGTAAAATAGTTCTTTGCGACCGTTACATTGATAGTTTTTATGCATATCAAGGTTTTGCACGCGATTTAGGGTATCAATTTACCAAGGATTTAACAAATCTTATAATCAATAAGTCAATTCCTGATATTACAATTTTTTTAGATATAACTCCTGAGGACGCTAAAAAACGTAGAGATAGCTCAAGACTTTTTGAAGATCGCTTAGAAAATGAAAAACTGGAATTTCATCATAAAGTTGATCAAGGATTTAAACACTTAATTAATGAAGATCCAAAGCGTTTTGTAGTGGTAAATGGGTTGAACTCTCCTGAAGAAGTTTGTGATGAAATTTTTGAAAAACTTAACAAGAATCAAAAGTTCCTTGATTTTATCAACAATTAATTATGCAAAATATTTATCAAAAAATCAATAAACTTATAACACAAAATAAACTAGCACACTTATACATATTTGATACTAAGAAAATCTTTAATGCAAAAGTGCAAATTGCAAAGCTTATTTTTATATTAAATGACCAGGAATTACCTGATACAAATCTAGAAAACTTAGATCTACAGTCTTTATTCCCAAATATTTATTATTTAGATGGAAGTATTGAAAAACTAAAAAAAGATACAATAGAATCTTTTTTTAATAATTTGATACTTAATAACATTGATTCAAAATATAAATATAAAATAGCTATTATTGAAAACTTAGAAAATACTCAAAAAGAGTCATTAAATAAGATTTTAAAAGAAATTGAAGAACCTTCTGACAATATTGTTTTTTTTCTTTTTTCCAAAAAACCAAAAGAACTATTACCAACAATTTTATCAAGGGCGCAATTACTTAAATTAGAAACTGACAATGATGAAACAAATGCTGGTGATGGTTTTAGTGTAATTGCAAAATCTTTTTCAAATTATGATCAAAAATTAATCCATGAATATAGTTCACAAGACTATGAAGATTTATTTTTAAAATACACTAAAACACTTAAAAATATTATTAAAAATAAATCTAAATTTAGTTTGCTATATTTAGATTTAAATGAGGATTTATCCAAAGAAAACCATAATAAAAATAAATTTATTTTAAATATTTTAAAGTATGCAATTTTAGGAATTCAAGACAACTCTAACTTTAATAAAAACAAATATATTATGCAACTAAACAATTTAAAAAAAGATTTGTGAAATTCATATCCAAGGGTTGGTAATTGAATTAAAGATATAAATAACTTCTTTCAATCTCTAAAACTAAATGCTAATTTTAAAATTCAGAAACAAGTTTTATTATTAAAATTAGGAGAAGTAAATGTCTAAGATTTATATTGTGGGCACCCCCATTGGTAATTTAAATGACATAACATTAAGAGCCCTTGAGACATTAAAATTTGTTGATGTAATCGCTTGCGAAGATACAAGAGTTACACAAAAATTACTTGATAAGTTTCAAATAAATAATAAAAAATTAATTATTAATAATGCTTTTACAGAATCCAAATCTGTAACAAAAATAGTTGAATTAGTTCAAGATGGCAAAAATGTAGCAATTGTTTCTGATGCAGGAATGCCAGCAGTTTCTGACCCAGGTTTTAGTATTATTACATTTGCAAGAAATGAAAATATTCCTGTAGAATTTATTCCAGGTGTAAGTGCTCCAATCTTAGCTTTTGTCGGTTCAGGTTTTAGTAATACTTTTACTTTTTTAGGTTTTGTCAAGGATAAAACTAACCAAAGAATTAAGGATTTTCAAACTTCAATTAAAGAGTTTAATCATACCTATATTTACTTTGTTTCGCCTCATAAATTATTAAACGTATTACAAGATCTTTATGCTGTCTTTAACGATTCAATTAAAGTATCCTTAGCTAAAGAATTAACAAAAATTCATGAAAATTGATTTATTGATAACCCCTCTAGTTTAATTAAATATTTTTCTGGTCTAGAGACAATTAAAGGTGAATTTACTATGTGCATAATGTTGCCCAAAGATAAACATAAAAAAATAAATAAGTATCAACACTTTTCAAAACACAAAAATTAATTAAACTAGGAAAAACATTTAGATAACTTAAAACCTAGCAGAAAATCCTTTTCTGCTAGGTTTTATTATTTGTAAAATTTAAATACTATTTAATAACAAATATTTTACTTTTCTTGTTTTTTGTCTTGGAAGATAATATATTTTTCAAAAGCAGGAATAAAAGCGTTGTTTTGTTCTTTTAATAATTTATGCGCTAATTTTTTCATTAACACAGCATCAGCTGCACGCCTCACATCAACCTGATTATTATTTGGATTATTTAAAAATGATTGCACTCTCTTAATCTCATAATCTAACTCTTCATTCGTGATGCTCATTTCAAACACTTTTGCAACATAATTAAACCAAAAGTAATTTAAAATTGAATTTTTAACAATTTCGTATTTGTTACCCGTAAAATCTGGAGCAAAATTAAATGCTTCAATATCACTTTGAATTAATTCTTCAGGTAATTCAATTTCTTTGTTAGCTTGACGAATGCTATCAATTACTCTTCAACCATATTCAAATAAAGCTTCACTAACAATTTGTTCCATTAATGAATCATGGATAAATTCTTTCACATCTTTTAAAGTATTAATATTCTCAATCCCTATTTTTGATGCATTTAAGTCTGTAATTGGCTCCTGAACCATTTTAAATACTTGTTTAACATTAATTTCTAAGTTGAATTCGGGGTTAGGCGCAAAAGTAAATGTTTCACCATTTTTCTTTGTTAAAATAACATATTCAAGGTTTTCTTGCGGAACATCTTTTGAAGCAATAATTTCAAAATGTTGAGCTGAATTATTTTTAACGTCTTTTACCTCCAACACAACCACATCGCTATGTTCAATTTCTGACCCATCATCTTTTGATTTTCTAAATTTAAAGTTGGTAATATATTGCTCAGTAAATGATGCAATTTCTAGTTGATAATTTGGTCTTAAATTGAACGGAAGCATTTTGTATGCATCATTTGTAAAGTCTTTTATGTCATCTTTATCTATATAATACGATTTAAAATCAAAACTAAGTTTGTTAATATTAACAGTTTTGTTAATAACCATTGGTCTAAAATAAAATACATAATCATTAACTTTTTGAGATAAAGCATGAAATTCATTATTAATAGCGACTTGGATATATCCATTTGATGCAAAGTCTAAAATTGCTTGTTGGTTAACTTTTTGCTTTTGATTTTCTAAAAACTTTAATGATTCATTTTGAATCTTAATTCATTCATTACCTTCAACGGTAATATTTTTAATTGTATGTTTCATTATTCTCCTAATCTAATAATAATTATATAAAAACTATCCAAATTATATGGATAGTTTTTTTATTATATTTATTTTCTGTTAAGACCTTCCCATTTTCAGTATCTAACTTCATCAATATCAATACCAACTTCTTTAATATATTTATTGTGGTAAGCAACTTTTTGTTCCATTAAGTTAACAAAGTCTTTTGCAGCTTCACCATATACAGCTTGAGCAGCAGTTTGAGAAATGTGGAATCTGTCCATTTCTGACATTAAACGAATATCAAATGATGTTGTAATATCACCATGTTCTCTGTAACCATGAATAAATAAGTTGTGGTTTTGACGTGAGAAGAAGATATCTCTAATAAGCCCTTCAAATCCGTGGAATGCAAATACAATAGGTTTATTTGTTGTAAATACACTATTGAATTCAGCGTCAGATAATCCACGAGGATCGATGCTTTGGTGTCTTAATTTTAATAAATCAACTACATTAACAAATCTAATTTTAAGATCTGGGAAATGTTTGTTAAGAATTGAAATAGATGCTAAAGCTTCTAAGTTTGGTTCAGTACCTGATGCCACAACAACTAAATCTGGTTCTTCACCAGGTTTTGTAGTTGAAGCCCAATCAATAACTTTATAACCTCTTTCAACTAATTCTTTAGCTTCTGCAACTGAGTAAAATTGTTCACGAGGTTGTTTAGAAGCAACAATTAAGTTAATAACATCTCTTTCTCTAAATGCTTTATCTAGGACAGCTAATAAAGTATTAGAGTCAGCTGGTAAGTATTCACGAATTAATTCTGGACGTTTATCAGCTAAGTGTCCTAAGATGCCAGGATCTTGGTGTGTATAACCATTATGATCTTGTTGGAATGCTGTTGAAGTAGCAATAATATTTAATGAAGGGTAATCTTTTCTTCAATCAATTTTACGAGCTTTAACAACTCATTTCATGTGTTGAGTAAGCATTGAGTCAACTACTCTTAAAAATGATTCATATGAAGCAAAGAATCCGTGACGTCCAGTTAATACATAACCTTCTAAGAATCCCTCTGCTTGGTGTTCAGATAATTGTGAATCAATTAATCTACCAGCAGGACTTAAAAATTCATCTAATTCTGGATCAATTTTTTCCATTCATTGTCTATTTGTTACTTTGAAAATATCAAATAGTCTGTTTGATTTAGTTTCATCAGGTCCAAAAGCACGGAAGTTAGTTGGGTTACGTTTGATCATATCTGCAAATCATGTTCCGGCTGTAACCATGTCTTGTCCTTTAATTTCTCCAGGTTTTGAAAATTTAAGAGCAAAATCTTCTCAATTTCCAAAGTTAAGAAGTGTAGGATTTA
This sequence comes from Mycoplasma sp. 13536, assembly GCF_055523495.1. Lineage (NCBI taxonomy): Bacteria > Bacillati > Mycoplasmatota > Mollicutes > Mycoplasmatales > Mycoplasmataceae > Mycoplasma > Mycoplasma sp. 13536. The sequence goes on from NZ_JBVFVC010000001.1 coordinate 146,357, forward strand.
CACCACCATTTGCAACTGGGTGCATTCCCATTCTCTTCAAGCCTTTAGGAGCAATTTCGGCAAATTCTTGTTTAAATGAACCATCTTTATTAAATAATTCATGTGGATGATATGACATTAATCATGTCTTTAATTCATCCATCATTTTTGGGTTTTCTGATGTAACAGGCAATGGAACTTGGTGAGCTCTAAAACTTCCTTCATAAGTTAAGCCATTGATCTTGTTTGGTTGTGTTCAACCTTTAGGTGTTCTTACAATAAGAGCAGGTCAAATTGGTTTTTTAGCTTCTTCAGCTGGTTTTAATCTAGCTTCTGCTTGAATTTTTTTAATTTTTTCAATAGCTAAGTCAAATTTCTTAGCCATTTGCTCGTGAATGCCGACTTGATCATTAACATCAGCTTCTACAAAAATAGCTTCCCAACCATACCCGGCTAACATGCTTTCAATTTCTTTGTTAGATTTTCTTGCAAAAATAGTTGGGTTTGAAATTTTACCACCATTTATGTGTAAAATTGGTAATACAGCACCATCGTTAACTGGGTTGATAAACGATGTTGCAAATCATCCTACTGCTAATGGACCAGTTTCAGCTTCTCCATCTCCAATAACAGTAGCCGCAATAATATCTGGGTTGTCCAAAATAGCTCCTGTAGCATGTGAAAGCGCATATCCTAATTCACCACCTTCGTGAATTGAACCTGGAGTTTCTGGTGCCGCATGTGATGCTGTTCCACCAGGGAATGAGAATCTTTTGAACATTTTAGTAAGACCATCTAAGTCCTTTGTAATTTCTGGGAATAATTCTGTATAACTTCCATCTAAGTATGAGTTAGAAATCATAACTTGTCCACCATGTCCTGGACCTTCGATGTAAAACATTTCTAAGTCATATTTATTAATAACACGGTTTAAGTGTGCATAAATTAAGTTTTGTCCAGGAATTGTTCCTCAGTGCCCAATTGGGTACATTTTGATATCTTCTGGTTTTAGTTCTTCTAATAATAATGGGTTTTTTCTTAAGTACATTTGACCAACAGATAAATAGTTAGCTGCTCTCCATCAAGCGTGCAATTTGTCTAAATATTTTTTGTCGTCAAAATTTGATTTATTCATATTTTCTCCTTGAATTTTGTGATATAAAACAACATATAGATAACTTCAACTAAATCTATATGTATAAATATTTTACCGAATTTTAAAATATTAATAAATAAAAAAGCAATTAAAGACTAAAAATTTGCTAAGGCACAAATAATAAAATCATTTTTTTAATACTAAAAATTGGATATTTAAACCATTAAATTTTTAGTAATTTTTAGCTGTTTTAATTCTAATTTTTTTCTGGTATAATTACATATAACTTAATAAATACATTAAGCAATACTAGTATTAAAATTAACGCTAAGAATAATATTTTAGTAAAATAATATACTAAAAATTATGGACAGGATCTAGGTGTAAGACTAGACTAAGGTTGGTTTTAGCGCTAAAACATACATTAATAAAAATTATATATAACAAAATAAATACAAATTTCAGAAAGGAAAAAAATGGCAAAATTAGATTTTGACCGTAGTAAAGAACACGTTAACGTTGGTACTATTGGACACGTTGACCACGGTAAAACAACATTAACTGCTGCTATTGCTACAGTTTTAGCTAAAAAAGGATTATCAGAAGCTCGTGATTATGCTTCTATTGATAACGCACCAGAAGAAAGAGCACGTGGGATTACAATTAACACCTCACACATCGAATATCAAACTGAAAAACGTCACTATGCTCACGTAGACTGTCCAGGTCACGCTGACTACGTTAAAAACATGATTACCGGTGCTGCTCAAATGGATGGGGCTATCTTAGTTGTTGCTGCAACAGATGGACCTATGCCTCAAACTCGTGAACACATTCTTTTATCTAAACAAGTTGGTGTTCCTCGTATCGTTGTTTTCTTAAACAAAGTTGATATGTTAGAAGGTGAAGAAGAAATGATCGAATTAGTTGAATTAGAAATTCGTGGTCTTCTTTCAGAATATGGATTTGATGGAGATAATGCTCCAATTATCCGTGGATCAGCTTCAGAAGCTTTAGCTGGAAATGCTAAATATGAAGAAAAAATTATGGAATTAATGGATGCTGTAGATACATACATCGAAACTCCAGTTAAAGAATTTGAAAAACCATTCTTAATGGCTGTTGAAGACGTTTTCACAATTACAGGACGTGGAACTGTTGCAACAGGACGTGTAGAACGTGGAACTTTAAAATTAAACGACGAAGTTGAAATCGTTGGACTTAAAGCTACTAAAAAAACAGTTGTTACAGGAATTGAAATGTTCCGTAAAAACCTTAAAGAAGCATTGGCTGGTGATAATGCAGGATTATTACTTCGTGGTGTAAACCGTGAAGAAATTGAACGTGGTCAAGTTTTAGCAAAACCTGGTTCAATTATCCCTCACACAGAATTCGAAGCAGCTATTTATGTTCTTAAAAAAGAAGAAGGAGGGCGTCACACTCCATTCTTCAAAAACTATAAACCACAATTCTACTTCCGTACAACAGACGTTACTGGTGGAGTTGAATTCGAAGCTGGACGTGAAATGGTTATTCCAGGCGAAAACGTTAACTTAAAAGTTAAATTAATTGCTCCTATCGCGGTTGAAGAAGGAACAAAATTCTCAATTCGTGAAGGTGGTCGTACAGTTGGTGCTGGTTCAGTAACAAAAATTATTAAATAATTTTGTTACAAATTTATATCAAAAAAAAACTACAAGTTTCCTTGTAGTTTTTTTCTTTTAGTTATTTTTAAATTGGAATTCTTCAGGAATTGTATTAAGTCCATTAGGAAATAGGTGTGTTTTAAGATTTGGATTTTCTTTTAATAATGCCTCACGGTATGATTTACCTACTTTTTGATCCTTCCCACCTCCGTAAATAACATCATACTGTGGCAAGTTGTATGAGCCATAAAGTTCTTGGTAATTAAATCCTTCTGATCTAAAAGCTGCAGCAATTCCTGTTAATGCTGATTGATTTACACTATGGAAAATTCCAACGAGTTTATTTTCCTGGTTTCTAACTGAAGAACCTGATGCACCACCACCGGGAGCAAAACGTCTTGGCATATATCCTAAATTCATAGCAACATATTCTTTGCCATCATCCGAAGAACGATAAGCACCAGCACCAGATAGTGGGGCACTTAAAAATTGATCTACAACACCTGGTTTATCAATAAAAGTACGATATCCTAGTGCATATGATAGTCCATATCCTAATTCATAATTTAATTTAGATGCTTCATCATTAGTTGGGCCAGGCTTTTTGTAAAGATCGTATGAAGCATTAGTTCACAAACTATAAGTATTTTTTGCATTTGCAATCAATACTTCATCTTCATATTTATCTAAAAAGAAGTCAAAAAATCCATTTGCTTGAGTTTGTGGATAACCAAGTGCAAACAAACTGTCATATTCACGTAATTTTTGCAGTTCATTTTTATTTAATGATAAAGGTATGTCAATTTTTTTGTAGTTATGTAAATAATCATAATTAACAAAAGATATTTTTTTATCATTTTTATCTGCATAATTATTAGTAATACTTCTAATTTGTTCTTCGGTGAAGTTGGTTTTGCTAAAATCAACTTCGAATACTGCAAAGTCAATGAATTCTTTTTTATCAAATGTTTTATCGGCTAAAAAGTCAGATGGGTCTTTTTGTAAATAATCACGACCATCAAAAATACGTTTTAATGAAAGTTTATTATTTCCAGCAAAATCTAATGATACATATCTATCATCATGAGGTACAGTTTCCAATTTTTGATAAAGTGATGGGTTGTTTTCATTTAAAACAGTTAATTGGAAATTTTCAAAATTATCTTTATCCATTCCGTCAAGTACGTGTAAATTAGTTGCAAAATAAAATTTCTTAGGATATTGACCTTGAGGGGCTAATTCATGGTCAATTATTCATGCCGTACCTGCATGAGGTGTAACACTACGGTATCAATTTTCCAAGTGTCTAAAGTTAGTTGTTTCTTTAACTCTTTTAGTAATATTTGCTTTTGTTTTTTCACTTAATCCTGCGGTGTTATTCATTTTATCTAAAATAAGATTTTGGCGACCAATAATATATTCATCATACAAGGAAGAAGCTTGTTGATAATCTGAATTTTCAGCTAATATTTGATTTCAACCTTGGGAAATTAATTCATCGACAACACCAGGGGTCTTAATATTTCTGTCTAGTTTATCTTTTAGCTCTTGTTTTTTAGCAGAATCCTTTATTTTTTCAAATAAATTGTGAACTAATTTATCATCATTTTTTAAGATTTCTTTTGCTAAGTTTCTTTCTTGTTCATTAATAGAAACAGATCAATTGGTTAGTTTAAATTGATATGTTTGAGTTGCCATCGTTGCATATTGTTCATTAGTAATAGTTCTGGCTAAACCAATATTTTTAAATGTTTCCTTGTTGTATCCATCTACCCATGAATAAGTTTTTGGTGCCTCCGCTTTTTGCATATTTAAGCCTATAAAATTTCCAGCCTCATCATATTCAGGAATTGTCATTCCTAAACGATTAGATCTATCATAAGTTGGCACTCCTACTTCATTAGCTTTAAGATCAAACTTTTGCTTATCGCTAGTTTTTATATTTGTTTCTCTTAATTGGGAATTTCTCGCAAGACCTTGATCATATTGTTCCATGTCTTTTTCATATCTTTGTTTTTGTGTAGAACTAACATATTTACCTCACTCAGATTGTGAGGCGCTTCGCTGTTGAATTATAAAATTATTTTCAGCTTTAAAACCGGATACTTCAAAATTAAAATATTCTTCAGTATCTCTATAACCAAAGATTAATCTAACTGTATTTTGTTCAAGCGAAACTGCATTTACAAAGAAAAACTTATCTGAATGAGCTTCTTTAAGCGAAACTTCAAGTTCATTAGAAGCAAGCTGATCACTAAATTGTTTGCTTGTTAATTGTTGTTTAAAATTACTTGAATCAATAAAAGAACCACTAACTTTAAATAATTCTTCAAAACTTTTCCCATTTACATACTCTTTTACAGATTGTAATGTAGGGAGTTGTGTTTTAAAAATATTTGGATCTACTTCGCGAAGATTAGAGCCACCACCATTATCGGGAGGATTAGGTGTATCATTATTTGGTGGTACTACTGGTTTACTTGGTTCGCTTGCACAACTTGTTAAAACAAGAAAACCAAATGCACTCAAAATAGTGCTATTGATTGATAGAAATTTTTTATTTATTTTTTTCATTTATTCTCCTTATTAATATAAATTCAAATTCATACTATTCTATATATTATTATATATGATTACTGGTATAATAATAAAAAAGGATACAAATTTATGTTAAAAGTTATAAACCATCCTATTATTAATATTAAAATAGATCAGCTAAGAAACATCGAAACAAATCATGAACAATTTAGATTGATTATGCATGATTTGTCACGTTTGCTTGTATATCCAGTTATGCAAGATTATATAACAACTAAAACTCAAAAAATTAGCGGAACAAATACTGCATTTGAAGCTAATTCATATGATCAACCTATCTTATTAATTCCAATATTACGGGCAGGCCTTGGTATGGTTCAGGGCTTTAGTGAACTATTGCCTCATGCTAAAATTGGTCATATAGGTTTATACCGCGATACTGACGGAAATATTAAAGAATATTTATACAAATTACCAGAAATAAACAAAAATGCAAAAGTTATTTTGCTTGATCCTATGCTTGCTACAGGGGCATCTTTAGATATTGCAATTCAAAAATTAAAAGATGATGGATTTAGAGATATTATTGTTGTTAATTTAATATCATCTAAATATGGAACAGATGTTATTCACAAGAAACATAAAGATGTTAAGATATTCGTTGCAGCACTTGACAAAGAATTAAATAACAAAGGATATATAATTCCTGGACTCGGTGATGCTGGGGATCGTTTATTTGGGACAAAATAATCCTATTCAGTTTTGAATAGGATTATTTTGTAAAATTAAAGTATTGTTATATCAAAATATTTTAATAAAAATAGAATAATGTATAATTTTTAAATGTACACAAAAAAAATGAAATGAAACTCATAAAAATAAATTTCAATTAAAATCTAGTCAAACTTTTATAAACCATGGTTATAAATTTTCTATAAATTCATTTTGAAATTCTGTTGATGACTTAATTGCAGCAACACACATGGTTAAAAACGATGAAAATTAAAAAAATATTTTTAGCCGCGCTTTCTTTTGTTTTGCCTTTATGCTTATCTCTTGCCAACACAAACAATCCTCTGGCGAAGACAAGCCACCAATAGAAGACGAAAACACAATATACCAAAAAATTCAAGATATTTATGTGTCAATTGAACAAGACTTTTATAAATTTGTAAAAGTAGCAACATTTGTAACAAATAATACACCCTGGAGTCCTAATAATACAACTAATGGACGTCAACAACTTAATGCAGGTATTTTTAATGACGTTCCTAAGGGCAATAAACATAATGGATATATTAAAATATCTACAGCAGATGACTTTAATAATTTTATTATTAAGAAATATATAGAATGACATGATGTTAGTAATGTTGAAGGTATTGAATCTGAAATTAAAAAATACTTTGAAGACGTTTTTTTAGATGCAAAGGATGTTTATGAGACCTTAAATAAATATGATGTATTTATCTATGATACAATAATACCTCGTCAACTTGAACATAGTATTTTAATACCACATGAAGATAGTAATAAATTTGAAATTCACGACCTTGGAAATGTAGGTTTTTCCTACCCTAGTACGACTATACTAAGAATATATAATTATTGAGGAGTCTTTAAGGTTCCTAAAAGTAAAGAATTAGTATTTAAGCGAGTAGGTTTTATTAGTCCTGGAGATGATAAAAAGACATACCTTAATAAAATAGAGTCATGATATAATAATGAATACAAAAAATCAATAAAGAAAGAAGATTAATTTAATTAATCTTCTTTTAAATAATTAAAATATTAGTTTTCTTGTATACAAAACTAATAAAATGGTACTAATCTCTTTTTTATTAATTAATAAAAGCATTAGTATAATAAAAACACATTTTCCGTGCTATAATTAATACAAAGATTAAATAAATCGAGGAATTAAATGAAAACTAAAATCAACCAAACACTTGAAAAAATTATTGATGAAACATTAGAAAAAACATTATCAGAACGTTTTGAAAGATATGCTAAATATGTTATCCAGCAGCGAGCCTTGCCTGATGCACGTGATGGACTTAAACCAGTGCAGCGACGAATTATTTATTCAATGTTTTCGCTTGGTTTAGACTTTGACAAGCCTTATAAAAAATCCGCTAGGGTTGTTGGTGATGTAATTGGTAAATATCACCCTCATGGAGATTCCTCAGTTTATGAAGCCATGGTTAATATGTCTCAATGGTGAAAAAATAATATTCCTTTGTTAGATATGCATGGTAATATTGGTTCAATTGATAACGATCCAGCTGCTCAAATGAGATATACTGAGGTAAGATTATCAAAAATAGCTAAATATATGATTGGAGATATAAAGAAAAAAACCACATTATTTGTCCCAAATTTTGATGATTCAGAAAAAGAACCCTTAGTACTCCCAACATTATTCCCTAATTTATTAGTTAATGGGGCTATGGGTATTGCAGTTGGTATGGCTACTAACATGTTGCCGCATAATTTAAATGAAATCATTGATGCAACAATTCATAAAATCAAAAATCCTACAGCATCTTTAAAATCAATTTTAAAATATATTAAAGGTCCAGATTTTCCAACTGGGGGGATTATTCATGGAACTAGTGGAATCATTGAAGCTTTTGAATATGGTAATAATTCAACCAAAAATAAAATAAGACTCTTTAGTAAATATGATATTTATACTAAAGGAGAATATAAATTTGTTGAAATAACTGAAATCCCATATGGGGTTGTAAAATCAGCTTTGGTTTATTCAATTGACGAAATAATTCAAAATAAATCAATTGCTGGATTATTAGAAGTTAAAGACCAATCAGACCGATCAGGAATTAACATCTTATTAACCTTAGAAAAAGATTCTAACGATAAAAGCATTATGAGTTATTTATTTAGCAAAACTAAATTACAAAATACATATAACTATAACCAAGTAGTTATTGTTAATGGTCGACCCAAATTAGCTTCTTTATTAGATCTTTTAGATAATTACATTTTACATGTCAAAGAGGTTAAAACAAAAACCATAACTTTCGATTTAGAAAAAAGTAATTTGAGATTAGAAATAATTTTGGGGCTTTTAAAAGTAAGTGAAATAACTGATGCTATCATATCTGTAATTAGAAATGCACAGGGGTCAAAAGCAGGGGTTATACAAGCCTTAATTGATAATTTTAAATTTACTCAAAATCAAGCAACCGCCATTGCTGAACTTAGATTATATAAATTAAGTAAAACAGACAAAGAAGCTTTAAACCAAGAAAAAGAGGAATTGCAAAAAAATATTGGTCTCTTTGAACTGTTGTTAAGTAATGAAGATAAATTTAATGAGTATATAATTAACGAACTAAAAGAAATTAAAAAACTCTTTGGTTATCCTAGAAGAACACAAATAATTGAAGAAGATTATATCTTTACATACCAAGAAACGGATTTAATCAAAGATGTGGATAGTTATGTAGCAATTACTAAACAAGGATATTTAAAAAAATTAAGTGATAAAACTGTGAGTTCTAATTCATTATCATCTTACCCCTTAAAAGAAAATGACTTCTTAAAATATTTCACTAAGTTTAATTCAATGGATACTTTATTAATTTTTACAACTCATGGTAATTATATTCAATTGCCAATCTATAAAATTAATGAATATAAATGGCGCGAAGCTGGGAAAAAACTTAGTGAACTAGTTGATTGAAAACTAAACGAAGAGGTTGTTTCAGTTATTAAAGTTAATAATTGAAGCGAAAAGATTTTTTTAGTTATTGGTACAAAAAACGGTTTATTTAAAAAAGTAAAATTATCAGATTTTAAAGTACAAAAACTTAATAAAAGTTATACAGCAATTAACATTTCTAGTGGTGATGAAGTTGTAAACGTTACAATCAGTAATGGCTTACATGATATACTCATTTTAACAAATAATGGTTTATGCTCTTTATATAGTGAAACTGACTTAGCGATTTACTCACCTAAAGCAAAAGGAAATAAAGGAATTTATCTTTCGCTTAATGATAAGGTGGCCCAATTTATCATGGTTAAAAACCAGGATATCTTAAATATTCTTACCAGTAATGGCCAAATTAAGCATCTACATGTTAGTAAGTTACAATATGTAACAAAACTAATCAAAGGTAAAAAAATAATTAATATTGATAATTTTAAAGTTGCAGATTTACAAACAGGTTATAATTTTAAAATTATTGGTCAAAATTCAAGCAATCAAAGTTTTATTGAAGAATTATTTATTCCAACAACTATAAAACATGGTTTTGAAACAGATTTAAAAATACAATCATTAATAAAAATAAATTTCCTTAAACTAGAAAATGAATCAGACTTTCAAACAAAGGATTTATTTTCAAAACAAACACTAAAAGATGAACAAGAAGACTTTTTAAGAAGTGAAGCAAAAATTAATGAAAGTTCATTAAGATTAGAAGAACTTTTAAAAAAATTAAACAATGAAAAGTAGGTAACAATGCAAAAATATACAGAACAAGAACTTGTCAGACGTAATAAATTAAAAACTTATAAAGATCTTAATATTGAACCATTTGCCAAAGCAAATGGACTAAAAGAACTACAATATTCAGATCATATTCTTAAAACTTATGAATCATATACTAAAGAAGAGTTACATGACTCTAATCATGAAGTTGCAGTAGCGGGTAGAATTATGACTATGCGGGGCCCTTTTATCTTAATTCAAGACTATCATTCTAAGATCCAAGTTTACTTTAACAAAAAAGAACATGAATCTTTAGCATCATTAGTTAATACTTTTGATATAGGTGATATTATCTATGTTGAAGGTAAAGTTATGAAAACAAATACCGGTGCAGTATGTATAAAAACAACCAATATCAAACTTTTAACTAAAGCCCTTAAACCTCTTCCAGATAAATTCCATGGACTAGTAGATGTTGAAGAAATCTACAGACATAGATATGTCGATTTAATTATGAACGAAGAATCAAAGAAGGTGTTTTGAACAAGAACGAAAATTATTTCAGAAATTAGACAATATTTTGATGGTTTAGAATATATGGAAGTGGAAACTCCTTTTTTACATAACTACCTTTCAGGAGCTTCAGCAAAACCATTTACCACTCATCATAATGCCTTAAACCAAGATTTTGTTTTAAGGATTGCAACTGAAATTCCACTTAAAAAACTTTTAGTTGGTGGAATTGATCGAGTTTATGAAATAGGACGTATTTTCCGTAATGAGGGAATTGATACTACTCATAATCCAGAATTTACATCAATTGAATTTTACGAGGCTTATTCAAACCTTGAAGGTATGATGAATCGTACTGAAACCTTAATTAAACAAATCGCTAAAAAATTAGGTAAAACAAAGATTCTTAATAAAGGTGTTGAAATTGATTTAGAAACACCATTTAAGAGAATTGATATGGTAGATGCTGTTTCTAAAGTTACTAATGTAGACTTTAGAAACATTAGTTTAGAAAAAGCTTTAGAAGTCGCCAAAAAGAATGGTGTTAAACTACAAAAATACTTCCAATTAGGTCATATTATTAACGAACTTTTTGAACAATTAATTGAAAAAACATTAATTCAACCAACCTTTGTCTATGGACACCCTATCGAAATATCACCATTAACTGCTAAAGCAAATGATCCAAGATTTACAGAGCGTGCTGAATTATTTATTAATACTAAAGAATATGCTAATATGTATACCGAACTTTCAGATCCTATTGATCAATTGGAACGTTTTGAAGCACAATTAGAAGAAAAAAACAATGGAAATGATGAAGCTAGTGATATTGATTGAGACTTTCTAGATTCATTAAATTATGGTATGCCTCCTGCTGGTGGCTGCGGTATTGGAATTGATCGTTTAACTATGCTTTTAACTGAAAAAGAATCTATACGTGATGTTCTTTTATTTTCCACATTAAAACATAAAAAATAATGTTAAAGCAAGTCTTGCACCTTGCTTTTTCTATAACCTTTTTATGTGCTATAATTAAATAATATTTAATGTTATTTAAAGGGAGGTTTAATAGTGAACAAAATTGAGAAACTGATTAAAGAATTATGTCCTAATGGAGTAAAAATAGTAAAACTTAGCGAAGTTGCAAAATGTAAAAGCGGAAAAAGGCTTACTAAAAGCCAATTACTAGATAAAGGCTACCCAGTAATGAGCGGAGGAATTAATCCAATAGGGTATTGAAATGAATATAACTATAATGAAAATACAACTTCAATAGCCCGGTATGGTACTGCCGGGTATGTAAGGTGAGAAACTCAAAAGTTTTGGGCAATTGATGCTTGTTGAGTTATAACAGATTTAAAAGATTCAGTTAATGCAAGGTATTTATATTATGTTATAAAGAATAAAGAACAAGAACTTATTGAATCAGTATTCGGTACAATACCCGCCTTAAAATCAGATACAGTCCACAATTTAGATATTCCCCTCCCTCCCCGCGCTATCCAAGATGAAATTGTGAAAATTCTAGACAATTTCACAGAACTTACCACAGAACTTACCACAGAACTTACCACAGAACTTAAATATCGTAAGCAACAATATGAGTATTATCGCGATAAATTATTAACTTTTGATGATTCAAAAGTTAAGGTAGAATACAAAAGAATTGATCAATTATTTAAATTAAGTAGAGGAATTGTTATCTCTAAAGATTATATTAGAGATAACCCAGGAGAGTATCCAGTATATTCATCACAAACCGAAAATAACGGTGAACTTGGTAAGATTAATACGTACCAATACGATGGAGAATATATTACCTGGACCACAGACGGTTATGCTGGAACAGTATTTTATCGCACCGGTAAATTTAGTATCACAAATATTTGTGGCTTACTAACTCCACTATCTCATAACAATAACCTGAAGTTTATAGCTTATGTACTTCAAATAATTACAAAGAAATACGTTAGAAAAGGAGTGAATGCAAATGCCAAACTAATGAGTAATGTCATGGCCGGTATTCAAATTCCCCTGCCACCCCTTCCAGTGCAAAACCGCATTGCAGAAGTCTTAGACAACTTTGAGCAAATTTGTCATGATCTCAAAATTGGATTGCCTTCTGAAATATCTTTAAGACAAAAACAATATGAATATTATAGAGATCTCTTATTATCGTTTAATATTAATGATATTGAGAGAGAGAGAGAGAGAGAGAAGATAATTCCGGATTAGCCAAACTCTTTGAATATGTGTTTGGTTTTGATAAAAATAGTTCTATAAATACTTTTATAATCTTCAAAAAACTTGGTGATATTACAAAATGCACACAAGGAAAACAACTATTAAAAAGCAAATTAAAAAATAATGGTTACCCAGTAATAAATGGAGGAACTTCTCCGGTTGGTTTTTGAGATTAATACAACTATACTGAAAATAAAATAACTATTGCAAGAGTAGGATCCGCTGGCTTTGTTTCTTGACAAAGTAAAAACTTCTGAGCTGGTGATTGTTTATTTGTTATAACTGATATTAACAATAATGTTAATCATAAATATCTTTACTATGTTTTAAAAAATAGTGAATTAAAACTACAAAAACAAGCTATTGGTGCTATACCTAACTTAAGAACTAATGATATTTATAATTTAGATATTCCTATCCCTCCCCTTCAAATTCAAAACAAAATTGTTGAAATATTAGATAATTTCTCTGACTTAACAAACGATTTAACTAAAGGCTTACCAGCTGAAATAAACCTTAGCAAAAACAATATGAATATTATAGGGATAGGTTATTGAGTTTTGATAAAGTTAATTAAAACAAATATAAAAAAACGTTTATGCTTGTAAGCTAAGCATAAACGTTTTATTTTTCTAATTCTTGATATAAATTTAATATTTTTTCTATTTCTAATTCTTGAATTCTTGTATTATCATTTAAATTAAGTTTTAAATATGCATTATCGATCTTCTCAAATGAATATTTAGATTTTAAACTAAAACTAAGTTTTTTTCTTCTATTAGCAAAACATAGTTTAAAAAATTCTTTTAGTTCTAACCAAGATTCTTTTGTGATATTTGGATAAAATTCAAATAAAACAATAGCAGAATCTACTTTCGGGGCAGGTATAAAACAACCAGCAGGTACTATAAATTCTAAATTAACTTTAGCTAAATATTGAGCACTGACAGTTAATTTAGAATAATCATAAGTTTTATATTTAGCTATTAATCTTTGTGCTACTTCTTTTTGAACCATTAAAATAGCCTTTGAAAATTTATCTCCGTGTTCAAAGATTTTAAATAAAATATCTGTTGTAATATAGTATGGTATGTTGGCAATAACTATTGAATTCGGTAAATTTGATAAATCTGATTTTAAAAAGTCTTGATGTCTCAAATCAAGGTTATTAAGATTAATATTTTTATTTAAGACATCAACCATATCTTTATCAATTTCAAAGGCAATAACTTGTTTTGCTTTTCTAACTAATTCTTTAGTTAAAGCCCCTCTACCAGGTCCTATTTCAACTATAACTTGATCATTAATATCAAATAATGAAACTATTTTATTAATAATATTTGAATCATGTAAGAAGTTTTGCCCAAACTTCTTTTTGGCAAAAACGTGTTTCTTATCTTTCATTATAAATTAAATAACTTTCTAACATTTTTATTAATACGATCTACATATTTATCTAAACCTACTTGTTTTAGGCCTGCAATATAATAATAAACATATAAAACGGTATTAGGTTCATTCTTTTGCCCAGTATACGGATGCACTCTTAAAAACGGTGCATCTGTTTCATTTAAAATTCTTTCTAAAGGTAAAAATTCGATAACTTCCCTAGTAGTTATTGAAGATCCAAAAGTAACGACCCCGCTAAAAGAAAAATATAAATTTGGAAATTCCAAAAACTTTTTGGCTCATTCTAAGTTTCCGGCGAATGTGTGTAACATACATTTAATTTTAGGATATTTTACTAAAATGTTATATACATCTTGGTATGTTAAATACTCATTATCTTTATCTCTAATATGAATTACACACGGTAAATTATTATCATATGCCAATTTAACCTGATTTTCAAAACTTGCTATTTGATTTTCTCGAGTTGGTGAATCTTCATAATAATAGTCTAAACCTATTTCACCAATTGCAATAATATGCTCTTTATTTAACTCCAATAACTCTTTAACTTGGAGATAGTCATCTCCATCTTTGCCAGCTTCTGGGTGAATTCCGATACAAGCTTTAAATAAAGGGTATTTTTTGGCTAATTCAATGGCCTCAATATTTTCTTGTGGGTGTCCACCATTATTAATAAAAAATTCAATGTTATTGTATTCAGCTGCTTCCATAATTTCTTGAATGTGAAATTCTTGGTATGACCTAGTTGAAACGTGGCAATGTGCATCAATAAATTTATTTCTTTTTTTACTCATATTACTTACCTAAACAAAAGTTTTTGAACATAACATCAAGTAAATCTTCGCGATTTACTTGACCTTTAATATTTTGCAGTGAATCCCAGGCATCATATAAATCGACAATAATTACATCAAAAGTAGCATTATCTAAAATGGATTTCTCAGCTTGAATTAATGAATTATGTGCTTTCTGGATTAAAGATAGCTGCCTGGTATTAGATAAAATACGTTTATCCATAATATCTAAATTTTCGAAGTTTTTTACTAATGCATTTTCAAGTTCTTTTATATCATTATTTAAAGCACTAACAGAAATTAAATCTTGCTTTTGATTATTAGCTAAATCTGACTTATTTTGAATTTTTAAATAAAACTTACCTTGTTTTTTGCTTTCTTCCTGAATCACTTTATCAAAATCATTCTCAGCTTGAATTGGATCAACAACATGAATTATTAAATCAGATTCTTCAATTTGCTTTAATGATCGTTCAATTCCTATTTGTTCAATTATATTATCAGTTTTTCGTAATCCAGCAGTATCTACTAATTTAAATAAAATACCATTAATTTGATATGAAGCTTCTACTAAATCCCTTGTTGTTCCTGCAATATCTGTCACAATAGCTTTTTCTTCCGAAAGCAATGCATTAAGTATACTACTCTTCCCGACATTTGGTTTGCCTAAGATCGAAACTTTAACCCCTTCAAACATATAGCGGCTATCATTCGACACTTTTATAATTTCTTCAAATTTAGTTTTTAAAACTTTAAGTTTTTTAAGCATAATCTGGCTATCTAGTTGTTCTATATCATCATATTCAGGGTAATCAATATTAACTTCAGACATCCCAATTAAAAGAGCGATATCGTTCGATAAACTATCTATTAAGTTAGAAGTTTGACCAGTAAAACGGTGAACACTAGCTTTAGCTTGTGTTAATGTTTTAGCCATAATTAAATCATGTATTGCTTCAGCTTTTATTAAGTCTAATTTACCATTTAAAAAAGCACGGCGAGTAAATTCTCCTGGTTCAGCCATTCTTGCTCCATTTGATAATAAAAGTTCTAAAACTTTGTTGGTAACAACAATTCCTCCATGACAATTTATTTCTACAATTGGTTCACCGACATAATTATTATAAATAATCTTACCATTTTTTTCTTTGCCCAAAAACCACATAACCAAAACTTCGTCAATTAATGTTTCTTCATCATAAATATTACCATAAGTAATATCATGATCTGTCCCTATTTTCCCTTTAAATATTTTTTTAATAATATTTAAGGTATCAGGGCCCGCTAAACGTATTATTGATATTGGTTGATTGATTCTAGATCCTGAACTAATTGCTGCGATTGTATCATTCATAAAATAAATTATATATATTTATTTAAAAAATTTTCATATTTAATCATATGGATAGGTCTAATTAACCATCATGTTTGAAATGTGGTATAATTATATAATGCAATTAGCAATTACTATATTAGGGTACATTGGAGCTATTTTAGTGGCTTCGCTTAGTATTCCTCAGTTATTCAAAATAATAAAAGACAAAAAAACTGGTGATGTAAATTTCTATTCTTTTTGGATTTTTCATACTGGTATTCTTTTATGGATTGTATGATCAGCGCTAAGTCCAAATTCGTTACATAATATCATAATTCCAAATACAATAACATTAATTATTGAAACAATAACGCTGGGCTTAATGTATTTATATAAAACAGAATTTAACAAAAAATTAAAAGTTAAGGCCTGAAGTGCTCTTGGTGCATATCTTATTATTGGCTTAATTTTTGTTGTTTTACATATAATTATTTATGCAGGTGGAGTATGAACATCATTATTAATTCCTTCTACAGTTGAAGCAATTATGGGATTTGTTTTCCCTGCTTTTACAACCTTAGCATTTTTACCACAATTCATACAATCATTAAAAACACACAAATGAGGAGGATTGTCATATGGAATGTTTGTTATTTATATAACAAACAATTTCGTTTGAATTATTTGATGAATTTTACAAATTATCGAAGCCTCAGCTGCAAATGCTCCAATAGGATCTTTTGTTGGAGGGCTTATTTGACAAATAATTTCAATTTCACTTTTTAGCGCTCAATTTACATTAACTATAAAACATCAAAAATAGTTATTTTTTATAACTATTTTTTTAATATAATAAACACATGAAAAAAGAATTATTTATAGCAGGTGGTTGCTTTTGAGGTGTAGAGGCTTTCTTTTCAAGAATCAAAGGTATTTTAAGTGCACAATCATATTATATTAACGGAGGTTTTGAAGGTGTATCATACAAAGAGGTGTGTACTACATCAAAGCACGTTGAAGCAGTTTGCATAGAATATGATGATTCAATCATAAGCGAAGAAACAATTTGAGATTTTTATTTAAAGATAATTGATCCTTATTCTTTAAATAAACAAGGGGGAGATCAAGGAACACAATACCGAGTTGGTATTTATACAAATAATGAGGAATTACTTAATAAATTTAAAGAATTAAATAATCATTTTGTTAAAAAAGAAGGTAAGAAAAATTACTTAGAATTCTTGCCAGTAAGCGACCAAACCTTAGCTGAAGAATACCATCAACAATATTTGATGAAAAATCCAATGGGTTATTGCCATATTAACCTAAATGCAATACCTGATAAATATTTAAAAGAAGAGTTTAAAAACCAATAACTAAATTAGTTATTGGTTTTGTTTTTTATTAATAAGGTTTTTCATATCTTCAGTTAATAATTTAAAAATAGCAAAAATTCTCCATAAAATCTTTATTTCTGCATTTATCTTTTAAAATATTGCATTTTCCTCTGAATATCTTATATTACAGTAAAAATACGGCACCTTTCTTGGCACCGTATTTTATGAGATTTTAACATAACTGTTTAAGAAATATATTATACACTAAATCGCAAAATACACAAAAATCTATTATAATATTTATATGTCTGTTAACATTAAATAACCAAGCAAGTTATCTTCAAGATAACATACTAAAGAATTAAATATTTATTTGCAAATAATACAAAAATATTAAGGAGTTATTAGTAAATGCATTTTCCAATTAAGAAATGAAAAACAACAGTTTTTAATTATATTCCCGGTGTAGTAATTGCTGCACCTTTAACATTACTTGCTAGTGTGCCTATACAGCAAAAACAATTTCAAGGAGAAATTACAATCGACTACAAAGATCGCCCTCAACAATATTTAAGAGATTCTTTAATTAAAATTGTTTTTGAAGGCAACCAAAATAATAAAAATTATATAAATAGCATAGAAACTTAAGTTAAGCATATTGTTCAACAGCAATTAAAAAATAAGTTAACAGAAAAAGAAATACAGTCAATTGCACTTAATTTAATTAAATCTACAAAAGATAACTTTCAAAATAAAGAACTTTTAGAAGAGGCTTGATATCATTGATTTCCAAGGGCCTTTTGATGATCGGTTTATATAGCTCTAGAGGCGGTTGAATTTATTGTCAAAGGTTTTGGAGAATTATTTCAAATGTTGCCACTTGGTTTAGATTTTATTGAACTTTATCTTAATTATTTGAGTCTTAACATTCCGGCTGCTCAGGCCAAAAAAGGTTGAATTATAGCTAAAATATTAATGGCAATGACTACTAATGATGATAGTGTGATCGTTGGGCTATCAACTGGTGTAGTGTTGGATATTTTAGAAAAATGATCAAATACACTTAGCAGGACCGCACTTTTAACTTCTTTTTTAAAAAGTCTTGTTATTAATGGTCCCTTTGCCTACTTAGCTCCAAAAGTAAAAGAACTAACACAAAAAGCTAGTTCCTATCTTGAAGATAAAAAAACAGAGGCATGGGGTAAATATTTGTATTATAAGAAATTAACTGATGGTGAGTAATTATGTTATGGCGCAAGTATTTATTTAAAATGTTTTTAACAGGATTATCAATATCAACAATATTCCCTATTGCTATTTCTTGTGGGGATGTTCCAGAAATAAGACTTAAAAAAGAGTTGGCAAATGAAAATAAAGAAAAACAAAATTTTATATTAGAAACTATCGTTAAGTTTCAGGATGCTCAAAACAAACAAGACACATATCAAACTTTTACTTCTACTTACTTAACAACAAATAATGATAAATATTATTTTTTAACAAGCCGTGGAGATTTAAAAAATTTAAATCAAAAAACAATTGATATCAGCCTAACAAATACAAATTTGGAAAATAACTATCCTTTATATTTTTTTAGTGGCAAGGTTATCTTTGACATAGTTCTTAATCACGAAAATTATATAGTCTATGCAATAGAAAAATCTAAATTATCTTCAAGTTGAGGAGATAGACTTATTCAGGCTCCAAATCATGGTGGTGAACCTATAAGAAATGAATTTTCAAATAATCATAATGTAATTGAACAAATTAGTTCAGCTAAAAGTTTAGACCTTAACATAGATGAAGTTATATCATACACCCCTATACAGCCAACATCAATACTATATAAACAAATTTACTTTGGCATGTTTAAATCTATTCATTCTTCTATAACTGCTTTATCTTCGGAAATAGAAAAAACAGATCAAACCGTAACTTATAATCATCCAGCACATATTAATAATCAATTCTTCGGTAGCCCTTTGTTTCATAATTCTAAAATTGTTGGTATTTTAAACAAATACCAAAATTATTTAATTAATTCTAAGGATTATTATAAAGTAACTTTTTACATTTTTAATCTTGACGATATTCAAAAAATAAGGCAAGTAGTAACTACTTAAAAATCCTGTCCGTATTTTCTAGTTATTTTTATGTAATAAACATTTAAATTTTTGTATAAAAAAGATGAGGCTTTTTCAAGCCTCACTTATATTAAAATTTACATTATAAAATAATTTAAGGAACTATATTATAACATAAAATTATATAAATATAAAGAAAAAAATTTGTTTTTTGGAAAATGTTTTTTGGAAAAGTCACTTGCGAGATATTAACAAAATAATTGCGTTTTAATTTTAACATAAATTTTACATAAAAAATGTATGCGAAAACAGAAAACACGGCAGTGTTTTCTCGTCGGTTTTGCTTACTTTTGCCAAAAGTAAGGCTCCTTTGATTGCAATCAAAGGCGGGGGATTAAAAAAATTTTAGGTTATCTTATATTTCCGGACAACTTGCCGATAGTTATTTATTTTTTCCATCATATAATCAATTTCTTGCTGAGAGTATTTATCTAAGCTTTTTCCTTTGGGAATGTAATACCTAATTAAGCGGTGCATATTTTCTATTGAACCTTTTTGTCATGAACTATATGGTTGGCATTTAAATAGTCTTTCAGTTGGAATAACCTGGTGCAATAAGACATTTTCACTACCATTATCAACTGTTAAAGTTTTAATGTCTAAGTTATGTTTCTTGATTAGTTTTAGAAGAGTTTGTTTGATAGCTTTGGAGTTGCGTTTTGAGAGCATAGCATAAGACATTCTGGTTTGCCGTTCAATTATCGTCACAATACAATATGTATCATTGATTTTACCAATAACAGTGTCTAATTCAAAATGACCATGTTCCAAGCGATCATTAATATAAGCTGGACGTTTTGAAATTTCTGTAGCATATTTTAATGTTTTAGGTTTGGTTTGTTTTTTCTTCCTTATACCATATTTGCCTTCAGATTTTTTAACAATATGGTCAAAATCAAGGAAATAAGGGTATTTTTTGATTATTTTATAAATTGTACTAGGCGAAGGAGCAAATTCATCAGGGGATAATTTTTTAAAAGAATTCACAAGATAGGTAACTGATTTCTTAACTTCTTTTTGCTGCAAATTCTTTTTATTTCTATTTTTATTGTATGTATTAAGCTCACTATACCAATATTTTCTGTATGACTTTCATTTCTCTTTAATTGTATCACTTACAAAAAAGAGTCGCGAAAATGAATAGCCTAATAAATGTTCGTATAGTTTACTAAAATTAAGGTTTTAACACGCATTACTCTTTTTGAGCACTTAGGGCAAACATAGCGATTGTGTTTATCTAAACTAAGTGGTCTGCGACTTGTAATAATTTTAATTTTGCTTTTTATACTTCGAATGTCTCTGTTAAAAATCTTAGCTACTTCTTGGATTGAGAAGCCTTCAGAAAGTTCTTGTAAAATATTATAAAGTTGCTCTAGATCGATTTGGTCTAATCTTAATTTTCGTTGTGTCCCAAGTGCTCCTTGCATTTTCAAAATAGTATTATGATTCTCTTCGATTTTAAAATGTTGATATTTATTTTCTTTTTGATATTTGTCAAAAACACAAATATATTTTTCTAAATTTTTCATATAATTTTAAGGTCTTAAACATGGACAGCAAAATTTAACATTTTAGTTATTTATAATTCCATAGCAAATTGCTGTGGAGTTTTTCAGTTTAAGTTTGATTGAATTCGGTCATTGTTGTACCAAATTACATATTCTTGTATCATATCATTAAGTTCATTAAATGTTATTTTTGAATAATCTAAATCATTTAATAATTCAGTTTTAATGATTCCAAACCAATATTCAATTTCTCGATTATCAAGAGAATTTCCCACTCTTGATAACGAAATAATCCCACCAAGATTTTTAACTTCTTTAATATATTGATGATGTGTATATTGAAAGCCATGATCTGAGTGAATGATAAAGTTTTTGTATTTGTATTGCTTTAATGAATTTAAATTGTCTAAAACTAGTTCTAGATTATTACTTTTTGATAATTTAAAACCAACAATTTGTTTAGTTTTATGAGACAAAATTGCAGACAAATAAACGTGTGATTCTAACACATCTTTTGGCGCTTTTATATATGAAACATCAGTTGCATAAATATTTCGATTGTTTTGATCATTATAATCACGATTTACGAAGTTATCAATCTGAGTAGATAGATTTTTAATTTCTTTTCGTTTTGATTTTTGTCTAAGCTTACATTTTAGGCCTAAAAGGTTCATATATCTCCCTAATGAACGTTCGTTTATATCTATTTTGTATTTTTTAGATATGTAAACACTTAGTTTTAACCTTCCATATCTTGACTTTGTTTCTGCGAACGATTTTTCGATTACATCACTATATTTAGGGAGTTTTTGTGCAATTTTAATATTTTGAGTTTTAGAAATTGTTTGTCTAGAAATGCCAAAAACTTCTGCAAGCTTAACATAACTTATACTAAAACTTTTAGATTCAATAACTTTCTTACTTTTAGGTAATTCGTTGGTAATTTCATAATATCTTTTAGCTATTTGTAACAAATCATCACGATCAAAAATATCTCAATTTGGTTCTCTTTTCGTCTTAGGTTTGCCGCTTCCTTTTTTACGGCTTTCACCTTTCTTTGTCTGCAATAAGTCTTCCATACCTAAATTATAATACTTAATTATTTTATTAATTCTAACTTTTACACTATTTCTTTGTAAGTTTTTTGTTTCTGGTGATATTTGGTAAATAGCTTGGAAAGCACCTGGGAAACCTGATTTTTGATATTCTTCATATATTTTTGCAAATTCTTCTTTCTTTAAATGTCTTGACATAATTTATCCTTTCAAAAAAATTCTTCGTTGGTACCAACGAATGGTAACAGAAAAGCTAACATTTACATGTTAACTTTTCTGTCCGGCTTTATCTCTTTAATTTTTTTAAAATTTATTAATACAACTATTTTATTACAAGGCAGACAAAAACAATGTCACATGCAAAAAACTTGCATGTGACATTTCCAATTAATAGTATTTATATATTATAATAATTAAATATTTAATTTTAATTTTTATAGATAAACTTAATGTAAATAATTTAACAAAATAAAAATTTTAATATTTTAATGTTTATGATATAATAACTAGGCAAATTTAAAAAAATCATACAACTATAATATTATAAGTTTACAAATTAACGTGGAGGAAGAATGAGACAAACAACAATAGTTAATTCACAAAAAGCAGATAAAAAATGGTATGTAATTGATGCAGAAGGACAAGTTGTAGGACGTCTATCAACTTTTGTTGCTTCAGTACTTAGAGGAAAACACAAACCAACTTTTACTCCAAATGCAGATATGGGTGATAATGTTATCATAATAAATGCCGCAAAAGTAGTTTTAACTGGTAAAAAAGAAGAAAATAAAGTTTACTACTCACACTCAGGCTATCCTGGTGGACTTAAAAGCATTGTGGCTGCAAAATTAAGAGTAAAAAGACCTGCTGCTTTAATTGAAAAAGCTGTGCATGGTATGATACCACACACTAAACTTGGGAACAAACAGCGTCGTAATTTATTTATTTATCCAGGACCAGATCACAAGCATGAAGCACAACAACCAGAAAGATTAGAGGTTAAATAATTATGTCAGCAAATTTAGAATTTAAAGCCTTAGGTAGAAGAAAATCTTCAGTAGCCCGTGTTAAGTTAACAAAGGGTGCAGGAAAATTCATTGTTAACTCTAGAGACGCTCGTGAATACTTAACTTCAGATATTTACTTAAAAGATGCCAATCAACCATTTGTACTAACAGAAACAACAGGTCAATTCGATGTTTCAGTTAAAGTAAAAGGCGGTGGTTTAAGCGGGCAAGCTGGTGCTATTAGATTAGGTATTGCTCGTGCTTTGTTAGAAGCTAGTGCTGATTACCGCCCAGTTTTAAAAGCTGCTGGTATGCTTACTAGAGACGCTCGTGCTAAAGAACGTAAAAAACCTGGTTTACGAGCAGCCCGTCGTGCAAGACAATTTTCAAAACGTTAATTTTAATAATAAATATTTGACTATTATTCAAAAATATGGTATAATAGTCTTACTAATGCGAGCGTAGCTCAGCTGGTTAGAGCACACGACTGATAATCGTGAGGTCGATGGTTCAAGTCCATTCGTTCGCACCATTTCATAATTTGACCCAAAACGAGTTTGCAAAACTCGTTTTTTTTTTTTTTTAATTTATTTTATTTTTTTATTTTTCTAAGAAAATATTTGTGGATTATATTTTTACACAAAATAAAAAACAAGAAATTTATAAAGTTTTAAGATTAAATGCATGCTTTTTAGTACTTATGAGGTTTAAAAGTTAGAGAAATAAAACCACTTTAAATACTGTATTTATATGCTTTAAGAACTTGACATATCAAAGAAAGATACAAGTTTTTTTTTTTTTTTTTAATATAATTTATATGTAAGTTTTAAAAATTTACAAAAAAGATAGTTATGAATCTAACAATAGAATTATGCTTTAACTATTATTTATGTGCTTATTTTATTTATTTTCGTAATATAAGTTAAAATATTATTGCTTTTAAAAAGATTCATAACTCTAAATTTAAAGTTTATTATAATGAAAATACAAATAATATAAAGATGTCTTGAACAAAGCTAATTATTAAAGCCAAGACATTAAAATTAATTTAGTATTTTCATTTTTGCACCCTTTATAGAAGTTTATACTACATGCAATGGTGATATAACTAATTCAAAATATTCCCATATTAATTTAAATACTACTAGACCAAGTATAATACTAAAAATTTATAAAATAGCAATTTGTTTACACATAAACTTTAAATTAAATAAATATTTAAATAGAAAGGTATAAATATGAATGGTTATTTAGAGAAATTTAAAAAATCACTGCAAGGATTAACGTACAAACAAATTATAGCTTTAATTATTTTGGCGGCTGCTGATGTATTTGTTATTGCAGCCCCTTACTATATTAAAAATATTATTCCTAACTTACATACTTATTTAAATATAAGGGAAGATCAGGTAGCGAGACTAACTGCTATTATTGGTTGAGTTACGTTAGCAACTCAACTACCAGGAGGATTTTTAGCTAATAAATTTAGTTCCAGATGATTACTTTGATCCGCTGTTTTTTCAACTGGGGCAATCACAGTTTGATTTGGAATTACCATTTTAAATGCTAAATCACAATCTCCAGATTCATTATTTGGACAATATGCAACTATTTGAGGGCTATGAGGGGTTTCATCTACTTTAGTCTTCTGGACACCACTTTGAAAACTTGTTTCACAACAAACAACTAAAGAAAACCAAGGTTTAGCTTATGGGATTCAAGGTACAGCAAATGGTGTAATCGGGTTATTTTTAGTATTCCTACTCGGACTATTAATTACCAATGTTTGATCACCTAAAGTTGTTGATACAGATAATGCACAACTTCCTTTCGCAGTTTATGCATTCTGTATCGCAGGATTTTTAATCCTTACCTCATTCTTAGTGTTATTCATGGTACCTGAATTACCAATGGAAAAAAACACTGAAAAAATGTCATGAGCAAGAGTAAAGAAAAGCATTATTCAAGTTTTCAAAGCAATGAAAAACTGAAAACTTTGAGCTTTATCTGTATTCTTAATGGGAATGTATACATTCCAAAGTGTCTTTGCGTACTACTTAGTACAACTTTTAAACAACGCATTCTTAGCACCAGCTATTTTAGCAGCAGTGCTAGGAGGAATTAGAACATACGGACTTAGAAGTATTGTATCAACCTTTATTGGTCGTTGAGCTGATAAATTTAGATCATACATCTTATTCTTATTAATTGCAACAGGAATTGGAATTATAGTTGTTGGCGCAATTATTCTTACAGGATATGGAGCCCCAGATCTTAAAGGTGTAACTGCGGCTACATATACAAAAACATCAACTGATATATTTATTATCGTTTTAACATCTGCCTTATTTATCTTTGCTGGTGTTTTATCATGAGCAATGGTAACTTTAAGATATGCTCAAATTGGTGAAATTGAAATTGAAAAAAATTCATATGCTTCAAGTGTAGGTGTATTATCATTTATTGGTTTCTCAATTGATGCATGATTATATGAAATAACTGGTGCTGTAGGGAAAGCCTATACACCAGCAGGTTTAACTAACACATCAGTTGTTGGTTATCAAATTATTTTAGTGATTTGTTTATCTATTGCATTACTAGGGGTATTAGCTGGTTTAGCTGTATACATATCAAATGTTAAAGAACTTAAAAAACTAGGTAAAACAAATCACAGATGGAGAACTCTTGAAAATGCCTAAAAAACAATTACTTTTAGCACACCGCGGATATTCAGCAATCGCACCTGAAAATACTGATTTAGCTTTTGAAATGGCTTATCAATATGACTTTGATGGAGTAGAAATTGATGTTCATTTAACTAAAGACAAAAAATTAGTTATTATTCATGATGAAAATACTAAACGCACTGCTTTAGTTGATAGAGAAATTGAACATAGCACATTAGATGAACTTAGAAAAGATGACCATAGTGAATTCTTTAAAGTAAAAACTAGAAAACAAACTATTCTAACTTTAGAAGAATTTTTAGACAAATATTTAGATCTATATAAATTAATCAATATTGAGATTAAAACTGACCAAAAACCATATTATGGAATTGAGTCTAAGATTAATAAATTAGCTGAAAAATATGGTGATAAATTTTTTGAAAAAATTATCTTCTCATCATTTAATTTCCAAACCTTACGTAACATGAGACTATTAAATGAGAGATTTTTACTAGGATTTTTATTCTGAACTGAATCACAATTGAAAAAGATTGAGTTAAAAGAAATCAAGGAAGTGTGTCAATTTCTTCACCCATGGACAGTTTTATACGATAAAGACAAAGCACGTTACAAAGAAATTGGCTTACCATTATTACTTTGAACTATAAAAAGTGACTTAAAATATTCTGAATATCGCAAAGACGATATGGTGTATGCTCAAATTAGCAATTACAAATTTGACAAAACTAGATAACAAAAAAAGGTAGTCTTAAGACTACCTTTTTCAATATTTTATAATAAAGAATTAATAATACAAAAAATAACACCTTAATAGGTGTTATAGGTCATTTCTGAAATGGTACGTCCTAGAGGATTCGAACCTCTGACCCAATGGTTAAAAGCCATTTGCTCTACCTGCTGAGCTAAGGACGCACATCATTTGGTGCCCAGGACTGGACTTGAACCAGCACGGTCTTGCGACCGAGGGATTTTAAGTCCCTTGCGTCTACCATTCCGCCACCTGGGCAATTAACTTCTTGCTTAATTGCTCTAATATTATAACATAAAATAAAAAAACAAAATACTTTTTTTAACTTTTTTGAACCAATTTTTTAAAAATATTATAAAATTATATTAGTACATAAAATAACTCGTAGTTATCTTATGTATCTTCTTTTTTTCTGCAAAGGAGGAACATGGATATAAAAAATGAAGAACATAATTCATTAGATAATAATGAAAATGCAAACAAACGTCATTCCTTTAAAAGTGCTAAGTCAATTGAAATTGAAAAAGCAATAATTGGTGAAGGAGTTGACAAAATTTTTAAAAAGAATACAGTTTATAAGAGAACCAAAATGTCTAACTTTGGTTTAAAATTATCAAAACTATATTCTTATATGCCAACATGGAAAATAGTTTTGATAACTGTTGTAACTGCAATATTTTTTGGTGTAATTAGCGTTTTCTTTGTAAAGAATGTTGGAATTTATAATTTTGGTCTTGCGGCATTTGGACAAGCACTAGCAAGGCTTGTGGTTGTTTTATTTAAAGAAGGTCAAGTAACAGAAACTGTTCGTAATTTAATTGAGCAATTTATTTTCTGAATTGCTTATATAATTTTAAGTATTCCCATTTTTATTTTTGGGTATAGAAAAATTGGAAAATTATTTAGTAATTTAACAGTATTATTTTTAGTTGTTTCGTCAATTGTATCTTTTTCAATTGGGCTGATTCCTGGAGCAAATGGAGTATATATTATCGGGGAATTTTCGAATCCAAAAGTTAAAGAAGTATTACCAGAATTTAAACAAAAGTTAAGTTCTATTATACCTCTTTTGTGAAGCGATGGTGGAAATATCATAGCACTCTTTGCTTATGCTGTTATTTACGGTTATTTACTAGCGTGAATTTTTGCAATAATACAAATTATTGGTGGAACAGCTGGTGTAACTGGTGTAATAGGTGAATGATATGCTAATGCCAAACAAAAATCATTCGGAACAATTTCTGGTTATATGAACATTATTATTGTCTTAATTGGTGTGTTAGTTGGTTCTTGGTTACCTGGGTCATTATTACTTCAAGAAGCTGGCAAGAATATAACATCTGCTAATTCTGATAATACAGAATTATTGAAAATTACCAAAAAAGCTTGAAGTTTTGAATTATATTTATCACCAAACTTTTTGGCTACTGTTTTAACTAACGTGGTTTATATAATGGCATTAAATAAATTATATCCTAAGTTTAAACTAGTACGTGTTGAAGTATTTTCACTCAATAAAGCTGATGAAATTTCAGAACTGCTAACACACGAAAGAAAAATAGTTACAGGTATTACTGAGTTTCATGCCAACGGAGGATATTCTAAAGATCGATTTAATGTTATTACCACTATTACATTATTTAGACAAGTAGATCGAATTATTAAAGACGTTCGAAAAATTGATGAAGATGCATTTATTTCAGTTTCCGATGTCACAAGCATTAATGGACATATTTATTTACCAAAGAATAAATTTTAATAGAAAAAAGAACATGTAATTGTTCTTTTTATTTATATTTTTTAATTAAAGCCTTTATTCAGTTAAATGGTATTGGTGTATTCCAATTATTTTTATAAAGGTAATAAATTATTTCTAAGGTTATAAAAAATAGAATGCTCGGCAAAAGCAGCGGTATTGTTGTATTATAAATATTTCTTTCATGGTAATATTGAATTTTAGAAGTTAATGAAATGCTTGAAAAAATTCCATATGTCAAAGCATTTCTAAACGTACTTTCATATTCAAAGAAAATAAGTGAAAAAATATCTTTTTGAATACGTGGATAAATTTTTTGAAAATAGATTTGCAAATCTTTTAAACCTAAGGTTCTATATAGGTTTATTTCGTCATTTGAAAAACTATTTATTTTACTTACTAAATGCTTAACTAAGGTTCGAAATGCACTTATAAATAAAACAATGTTTAAAACCGTTAATGAATCTAAAAAAGCATTAAATAAAATAAAGAAAACTACTATTGGTATAGTTTTTAAAAATACTAAGAATCCCCTTAAAAATCAAGAAAGAAAAACTTTATCAGTTTTTTCACTCATAAAAAAGGAATATAGCACAGAAAGTCAATAAGCACTATAAACGGCAGCATAAACATTAATTATGATTAAAAAATAATCATAATAATCGTTGAAAGAATTATTTACTAAATCACTAAAATCTCAATTAAAAAAATCTTTTAAAAATAACCATAGGATATTTCATTGAATATGTTGATTATTAAACAATTCAACTAAGCTCCATACCAAGATGACTAAAAACAGTAGTTTTAAAATACCCCATATATATTTCGGAAAATTATATGTGACTGTTTTATGATAGTTTTTATTTGAAGTAACTTTATATAAATAATCTTTTAAGTAATTATTATAAAGACTTATTAAGACTTCAAAGAAAACTGTAATTAAATATATATATAAAAGGCTAATTCCTAAATAAATAAATTGGGTTTTATTGTTTTCTATTCAAAAACCAATTCCTACTATACCAATGCTTCCTAAAATTGAACTTCATCTTATATTTGTATCAAGTGATAACAACATATTCATTGTGTATCTATTTTTATTAGGCAGGTAAATATTCTTTTTAAAACTAGAATATTTACTTACCCCTAATGAGCGATCAATTCAATAATACTTACAATCAGTATTTTCAATTATTTGAATTAAGAATTTATGGACTCATAATCATGTGCTTCAAAAGAATATAAAAAATGCTGATAAATAAGGACTAAAAATACCTTGGAATAAAAATAAATACATGATTAAAGGAAATGACCTTAAGAATATTACAAACCACCTAATAAAAAATGCTAGATATTTATTTTTGTTAATATTTTTAGCACCTGAATATGAGGTTAGAAAAGCTAGTAAATATCCAAAGATTGAACCACCAACAACTGATTTAAGAGTTATAAACAAATATTCAAAATTTAAAACTCATAAATTTTTATTAGATAACTCAGGATGTGAATTTTTAAATGTAAATAAATCTCTTAAATGGTTTATAAATCTTTTAAATCCAGAAGGATAAAAACTATTAAAAACACCAATTTGATACAAACAGTATATAAAAAATAATAGTGAAAGAATAATTAAGATATTGCGCTTTCATTCTTTCTTTTTTAAATTTGTTGTAAAAGTATTATTATGTTTCATAATATTTTTTTAAGTCTTCAAAATTTAAATTCTTAGGGTCAATTTCTAAGATATCGTTATTTTTTTTATCAAATACAAACAATTTATCAAAATATGATAATGCTGCATTTAAGTCATGTATTGCAACAATCACATGGCTATCTATTTTATATTGATTTAAAAGTTCAAAAATAACTTTTGTATTTTCAATGTCTAAATTGCTTGTTGGTTCATCTGCTAAAATAATCTTTGGTTTATTAAAGATCATTTTAGCAATACTTAAACGTTGTTTTTGCCCAGAAGATAGTTTTGATATTTTTTGAAATGCAAGATTTTGAACCTTTAAATTTGTTAAAATATCAAAGAGTTGTTCTTTTTGTGTTTTTGTAATTATTTTAAAAAGCCTATAAAATCAATTTTTATATTGACTAAAATCACTTAGTAAATTTTGATAAAAATCCAAATCTTCAACTAAGTTATTTTCCGGTCTTAAGTAAAAAATGCTTTTTTTGAAATTTAAGAGCTCTTTTTTATTAAATTTTAAGACATCTTTGTTTTGATATGTTATTATGCCATTTTTTACTAATGAATGATTAAAAATTGATTTAAGTAATGTGCTTTTGCCACACCCACTTGGTCCAATTAAACCACAAAGTTCCCCAGTAAGAAATTTTGCATTAAAACCATTAATAATTATTGAATTATTGTAAGCAATTTGAACTTTTTTGAATAACAATTTTAATTTCCTATATTATCTAAAATTAACCAAATATTTTTTTCTGGATCATTTATATAATCATAACTATAAAATCCGTGGCTAGGACCTCATAAATCATTTTTAGTGGTTGCTAACGACTTTAATGCTTTTGCAAGAATTTGAATTTTACCTTTATCAATACTTTTTTTATAAATTCCAATACTGTTCGGAAGTGGATCTGTTGTTGTTAAAAAAGTAAATTTTTGATTTGGTCTAGTTTCTTGGTTAATTGTGAAAGGATCATTGCTATCTTTGTATTTAGTATAAGTATAAAGACCTTCAGCATCAAAAAAGATTTTCTGGTTATTTAGGGAGGTTTTATAAATATTTACTAAAGGTTTTGGATCCATTTTATAATTAGCATTTTTATTAATTAAATCAAGCAATGAGGTGAATTGATCACCAAAGTGTTTTTTAAGCAGTGCTTGTTGTAAGATGTATTTGCTTGCAGATTCTTTGTCATTGCTATGAACATACCCAAAACTTAAAAATTTATTCAAATCTTTTTTATTTCATGCATCGATAATTTCCTGAGTTGTTTGTGGATCTGCGACTATATAAATTACTCCGCGATAGTATTTTGTTAAATTACCAGAATAAAAATTGTTATATAAATAACTTGCATAATTATTACCGTTAACTAGATCATCTCATTGGGACCTAGGAAGTTTATCAAAAAGAACTTGCTGAGATTGGGCAAGTTTGCGAAGAGGATCATTTTCTAAACCATTTTGATATGTTTCATTATTTTCTGGACTTGACCCTATAAGAGCTTTAGTATAAGTCTGGATTCCAAGTTCAATATTATTATCTTGGATTTCCTTCTTTTTGTTGAGAACTTTACCTGGTGATATAAACACCAAGTCTTGTTTATTTTTAATTAAATCATCAAAGTTTTTACTATATTCATTAAATGAAGCTTCAGTAGAAATTTTGACTTGAAATTGTCCACCTTGTTTTTTAATTTCTTCATTAAGGGTTGTTTGAAATTCGTTGACCTGAGTAGGATTTAAACCTGCCCCGATATTTATCCTTAGGATATTTTTATTATTTTCTTGGTTTGTGCATGATAAAGCAACAACACCGATTAAAGGCAATTGCCCAAATGTAAATATTATTTTTTTAAATAGATGTTTCATATTTCTCCAATCTGGACAAAGTATGGAGAAAATAGACTCGCTACGCTAGTATTAACTAGATCAGCTTATAAGAGTATTTCTCAGCTATACGTTTGTAATAGCACCCCTGTCCTTAAGTTTTATTTTACCATAAAATTATATTTTGATGCTATAGTGGTAAGTCAAAATATAAATTACCATCTTTAATTTGGTATTTTCCATTGTTAACAAAACCATTTGTATTATCTAATTTATATTCAAAATCGCTAATATTGTTAAAAAAGGTTTGAGCTAAGTACATGATTAAGTCATAAACCATAATCATTGCTCTTACATCATTTTCGCAATATTTTTTTAATTCCGGAACTATATTATATTCTCACACAGAATCATTAGTGGCATCAAGAAATCTATTTATTGCTTCCTTCATAGCCATTGTTCCTTTTTGAATTTTTAATGCAGAATATGGAAAAATCATATTTTTTAGTTGAATATTATTTTCTGTAATAAATTTTTCAATTTTTTTGATTGAATAAAATGCCTTGAGATATGAAAGTTGAATATATGAAATTGGTAAAGAACTATTTGTTTCTCTTTCTAATTTTATTTGCTTAATGTTATTATCAGTTTGCTGGAAGTAAAAAATATTTTCTTCTAGCAAATCAACTTGTTTTTTAGGAGTAAAAACATCTGCTAAATCAATAGTATTTGAGTTGATGTGATGGATTTTATTAGCAAAAATATTACATGCTTCGTCTATTGTTTTTGCATTGTATTTATGAATTAGTCACTGTGAGAATTCAAGGTCCTCGCCTTTATATAGTTTATTTTTTACTAATTTTAAAATTTCTGAATTACGTGTGTTTTCGTATCCTTTATTATATACAACGTAATAATCACAACCATCACGGTATATTGAATCAATAATATCAACAAAATCTTGACACGAGATGTTTTTGGGGTCTTTAACAATATTTTCACAACTTTGTTCTATGCCATTTTTGGTTGTAATAACTGAAACTTGGCACACTACTTGATTATAACTTGCTATTCCGTCAACTGGAGGGAATATATCTGAAAAACCTTCATAATCGTACCAAGAGACAATTGCATCTTTAATATGCAATTGTTTAATAATATTTAAGGTTTCTAGGTTGAAAGAATTAGGAATTGATTTAAAATCATTTATAGAGTTTTGTAAATCCTTTATCGATCTAAGATTTTTAGATTGTTTAAATTTACCAGAAAATTGAATATATTCTTGGTTATTCTTTTTTAATAAGTATTCTCTTAATAAGGCGATTAATTCCTTACTATCGTTAATAAAAAAATCATTAATTTCTAACCATTGATAATTTATTTGATAGTTAACATTATCATTTTTTAATCAATAATTAATTTGTTGTTTTATTTTATTGTTTTGCGCCTCATTTGAATCATAATAAGATGCAAAAAATAAAAGAGCATTTAAATTTATATTTTCATTAAATTCTTCATATGCTTTTATTACAATATTTAAATACCAACTAAAATCTTCAAATTCATAAAATTCCTTTAGTGAACTTGCTTTTGATGCTGGTTTTAGATTTGGGATAACAATTTTTTTGTTATGATTAGGATATATTTCAAAACCATAAAAGATATTTTGCCAACTTTGATCTCCAATGTATTTATCTGAATCTATTTCATATTTAATTGAATTATAAAAATTGTTTAAAGATGAAAGCATTGGTTCTTTATAACATGCTTTATTAATTACTCAGATATCTTGAACTATTTTTTTATTTTTGGCACAAGAAATAAAGCTATTATCAAATTGTTGGTTTTGATAATTTATAGGATAATTATGAATTGAATCATTTTCATAATTTTTGTTTAAAAATTGAAGACCTAAACCAGATTTTTTAAAGAAAAATTCTAAATCATTTATATAATCTAAATAAGGATTATTTCGACTTTTAACAATTGAATTAGATATTCAAGCTGCCTGTGTGATTAAAAAATTAATTTTATTTTTTTGTGGGTACCCAAAGATCTTGGTTCGTGGATCAATAATAATATTTTTAATGTCGTATATTTCTAAACCTAGCTCATTTGATAGCGAGTATAAATAATATGAAAGGTAATAAGTTTCAGGTTTAGATGTTGAAGTATAAGATAATAAATAAGCAATTATTTTTCCTTGCTTAATATGCAATGCAAAAGGATTATATAAAAATGTAAATGTATTAAGCTTTGATACTTTATCAAAACCTATTACAGGGTTTATAATAAGTAATTCTTGGTTTAAACTAATAGAATTATTTATTGCCTCTATAGTTTGAAATATTTTTATATCTTTGTTAGATTGTAAGGATATAATTTTGATATTTTCTTTTGAAAGGTTGAGAGTTTGTATTAAAAACTCTTCAGTTTTTTGTTTATATTTTGGGTAATTAGAAGCCAATATTTCAATATATGAATCGGTATTGGTCTCATCATAATCAAGCATTAATTCGTGTAGTTGTTCAAATTGACTTGATAAACTTACTTCATCTTCAGATTCATCAATATCTATTTTTGAATTCGCTTGATTATTTAGGTATTCAATAATTTTTTCAGTATTGAAAATTAATGTTGGGTTTAATGCAAAAACCCGTTTAAATGTGCTCCAGTTAATATAAATTTTTTCTTGCATATTACCTCTTTATTACTTCGTTAGTATCTAAATTAATTATTGTGCTTGGAACTCCTGATCCCGGGCCAAAATTGTAAACTTTTTGTATTTGCGGAAAAATTACATTTGCTTCTTCTATTTTAATTGGAGGATATCCTGAAATATTTGCACTTGACATATATATTGGACCAATTTTAGTTATTAGATCCAACAACCCTTGATGATTAGGCATGCGAAAACCTTGGTTATTTACAATAATTGTGGTTGGTCCAGGTCAATATTTTTGGGCAATTTCTTGTGCTTTTTTGTTTCATTCAGGGAATGGTGTAAGTTGCTTATAATCGCTAACTAAAATTATTATTTTTTTATTTAAGTCTCGATTTTTCACAAGGTATATTTCATCCAATGTTTGCTGATTTACAACCCCACCAATGCCAACAACGGTATCTGTTGTTGAAATAAATAAGTTTTTAATTTTATACATGTTATTATTATAGTTATTTTTATAACCATTACTATAAATTTGTTATAATTATTTTACTAATATAAATATAAATAAAGGAGAACTTATATGAAAATAGTATCTGATTATATGCCTTTTGAAACTTATAAAGATAAAGTGGATGAAAAGGTAATACCATTATTTAATGCAGCTATTGAGAATGCCTTTGATAGCGAAGAATATAAACAAGCTAAGAAATGAGCTTTAGCCGGTTATACAACTGCTGGCATTGGGGTTTTATTAATTCTAATAGCTTTCATTGTTTTTGCAGCAGCACCTAAAGGGGAAAATATATTAACTGTGATTATTTCTGGATTTGTCTTAATTATTATTGGCGCAATATTATTTTTTGCAACGGTATTGATATATAGAAAATACAAAAGACTTAAAGATTTAATTTTTCAAAATATGGAAGATCGTATTAATGTTGAAAAAGTTTATCGAGATTCATTTGCAATTTTAGACCCTAATTTTAATTTTATTGGTTATAAAACTGCAACTGCCAAAACTGCTATTAATCAATCTGCTTTTCAAAGCCATAGATATGAAGTGCCTGATGATGCTTATGTTATAAGAATGGGGCCTGAGAAAATGTGAAACTTAGATAAGAAATATCCTGCTTATTTAAGAAATGCACAATGAGAAAGAGTAACAACTGATTTTAAGGGTAACCGAAAAACTGAGCATTATTATTCATGTCTTTTAATTATTGATACAACTAATTTGGGTGAAAAAGCATTTAACTTCAGTTTATTTAATAATCAAAATCATAAGAAACTATATAAAAAGTTATTTAACGACATAAAATTAGAAAACAAGGAATTTAATAAAGTTTTTGTGCCAAGAAGTGATGATGATCTTAAAATTAGAATGATGTACACTCCTTTAGCTATGGAAACATCATTAAAAAGATTTAAAGATAATAAAAATTCAAAAGTTAGAAAGCTGTCAATCACATCTTTAGGGAATTACATTTATTTTGAGTTTTCAAGTGATTTTTACTTTATGGATTTAGATTGAAAGCCAACACTTAATAAACAAAAATTATTTAAAAGTCTTTACAATGACTTCATTGTTGATACATATACCTTTTACTATCTAATATCATTAATTTATATACCATTATACTTAGCTTAATTTAAAAATATTATTTAGTATCTAAATAATATTTTTTTAAGGAGCATATGGAGAAAAAAGTAAATTTTTGGGTTGTATTTTGATTAATATTAAAAATTAGTTTTATTGCATTTGGTGGTGGTAATGCCTTAATGCCAATTATTAAAAGGGAAGTAGTTGATAAAAAAAAGTGACTAGATAATGAAGAATTTAACCAAGTTGTAATAGTTACTAATATGTTGCCCGGGGCTTCAGTAATTCAAACTATTTCCTATATCGCAATTAAGATGCTCGGCAAAATAAAAGGAACTTTAGTAACTTTATTAGGTATTTTGCCCCATATCTTAGTTGCATTTGGAATTTTACTAATGTTTAATAAAATACCTTTTGAATATGTAAAAATTATTTCAGTTGGTGTGCTTGTTTCAATTATTGCTTTCTTGCTTGATTTTAGTTATCGATTTTTAAAGCAAGCAAAGCAAGGAATGAAAAGTCCAATTTGAATTATTATTTTTATTTTTTCTTTGGCATTTTGTTTATTTATCCCAAGTCCATACAATACCCCGGTTCTTGCGATCATTTGTGTTATACTCGTTTACAGCATTGTTTATCTAATATGAAAGCGAAAGAGCAAATAATATGTTTATTGCATTATTATTTTCAATTCCTTTTTTAATATTGATATCGTTATCAGTATTTGGTGGGGGGCAGGTGTTTATGCCTGTATTTGAATGATTTTGAAAATTTTTAAATAATCAATTTGATTTAGGTATTAGTGAAGAAAAGATTATTAATATTTTTACTGTTTCAAATACAACACCTGGAGTTGTATCTACTAAATTTGGGTTTATAACAGGATATTTAGTTGCTAATAATGAGTGATGAATGATTATCGCTGTTTTAATCACCTATGTTATATTTTGCTTACCAGCAATTATCATTATGGTTTTAGCCATGAAATATGTTGATAAATTTAAGAAAAATACATATATGAAGAATTTATTAATTATAATGAAACCATTAGTGGCTGGCATTATGTTTGCACTCGCAATTCAATTATTTTTAGGTATTTTTGAGCCTCAACTTTCATTTAATAAAACTAGTGATAATTATATTTTGATACAAAAACCTACCTCAGAAGTATTTTCAGGATACAAAAATATTTTATTAAAAATTTATGTTTTGCTAGGCATACCAGCATCGTGATATTTAATAAAGAAACTAAAATCATTATTTTTAATAATATTATTAAACATAATTATTTCATTAATATTATTTGCAATTCCATATGCATAATATTTTTAATTAAGGAGGAATTTTGAATAAAAATCTGAATCAAGAATATGTTAAAAAGCGTCTTGGTTTAACATCTGCACAAGCAAAAGACTTTTTAGAAAAATATGGACCAAATACCATAAAAACTACTCAGAAAAAAAGCATCTTTAAAATCTTTTTATCACAATTTAAAGATTTTATGATTATTTTACTTTTAATAGCCGCAATTTTTAGTTTATCAGTTGCATTTTATGAAACATTTGGTGCAAGTCATAAACCTGATACAACTGAAATTGTAATTAGTTTTGTTGAACCATTTATTATTTTAATTGTCATTATTTTAAATTCATGTCTTGGAACATATCAGGAAATAAAAAGTGATCAAGCCGTTAAAGCGCTCGAAAAAAATAATCAATTAAATTCAAAGGTTATTCGTAATGGAGAAACAATTTCATTACCTGCTAGCGAAATTGTTCCAGGTGATTTAGTAATTGTTGAAGCAGGTGATTATGTAAGTGCTGACGGTATTTTGCTTGAATCTTATTCGCTTCAAGCAGTTGAATCAGCTTTAACTGGTGAATCTACTGGAGTAGATAAGCAAGTTAATTTTGAACTTGATGCTGCTGAACTTCCGCTTGGGGAAAGAAGCAATTATTTATTTTCTGGAACTTACATTACTACAGGTCGTGGAATTATCTTAGTAACTGAAACAGGTTTAAAAACAGAAATAGGTAAAATTAATACTTTAATTGAAACTCAAGAAGTACATTTAACACCATTACAAATTAAATTAAATAAATTGAGTAAAATCTTTGGTATTAGTGGTGTTATTTTATTATTTATTACCACAATCACCCAATTACTTATTACTAATACTTTATTAATACCAAATGGTTGAAATCAACCAGAAACTTATTCTAGTGCACTAATCGTAGGTATTTCGCTTGCTGTCGCAGCAATACCGGAAGGGTTAATTACTTTTACCACTGTATTGCTTGCTATTGGTGTTTCAAAAATGGCTAATGAAAATGTTATTATTAAAAGTTTCCCTTCAGTTGAAACATTAGGTGCTACAAATGTTATTTGTTCAGATAAAACTGGGACACTAACTGAAAATAAGATGACAGTGGTTGAATTTGAGGATGTTACTAACCCTAGTTCACTTGCCAATTCCAAAGCCTTATCTTATTTTGTGGCATGTTGTGATGCATCTGTTGTTTTAAATGAAAGAGGAGAATATGAAGAAGTTGGAGATCCTACTGAAACAGGAATCTTAATTTATGGAATGAAAAATAATATTTCAGCAGGTAATTTTTATTTAAAGCATAATAGATTAGATTCATTACCTTTTGATAGCGATCGTAAGGCAATGAGTATCTTAGTTAACAATGAAAATGATTTTAATACAATAATTGTTAAAGGTGCTCCTGATGTAATTTTAAGTAAATCTAGAAATGTAGATACAAAATATTATGAAAAAATTGAATCATGATCAAAGCAAGCTTATAGAGTAATTGCTTTAGCTTACAAAGATGTTTCTAAAGATAAAACTAAATTATCTTTAGAAGATGAACAAGATTTAACTTTTCTTGGTTTAGTTGGCATGATTGATCCACCTCGACAAGGTGTTAAAGAGAGCATCGTTGAAGCTAGAGAAGGTGGAATTAAGCCAGTTATGATTACTGGTGATCATTTAACTACTGCTTTAGCAATAGCAAAAGAATTAGGAATATCACAAGAAGGTGATAAGTCAATTAACGGAACAACCCTGGCAAATATGTCTGATGAAGAATTAAAAAATGAAGTTAAACATATCTCTGTTTATGCAAGAGTAAGCCCAGCTGACAAATTAAGAATTGTAAAAGCATGGCAATCGCATGATAAAGTTGTCGCAATGACGGGAGACGGAGTTAACGATGCTCCAGCTTTAAAAGCAAGTGATGTAGGCCTTGCTATGGGAATTACTGGAACAGATGTTTCTAAGCAAGCTGCAGATGTTATTTTAACGGATGATAATTTTACTACGATTGTTAAAGGAATTAAAAGTGGCCGCGAAACTTTTGACCGTATTAAATCAGTTATATTAAATTTATTAGTATCATCGCTTACTGAAATCATTGTAATGTTAATTGGACTATTTGTTTTATCATTTATCTTTAAAAATGATATTCAAGGAAAGGATTTAATTATTCTTTCTGCTTCACAATTATTATGAATTAACTTATTAACCCATGGTTTACCAGCTATCGCATTAGGAATGAGTCCTAATGATGTTGATGCTATGAAACGTAAACCATTTAAAAAAACCGAAAGTATCTTTTCACGTGGTATGGGGAAGAACTTAGTAATTTATAGTTTAATTTTAAGTTTTTTCTCAATCTTATCATATGTAATCGTTGCATTTTATGCAAGAAGTGAAAATATTGCAGGTGATCAATTTATTAGGCTAACTTCCACAAGTATGTTTGTTACCTTAGGCATTGGGGCTAGTCTCAACTCTCTTAATCTAATGTCTAAAAAATCTATCTTTATGTTTAGTTGAACTAAATATAAATTAGTTTATTTAGCAACTATTTTTTCAACAATATGTGTTTTATTTGCCGCCTTTACTCCAGGAGTAAGAGATGTCTTTAAAATGGCTGAAATTTCACAAATTAAAAATTATAACATTGTGTATTGGTTTATCCCAATTATTTTAGGACTTGGTTTAATAATCTTTGTTGAAATTGAAAAAGTTATTAAATTATTTATCAATAAAAAATAATCTGAAAACAAACCTTTAGGATAATACCTAAAGGTTTTTGTTATTTAAAAAGATATTCATTATAATGAATATCTTTTAGTTTTATTCAATAATATCAGTAGAACTTATAAAATCTTTTATGATATCTCTTTTGAAGACTGCTTTTTCTAAAGAGTAGTTGATTCATGGTAAAGCTATAAGAAATGCTAATGTTATTACATAAAGTAAAATAGGTACATAATTTTTAATTAAATCACTTTTCCCATTATCTCAGAAAACACCTCAACCTGAAGGGTTAGTTTTATCTGAGGCAAGGTTTGCAAATTGGAAATATAAGTATGAAGATTCAACAAATAAAATTCCAAGTACTGCCAATATTGCACTAATGTAAAATAGATAATCATTCATTTTTTTTGTTTCTGAATATGATTTTCTTTTTAAGCTATATTTTAGTATAACTAAACCATAAATAATGAAGAAGAATAGAGTAGTGAAGTTTGAAACTGCATCTAATATAATATC
Source organism: Mycoplasma sp. 13536 (assembly GCF_055523495.1). Taxonomy (NCBI): domain Bacteria; kingdom Bacillati; phylum Mycoplasmatota; class Mollicutes; order Mycoplasmatales; family Mycoplasmataceae; genus Mycoplasma; species Mycoplasma sp. 13536. The sequence goes on from NZ_JBVFVC010000001.1 coordinate 186,966, forward strand.
AGTATTTAATGATAAAGTTGGTACTAAAATTATTAAAAAGTAAAATGCATGAACTAATACAATGTAAATAATAGTAGTTTTTAATTCACCAAATTTCTTTAATAATGAGCTTGAGCCAAATAAAAATTTATTCCTTACACTTATACGCATTTCATTAACAAAGGCAGCTGAAATACCGTTAGTAACTCCTAAAGCAGATAAGAAGATAAAGAAGATTACAGCGGTAGTAATACCTGTTTTTCATTTATCTGGTAAAGAGTCATTTAATACACCATGTACTGAACCAGATGAGTGCAGTATCGATGAAACTGCAATTAATGAATAAAGAATAACAATAAATGTCATAGCAATTAAAATTGCTTTTGGTAGCGTTTTTGTAGGATTTTTAGTTTTCTCAGACATAGAGTTTGAAACTAAAAAAGCATCATAAGCAAATAATACAGCTGGCAATGCTGCCACAATACCTTTAATTGAGAAAGCATTTTTTAAAAATGCATTTGTCCCATCATTATTATGAGTTGTTGGGAAAATAATTCCAATAAATAGCGCAGCAAATAAAGGTATAAATTTAATAATTGTAATTACAAATTGAAATTTGGCGGTTACTTGGTATGACCATATATTTAAAGAGATATAAATAATTGTTATGAACAATCCCACAAAGACGTGTGTTACTAACGTAACAGATTTTGCAAATTCAACATCAGCTAATATTAAGAAATAAAAGAATGCTTCAGATGCAAAAATTCCTAATACTGCACTTAGAATACCTCAATAAAATATTGAGTATCCTAGCGAATTATGGTAAGCTAATTTTTCATTCTTAGTTACTTTGTAAACTCAATTACTTAATCCAGATAACTTACCATTTTTAAAGGAACCTATTTCAGCAAATGATACAGCAGCACACATTGAAATAAGTCCTCCAATGATTCATGCAAATAATCAGCTTAAACCATCTCCATCAGTAGCCCGCGAAATAGAGCCGTTTTTGAAAAAGATACCAATCCCGACTACTGATCCAACGATCATAGCTATAGATAAAAGTAAACCTATTTTTTTATCTTTTGTCATTTAAAACCTCCTTGTTTAATTTATTGCATAATTTTACCATAATATATAATATATATATATATATATATAGAAAACTAATAAAAATCCATATGTAATAAAATTTTACATATGGATTAAATTAATAAAGTAGTTAATTTGTGGGTTTTTTGCTATTGTGTAAATAAAAAGATTAACAAAAGATCATATGCAATAAATTTTGTGCATGATCTAGTGATTGAATATTTCTATAAATGTTTGATTGATAAGATTCTAATAGTATATTTAATTGGAGCTTCTACTTCAATTTCATCACCAATAGTCTTTCCAAGCATTGCCGTTGCTAATGGTGAACGGGTTGAAATTTTATTGTCAAAAGGATTTGCATCATGTGAACCGGTTATTTTAACGGAATGCGTAGTGTTTTTATCAATATTATAAAATTCCACTTCAGTGTTGATGTCTACATTATTATTTTTTCTATTTGCATTTGATTCAATAATAATGGCACGATCGATGATAACTTCTAATTCTTTAATTCTACTTTCGACGATTCCTTGTCTTTCACGGGCTGCATCATATTCAGCATTTTCAGAAAGGTCACCTTGTGCGCGGGCTTCTTTTAAGGCTTCTTGAACTGCAGGACGCTCAACACTAATTAATTTATTATATTCTTTAAGGTATTCATCATATTTTTCTTTTGATAAATGTATTTTATTATTGTTTAATTCGCTCATTATATCTCCTGAGTATGTAATATTCCTTTTATTTTACTATATTTTCAAGATTTTTATTCGTAATAAATAAAAATCTTGATGAAAAGTATGATATCTCATAGTTAATCTTTTTATCTTTTAGAAAACTTATAAAAATATTAAGATCTTTACGTTTGATTTTTTCCAATGAAATGCAAATCATTCCATTTGGCTTAAGTTTTGAATAAAACATATTATAAATTGTATTTAAGTCATATGAAGTGTTAAAAACACCAAGGAAATCAATTACATGATTATCATAAATGTTAATTGGATTAGTATATAAATCAGGGTGATTTAAACGTCCTTGATTTAATTTATTTAAGCTGAGGTTGTTGATATCATAATATGTTGTGCCTTTGGTTTTTATCGCTAAACACGAAAAAGCAAATTCTTCTTCTTTTGCCAAGATTAACTTATCTTGATAATTATTAAGAAATATTGTATTAATCATGCCTTCAATATCATATGGATTAACATTGGATTTAAAATAATTTTCTAATTCAAAAGGCAAAATCCCAATATCGTTACGCAACGATTTAATTTGTTCTAATGATTCACGTTGTAATTTATCTTTATATTTTTTGGTATATTTCTTGGTTCAAATTAAGATCCCAATATAAATTCCGAAACCTAAAAACATTGCGACACCAGCCGAAATTATTAAAATAGTTCTTCAAGTCATGGTATCTCCTGTCTATCTTTATAGTATTCTAAATAATCATCTAAGATTAATTGGGCAGCTATTTTATCTTTATGTTTCTTGCGTTTTTGGTTAGTTAATCCAGCACTAAGCATAATTTCATGCGCCTTTTTTGTGGAATATTGTTCATTAATTAACAAAATTGGCACATTTATGTTTGTTTTTAAATGATTAATAATTTTTTCAACATATAAAGTTGTAGCGCTTTTGGCTCCATCTATTTTTAAGGGATATCCAATAATCAATCCATCAATTTTATGAGTTTTTAATAATTGGCTAATGTAATTGGTAATCTCTTTGCTAGCTTCTTTTTCATTGTAGCGAAGGGTTTCCAAATTTGAGGAAATAATTTCTGATTCATCAGTTATGGCAACTCCGCAAGTTCTAGTTCCAATATCTAATCCTAATTTTCTCATACTAATTTTTCTTGGATAAATATTTCCAAGTTTGTTGTATTTGCTATTTTACCCATGGATAAAATTGCATTCCCACCACCTTTGCCACCAAATTCTTTAAATATTTGTTGGGCAAGGTAATTAGAATTATGTGTCTTGGAAGCTACAACAAGCATTGGAGTTTCTAAATCATTAATAATGAAGAAAGTTGAATTTTGGTATTTTTCTCTTAGTGTAGTTGCTATCACTTTTATATTTTCATTTGCTGCAACTTTTATAAATCCATATTTATGGTTTGACACATTTTTAAAATTAATTTCATCATATGAAAAAATTGTAGATTGTTCTTTTTCTTTTTGTAATTTAACATAATCATTTCTGATTAAGGAGATTGCTTTATTGAGTTGTTGTATTGCTAGTTCTAAATCATCAGATAAATTTAAATTAAATTTATAGTTGTCGTTTAGATTTATATTTCTATTTATAAGTTTATTAACTTCTAAAAGCAATTCATCTTTTTGGTTTTCAAGATATTCATTAACTAGCTTGTGTGATGAAATTGCACGAATTCTGAAAACAGCGGCAGATTTTTTTTCTACACTAACTATTTTAAAGTTTTCTAATTTTCCAGAATTACTAAGGTGAGTTCCGCCGCACAAGTCAGCTGTAATATTATCAAATTTTACTATCCTTACAGAATTAGGGTTCATATATTCAGCTTCTTCTAGTGTCATAATAGCGCCCATTTCTTTAGCTTGGTTAGTAGTCATATTTAAATAATGTCTTTGTGCATTTAATTTAATATAGCTTCTTACCAATTTTTCAACTTGGTTAATTTGTTCAAGAGTGGGCTTTGAATCAGCTGGAAAGTCAAAAGTTAGTCTTTCTTCGTTATTATCACTTCCCAGTTGTTTAATTTCAGGTCCTAGAACATCTCTAAGCGCTGCAAATAAAAAATGAGTTCCAGAGTGGTTTCTTTCTAAACCAAGTCTAATTTGTGTATCAACATAACATTCGATTGGGTCTGATAAGTTTATTAAGCCTTCTACTTTATGTATATGATTTCCATATTTATCTTTAAATACATCTAGTATTTGAATTTTTATATTGTTTTGTAAGATATAACCTTTATCATGTCTCTGACCACCGCTGGTTGCATAAAAAGGTGTATCTTTCAAAATTAAATAACCAATTCCGTTAATTGAATCTTTAAATGCATCAGCATCTAATAGATGAAGTATATTGGTTTTATTATGTGTAAATTCATAACCTATAAAATTATCAATTTTTTGTTTTATTAAAGTTAGTGAGTTAATAACTTTATCCATACCCGAAATTTTAGTTCCCCGGCTTGAATCTGCATGTTGTTTTTTTGCTTCTAAATAGGCATCTTTGTCTACTGAGATGCCCTTAGCAGCTAAAATTTCTTCTGTTAATTCAATGGGGAAGCCATACGTTTCAAATAATTTGAATGCTAGGGCACCATCAAAAATGCTTTGTCCACTTGAAATATGTTTATTTAATAATTGTCTACCATTTTCAACTGTTCTTGAAAAAGATTCTTCTTCATCGATAATAATTTTTATTATTGGTTTAATATCATATTCATATGGCAATGTTTCTTTTATTGTTTCTACTAATTTATGTAGGATCGGTTCTTGAATATTAAGTAAGATTGCAAAATATAAACTGCGGCGAATTAATCTTCGAATTATGTAGCCACGGCCCACGTTAGATGGTTTTGCTCCATCAGCAATTGCATTAACAACTGATCTCATGTGGTCCGCAATAACTTTAAAGTAGGTGTTAATTTCAGTTTGTTTAATATCTTTAATGAAGTAGTTTTGGGTTTGATATTGATATTTTGTATATTTTTCAACTTGGTGGATGATTGGCAGGAATAAATCTGTATCAAAGTTAGTAGGAGCATCTTGCATGATCGAAACAATTCTTTCAAAACCTGCCCCAGTATCAATATTTTTTTGTTTTAATTCTGTGTAATTGCCTTCACCATCTGAATTATAAGTTGAAAATACAATATTTCAGATTTCGACATAACGATCATTTTCAATATCATTTTTTAAAAGCTCAATACCTCTTTTATCATATTTTTCCCCACGGTCATAAAAAATTTCAGTATTAGGACCACATGGTCCAGATCCAACTTCCCAAAAGTTAGTAGATTTATCTCCGGGTATCATATGCTCTTCGCTAAATCCTTGCTTAATTCATAAATCTTTTGTTTCTAAATCTTCATAATAATATGTAAAATATAACTTTGATTTATCTAATTTTAATTCCTCAAGCAAAAATTTTGTTGCTAATTCAATTGCTTCTTTTTTAAAGTAATCTCCAATTGAAAAATTACCTAACATTTCAAAAAAGGTATGATGGCGGGCAGTGACACCGACATTTTCGATATCATTAGTTCTAATTACTTTTTGTGAGTTAACCAATTTTCCAGAAGGTGGGATTTTTTTGCCTTCAAAATAATCCTTTAATGTGGCTACACCACTATTTATTCATAATAATGAAGGATCATTTTGTGGGATTAAACTTTTAGATGGAATTATTAAATGATCATTTTGCTCAAAAAATTTAAGTCATTTTTCTCTAATTATTTTTGATTTCATATTTACTCCTAAAGGTAATCAATTTTTTTATTATTAATAAATAATTCATCAATAGTAGCTCCGCCAATGCAATAATTTCCATCATAGAAAACAACTTGTTGTCCAGGTGTAACTGCTGATGAAGTATCTGGGTAAAATACTTTTATTTGTTTATCATTTAAAATTTCTATTTTAACCTTAATATCTTTTTGGCGGTACCTAAATTTAGCACTTAAATTTTCAGGATTGTAATTTAGATTATTAAAAGTATAATTTGAAGCAATTAATGAATCTGAAATTAAGTATTTGGGTTTAGAGCCTTGAGCTACGTATAAAATATTTTGTGATACATCATGACCACAGACATAATATGGTTCTTTCATCCCCCCTAGATTCAAGCCTTTACGTTGTCCAATTGTGTAATAAAAAACACCAACATGTTTTCCGATAATTTGTTCTGTAGTTATATCGATGATATCTCCTTCTTGTGCAGGAATATAATTTTGGAGAAATTTCCCAAAACTACGCTCACCAATAAAACAAATTCCAGTGGAATCTTTTTTATTGGCTGTTATTAAACCTAAATTAGCAGCTATTTTACGAATTTCTGATTTTGTTAACTCAGAAAGTGGCATTAAAACTTTTTCTAACTGTTTTTTAGTCAATTGAGCTAAAAAATAAGTTTGATCTTTATCTTGATCTTTCGCTCGCAGTAAATAACCATTTTCGACTTTAGCATAATGGCCCATTGCAATATAATCAGCTTTTAATTGTTCAAATGCATATTTCGCAAATGAACTGAATTTAATATATTTATTGCATAAAATATCCGGATTAGGGGTTCGTCCTTTTGCATATTCATCGATAAAATTTTGAAAAACATTATCCCAATACTCTTTTACAAAGTCAACACGGTGCAATGGAATATCAAGTTTTTTAGCAACAGACAGTGCATCTTTATAATCAACTTCTTGTGGGCATGCTTCATCATTTAAGGTATTATTTCCTAAAATATCATTGTTGGCAAGACTATCTCAATTACGCATAAAAAGTCCTACTACTTCATAACCTTGCTCTTTTAACAAATAAGCTGCAACAGAGGAATCAACACCGCCGCTAAGTCCTACAACAACTCGTTTTTTTAAAATATCCATATTACTCCTTTAGTTTAATATTAAAAAATTATAATGAATTTTTTTGATTTTTTTTAATTTATGTTAAAATTATACCACGTGGTCGCGTAGCTCAGCAGGACAGAGCACGAGCCTTCTAAGCTTGTGGTCAGAGGTTCGAATCCTCTCGTGATCGCCATTTTTTTTATAACTTTTTTAAATAATTTAATAAAATAATTATATTATAACAATTTTAGTTATAAGTAGAATAAGAGGTTTTTATGATAAAAACTTTAATAATCTTACCAAGAAAAATCAAAATTCAATTTTTATTTGGTGTATTACTTTTATTCATTAATGTTGGGTTAACAATGTTAACTCCAGTTTTCATATCGCAATTTTTACCACTATTAATCGATAAAAAAGAATTGTATGAAATTGAAGTTTTTAAAAATGTAATTTATAGTTCAAAAGACTTTGTTTCAGCATTTATATTTTTATTATTGAGCACAATAGGATTAATAATAGGCGGCGCTTTAACATCATTTGTCAGCTTATTTATAATAATATGAGCTGGTGAAAATGCTTCTGAATTTTATCGGAATATTTTATATGCCAAATATCAAAAACTTAGCTTAAAAGATATTTCACATTTTAGTGTTGAATCTTTGATAACAAGAATTACTGATGACGTTGCAGTTTTTTGAGAGTTTTTAGTTGGAGCTACAAGTGCTTTAATTAAAGCGCCATTATTTATAGCATTTGGATTAACATTTGCAATTTTAACAGACTTAACCTTAACTTGAACGATTGTTGCAATTGTTCCTTTAATTGTTGGTTCGATTTTATATATTTTAGTAAAAGTTATGCCTTTAATTATTAAGGGTCGAACAATTATTGATAATAATACTAAATCAGTTAATGAGATAATCAGTGGAGCAAGACTCATCAAAGCATACAATTTACAAGAACAACAATATCAAAAATTTAAACAAACAAATAAAGCATGGAAGAAAAATGGAATTAATATTTTTAATATTTTTTCTATTAGTATGCCGTTCTTCTTTTTTGCAGTTAATTTAGTTATTGTGTTTATTTTTTATGGGGGATATCGGTTACTTGCTGCTAATCCATCTCAAGATGTAAGTAAATTAATTGCTAAAATTAATACTTTTATTGAGTATGAGTTTATGATGGCATTAGGTGTTTCAATGTTTGGGCAGTTTTTAGGGACATTTTTTAGGGCAAGGGTATCATCAAAAAGAATCATGGATGTAATTACTTGTGAATATGATGAATTACTAATATATAATGGTAAATCATTGCCAAATGATCCAAGCAAATATTCAATTGAATTTAAAAACTTTAGTTATAAATATTCTGAAACTGCTGAAAAGTATGCTTTAAAAAATATTAATTTTAAATTAGAAGCTGGGCAAACCTTAGGAATTATTGGCCCTACTGGTTCTGGTAAATCAACGCTGGCGAATATTTTAGTTAATAATATGAAATATTCTGAAGGTAGTGTAAAAATTGCTGGCAAAGAAGTTAATGAAATTAATTCATCACAATTACATAAGCAAGTTGGAATTGTATTTCAAGAAGCTATGCTTTATTCTGGGACCATTGAAAGAAATTTAAAATTTGCAAAAGAGGACGCTACACAAGAAGAACTTTATAAGGCAATTGAAAGTGCTTGTGCAACTGATTTTGTTAACTCATTCAGTGATACTTTTCAACATGTTGTTGAGCAAAGAGGGAAAAATTTATCTGGTGGACAAAAACAACGTTTATCAGTAGCTCGTACTTTATTAACTAATCCAAAAGTTTTAATCCTTGATGATACAACTAGTGCTCTTGATAATTTAACAGCCAGAAAAATGGTGCAAAATATTGCACAAAATTATATATGTACAACGGTTATTATTTCTCAAAAAGTTAATTCAATTAAAGATGCTGATAAAATTTTAGTGTTAAACAATGGTGAAATTATTGATTGAGGTAGTCATAGTGAACTAATTGCTAGATGTGATTGATATAAAGATATTTATCACAATCAATTAGAACAATAAGATAAGGAGAAAGATATGAAACAAAAATATTCATCATGGCAAGCAGTCAAACTATTATTTTCTTTCGCTAGAGATTTTAAAAAACAAACTATGCTCGGTGGTCTTTTTTCCTTTATTAATGCCGTTGCATATATTTTAGGTAGTTTATTAGTTGGGCTAGTTGTAAGTTCCTTTTTTGATCCTATCGCAAACGGGAAAAGTGCTTTTGAAAATTTTAATACAACCCGCTTTGCACTAATTTTAGTGCTTCTAGCTTCTTGTTATATTATTTATGGAATTTTTAGATATTTAGAAAATAGATATTTTGTTAAAGTTAGTTTTGGAACTGCTACAAATATCAGAAAAAAAATTATAAAGAAAATGCTTAAATTAAATATTAGCTTTTATGATCGTAATAAAGCTGGTGATTTAATTTCAACAATTATAGGTGATGTGACAAATATTGCTTTTTCATTAAACCAAGTTTTATCAGCGGTTATTAATGCTTTTATTAACATTAGTTTATCTTTAATAATGATGTTATTAGTTTCTGCTAAATTGACATTAATTGTCATACCATTAACTTTACTAATGCTTTTTAGTGTTATGGTGTTAATTAAAAAATCTCAACCTTACTTTGAAAAAGTACGTAATGCTTTTGGAAGGTTGAATGCATTTGTTGAAGAAACATTAACAAATACAAAAATTACTAATTCCTTTGAAAAACAAAAACCTATTTTAAAAGAACTTGAACAGTTAACCAGAGATATTAGAAATGTTAGTTTTAAAAGTGATTTGGTTTCTCGAAGTTTTGAAATTGTTTATTCAATAATGTCAAATAGTATAATTTTAGTGATTGCCGGCATTTCAGCCTTTTTCTTCTTTAGGCAAGAACCAATTTGAGGTGTGCCAGGCATTATGGGACAAACTACTAATATTGCTACTTCTGGTTTAATAGTAACTTATATCTCGCTTAATTGAAATTTCTTAGGTCCATTTCAAAATGCACTAGGTACTATATTTGGGGCACAAAGTGCTGTGGCATCAGCAACACGGGTAGGAAATTTATTAAATGAGCCTGAGCCAGTTATAAAAGATAAAAAAATAAAAATAGTCAAAGTATCATTAAACCAAGAAACTAATAAATTTGAGGAAACTGATGCAAATGATCCATATGGATTTTATGCTTGAAAAACTTTTAATAATAATACTAATGAATTGGAATATAAATCAGTTAAAGGAACAGTAGAATTTAGAAATGTTTTTTTTAAATACCTTAATGATTCTCAAGAATATCAATTAAAACAAGCAAGTTTTTCTGCGAATCGGGGACAAAAAATTGCTATTGTTGGGCCTACTGGAGCAGGAAAAACTACGATTGTTAATTTATTGTCTAAATACTATGATTATACATCTGGAAGCATTACAATTGATGGTCATGAACTTAAAGAAATTGATACAAATAATTTAAGGGATATTATGACAATTGTATTACAAGATTCATTTTTATTTAATGAAACAATTATTGATAATTTAAAGAAGGCAAATCCAAAAGCATCAAGGGAAGAAATTATCGATGCCGCCAAAATGACAAAAGCACATGACTTTATTTTATCTTTAGAAAATGGATATGATACCTTAATTGAAAATAATGGGTCAAATATTTCTCAAGGTCAAAAACAATTATTGTCTTTGACAAGGGCGATTTTAACCAATAGAAATATTTTAATTTTAGATGAAGCCACTTCAAACATTGATTCAAGCACTGAAAAAATAGTTCAAGAATCAATGTTAAGGTTAATGGAATATAAAACTTCTTTTATAATTGCTCATCGGCTAAGTACAATTAAAAATTCTGATTTAATACTTGTAGTTAATGATGGAATGATTATCGAAAGAGGAACTCACGAATCATTATTACAAGAAAAAGGTTTTTACTACAATTTATATCAATCTCAGTTTAACTAACAAATCATATATTAATTGGAAATGTCACATGCAAGTTTTTTTGCATGTGACATTGTTTTTGTCTGCCTTGTAATAAAATAGTTGTATTAATAAATTTTAAAAAAATGAAAGGAGACCTTAAAATTATATGAAAAATTTAGAAAAATATATTTGTGTTTTTGACAAATATCGAAAAGAAAATAAATATCAACATTTTAAAATTGAAGAGAATTACAACACTATCTTGAAAATGCAAGGAGCTCTTGAGTCGCATCGAAAATTACGATCAGATCAAATCGATCTAGAACAACTTTTTAATATTTTACAAGAACTTTCTGAAGGCTTCTCAATCCAAGAAGTAGCTAAGATTTCTAACAGAGACATTCGAAGTATAAAAAGTAAAATCCAAATTATTACAAATCGCAAACCACTTAGTTTAGATAAACACAATCGCTATGTTTGTGCTAAGTGTTCAAAAAGAGTAATGCGGGTTAAAACCCTTAATTTTACTAAACTATACGAACATTTATTAGGTTATTCATTTTCGCGACTCTTTTTTGTAAGTGATGCAATTAAAGAGAAATGAAAGGCCTACAGAAAATATTGGTATAGTGAGCTTAATACATACAATAAAAATAGAAATAAAAAGAATTTGCAGCAAAAAGAAGTTAAGAAATCAGTTACCTATCTTGTGAATTCTTTTAAAAAATTATCCCCTGATGAATTTGCTCCTTCACCTAGTACAATTTATAAAATAATCAAAAAATACCCTTATTTCCTTGAATTTGACCACATTGTTAAAAAATCTGAAGGCAAATATGGCATAAGGAAGAAAAAACAAACCAAACCTAAAACATTAAAATATGCTACAGAAATTTCAAAACGTCCAGCTTATATTAATGATCGCTCTGAACACGGCCATTTTGAATTAGACACCGTTATTGGTAAAATCAATGATACATATTGTATTGTGACCATAATTGAACGGCAAACCAGAATGTCTTATGCTATGCTCTCAAAACGCAACTCCAAAGCTACAAAACAAACTCTTCTCAAACTAATCAAGAAACATAACTTAGACATTAAAACTTTAACAGTTGATAATGGTAGTGAAAATGTCTTATTGCACCAGGTTATTCCAACTGAAAGACTATTTAAATGCCAACCATATAGTTCATGACAAAAAGGTTCAATAGAAAATATGCACCGCTTAATTAGGTATTACATTCCCAAAGGAAAAAGCTTAGATAAATACTCTCAGCAAGAAATTGATTATATGATGGAAAAAATAAATAACTATCGACAAGTTGTACGGCAATATAAGATAACCTAAAATTTTTTTTAATCCCCCGCCTTTGATTGCAATCAAAGGGGCCTTACTTTTGGCAAAAGTAAGCAAAACCGACGAGAAAACACTGCCGTGTTTTCTGTTTTCGCATACATTTTTTTATCTAAAAATTATGTTAAAATTAAAAGACAATTATTTTGTTAACATCTCGCAAGTGACTTTTCCAAAAAACACTAACAAATCATATGCAAAAACATTGCATATGATTTTTTAATTTAAATATTAAATAGATTTATTTTAAAAATACTAATTTTAAAATATTTTCTTGTTGTATGAATTGCATATTCTTATAGATGTTATATAATATAAATATACACATAAAATATATTAGGAGCTTATTTATGAAATACAAGAAATTACTATTTAAATTATCTACAATTTCTGCATTATCATCAGGTTTTGCAGTTGCTGTATCTTGTTCTGGAAGTAATAAACCTATTGCTGGTGATCCAGATATACCACGTGTTGAACCAGTTTATTCTGCAGAACACTGACGTGACTTATATAGAAAAAATAATGTAAGTTACAATGAAGCAATTGATACTTTTGCAAAAGAACTTGATAAATTAAAAGCACAACTTTCATCTGAAAAAGATGAAACAAAAAAAACAGCTATTGAAGATAAAATCTTTGATTTATTTTTTAATGCTAAAGCAAAACTAACCCCATTAGTTCATAATTACAATTATTTCTTTACTCGTTTAAGAGAAGCAGAAAAATCTGAAAATTCAACTTTAAGAACAGTAAAGATTTTCCACTCTAATGACGAACATGGAAGAATTGAGTTTGATGACTCTAAATACAACAAATATGCTGGTATGGTGGAAACCAGTAAATACCTTGCTGATAAGAAACGTGATTTATTAATATCAGCAGGTGATATGATTCAAGGTTTACCTTTATCAGATTCGGATAAAGGAAAAACAATTTCACAAATTGCTAAATATATGCAATATGACTCAGTTACTGTTGGTAACCACGAGTTTGACTATGGTTTAGAGCATATTTTAGCATTAAATGAAAGCACTTCTCAAGATAAAGAGGGTATTAAAATGCCATTTATCTCAGCTAATGTATACTACAAAGATTATGCAAATGAAACCAACAAACCAGATCGTTATGATCAAAATTTAGTTGGTAAAAGAGTCTTTAAACCATACATTATCAAAGAATTAGAAAGCGGAATCAAAGTTGCAATCATTGGTTTAACAACCCCTGATACAGTTTATACTTCGCACCCTAAAAATTCGGCACTAGTTGAATTTAGATCACCAAGTGATGAACTAAAAAAAGCAGTTAATGAAATTAAACAAAACAATCCTGAAATTAAATTAATTATTGCTGCTACTCATCTTGGAACAGGTAGAAACGATGCAACTTGAACATCAGATTATCTTGCACAACAAGATGCTGGTGATGGTTTAGATTTAATTATTGATGGCCACAGCCATTCATTTGTTCCAATAAATAACAAGGATAAAGTAACTGATACTAAAAATATTTATATAACTCAAACTGAAGCATATACTAAATATTTAGGTGATATTGACATAACTTTTGATACTTCTACTGGTAAAATTACTCAAGTTTTCCAAGTTTTAAGAGATATTAGTCAAATTGAAATTTACAATGCTAATTTAAGTGATAAATTATTAGCACGTCTAAAAACAGTGTTTGCTAAAGAAAACTCAGTTAAAGCTTTTGATTCTCCAGGAGTATTTGAACACGTGACCAGTGTAAACATTGATGGAACTTCATACTGGAAAGGTAGATTAATGCCTACAAGCCTCGGAACTTATGCTGCTGATGCGCTAGCTTGAGGATTTGTAACTCAAGAGCCTTGGGGTTCAAGACAAGGTTTTGAAGTTGGAACTTTAGATAATACTATTGGCCTTCTAAATGGTGGCGGATTACGTTCTGACCTAAAACAAGGTGAAATATCACGTGGAGATGCTTTAGCAGTCAGCCCATTTGGCAATAGAATCGCTGCTGTTAGAGTTAAAGGTTCGGTTGTTATTGAAGCTTTAAAACATGGTTTAGGTGCTGGTAAAGCTGGTGGTTTTGCCCAACTATCTACCAACATTTCTTACACTGTTAATGCAGTTAAAAAACTAAATACTAAAACACAATTAGAAGAATATGTTTGAGAAGCAGATACATCAAGCTTTAAGGTAAATAACAAAGCTATTGATCCAAATCAAAATTACTACATTGTTACAAATGACTTTATTTTGGCTGGTGGTGATGGATATGGTATGTTAAATGTTGATGCTAATGATGGAGTAGTTTTAGCATATGAAGGTGATAAATATATTGATACCTTAATTGAATATGCTAAGAAGGTCTCAGCATCCGGAGCATCACTAGACCAAAATAAATTTGAAAGTGCCTTATCTTCATATTTAAATGCAGATAAATACAAAACTCAAATAGTTAATATTCCGGAAGAGGCTAAAAAAACTTCGAAATAATTTCAATAAAAAAGTAATATTTAATATTAATTGGAAATGTCACATGCAAGTTTTTTGCATGTGACATTGTTTTTGTCTGCCTTGTAATAAAATAGTTGTATTGATAATTTTTCAAAAAATAAAGGAGACCTTAAAATTATATGAAAAATTTAGAAAAATATATTTGTGTTTTTGACAAATATCGAAAAGAAAATAAATATCAACATTTTAAAATCGAAGAGAATTACAACACTATCTTGAAAATGCAAGGAGCTCTTGGGACACAACGAAAATTAAGATCAGATCAAATCGATCTAGAACAACTTTATAATATTTTACAAGAACTTTCTGAAGGCTTCTCAATCCAAGAAGTAGCTAAGATTTTTGATAGAGACATTCGAAGTATAAAAAGTAAAATTAAAATTATTACAAATCGCAAACCACTTAGTTTAGATAAACAAAATCGCTATGTTTGTCCTAAGTGTTCAAAAAGAGTAATGTGGGTTAAAACCCTTAATTTTACTAAACTATACGAACATTTATTAGGTTATTCATTTTCGCGACTCTTTTTTGTAAGTGATACAATTAAAGAGAAATGAAAGGCCTACAGAAAATATTGGTATAGTGAGCTTAATACATACAATAAAAATAGAAATAAAAAGAATTTGCAGCAAAAAGAAGTTAAGAAATCAGTTACCTATCTTGTGAATTCTTTTAAAAAATTATCCCATGATGAATTTGCTCCTTCACCTAGTACAATTTATAAAATAATCAAAAAATACCCTTATTTCCTTGATTTTGACCATATTGTTAAAAAATCTGAAGGCAAATATGGCATAAGAAAGAAGAAGCAAACTAAACCTAAAACATTAAAATATGCTACAGAAATTTCGAAACGTCCAGCTTATATTAATGATCGCTCTGAACACGGCCATTTTGAATTAGACACCGTTATTGGTAAAATCAATGATACATATTGTATTGTGACCATAATTGAACGGCAAACCAGAATGTCTTATGCTATGCTCTCAAAACGTAACTCCAAAGCTATCAAACAAACTCTTCTAAAACTAATCAAGAAACATAACTTAGACATTAAAACTTTAACAGTTGATAATGGTAGTGAAAATGTCTTATTGCACCAGGTTATTCCAACTGAAAGATTATTTAAATGCCAACCATATAGTTCATGACAAAAAGGTTCAATAGAAAATATGCACCGCTTAATTAGGTATTACATTCCCAAAGGAAAAAGCTTAGATAAATACTCTCAGCAAGAAATTGATTATATGATGGAAAAAATAAATAACTATCGACAAGTTGTCCGGCAATATAAGATAACCTAAAATTTTTTTAATCCCCCGCCTTTGATTGCAATCAAAGGGGCCTTACTTTTGGCAAAAGTAAGCAAAACCGACGAGAAAACACTGCTGTGTTTTCTGTTTTCTCATACATTTTTTTATCTAAAAATTATGTTAAAATTAAAAGACAATTATTTTGTTAATATCTCGCGTGTGACTTTTCCAAAAAACAAATAACAAAATATTCAAAAATTATTTCCGCTAAATATTTATTAATATCTACTAATATCATATAAGTATTGAATATCTATGAATCACATAATCCTAATGATGATTTCTATATGTACATTCAAAATTCTAATACTTATCATAAAAGTTTTTAAAATAAAACTATATGCATGCAAATTGCATATAGTTTTTATATTATTTATTAAATTCGTAGCCTGTTGGAACTTTATTAATAGATTCAGGCATTAAGTTTGTTTTCATATTTGAATTTGGATATAGTTTAACTAAAGCTTCACGATATGAATTACTTTGATCTTTCCCGCCACCATAAACTAAATCATATTGTGGTAAGTTGTAGGTTCCATAAAGACCTTTATAGTCAAATCCATTTGAACGAATTGCTACCCCTGCTGAAGTAGTTGAAAATTGGAATACTGTAGTTAAAATACCCATGATTTCATTATTTTGATTTCTAATTGCCGAACCACTGGCTCCACCACCTACTTCAAAGTTTTTAAGTAGCATACCAATACCGCTGCTTACATATTGTTTTTTATCATCATGTGATTCTAAATATTTATCTCCCGATGAACGTGGAGCAACGATGAAGTTATCATATACACCAGGTTTATCTTTGAATTGTCTTAAGTTAAGCATATGAGATAATGTTCCACCTTTTTCAAGACGTTTAACGGTTCTTTCATCTGATTTATTAGGTGAAGATACGTCATATCAAGTAGATGAAGCATTAGTTCACATAGTATGAGTTGATTCAATTACTGCTTTTTGATCTATATCTGTATGATCATTTAAGTAAAAATCATAAAATCCTTGTTGTTTTGCTTTTGGATATGAAACAACGTATAAATTATCATATGCTTTAGTTGCTTCAGGTGATCCAGGTTTGGCAAGTAATGGTTGGTTAATTTTATCAAAATCATTTACATAATCGTATTTAGGAACTTTAAGTTTTAATTTATCATCTAAATTAGCATAATCGTTAGTAAAGAATTTAGCAAAATCTTGTGGGGATTTTATTTCTTCACCAATTTTACGATCCTTATCTTCAAATTTTGTAAAGTCAATTTCAAAAACTGCAAAATCAATAAACTCCTCTTTATCTTTAACAGTATCATCTTTTGAAAGAGTATATGGACTAGTTTTTAAGACATTACGACCATCAAAAATATTTTTAAAGGCATTTTTGTTAACATCTATTTTATTGAATTTATCTTCAATGCTTAAAACTTTTATAGCATTAAAGATGTGTTTTTGGTCAGTTCTCCCAAGAATATCCATACGGATGCTATCAAGTGTTTTTTCATTTCACCCATTTATAACATGGTAATTAGTTGCAAAATACCATTTAGTTGGATATGAATTATCATCTTTTTTCTCATAGTCTAAAATTCATGCTGTTCCGGCATTACCAACTTTAGATTTAGCTCTATTTTTGTAATTTTTAAATGATTCATAATCACGAACTGTTCTTTCATTAATATCATTCTTTAAACGAGTTAAGATATCTGGTGAAAAAGTTTTTTTAGAATCTACAGCATCATAAAGTTTCTGCCAATGTTCTTTAATAAATGGAGTATATTTAGTTTCATACATTTTCTCAGTTTTAGCAGGATCTCCCCCGCCTTCTGCTTCCAACTTTGCAATAATATCTTTAAATACTGCATCAATCACAGCTTCAGTATTCTTACCTGTTCTATTTGAAACCTTATCATCATCTAAACGCTTTTTAATTTCAGCAGCTGCAGTTTTATCATCTAATAAATCTGCCATTTTATAAATATCAAATTCTACTGCTTCTAGAGCTTGTTCAAGTTTAATTTGAATTGCTTCATCATTAGTAAATATTGGTGCTCTAAAACTTAGTAAATATGATTGTAGTGCTGCTTCAGCATAATTATCATTAACTAATTTTCTCGGTAAACCTGTATTTCTTTGTGGACTTGGAGCAGAAGTCTTATAGTGGTCATATCAATGTGTGGTGCTTCTTGGTCCCCTGGTCGGAACATCTAGACCTGATACATTTCCTGAAGCATCATATTTAGGAATAACAAACCCAAATTTTGATGCAGTATCATAATCAAGCATATTTAATTCTTTTGCTACTTTATTATATTTTTCTTTTGCTACATTAGTAGTTGTAAAACTTCTTGGGTAAGCATTAGAATCAAGTGCTCTTTGAATATTATTTAAATCATAATCATACTTTTGAACATTATTATATTCAACTGCATATTGAGTTTGAGTTGTTTCACGAGCTTTTTTCTCTTCTTCAGTTTCTAATCTACCTTGGCTATTATAACCATTTTCTTCTGCAAATCCAGTTAATTTATATTGTTTAGTTTCTCCATTGCCAAATTGTATAAAAGCAATTAACCCACTTCTATCATCAGCTAGTCGAACATTTAGTAAAGTTGAAAGAATTCTTTCATCTTTTGGAGCAAACCCAGAACGAGCATTTAAAGCTTGCGACATAGAAAGTTGAGAAAAATCTGTTATTCGTTGGCTAAAAGTAAACCCATTTGAAGTTTGCTGTTCAACTTCAAAATATAGTGTTCCTAAATCATTTAATGATTTAGAATTTACTTGTTGGGTAATTTCTTCTCTCGATAATGGAGGTTGTTGAACAGGAGGGGTAGGATTTTGTTGTTTTAGTTCTACAATTTTAGAATTAAGTTGATCTAGTAATGTTTTTTCACTTGTTAAAGATGTTTTAATATTTGCATCTAAAGTATTATAAGCAGTTAATGCTGTTGTAACTTTTGGTTCATCAGCCACAACAACTGTTTCTTGAGTTTTGCTTAAAATGTCAGCATGGCTTTGTTTATAAGCAGCAACTGGATCAGAAGGGGTGGGTTTTGATTCTTGCCCACAACTTATAGCAACTACTGGAAATAAAATTCCACCACTTGCTAAGCTTAGTATCAATCTTTTTTTCATTTGTTTTTCTCCTTTAATTATACAATTTCAAATTCATCTTCAGTGCTGGTGTATCTTACGTTATAACCTGCATTTTTCAAGGTGTTGTAAAGGTCAACGGCTCCATCGGTAACAATAATCTGAGTTTGTCTGTTAAATGTACTATCTGAATATTTAATTAAAGTTGCTAAGTGTCTTAATCCGTCGCTATTTAAGTTTTGAACGTTTTGTGTTGGACGGATTCTAATACTTTTTGTATTTTTACCATTGCTAAAGGTAATTTTAGGTCTTGGTTCCATAGGTGCAACTGGTTTTGCTAAGATATCATCAAATTGTGCTTCATTTAAATCAGTTGTATTAACTTCTCATACAGCACCATCATTGAATAATTTAATTTTGTTTAGTTTACGTGTCGATTTTTGTTTGTTAGTAATATCATGAAATTCCATACCTCTTAAAGTTTTTATAGTTGGAATCCGTGAAAAATCAACACCCATAGGGTATGAATTTCCATCACTGCTACGATCAGGTTTTAATCCTGGTCCTCAAGCTCCTTGGAAAATTCTTTCATTATTTCTTGTTCAATAAGCCATTCTTAGTCCATTATTGATAATTGTTCAATCACCAAGTGTTTTGTAATCTTCTGCGTCAAATCCTAAATTATCAAAGGTAATCCGTGAGTAAAATGGAGGTTGGTTTGGATCAGTTGAGAATGTTGTGTTATAATCAGCCATATTAACTCATGCAACTTTATTTAAAGCTCATGGGTTAATTGATCAATCGTCAGCATTAACATTTAATCTATTATTTGATAATAATGAAAGTTCATCAATTTCTTTATCTTTAAGGTATTTTAAAGCAGATGTATTCTTAGACTCAAAGAATAGTTCTAATAATGGAAGTTTTTTAGGTAAAGCTGCAAAGATTTTATCCATGTTTTGATCAGCCCCTGATTTCCCAATATTCATAATTCTATATCCGGTGATTTCCTTACCTTTGGCTTGTAAATCAGCAATTAATTTTTCAGCTTTTTTGTATGCATCTGGTTGTACAACATCAATTGTAACCACAACTGTTTTTTCACGGTCAGAACCTTCGACTTTTTCAATTCTAGTATATTCATTAATTGATATACCACGATCAGGAATATCTAAACCTTCAGATCTAAATTGTGCTGTAATATCACGTTTGTTTCAGTTATGGTATTTACCTAACAGCACATCTTCAGAACTTCTTCAATACCATGTGTTATTACCCATAACACGGTAAACTTGATTGTTACGTTTATATTCAGCCTGAACAGTATTAACAACTGGTTCATGAGTTAATGATGTTCATTCACCATTTGCATTAACATAAACATCACCACCATATTCAGGAATAATATAACCATTTGCTAAACTATCTTTTTCAGTTTGAGATAGTTTAGTAATTTTTTTAGGATCAATATGCATTAAGATTAACATCTTACCTAGTTCTCTGGTTTCAGTGCCGATGCTTCTAGGTCATGTTAATGTCTCTTTCATATTTCATCACTTATCTAATTGTTCATCTGTAACTGAATCTAAAAGATATTGTTTAACATTTTCTTTCGAAGTTAAAAGCATATGGTATCTAAACCATAAATTACCAAAGTGTTCAGATACATTGCCATCATTCGCAATTTGGGCTTGTTTTGCTTCAATATCTCTATCATCTTGCAATGCACTAATATATGGAGTTGTATATGCCCCTATTTTTTCAGCCTTGCCTTGTGCAGCACCTGTACTCTTTTTAATATTTTCATCAGTTAAGGCATTTTTTACATTAATAACATCAAAAGTAATTTCAGCATAATATGGAATCCGATTGGTTATCCCTTTTTCTACGTCCGATTGCTCATATTGACGTTTTGGAATTGTTTGAATATCTGCTTCAAATTCAATATCTTCAATTTTGATTTTGCGAGTTTCTTTAATAGGTTTTTCAGGTTCTGGTTCAGGAACCACTGTTGGAGGTATTTCCACATCTTTCTTTGGTGCATCTTTAATTGGATCAGATGCTGAAGGTGGTAAAACTTCTTCCTCCTTTTCTTTTTCTTTTTCTGGATCTTTAATAATTGGATTAAAAATAGTTTGTGGTGGTGTCTCTTCGACAGGTGGGGCCACTATTTTTTCTTCTTGTTTAGCTTTAGGTAAGTTATAATCAGTTGCACTAGTTTTTGAATTAGTTTGATCAACTTTTTCAGCTTGAAAATTCGGAGTAGCCTCCGTATCAATTCTAAATTTAAATGGCTCTGTTGTAGTTTGTGTTTGTGCAATAAGTGTTGTGGTAACACCAGTAAACACAAGTCCACTTGAACCAATCAATAAGAATAATTTTTGTTTACGTTTTAACATTATTTCTCCTTTATTACTTATTTATAAATCAAATATAATATAATTATATTATAAATTACAGATTTTTGATTTTTTAATTATGTTTTTTGGAAAAGTCACTTGCGAGATGTTAACAAAATAATTGTCTTTTAATTTTAACATAATTTTTAGATAAAAAAATGTATGCGAAAACAGAAAACACGGCAGTGTTTTCTCGTCGGTTTTGCTTACTTTTGCCAAAAGTAAGGCCCCTTTGATTGCAATCAAAGGCGGGGGATTAAAAAAAATTTTAGGTTATCTTATATTGCCGTACAACTTGTCGATAGTTATTTATTTTTTCCATCATATAATCAATTTCTTGCTGAGAGTATTTATCTAAGCTTTTTCCTTTGGGAATGTAATACCTAATTAAGCGGTGCATATTTTCTATTGAACCTTTTTGTCATGAACTATATGGTTGGCATTTAAATAGTCTTTCAGTTGGAATAACCTGGTGCAATAAGACATTTTCACTACCATTATCAACTGTTAAAGTTTTAATGTCTAAGTTATGTTTCTTGATTAGTTTGAGAAGAGTTTGTTTTGTAGCTTTGGAGTTGCGTTTTGAGAGCATAGCATAAGACATTCTGGTTTGCCGTTCAATTATGGTCACAATACAATATGTATCATTGATTTTACCAATAACGGTGTCTAATTCAAAATGGCCGTGTTCAGAGCGATCATTAATATAAGCTGGACGTTTTGAAATTTCTGTAGCATATTTTAATGTTTTAGGTTTGGTTTGTTTTTTCTTCCTTATGCCATATTTGCCTTCAGATTTTTTAACAATGTGGTCAAATTCAAGGAAATAAGGGTATTTTTTGATTATTTTATAAATTGTACTAGGTGAAGGAGCAAATTCATCAGGGGATAATTTTTTAAAAGAATTCACAAGATAGGTAACTGATTTCTTAACTTCTTTTTGCTGCAAATTCTTTTTATTTCTATTTTTATTGTATGTATTAAGCTCACTATACCAATATTTTCTGTAGGCCTTTCATTTCTCTTTAATTGCATCACTTACAAAAAAGAGTCGCGAAAATGAATAACCTAATAAATGTTCGTATAGTTTAGTAAAATTAAGGGTTTTAACCCGCATTACTCTTTTTGAACACTTAGCACAAACATAGCGATTGTGTTTATCTAAACTAAGTGGTTTGCGATTTGTAATAATTTGGATTTTACTTTTTATACTTCGAATGTCTCTGTTAGAAATCTTAGCTACTTCTTGGATTGAGAAGCCTTCAGAAAGTTCTTGTAAAATATTAAAAAGTTGTTCTAGATCGATTTGATCTGATCGTAATTTTCGATGCGACTCAAGAGCTCCTTGCATTTTCAAGATAGTGTTGTAATTCTCTTCAATTTTAAAATGTTGATATTTATTTTCTTTTCGATATTTGTCAAAAACACAAATATATTTTTCTAAATTTTTCATATAATTTTAAGGTCTCCTTTCATTTTTTTAAAATTTATTAATACAACTATTTTATTACAAGGCAGACAAAAACAATGTCACATGCAAAAAAACTTGCATGTGACATTTCCAATTAATAGATTTTTTAATTACAAACATCTAAGGCTTTATAAATATCTTTTTAGTTACTTTTTTACTGGAGCCAAACTGATTATAAAAAAAATATGCGATAAATTTCGCATATTTTTGATTATAGTGAATTAAGTAAATCTGAGATTTTTTTAGCCGCAATTGCTCCGTCAGAAGCGGCAGTAACAATTTGGCGAATTTCTTTTTGACGAATGTCTCCGGCTGCAAAAATTCCTTTAACTTTAGTTTGCATGTTCTCATCTGTAATAATAAAACCACGCTCATCTAAAATATCTAAATCTTTAACAAAGGTTGTTGTTGCTTCCATTCCAATATAAGGGAAAAATGATGCAATTTCAATAGTTTGCTCAGTTCCATCAACCAAGCTTTTAATAACTGCTTTTTCTAAGGAATTAGCACCAGTTAATAAAGAAATTTGTGATTCCTTAAAAATAGTTATATTTGAAGCTTTATATAAATCTTCAACGAGTTTTTTTTCAGCTGTAAATTCTTTTTCACGAATTACAAAATAAACATGTGAAGCTATTTTTGTTAAATAGGTTCCTTCCTCCACAGCTGAATTTCCACCACCTAAAACTAATGTCGGGGAACCTTTAAATAAAGGACCATCGCAAATTGCGCAAAAACTAATTCCGCGGTGTAAAAATTCATGATACCCATTTATAAAACTTGGCTCTCTGTTTTTCATTCCAGTTGAAATTAAAATAGTTTTTCCATATATTGAAGAACCATCCGCTAATTTAACTTCCTTGTCAAAATCACCGTGATTTACAATTTCGACAACTTCCCCATATTTATATTGGGCACCAAAACTAGTAGCATGATCCATAAATTGAGTTGCTAATTCTCAACCATCAATAATTTCTGTGCCAATTCAATTTTCTACTTTATTGGTTTGTGAAAGTTTTCCTCCTGGAGCACCTTTTTCAATAAATGCTACTTTTAAATTTGCTCTTGAAGCGTATAAAGCCGCATTTAAACCTGCAGGTCCACCACCAATAATCACTAAATCAAATGTTGTTTTTGTTTCCATTAATACCTACTTAAATACTGTATATGTTAATACTTTTTTGAAAATATTACTAAATGAACTAATGTTTACATATGCATAGTAATATTCAGGATTTTTATATTCATAATGTTTAAAAATTTTATATTTAACATTTGTGACGTATTTTACACGTGATCAAAAAGCAAAGTAAATGAAGATAAAACTTCCTGATAATGCAAATAATAATGCCACAATAGAATAGAATAAATATGATTCTTGTCTTAGTGGTTCTAAGGCAAGCCGCACAACACCGTATCATAATAAATATAATCCGGCTGTTGCGCCTGGTTTAAATGTTCAAAATAAATTAAAAATTCATACAATGATTAAATACCCAACTAAGTTTGCTAAACCTTCATATAAGAATAATGGATATCTATAAGCCCCTTCAAGTCCTAAAGAATCAGTATAAGCATCGGCAATATACATATTATCCGCAAAACTTTTACCAAAAATTATAGAGCTAGCTCCAGTTCAGTCAATTTTTCCATAAACCTCATGGTTTCCATAGTTTCCAAACCGCCCCACAAATTGCCCAACTAAAATAGTTGGAATAATAATTGAAGTTGCTTTACGTATATCAACAAGATGCCTCTTAGTATAAGCATAAGTCATATCGGCTATAATGGTGAAGAAAACTCCACCTTGGATACTAAGACCTCCATCTCATATCGCATACCAGGCGGACCCTTTAAAGGGTTCACTATCATATATAAGTTCCTCAAATACAAACCCAAGACGCGAACCAATAATACCCATTGGTATGGTGATCAAGATAAGCCCGTATAAAACCTCAATATTCATTTTTTCCCTTCTTCAGAAGTAAAAAATGGTTAAGATAGCAGTTAAATATCCTAACATAATCATTAATGAATATGTATAGAATTGAAAAGAACCAATGGTAAATAAGATACTTGGTGTCCCTTCACGAAATGCAACTTCAGGCACATAACTAGGTCCATTTAAATTATTCATTTTCTTTTAACCTCCTATTTTCTATTTCTTTAATTACATTTAAACCATCCCGCTTTGAAAGATAAAATCCAACAGCAGTTTCAATTAAAGATGCAGCTGAACCGCCTTCTTTAATTGGAATTTGAATTTTATGGATATATCTTCCAAAGATTGGATATTTTAAAAAATCTAAACCTAAACGGTCAAATTCGTATTGTTTATCAGTTTTAACTAATTCAACAACTAAATCAATTACAGATGATTCGGCAACAGATTTAACTCCATAAATATGTTTTACATTAATCATCCCAATTCCGCGTACTTCAAGTAAGTGTTCAGTGATTCTGGGCGAGCGACCTATAAAGATATTACCTCCATCACCAATTAAAACAGAATCATCACTAATAAACACATGTCCTCGTTGAATAAGTTCTAATACCGCTTCTGATTTACCAACCCCGCTATTACCAATAATTAAAACACCAGTTCCCCCAATTAAGACTAAACAAGCATGCACTTGTGTTTCATCTAAAAAGTGGTTATTAAGATATGACCCTACATTTGAAGTTAGTAATGAAGAACTCATTTTAACTTGACATACTGGTACTCCATATCTACTGGCAGATTCAATAATTCAATTTAAAGCTGGTTTGGCCACACCTCTTGATAAGATTACCAAAGGTGGTTGTAATTTAAAAACGTGATCAATAGCTCTAATTGATGCATTTTTTCCTATTTTTTGAAATCATAAAGATTCGCTAGTCCCCCAAGAAATAACATTATTTTTCAAGCGATCATAAGCTAAAAATGCAGCTAATTCCAAACCAACACGTTTAATAGCTGGTTGATAAATATAATTATAATTAATTTTAGTTGCAGGATCATTTAAAACCTTTCAACCAAAAAATTTAATTAATTCAGCAACACTCACTTTCTTTTTCTTATTCATTTGACCTCGATTTTTACAATATGTTATTATTATACAAGTTATTAATATTTATTTTTGATTTCGTGAAAATATTTTTTCAAGGAATTGACCGGTAAAACTATGAATATTTTTGGCCACCTGTTCAGGTGTTCCTGTAGCAACTATTTTACCACCATGAATTCCACCACCGGGTCCTAAATCAATTAAATGATCACAAGATTTAATCACATCTAAATTATGTTCAATAACAACTACTGTGTCTCCGTTATCCACAATATGATTGAAAATTTCGATTAATTTTTTAATATCATGACTATGTAATCCAGTAGTTGGTTCATCTAAAACATAAATTGTTTTTCCAGTAGGTTTACGTTGTAAATGAGTTGCTAATTTAACCCTTTGCGCTTCGCCTCCAGATAATGTTGTTGAGATTTGCCCTAATTTAATATATCCTAAACCAACATTTTGTAAAAACATTAATTTTTCAATAATTTTAATTTTAGAATCAAAGAAAACGATTGCTTCATCCACGCTCATTTCTAAAACATCATTAATATTTTTTTCTTGATATTTAATTTCTAAGGTTTCTTTATCGTAACGTTTACTATCACATTGATCACATGTAATATATACGTTAGGTAAAAAATGCATTTCAATTACTAAAAAACCATCGCCACTACATTTTTCACATCGTCCGCCTGGAGTATTGAAACTAAATCTCCCTTTTGTGTAACCTCTTATTCGTGATTCTTCAACATTAGCAAAAATTTCGCGAATATCATCAAAAACACCAGTATATGTTGCTGGATTACTGCGCGGAGTTCTTCCAATTGGGCTTTGGTTTACTTGCACAATTTTATCAACATTGATTAATCCATCAATGTTTTTGAAATCAGCTTTTTTATGGCTTAATCCTTCAGCAATACCTTGCATTTGTTTATATCCATTAACTAAAATATCATTTATTAATGTGCTTTTGCCACTTCCAGACACACCAGTTACACCAACTAATTTTCCTAAAGGTATTGTAATATCAATGTTTTTTAAATTATTTTCTTTAGCTCCTTTAATAGTAATTGTTTTACCATTACCAGAACGTCTTGAAACAGGAATTGGTATTTCTCACTCACCAGATAAATATTTCCCTGTAATTGATCTTTCGCTAGAAATAATATCTTCAATACTTCCTTGACCAACTACTTCACCTCCTGATTCGCCAGCATGAGGTCCTATATCAATAATATGATCTGCGGCAAAAATAGTATCTTCATCATGTTCAACTACAATTAAAGTATTTCCTAAATCAACCATCTTTTTCATAGTTTCAATTAATCGTAAATTATCACGCTGGTGCAAGCCAATCGAAGGTTCATCAAGCACATATAAAACACCACTTAAATTTGCACCAATTTGGGTTGCTAATCTAATGCGTTGTGCTTCTCCACCTGATAAAGTTTCAGCACTTCGATTTAAACTTAAATAATCCAAACCAACATTGTTTAAAAAAGTTAGACGATTAATAATTTCAGTTGTAATGATATTTGAGATTGTTTTACTATATTCATCAAGATTATTAACTAAATTTTCAAAAGTAAATAAAGCATCTGAAATTGATAATTTAGTCATTTGATAAATATTTTTATTATCAACTTTAACGCTTAAAGCAGCTTGATTTAACCTTGCTCCTTTACATACATTACAAGTAACTGAACTCATATATTTTTTAAGATAGTCACGGCGGTGTTCAGAAGCAGTTTCAAAATACAATCTTTCTATTTTAGTTAATATTCCTTCGATAAATTGCTTTTTACGATATTTATTATTAGATGAAGAAACTAACATATATTCGATTTCTACATCTGAACCATAAAGAATATATCTTAGTTTACCTTGTGGAATTTCATCAATTGGTGTATCTAGCGAAATTTCATAATGGTCTAATAAAGCTTTAAATTCTTGTCATTCTAAATTAGGAGTATTGATAAAGTTTTCAAAATATTTAATAGCTCCATTGCCAATAGTTTTTCATGATTCAGGAATTAAAGCATCAACAGATGCTCTTGTTTCAAAACCAAGACCCTTGCAATTGTCACACATCCCAAAAGGCGCATTAAATGAAAATAATCTTGTATCAATTTTAGAAATTGAGAAATCTTTGTGAATGCATGAATGTAATTTAGAAAAATTGAAAATTTCTTTAGTTTCAACATTTTCAATTTTTATAATACCCTCACTTTTTTCAGTTGCTATATTTATAGCTTCTGAAATACGGTTGTAATTTGCTTCATTTAAAACTACCCGATCAATGACTAAATCAATTGTGTGTTTATGGTTTTTATCAAGTTCAATTTTATCTCTTAAACTTAAAATTTCTCCATTAATCTTAGCCCGTAAATAACCTTCATTTTTTAATTTTTCAAGCAAATTAATATGAGTTCCTTTTTCGCGATCCACTAAAGGAGCATAAATAATTAACTTAGTTCCTTCTCCTAATTTATAAATTGAATTTAAAATATCTTTAGTAGTCTGGGATGTAATTTCTAAATTATGTTTAGGGCAATATGCTTTCCCAATGCGTGCATATAAAAGTCTAAAGTAATCATAAATTTCTGTAACAGTACCAACTGTTGAACGAGGATTATTATGAACTGTTTTTTGTTCGATAGCAATTGATGGATTTAATCCATCAATTTTTTCAACATTTGGTTTCTTGGTTCCGCCTAAAAAAGTTCTCGAATACGAACTTAGAGAATCAACATATCTGCGCTTACCTTCTTCATAAATTGTGTTAAAAGCTAATGAACTTTTGCCACTACCACTTAAACCAGTGAATACCACTAGTTTGTTTTTTGGAATTTCTAAAGAAATATTTTTTAAATTATTTTCTCTAGCACCAGTAATTATTATTTTGTCATTTGTTATACTCATTTATACTCCATATAAAATACTTTATATATTTTAACTTGTTTTTTAAAATTTTAAATATTTACCTGATTAAATATCTTAGTTTCTTTTGTATAATTAATATATTATGAATCTTAGTAATACAGGACATTTAGCTTTTGCTATGTTTTTTATAGCATTAACAACATCATTAGGTATTTCAGTTACTAAATATCGTCTTTGGACTTTTAACGAAAGTGTTTATAAAGCAAACCAAAAAAATATGTTAAAAACATTGGCTTTTGCCACTATTTTACTGCTAATTGCTCTTGCATACACTATTTTAATCCAACTAGAAATAATTACAGTAGGCGAATATTTAACAAACGATAAAGGAATTAGAATTGACAGTTCCGGCAGTGAATATAAGGTAATAACAAGTAGTGAATCAATTACTAGTTATATACTAGTTGTTGCGTGTTTAATAACAATTGGTTTAATAATTTATTATTTAACTCAAATTAAAGCAAAAGATGAAATTCGACCAGAAGAATTAATAGAATTTGCACAACAAGCAGTTATTGATTTTGATCAAGCCGAAAAAAGTTATTATGTCTTAAAGCAATCCCTTAGACGATATGGACCTGATAAAATCATTAATTTTGACAATTATATTTCAAATAGTACATTTATGCTTAGTTTTGGCAAGAAATTATTTTTCAAAACCCTTATCAAAAGAACTATTTATTTTGGTTTATCATTACCAAGTAAAATACCAACCTTTGATCAGCCCCAAACGCCTAAAAACATAATTATGGTTTACTTAATCTCTTCAGTAAAAGTAATTAATAAAACCAATAAAATACAAATAACAGTAAAGGATCTTGCTGATCATTTAAAGGGGTTGACATTTTAAAAAAGTTATAATTTATAACTTTTTATTTTTTATATTTTGCCAAACTAAAAAAAGTTATATATAATATAACCAAGAAATAGGAGAATAGATGAAAGTAAATATTGCAATTGATGGCCCTAGTGGTGTAGGCAAATCCACAGTAGCAAAGGAATTAGCAAAAATCTTGGGCTATACTTTTATAAACAGCGGAAGCATCTATAGGGCAATTACTAAAAATGTTATTGATAAAGGTATTGATACTCGTGATGCACAAAATGTAATCAAAACCTTAGAAAACGGAATGATTAAATTACTAGAAAATGATAAAGTGCAGCTATATGGAATTGATGTTTCAACTAAACTAAGAGCAGATTATATTTCGCAAGTAACACCAAATATAGCTAAAATACCAGAAGTTCGTAATTATGTAGTGAATCAAATAAAAACCATTACAAATCAAAATAAAGGTTATATTATTGATGGTAGGGATACTACCTTTAAAATTATGCCTCATGCCGAAGTTAAAATTTTTCTCTGAGCTTCCGCCGAAGAAAGGGCTCACCGTCGCATGAAACAAAACCGAGAGCTCATGTATAATGTTAATTTCAATGAAATCTTGTTAGATATTCAAAAACGTGATGAACAAGATATGAATCGTGAAATAGATCCTTTGCATAAAACTCATGATTCTACCTTTATAGATTGTACAAATTTAACACTCGAAGAATTACTTAATGTAATTCTAAAAATTGTAGAAAGTAAAACAATTAACTAATGAAAAATACAGTAGCAATAATTGGAAAACCAAATGTTGGTAAAAGCACTTTATTTAATCGTATTATAGGTAAAAAGATTTCAATTGTCTACGATGAACCAGGTGTAACCAGGGATCGCTTATACGAAACAATTTCATGATCTGGTGAACAAATAAAATTAATTGATACTGGTGGAATCGAAATTGAAAATAAACCATTTCAACAACAAATTCAAATTCAAGCTAAAATTGCAATTGAAGAAGCTGATGTAATTTTATTTATTTTTGATGGAAGAACTGAAATTTCGAATGATGAACTTTTCATCATGAATACTTTAAGAAAAAGTAACAAACCCATAATTGCCGTTGCCAATAAATTAGAAGCTAATCAAGATTTTGATTATGGTTGATATGCACTAGGTGTTGATGAAATCTTTCCTATTTCTGCATTACATGGTGAAGGTGTCGGTTCAGTTTTAGATGCTTGTATGAAGTATTTAGATTTTTCTGAACCTGATGATCAAGAATTATTTAGTCTAGCAATTATTGGTAAACCTAATGCTGGCAAAAGTTCACTGCTTAATAATTTAACAAATGAAAACCGTTCAATTGTCTCCGAAATACCCGGAACTACAAGAGATAGTGTTAAATCAATTGTAGATATCAATGGCACAAGCTATAGGGTTATTGATACAGCTGGAATTACAAAGAAATCTAAATTAGTCGAAAGTGTTGATCACTATGCTTTATTAAGGGCTATGAACTCTTTAATGGAATCAGATCTTTCACTTGTAGTAATTGATGCAACTCAGCCTGAAATCTCTCATTTTGACTCAAGAATAATTGGTTATGCTTTAGATCATAATAAACCAATTATTATTGTAATTAATAAATGAGACTTAATTAAAAAAGAAACTAATACAATGGCTCAATACGAAAAAAAACTGCGTGAAAAATTTCATTTTGTCCCTTGAGTACCAATTATATTTATTTCTGCTAAATACAACCAAAGAATAAATAAGCTTGCTGATAAACTAACCGAAGTTAGGGCAAACCTAGAAAGAGATATTAAACCTTCATTATTATCCACTCTTATTTTAGAAACCCAAAGCATTCAGCCAGCACAACCCTTTAATGGTGGGCGCTTAAATATATATTACGCCCGTAAAGAACTTGCCAAAATTCCAACCTTTACTTTTTTTGTAAATAATAATAAGTTTGTTCATTTTTCTTATGAAAGATTCCTAGAAAATCAACTTAGACAATCATTTAATTTTGATGGTTGTCCAATTAAATTAAATTTCAAAAATAAGAATGGAATTGAATAAATAAAAAATATTTTTAAGTAAATTTTAAAAATATTATAAAATAATAAAAAATGTAGATAGAACAAGGAGCATATTATGCGTAAAATCGTAAGATTAAAAAATAAATTACGTCTTGAAAAAAGAAGACAAAAATTAGCTAAAGAACATGCTAGAGACGTAAGAAGACAACAAAGAAACGCTGAAGCATCAGCTTAATACCTAAAAAATAAAGCTCATAAATATGAATGAGCTTTATTTTTAGTTTGGGGTTTTTAAGCCCTAATATTAAGCATTTAAAATATTTTTCTGTTAAAATTAAATTAATATGGACCCGGCAGAAAAAGGGGTGGTAATAAAACGATAAAAACACTGACTCAAAAAGTCAGTGTTTTTATATCAAGTAATAAAAAAGAGATGAAAAAAATATGCGGGACCTAAAAGCAAACCCGCATATACATCATCTTGATAAATATATTATACCATAATTTTTATGAATTGAAAAATAAAGGAGAAAAATTATGTCAGTAATTAAACATCATCTTGAAGAAATTATCTTTATGACTTCTAAAGAATGGGAGCAAAAATTAAAAACAGAAAGAATTATAGAAGCTTTAGAAACTAGAAATCAAAAATACATACTCAAATCTGTTGTTGAGTCTTTAGGAACTAAAGGTTTTGATATCAAAGTTTATAAAGATTTTGATTTTAAAAATATTTTTAAATTTTTAGAATTTGAAAATATTAAACTTAAAACTAATGAGAATTTACTTAAATTATTAAGTCAATGTGATCTTTTAGTTTTTTGTTTGTTAAAAGCTTTTTGGAAAAGAGGCAAACGATTCAAAACAATTAAAAACAATATTGAAATTTTAGAGTTTAAAAAAATTATGAAAAATCAATTTAGAATTCCAAGGCAAACAGTTGAAAACAGTCTTAAAAAATTTGGGGAACTTGGCTTGATTGAAATTGATTTTAAAAAAATAAAAATAAAAAAATTTAACTTAATTTTAAACCAAAAAAATCAACCAGGTTTTGTTGTTAAATTTAAAGACAATTTACTTTTTTGTTTACTTGCTTTCGGAAGAGAATTTGCTAAGAAAGTAATGCTTTTAAAATGATTGAAAAAGCAAAATAATAAGAAAAAAGCTTTAACCATAAAAATAAAAAAAGCAGATGAAAAAATACTTAGCAATAACTTATTTAATTCAAGTAAAAAAAATGAAAATGCTTCAAGAATTAAAAAAGCTATAACTCAAATTTTGTTTATTTTTGCTAACAAAAAATATGAAGATGTATTTTGTGTTAAATATAAATTCGAAAAGTCTGTAATTAAAAGATTTAGAACTTTTTATGATAAATTAGATCGAATTCAATTTTGTTAAATAGATTATGTTGATAAAAGTAAAAGTAAGTAATATTCTTGCTTACTGATTGTTATAAGTCGGAATATTACTTACTTTTACAACCTCTATTTATTTTTGATTTTATCTAGTTTTATTGGTTGTAAGAACGGTTTTTAAGAAACTGATTTTTAGTGTTACGTTTTTTTCTTAAATTTCCTATTTTTTTTTGATTTTTAAAAAAATGCCAAAAAATGTAACTTTATTTTATGTAAGTAAAATACAAAGAAAGTGATAGCTTTCTTTTCTATAGACCTTAGTATGTGTGAGAATATTAAATTAATAACTTAATATATTAATTTAATTAGAAAGGTGGCAAATTGACAAAAAAAGAGAAAGAGCTTTATATAAGCTTTAATTTTATTACAAATGACAAAGGATACTATACTGGATTAAATAATTATAGAAATCATAAAGATTGAGTTGAAAATGGTTTTTGAGTAGATTACTTTATTAGAAAAGATAAAGCTGTTGCAATGAGTGAGCTAAATGCCGAAAGAGAAAAAGAGCTAACAAGTGATTTGACTTTGTTAGGCGAAAGAAAAAAAAATGAAATTTTAAAAACATACAGAGAATATTTAAAAGCGAATTTAGATAATCCGCCAAGTGGCCTGTATGCTTTTAAGAATGGAAAATATTTTAAGAATATCGATATTAAAGAAGTAAAAGAAGCATCAGCTAAATTAAAAACACCATTTTATGATATGGTGATTAGTTCAAATGATGATATGTTAAAAAATGGAATGATAGGGGAAGATGCTTGGAAAAAATTAATTGAAGATTGTTTATTTAAATGATTAAAATCAAGTGGCCTTGGGTTTGATATCAGTAACTTAGAAATCTATTATGCTATTCATGGTAACACAAATAATCCACATATTCATATTAGTTTTTGAGAAACTAAATTAAAAAGAAATAAAGATAGAAAGTTATTTGGAATACAACAAAATATTACTAGAAGAAAATTCGAAGAATTGAAATTAGATATTTTAAGTAAGTTTACTTTTGATGAAGATATTGAAAAAATTAATAAATTAAATAACAATTTAAGAAATATTAAAATCAAATTTGAAAAAAAATTAATTGAAAATGAAAATTCTAGAGAAGTCAAAAAGGAATTTAAATCTGAAATTGATGAAATAAAAAAAGAATGTCAAATAAATAATAATCAATGATATTCACATTTAACACCACATTCACAAAAAATAATTTTAAAAATAAAAGAAACACTAATGAAAAATAATCATAGTTTCTTTATGATTTACAACAATTTTTACAAGACATTAAATGAATATAAAAAATTAGAAATCGATTCTCAAATTTTAAAAGAGGAATTTATGAGGAGACTTTTGAAAGAGGAAAAAGAATTTGAAAGAAAAATAAATAATGCTATTTTAAAAGAAGTTTTGAAATTTGAAAGATCAGAATGACTAGATAAAAAGACAAATTCAACAAAAAACACATACAAGAATAGCTTTAAAAAAATGTTTGAAAAAGATTTTGCTTATTATGATAAAGATACTAAATACTTAAAACGGCTGGCTTATCAATTTTTCGAATCCAAATCAATTGAGGAATATGAAAAAATGAAAGGAATTAGTTATGAATAGTAAAGTCTTAATTGTTTTTAAATTATTTGCTTTTATTATTGTATGTTTACTAAGTTTTTGAATTTTATTTGGGTTATTTGAATTTTTAATTATACAAAAGGGAAATTTTAAAAATTTAAAGATTTGAAATATTTTAAATTTTAGTTTTGTAAATAATTTTCAAAAGGGTAATAAAAATTTTTTAACAGCAATTACTTTTATTTACTTAATACTTAATTTTGTTTTTGCTTTCTTTTTATTTAAAGAAAATATAAAAAAATTATGAAAAGTATTAAGAAGAAAACAAGATCATAATTCTAATTGGCTTTTAAATGAAATTAATAAGGAGAAAGATTATTCATTATTTAAAAAGCATTGTTCTTATGGTTTTAACAAATCTAGTTCATGAGTTTTAAAATTTGAAAAGAATAAAAAGAAATGGTTAAATATTCAGCATGAAGATATAGACAAAAATTCACTAATAATTGGAGGGACTGGTTCAGGTAAAACACAAAGAATTTTGTTACCTAATATTTTATATAACATTAATTTAGATGAAGAATATAGACCAAATTTAATAATTAATGATCCTAAAAGAGAAATAATAACTTTTACAGGAAAAAGACTAAAAGAGCAAGGATACAAAATTTATGTTATAGACTTTGAAAACACTAAAAAAAGTCTAAATTGAAATCCTTTGTTAACAGTTTTTCAAATTGTTGAAGAAGCACAAAAAAAGCAAAATTTAGATTTGCTTTTTGAGTCATATAAAAGATTGATTGCTTTAATTGATAATCTTAATTGAGGATTAGGAGGCGAAGCTAATGAGTTTTGAAATTCTTCAGGAAAAAAATTTATCGAAATAGTTGCAAAAACGTTTTTGTTAATGAAGTTTTATTTAAATAACTTTGAAGCAAAAGATTTTAATTTTACTAATATTGCACAAAATATTACCTCTAATTTTAACGTCAAATATCAAAATTTAACATTGTATAAAATTTTGGAAAAACATAAAAATGATAATGAATTATGAAATTCAATTTATAAAGATTATATAAGTATGGTTTCAAATGCAGAAGCTACATTAGGGTCTCAACTTCAAAATGGACTTAGATCATTAGATATGTTTGTAAAAGATGAATTTATTAAAAATTTAACATCGTATTCAGAGCGGTTTAATATTAACGATATTTTTAATAATGAAAAGCAAAAGTTTGTTGTATTTATTCATTATGCAGATCAAAATACTGCAAATCATAAATTAGTAAGTTTATTAATTGATGAACTTTATCAAGGAGCTATTGATAAAGCAAAAAGAAATTTAGAAGAAAAAGGATTTGAAAAGTTAGAAAGAAGATTATTGATTATTTTAGAAGAATTTGGTAACCTACCCCAAATTCCTAATTTAGATAATAAACTATCAATAAATCGTTCTAGAAATATTTTATTTTGCTTAGTGTTACAAGATAAAAATCAACTTAAAAAATATAATACTAACGAAAATAGAGAAGTTGATAATATCATTCTTTCTAATCTTCAATTTGTTTATTTCTTAAATTCATCAGATGAAAATACTAAAAAATACTTCATTAATAAACTAGGAACTAAACAAGTTGAAAAATATTCATATTCAAAAAATGGAAAAAATACAAGTGAGAATATTTCTTATCAAGAAAAACCCTTGATTTCAATACAAGAATTAAGCAAAAAAGCCGCCTCAAATATTTTGGTCTTTATTGAAGGATTACCTCCTTTATATATCAAAACAAATTTAACTTAT
This sequence comes from Mycoplasma sp. 13536, assembly GCF_055523495.1. NCBI lineage: Bacteria > Bacillati > Mycoplasmatota > Mollicutes > Mycoplasmatales > Mycoplasmataceae > Mycoplasma > Mycoplasma sp. 13536. The sequence continues at coordinate 223,356 of NZ_JBVFVC010000001.1, forward strand.
AAATATTTTTCTAATGATAAATTTAAATTTGATGATAATGAGAATTCCTTACAATTTAAGCATTTTGATATTGATAGTTGATTTAAAAAAGAAAGCAATAACCTAACAGAGAACCTAATACAAAAAGAAATAAATAAGATTATGCAATTAGAAAACTTAAATGAAATTGAAGCTAAAAAGAGATTTGAGCAAATTAAGAATCAAAAGGAGTTAAGAAATGATAATAAGGACTTTAAAGTGATTAGGCAAAATGTATTTGAAACTACTCAAATTTCTATGAGAGAGGACGTAGATGATGAAGAAGATGATGATATTGGTGAACAAAAGAAAGATTTAAATATTAATGAAATTGAAGAATATTTAAATAATGGCAACTTTTTCAAAATAAAAAACATTTTGAAAAAAAACAATTTAAATTATGAATTCCAAAGAATAAGCAATCTTTATAAAGAATATCAAAATTCAGAAGATGATTTTAAAGAATTAGCAAAGGAAGAATTAAAAGAATTTATCAATGATAAAGTTATTAAAAAATACAAGAAATCTAAAGGAGGAAAAATGTAAATTCTGGGAAAAGTAAAGAAAATAAGATTAGTTTTATTTCGTAATATTTATTTAGTAAATTTGATAGCGAGATTGTTCAAATACTAAATAAAAAATTCCTTTACACAATGATAGTTATAAAGATAGAAAGAACAGGAGACTAGTATCAATGAAAAAAGAAGAATTTTTAAAGCAAAATAACATTCATCTATATGATGAACTAATTAAAAAAGTAGATAAAGACTTAAGAGAAAAAGGATTAGAGAGCATTTATAGTTCAATTGCTCTTAAGTTAGTTAATAAAAAAGGTAAATATGTAGAATTAAGCTATGACAATGTAGTTTGATATTCAGAAAAAGATATAGAGTTATTAATGAAAGGAAATTTTATAAATAAAGAAAAAGAGATAGAAAAAGATTATATAGAAATAAGTAATGTTTTATATAGACCAGAGTTTAATGCGGAGAAAAAGCTAAAGAAACAAGAAGTTAAAGAAAAACCTAATGAAGAAATACAAGATTTATATATGAAAAATTTAATTGAAAATAATCTAGATGAAGAAGAAGCAAAAGAAGAAACTATTAAGCAATCTATGATTAATGAAATAAAGAAACTTCAAGAGGAAGAAAACAAACTGGCTGTTAAAGAAAACAGAAAGCCACAACGAGTAACAAGCTCTTATTTTAGCGATTTTATTGAATGAGCAACAGACAACAAAAAAGAGATAAATATTATTACTCTTAATTTATATCATCATTTACAAGTAGAAAAAACACAGGAAAATTATTATAAATTATTGCTTGCTTCTTATGAATTAGCTAAATATCTAGAAGCGGAGGGCAACTAAAATGAACTTTTTTGAAAATGAAAAAATACTAAACAGAATTTTAAAAGATTATTTTGCTAAAAAGGAAAGAAAAGATAAATATAATGAAAAATTAAATTTTTATGTACCTAAATGAGGAACCAAAGAACAAGAACAATTTTCAAAACATAATTATTCAGATCTTACTAATTCAGTTTTTTGGCTTTTGTTAGATGAATTTTGCGAAAGCAAAGAACAAAAAGAGAAAATTATCCTTGAAATACTAAGTTATTCTCTTGGTTTGGAGAAAAAAGACATGGTTTGAAAAAAAATAAATGAAAACACATATAATAACCCAATTGATGTAAAAGGTCTTAGTGAAGTAAATAATCTTCTTTATATAAATATGGATAATAAAAAATTTAATAAAGCTGAATTTGGACAAGGCCAATATGTAAAAGTATATAAACCATCATATATATTTAAAGCACATACGTACTATAACACAGGAACCTCAATGAGATTCAAAGTTTTTTGAGATATTCATAAAATTAATACCAACTCTATACTTACATTTTCATCTAAAACATTTAAAGAATTGTTATTGAAAAATAATGTAATTGATAAAGTTCCTAGTGAACACGAAATAAATTCACAAGCTGACTGATATCGCGAAATTATTAAAATACGAAATAAAAGTATTTTGTATATTAATGAAAAATTTAATTTTTTAAATGCTATTAAATCATTTGAGACAAATTATCATAAAAAAGCTAAATCTTATGAAGATTTAAAGAACATGACATTAAAAGCTTTAGAAAAAGCTAAGTCAACAAGTTTTGTAGAAATATTTAAGAAATTTGAAATAGATCCAAATTCTAATTTTGAAGTTATTGATAATTTGTCAAAAGAGTTTAAAAAAATAAAACCATTTTTACTTGAGGAATTTAATAAAGATTTGACTTTAAGATTTAGAAAAACAGATAATTTAAAAGCTAAAGGTGTTTATTTTCCACATGCTAAGAATATAACAATAAATGTAAATCAACATAAAGATAATGATGTTCCGCATATTCAAAGTTTTATGCATGAATATGCACATTACATTGACTATGAACTTGGTAAAAAATTATATGAAAAAAATATTACACTTCCTTTTTCGTTGATAAATCCTGAATTTCAGGAATTAAAAAAAATTTATATCAATAAATTTAATGAATTAGAAAGAAAAGGAGAAATAAAAAATATTGCTCATGGTAATTTAAAAGATTATTTAACGAACCATGAAGAAATTTTCGCAAGAGGGTTTGAAAGATATTTAGTAAAAGTTGGTTTTGAAAGCTCGTTTAATAAAAGTGAAGCTTTTTTAGATGATGTTAAAGAAGATGTATTTAAATATTTAGACGAAAATACAAATAAAAGATTTTTTGATATGTATGAAAAGATATTTCATATAAATGAAAAACTCGAAAAACAAAAACAAACACAATTTGAAGAAGAAATTAATACTCATGTAGAGCAAAAAATAATTAATTACAAACAAAGTAAGTTATTTGAATTTGATGAGAATGATGCTCAAGAAGAATTAAGTGAAAAAGAAAAAATGCATATTGTTATCAAGAATAATTATGCTGAATTTAAAAAAACATTAATGAGTGAAAAAATATTTAAAGATTATTTAGAAGAAATTAATGTTAAAAAATTTAAGGATTTATACATTGAATTACACAATAATTGTAAAGAAGAAGGTCTTGAAACTGAATACTTAAAATATATACCTGATTTGACAACAAATTTAGAATTATTAAACAACATTAAAGAAGATAACTATGTAAAAATAAATAGTGAAGAAAATAAAATTAATTTAGTTTCATTAGAGGTTATTACTGATGAATATATTCAAAAAAAATTAAAAAAGCCAAACAAGCAATTTGATGAATTAGTCAAACAATTTTGCGATAAAAAAGAAACTAAAATGGAATTGAGGATCTAAAATTGAAGAAATCAAAAGAAGAATATATATGGATTAATTATTTTGATATTAATAAAGAAAATTATCAAAAAGTTAAACAGCATTGAAGAAATTTAGGATATGAATTAATTAGAAAGAAATTTAATGCTAAAAAATCATCAGGAAGTATAAGTATAAATTCAAAAGAAGTTAAAAAAGTTTTTAATGATGCTCAAAAAATTAAAAATATAAATTATGAATTTGTATATGGAGTTAGTCAAAGAATAAAAATGACTAACAAATAAGAAGATATGAAAAGGAGCTAGATAATGAATAATGATAATTATAATTTGCAAGAACAAGTATTAAAAAAATTGTTTGACGATAATATACAAGAACAAAATACAGAAAAACATAAAGCTAATTTTTTGTTTATTGGTAAAGTTAGCTCTACATTTAAAGGGAAATACTTTGACAAATTCAAAGAAAGTTATCAAGAATTTTTTGTAATTAATCTAAAGGTAAAAAATAGTTTTTATAGAATTACTTTTTTTGATAGTGAAATATTTAAGAATTTTGGTGAATTACAAGATAAAGAAGTAAGAATTATAGGAGAGATAGGTGTTAGAAAAGATGCTAAAACTAATGAATATGAAACAACCTTTATTGGATCATCATTATTAAATATGTAGGAGGTTTTTATGACACAGTTAAAAGAAAATTTTATGTGTGTACAGGTATTTGATAACGGTATGCGGAAAATAATTGGATTCTACAAAACTTTTTCTGAAGCTTCTAAAATGCTAGATTTTAATGAATTTAAAATTGAAGTCTTAAAAGTTTCGACAGGAAAAAGGAATTTTGTAACTAACGAAACTTATGCATACCAAAAGAGCCAGAAAGATAATAGGTCAAAAAGGCCATTTTAAAATGAGTAAAAAGTTTTTAACAATTTTAACTGGTATAGCTGTAGTTATATCAATATTTTTGGCATTTTATCTTTTTGCTATCAATACAACGGAGATAAGTTGAAGTTTAGAAGCAAAAAAATATGCAACAATTGGCATTATTACATTTGTAACATTAAAATGAGTTATTATTATTGTTCTTTGAAAACTGAATCGAAAGCAAAAACTATAAATTATGATATAATTTATTTATAAATAATAAATTATAAGAGGTAAAGATGAGCAGAAAAGTTAAAAAAATATTAAGTTATTCATTTACTCTTTCTAGTATAAGTAGTTTATTTTTAGTTAATTCTTGCATTCAAGTTCCAAGTTATAGAGATTTAAGAGGCGGAGGCCAACCAAGTCATGGCGGATATGAAAAAGATTCTGAAAATGATCCAGAAGTTGATAAGCAACTTTTAGCTGAAGGTAGATTATATTTTAAAGAAAATGACACTAATTATTTTTTAAAACCAAATCATAAATACTATTTTAAAGATGTTGTTTTAAATGAAAAAAATTATGATGTTGATTATTATTACACTGATAAATGAAAAGAATTAATTACCAAGCCATTTATTTCATCATTAGACGCTAAAACATTAGGCAGAGAAAAGAATCTTGTTAGTGATTGGTGAATGACAAAAGCACAAAGGGATAAATTCAAAGCAGAAATAGAAAAACATGATGCTGAGTATGAAACTAAAAGAAATGATCCTGAATATCAAGAATGAATGAAAAATGAGTTTAGTATTGAATATTTAGTACTTGGCGAATTTTTCAGTATGATAAGAATGTTTTTAGAAGGTGATAATAAACTTAATAACAAATCTATGAATAAACAATTTGTGCAAAAAATGATTGAATTCTTAGAAAGTTCAAATCATAAATATTTTTCTGAAATAGGATATCAAAATGAAAATGAAGAGTATTTTTATAAATATCCTGAAAAAGAAAAAGAGCATTATAAAAATAAATATGTTAGATTTTTTAAAGCAAGTCCTTATAGAGAAGCTAATGATACAATGACAAGTGTTCATTCGAAAGATAAAGATAGAAATAGAGCACAAGTTCATAAACTATGGTTTGATAATGTAATAAGCACTAATTATGATAATAATATATGAAATAATAAGGATTTTCAAATGGGAGTTTTACCATATTCATTTTCAACAAATTTCAAAATAAAAAATAGATATAGAAATTGAGTGGCTAATGCTTATGATGAAAAATATTATGGTTATATTTATAATCCGATAGATGGTCAAAAAATGCTAGAAACAGCTAATTATGGATCGCCGAATGTATTGGATTTAGCTTTATATAGTGCTGCTAAAAATTACTTTGTAGAAGAAAGAGAAAGACAGGTTTATTTAAAGGCTTTAAAATTTCAATTAGCATTAATGAAAATTGATGAAATTTTACCTAGTGATAAAAGTATTAGCGAGTATTTATACGCTATTTCAAAAGGTGATTTAACTTTAGAAAAAGAAAATTTAAATAATTATGAAAGTTTTAAAATAGCTTTAAAGGAATATGGAAAAGCTATTTTAGATTTTGTTGGATTAGATACATTTGCTTTAAATGAATCACAAATAATAAAGGATAAAGAAAAAAACTATGTAATAGCTGATTTATTTGGATATTCTAGAACAGATGATTTTATATATACATACAGATTTGCTTATAATGAACTTTTAAATACAATAATGCCATTTTATACCCTTACTGGATTAAGTGAAAACACAGAACTTAATGAAGTGCTGCCAGTTTTAAGTGATGCTAGTGATAGCGTAAGAAAAGCAGTTTATGACTATGCATTTTTTTACTTAAACTATATTTTTGAACATAGTCCAAGAGTAAAAAACAGAAATAAGATAGCAAGAATCGACACTTTTGATTATAAATTTAATTTAAAAACACAAGATTCTTTAATTGCTAAAAATAAAGTAAATACAATTTTTGAAAAAATAAAAAATATTTATAGATAGTTGCTTGAAAAAGTAATTATCTTTTTAATTTAAAAATGAGATTCTTTAATTGCTAAAACTAATATAAATGACAATATGTTTGTTGTTTTTAAAATTCACGGAAATAATATTTGATCTGAAGATCCAGAAACACAAAGTGCTTATGTGGAGAATTTAGCGAGAAGTTTAGATATGTTTAAGAACAAATTTAGTTTTGTTTGTTTAAATGAAGATATTAACTTCAATCAAAATATAAATTTCATAAAAAGCAAAAACATAAAAGAAGAATATAAAGAATACATTAATAACAATATTAATGATTTTGAAAATATTAAAGCAAACTCTGAAGTTAATAATTATTATTTAATTATTAATGCACCTAATTTTGAATTATTAGCAACTGAGGCAGAAGGCATTTTCAATTATTTTAATGCTTCAAAAATAGGTTTAGAAAAAGTTGAAGGTGTTGATTTATTAAAATTTTTAAACAAATATAGAAGTTTTGGGGTAACTGATAAAGATATCGAAAAATATTTCGAAGAAAACAAAGATAAATTTTTTATTGAAGAAAATGTAGATTTCTTAGATGAATTATTTAACTATAATGAAGTAATTTTTAATAAGAAATACATAAAAATTAACGATAAATTTATGTCTATTAAAGCAATTAGCAAGTTGCCTACAACATTAGAAAATGGGTGAATAAATGATATTTTAAATACAAAATCAAAAGTTATTTGAAATAATTATCCATATACAGATTTTGATAAAACAAATAAATTATTAGATAAAGCTAAAATGAATATTGATAATGATTTAATTACAGATGAAAAAATCACACAAATTGCTAGACACCAAAAAGATGATGCAGCAGTTTTAGAATTAATTAATCAAATAAATTTAGATGAATATTCACTTTTAGATGTAAATTTCTTAATTATAAATGAAGCTAATACTTTACAAGAATTAAAAGAAATAGAAGAACAAAATGAACAAATTTTAAGAAAAAATAGAATTATACTTAATAATCTAACATTTCAACAATTTGAAGGGTTTGTAGATAGTTCGTTAAGTATAAATTACAAATTAGGTAAAGAAGCTTATCAAATGAGTTCATTAAATTTAGCTGGTGGTTATCCATTTATAACAGAAACATTAAATGATAATAAAAATTTATTGTTAGGAATTACAGAGAATTTAAATCCTATTAGCTTAGATATATTTGATTTAAAGCATTTAAATAGATCTAATCACAATATGATAATTTTAGGGACAAGTGGAATGGGTAAATCAACATTAGTTCAAAAAATTATTGCTTCAAATTTAGCGATTAATAATAAAGCAATTATTATTGATCCACAAGACGAGTATTCATCTTTTGCATCAAAATTTAAAGGTTCAATTGTTGATATGGGTTCGGGTATAAATACAACTTTTAATATACTGCAAATAAGAAATGCTATTAAAGACGATATTGAAAATGTAGATATTAAATTATTGATAAATGCTCATTTATCATTCTTAGAAAAGTTTTTTAATATTATGTGAAATTTACCGCAAATGGAATGAAGCTTTTTACAAAAACTTTTAAAAGATTTTTATGAAGAAAATGGTATTTATAATCTTAAAAATATCAAAGAAATTAAAGATGAAGAATGAAAAACAATCTCAGATTTTATAACATATATGAAGAAATATAATTGTAAAGCCTTATATGATGTAAAAAGAAAAGAAGAACTTTTAAATAGATTTGTTGAATTATTTATGTTTAACTTCGAAGATAACGGGAGATATCAAAATTTATTTAATGGAATAACTAATTTAAAACTTGAAAATGATTTAATTGTTTTTAATATGAAAAACCTTGTCGATACAAGTGACACTATTTCGGCAAGATTAGGTATTTTAATTGTTTTAAATATATGTAATGAAATTATTTATGATAATTTTATTCAAAATGAAAAAAATAAATTGAAGTATATGACTGAAAATAATTTAAAACTCTTATCAGCTGAAGAAATAGATAAATTGATTACTAGAACTATTTTAACTATTGACGAAGAACATATCTATATTGACGCAAATAACCAGACAACTCTTGATTACATTACTCAAATTACTAAAACGATTCGGAAATTTGATGGTTCTACAATACATACAACGCAAAATCCTAGCGATTATAAAACAAGCCCATTAGTAGTTGAAAGTGCTTCAAGAATTATTCAAAATTGTAATTATTCTGTATTTTTTGGTTTAAAAGATGCTGATATTGAAGCAGTACAACTTTTATATAAAAATTCATCTCAACTATTAAAAAATGAAATAATGTATTTAGCTCAAAAACAAAAAGGAAAAGTTTTATTAAGTGTTGATAATAATATATTAATTGGAAATGTCACATGCAAGTTTTTTGCATGTGACATTGTTTTTGTCTACCTTGTAATAAAATAGTTGTATTAATAAATTTTAAAAAAATGAAAGGAGACTTTAAAATTATATGAAAAATTTAGAAAAATATATTTGTGTTTTTGACAAATATCGAAAAGAAAATAAATATCAACACTTTAAAATCGAAGAGAATTACAACACTATTTTGAAAATGCAAGGAGCTCTTGGGACACAACGAAAATTACGATCAGATCAAATCGATCTAGAACAACTTTATAATATTTTACAAGAACTTTCTGAAGGCTTCTCAATCCAAGAAGTAGCCAAGATTTTTGATAGAGACATTCGAAGTATAAAAAGCAAAATCCAAATTATTACAAATCGCAGACCACTTAGTTTAGATAAACAAAATCGCTATGTTTGTCCGAAGTGTTCAAAAAGAGTAATGCGGGTTAAAACCCTTAATTTTACCAAACTATATGAACATTTATCAGGGTATTCGTTTTCGCGACTCTTTTTTGTAAGTGATACAATTAAAGAGAAATGAAAGGCCTACAGAAAATATTGGTATAGTGAGCTTAATACATACAATAAAAATAGAAATAAAAAGAATTTGCAGCAAAAAGAAGTTAAGAAATCAGTTACCTATCTTGTGAATTCTTTTAAAAAATTATCACCTGATGAATTCGCTCCTTCACCTAGTACAATTTATAAAATAATCAAAAAATACCCTTATTTCCTTGAATTTGACCACATTGTTAAAAAATCTGAAGGAAAATATGGCATAAGGAAGAAGAAACAAACCAAACCTAAAACATTAAAATATGCTACAGAAATTTCGAAACGTCCAGCTTATATTAATGATCGCTCTGAACACGGCCATTTTGAATTAGACACCGTTATTGGTACAATCAATGATACATATTGTATTGTAACCATAATTGAACGGCAAACCAGAATGTCTTATGCTATGCTCTCAAAACGCAACTCCAAAGCTATAAAACAAACTCTTCTAAAGCTAATCAAGAAACATAACTTAGACATTAAAACTTTAACAGTTGATAATGGTAGTGAAAATGTCTTATTGCACCAGGTTATTCCAACTGAAAGACTATTTAAATGCCAACCATATAGTTCATGACAAAAAGGTTCAATAGAAAATATGCACCGCTTAATTAGGTATTACATTCCCAAAGGAAAAAGTCTAGATAAATACTCTCAGCAAGAAATTGATTATATGATGGATAAAATAAATAACTATCGGCAAGTTGTAAGGCAATATAAGATAACCTAAAAACTTTTTTAATCCCCCGCCTTTGATTGCAATCAAAGGGGCCTTACTTTTGGCAAAAGTAAGCAAAACCGACGAGAAAACACTGCCGTGTTTTCTGTTTTCGCATACATTTTTTATGTAAAATTTATGTTAAAATTAAAACGCAATTATTTTGTTAATATCTCGCAAGTGACTTTTCCAAAAAACAGTTGATAATAATACTAGATTAAAGCTAAGACTATATTATTCAGAATATGAAAAAGAATTATTTTTTAAGAAGGGATATTAATGGCAAGAAAAACAAAATTAGAAAAAATTTCAGATAAAGCTTTAAATGAAGGTTTAGTAATACAAACTCGTATAACAGATAGAAATGATATTACTAAGTATTTACAATGAAAATTGGAAATGGAAAATAACAAAAAAACTGCTTATGGTGAAATAAGAAATATCATTATGAAAGAAGTTAATAATACTTCTAAAAAAGATGCCTTTCGAAAAACAAAAGATGATTTATTTTATTATTTAAGAAAAGCAATATTTGCTTCAATGGCACCTTTTAAGCAAGATATAGATAATACTATTTTAGATATTAAATTAGAACAAAATATTATTAATAAAAAATTAGATCTACTAATAAATTTAGTCGCTCGTGAATTTGATGTTGAGAAAGATTTAGTAGAAATTTCAGGAAGTTTATTAAAAGAGAACAAATATTTCAAAGATATTAAAGACTTATTAGAAAAAGATAATGAAGCTTTAATGAAAAAAATTGCAAAAGCAAATAAAAAATACCAAGAAACATTTGGAAGATATCATCAAACAGAATTTGAAAATGATGAAAATATAATTGATGATATTTATAGTGAGGTAGAGGATGAAAAAGAGAAAAATATTTAAAAATATACTAATAGGGGCAAGTAATGTCTCTATTTTATCTTTACCTTTTTTATCTGTTTCAAATGTAACTGTAAATAAACAAAAAAATTCTAACAAACATATCGAGAATAATTGAAATACTTGAAAAATAAGCTATTATAACTTATTTGATAGTAATGGCAATATAAAGCAATTTAATAATATAGTAAATGCTGGTCAAAGTTTAAACTTTTTAGATAACTTAAATTACACTAAAAATTATAGTAATTCTATTGCTTTTAGTTCATCAAATCCAGGTGTTTTTTGACCACAAGGATATAAGCAAGGCTATATAAATCATACTTCATTAGATGATGTAAGATTTTTTAATTTATCAAACAAATCTACAAATAAAAGAATTAACGGAAGCGATATATCTAAAAATGGTTTAATAAATTATTCTCGAATTTGAACAAAACCACACCATTATTATTCGCCAGCAAGTAATTATTATTATTTCAAGGACAGATATAAAGAATATGATTTAAGTAGGTTTACAAATAGTAATAATCAAGTTAAAACACAATTTAGTAGCTTTATTCAAAGTGTAAGACCAATTGAACGAAGTTATAACAGTACTTGATATGAAACAAGATATACATTTAATTTAAGAGAATTTGAGAATTATGTATTATCAAAAAATACTAATATAAGAACCTTAGAGCATTTTGCAAATATCAATAATTGAAAATACAAAGAAGCTCCAAATGGAGTTATAGGAACAAGAAGAATTATTTCAAATTCTTATTACCCAGTTGCAGGAAGAGTTGAAAATGTTTATTGAACAGAAAGAGAAGTTGCACAAAACTTTTATGTTGATAAAACAAATAATAAAATATATTTAGCAAATAATCATTTAAATAGAGATTTATTTTTTGGTTCTACCTTATCAAACCAAACTCAAAATGAAATGATTAAATATAATAACGGTGTTGTTTATCATAAAAACTTATTATATTTTAATTCTCAAGCTAATAATTATTTAAACCAAAATTTTAGTTTTAGTGATGTTGAAAAAACTGTGAACTTTAATATAAATTATTTAGAAATAATAGATCAAAATGAAGATACTAATTCTTTTAACTTTAATACACATGACAAAAGATGACAAACAATTAATATTACAGAAAACACTACTACAAATATTTCATTTAATAAAATTTATGGAATACCTAAGGAACAATTTAAATTTTTAATATATGTATTAGCTAATTTTAATAATGTTGATCATGATTATAGGATATTTAAAAGTTGAATAAACTCTAACAATGATATTATTTTAGTTTCGGATTCGGGTAAAGATTCAAATCTAGATGATAATATTGATAAAACAATATTCGTGGGCAGCAAAACTAACAAAGAAAAATTAGATGAACTAATACAAAATAAAAATTTTAAATTAAATTATAAAGGGTTAGAAATTAGTTTTGAATATGTTTATAATATTGTTTTAAACAATAAAAAAAATATTAATTTAAGCGTAAGAATTAATGATATTAAGTACAATGGAATTAGTTATAAAACTAGACTTACAAATAATGTAATTAGTGATTTAAATAGGAATAAATTTACTTTTTTTGATAATACAAACTATTCAAAAAATATACCTTTTATAATGCTTTCAATGCTACAAAGTTATTTTAGTGATTCAGGAGTTTTATTAAATAGTGACGTTAAAATAAAAACAGAGAGTTCTGATTTATTTAAAAGAACTAGTGGTAGTTTAAATATTTCTCAAAAATTACAATTTAATACAAGTTATGTAATTAATAAGAATTTTAATTTATTAAATTTAAAAAACGAAAGAAATAGTCATAATCAATTAGTTTTGGACAAATTAGTAAGAATAGAGAATGCTGATCATACTAAAAACTATGGAGGTAAATTTTCTGTAAATGCTCCGGTTACTTTGAAATATGAAGCGGATTTAGAAGAAACAGAAATTGTATTTGTAAATAAAAGACGTGTTGATGTTTTAAATAGACGTTTTAGTTACAATATGCTAGATAATAGAAGTGATATAAATGATAATCAGAGAATTAAATTTGATGAAAATGATGAAAATGATGTGAATGACGAAAACTCACACAAGAAAAATGAATATCTCATTGAAGTTGTAAAATATCAAAAAGGTTCAAACAACACCATTATAGAAAATACATATAAAATCGTGCTAGTAATTAATTCTTTTGATTTAAATCAAAAAATTAAATTTTATGCATGAGATCCTGAAAATAATAAAGATCATAAAGATTTAATCAGTAAATATCTTTATAATGAAATTGGGGCTATTAAAGATAAAGATGGTAATCCTATTCCAAATCCAAAATATGATCCTTATATTGATGCAAATACTGGAACAAAAAAAGAAATTGTTTATATTGATAATTCTCTTTTTTCAGATACAGTATTAGAAAGAATGCATTTTCTATATCCTAAATTAGATATTAATTTTAAATATGGAGTTATAGCAGAAGCTAGTGTTTTAGGTAAAGGAGCTTTAAGGAATTTATTCGCTAATAATTATGATAAAGTTGAAAATTATTTTGTTATTAAATTATTATCAAAAGAAGGTGAAACATATAATAATCTTGAAGTACCTGAAATTAATGAGATAGATGCATTAAAAGGCCAAAGCCAGGCTTCTTATATGTCTAATGAAGGGATATATGTTATTATAGCGAACTCCGAAAGTAATATAAGCAACATACAACTTATACTAGTGGATAAAGACAACAAACCAAATAGTTATTTCTTAGAGGAAATTAAAAACAGAAATATTAAAATTAATTTTCAAGGTCTTGACTCAAAAGTCGATTTATCTGATTTTATTTTTAATTTTTGAGATATTAAAAATAATTTATTAGCAAATTCATTTTTAACATATCTCATTGATAATAAAGGATTATTTAGAGAAACAGCAACTAATTTAAATTATGATGATATTAGGAAATATTATTTAGAATTTATTAATAGTAATTTATATGCTATAAAGGATTATAACGAAGCTTTAAGCCATAATATTTTTGGAAATACAAGTAATTGAAAAAAGCTATCATTAAATGGTTTAGTTAAAGAACAAAAAGATTTAATTATAGAAAAAGTAAAATCCTTTGTTATTAAAGAAATTGATAAATATACTAATTCAAACAAAATGAAACCACTTATTTATGATAAGGATTATTATATAGAAGAATTTACAAGTTCAAGAAGTACTGAATTATTTATAGAAGAGGCCGGAAAGGTCGAAATTGAACAAGAAGGTCAAGAAGACTATTTAACAAAAAATATTAATATTAGAGGAATAGGTAAATATAGAAATTCTAATTTAAGATTTGAGTATGATAATCATGCAAATCAAATTATTTATCCTCCAATAGATATTAAAGACATATTTAATGGGCTTAATTTCAATAACGTTATCAATGTGGCCAAAAAAGAAGTTAGAAAAGAACTTGAAATTGAGGCTGGAGTTGATGAAGAATTAGTAGACAGAGTTTATGAAACTAAAATAAAAGAAGCTATTATTAAAGTAATAGTAGATTATTTAAAAGAATATAATGTTAAATCTCCGATAAAAATCAATTTAAATAAAGATATAGAAATAAGCAATTTAGATACTGTCATAGCTAAATTGAAAAATAATAATAGTGATGTTTATTTAAATTTAATTGGTAAAAATGCCAATATTTTAAATAATAAAGAGATTGTGTTTAGAAATGTAGGAAAGAATGATATTGTTAATTTAAATGATTTAACAAGCTTATTACTAAGTAAACAAAAATCTTTAAATGAAGATAGGCTTTTTAATGTTAAAGACAAAGCAATTAAATTCATTAATGAAACAGCGAATGAGATTAACTTAAGAGAATATCAAGATTACTTAATATTTGGAAATAATAGCTTTATTTATTGATTAGATTTATTAATTGATTTCGAAAACACGGAACTTAAAAGTGAATCACTCAAATTAAAAATAAAAGAAGCAAAAGAATGAATAGAAAACAACAAATTTATTGATAAGGAGAAATCTTTATTAATACCATTTATACCAACTAAAATAGAAGAAATAAATAAGTTAAATAAACATAAAGAAACTATTTTAGAAAGTCTAAATGATAAACTTTTAGAAAACGTAGTTTTTTATAAGAGTTTTATAATCTTACCGATCAAACAAAAATCATTTAATTATGGATATGGTGGTATAGCTAATTACTATTCAAGGTCAAAAAGTAATGAGTTTAATGAATCAGGATTACCAATCGATAAAAAACCAAAAACAATAACTAACATTAATAAAGATCTAGAAATTAATGAATCAGGATTACCAATCGAAAGAAATCCAGAAACAATAACTAATATTAATGACAATCCAAAAGTTAATGAAGAAGATATAGAAAAAACAATTCAAAAAGATATAGAAAATAACAAAAGTAATAAGCCCGTGACAAACAAAGCTGATGAAGAAAAAGTTAAACAAACAAAAAGAATAGTAGGATATAGTTTTTTAGGTTTAGGAATTATAGCATCTTTGATTTCATTAATTTTTGTAGCTAAAATTTTAGCTAAAAAATGAGGTTGAAAATTAGGTGTAAAACTTCCTAAATTTATGAATAAACAAAGGGTTAAATAATTTACATTGAAATAAAATCGTAGCTATATTCTATATAAGTTTTTCCATTTTTATCAATTGATAATAACTTATTAAATAATATATTTTATAAATAGAGCATTAGATATTTTAATTTGAAAAATTTAATATAAAAAATAACAATCACTTTTTAAATTTACGATTGTTATTTTTTTATAAAAATTTATTGTCATACTTTATTTTATATCTAGAAAAAATATCTTTCAAATGTTTTTATGGTAATTTAATGATATAAAGTGCTTTATTATCTTTCAAGTCTTTAAGAGATGGTTCTGATAGTGCTTTGTGTCATACTGAATTAGCCACTATATCACTAGCCCTAATTAAATAATTATTTTCAGAATTTAAATAATTTAATTTGATTTTTTTAAGATTTTTTAAAATACCAGGAATAAATCAATCTCAATTAATATTAAACTTTCCGTCACGCAATTCTTTTAGTAGAGAAGTTTTTAAATCATATTTACCACTACTTGCAATAGGCCTATTATCAAAATTCACTGTAATGTTTTCAATTTCATCTAAATTTAAGATTTCATTATTTTTTAATTTTAATAAAATCTCTTTTATCCCTCTTGAAAAGGCATAGTCTTGAAATCTTTGCTTATCTTTTTTATGATCATATATTTTTTCAATAACTTCTTGTAGTTTTATTATAATAGCAAATCTCGTGTAATCATTGAGAGAATTCAATAAACGCCTTTTACTCTTGAAATCCTTTCTTAAGAAACTAGCTTTTATCTCTTGTTCCTTAGGAATTCTCTTTATTTTTCTTATATTTTTTTCAACTGAACTATATTTTGCCGCTGCTATTGATGTTTCGCCTTGACTTAAAAATATGTAACCTGACATTACATAAAAATTGTTGTGCTTTTTATCAAAACCCCCGATTCATCACAGTATATGTATAAATGCATTGTCTCCATCCCTTTTTTTAAGATCAAAAAGGTAGAAAAAGACTGCCTAAGGCAGTCCCCCTATATTGTTGGCGCTAACACATAGCGCTTAAACATTATGTTCTACCAATACAGTTCACAGTGTTTTATCAAAACCTGTATAAGTATTATACTATAAAAAAAGGAAAATTATATTTATTTTTTAAATTATTTTTTAACAAAGAATGAAATTTAAAATTTCAAAATTTTGTTTATATGTAATTTATAAATTTCACTAATTAGATCAGTATTAGAAAAATCTTTAACAACAGTATTTTTATTAGCTAAGGTTTCAAAATCTATTTCTTCAATTAATTTTAATAAATAAGGGTTTTAGTTTTTATAAATATATATTGCCTATTTCTTTTTAGTTCATTAGGATTTGTTATTTTTTTAGAATAATCATAAT
Source organism: Mycoplasma sp. 13536 (assembly GCF_055523495.1). Classification (NCBI taxonomy): domain Bacteria; kingdom Bacillati; phylum Mycoplasmatota; class Mollicutes; order Mycoplasmatales; family Mycoplasmataceae; genus Mycoplasma; species Mycoplasma sp. 13536. The sequence continues at coordinate 240,149 of NZ_JBVFVC010000001.1, forward strand.
ATCCCTGTCTAACTATTGCGAAATTTCAATTATAAAATTCTTTATCAAAATATTTAAGGGTTTCTTTTGTGTTGTTGTGTATAAAAAGCTCTAATCCTTTTATTTTTTGAAAATTATTATTTCTTAGCCTCTTATCACTCAATCAAGTTTGTACATTTTTATTTGTTCAAATTTGGAATGAACATTTTACTGAATATTCCCTATCTTTTACGATAAATGAGTTTTCAGGCAAGTATTCGCTATATATTATTTTTGCACTTTCTTTAATTCTTTTTTGAACCAAATATCTATTAAAGGTATTAGGAAGTATCATGCACACGATATCAGCAAACTCAAGAGACTTATTAATAAATTCAATTGCTAAATTACCTCTTTTTCCAAAGGGAGGATTTGTAATTACTAAGTTATTGTTCTTGTTTGCAATATATTTATTTATTTTTAAATTTAAAAAATCTGCTTTTTTTATGAAATTATTATTTTTTGGTTCTATATCAAAAGCATGGCACTTTTCATTGACATTTAAGCCAATTTTATACAAGGAATCAATAAAATTACCAGTTCCTGCGGCAGGTTCAAATATTTCATATTGTTCTAAATTAAACATATTATGAATTTTTTTTACTAAGTAGTCAGTGACTTTTGGGTTTGTATAAAACTGGTCTAATTTATTATTTTTCATGTTTTTTTTAATCCTTCTAAGAAATCGAATACATGTTCTTTTCATTTCATTTTTTTAGAAAATTCAAAAATATCAAGACTATCATCATTACCAAAAATAAAATCAGTTCTAATCTTAGGATATAAACCAAATGGATTGAATGATTTATCATTTTGCTTTAGACTTGCAAGCAAACTATCAATTTTTTCCTTTTCATCGAATTGTTCAAAATGATCGTTTAAGATTATTCGTGTATCATTGCCTACAAAATCATTTCCTAAAAATATTATTGGACTATGTTTTTCTGTGTTTGCATAAACATAAATAGAATTTGCTTTTGGTATATTGCTATTCCATTTTGGCAAATTAGAATTTTTATTTTTTGTAGAAAATTTAACTTCTAAAGGGAAAACAAAATTATCAGTTATGATTAAAAAATCAGGGAAATTTTGTTTACCAAATGGTTGATATATATATATATATATATATCATTATTTTTATAATCTTTAAAGGGATTTTTAATAACTTGTATATTATTCTTATTTAAAACTTTCTCTTTCAAATTTCTTTTTAAATTATCAAACTCTTCTTTTTCAATTTTAAAAATGTTTTTATTCATGTACATATAAGATTTTTCATTAAAACTTGCTTCTTTAAAACCGCATGTATCTAATTTGCTTCTTATAAAATTTTCAAATTCAGATCCTTTATTACCGTTCTGATTAGATTTGGTAATTTGCTTTAAAAAATCAATGAATGCACCTAATCCTTTATCCATATGTTCTCCTAATTTCAAATTTCTTTTTCATTTTTCATCTCTTAAGTTAATTATCTGAGATTGTGTGTGCGTGTGCGGGGGCACACATACATATACGCATAATGAGCACGCACGCAAGATGTTACATTAGAATTATAAAGCAATTGTATAAAAAACATAATTAATTTCTTTTAATATTCTACAAAAACTTTATAATTTAATTATAAATAAAAATTTATAATTAAGGAGTGATATGGTTTGAGATAGAGATGACTTAAAAAGAAAAATTAGATTCAGCTTTAAAAGAAAAATGGGTTCTTAAAGAAAAAAAAGATGAAGATTTAGCTCATGAAATTTTATCTATTAGAAATTCTAAGAATGTAAATAAAATAGAAAAATTTAAAAAAGTTTTCGAAGAATGATATGAAGATATTTTGGAGTATCAGCGAGAAAAAGTGAAATCCTTTACAAGGTAGAACTTAGCACTAAAGAGTGCTATTTTTTATAAAATTTTTATATGAGCAAATTTGAAAATTGAGTTGAAATAGATAATCAAAAAATGATTAAAAATTGAAATGATGAAGAATATATTTTTAGATCCAAAATTAGATTAGAAAAAACTGAATTTAAGAACTGAAAAGTAAAGAAAATAAAAAGGCGGAAAATAATAATAAATGGTGATGTTTTTGAATATAAATTGGGAGTATATACTGATAAAAGTACTGGTAAAAGTTTTACTTATTATCATAATGAAGAAACAAAAAGAATTGGTAAAAATAAATATTATTACAAAGATATTTACAACCAATTTAATAAACAAATTTGAACTAGAAGGAAGAAAAATAATCAAAAATTAATACCAAAATATGTGTTAGATTATCATTTAAAAATGGGTAATTTATCTTATGAATTTAATAATAATTTTAATAAATTAGACATAAAAAACAGGATTGAAATTCATATTGATGATACCTATTTTAAAGAAAATTTGGGTCGTAAAAAAGTAAAAAGATGTATAAGAAATGTTTTTTTAGTCGATAAAAATAACAATAAACATAGTTTAGTTTTTAAGGAAGAATATAAAAATTTAGACTTTATTTGCAATAAAATAAAGGAGTTTTTTGGTAAATATTTTGATAAAAATAAAGTAATAATTAGTGGTGACGGAGCAAGATTTATTAACACTATTTCAAAAAAATTAGGGGTAAAAAGGTATTATGATTTATACCATTTTAAAAGAAATTTATTTAATATTTTTGGTTTTAATAAAACAAAAAATAAGAAAAATTGCGAATTTTCAAAACATTTTCAAGTAGAAAATTTATATAAAATAATGAACAATTTTTTAGAAAAAATGAATTTTCAAGAGTTTAAAAGAGTATTAAAAAGTTTAATAAATTATCTAAAAATTCACAAAATTTTTATTAAAAAAATAAAAGAACTAAGAGGATTTTTAAAGACTTTTTCTGAAAATGAAGAGTACATTTTTAATACATTTTTGAGAAAAAATTATAATGGTGGAAGAGCAGAAAGTTATATAAATCACTTTATAAAAACCCCTATTTTCAAAAGATTTAGCTTATTTAGTTGAAACAATTGTAAAAATTTTATCAGACTAAAAAATAAGAATTTTAGTTTTGATTTTTATTAGTGTATACAAAATACATACAGTAAAGTATGCTATTTTTAAAACTTTTTATATATATTACTATGTAATATATATAAGATTTTGTGTGTATGTAAAAGTGTATACTATTTTCAATACAGTTTTTATAAAGTGTAGTGAAAAGTGCATACGGAAAAAATAATAAAATACCATATACTATGTATATGGTAAAGAAACTAAAAAAAGCATTTTCGTTAGAAATTCATGCGGTGTTTTTTGACACTTTAAAGTGTGCACGCACGCGTACGTGTAGTTTAATACAAAGTATTAAACTTGATTAAGCAAAAAAAGCTTAAAAGTGCATACACTTCTTTTTTTGCTTAATTTTTGTAAATTTTAGAGTTTAAAAAAAATTATGATTGTGTTATAATTTTTATACAGAGTATAGTGTTTAGCTATACCACCCCTTTTTCTGCCGCTGCCATTAATATATATTTAAGGAATCATTATGAATAAAATTGAGAAGTTAATTAAAGAATTGTGTCCAGGTGGTGTTGAATATAGACTACTAAAAGAGTTGTGCTCAATAACAACAGGTAAATTGAAAACTGGCCAGAAAAATGAAAATGGCCAATATCCATTTTTTACATGTAACATGCAAACGTTTAAAATTGATAAATATGCTTTTGATACTGAGGCAATTATCATTAGTGGTAATGGTGCAAATGTTGGAAATATAAAATATTATGACGGTAAGTTTAATGCCGAACAAAGAACATATGTTTTATTTAATTTTAATGAAATATCTCCTAAATTTATAAAGTATTACTTATTAACTTACTTTAAACAATACATTTCAAATAAACAGATAAAAAATTCTGCAATACCATATATAACATTACCTATATTACAAAACTTTGAAATACCAACACCGCCCCGCGCGATCCAAGATGAAATTGTTAAAATTCTTGATAATTTCACAGAACTTACCACAGAACTTAAATACCGTAAGCAACAATATGAGTATTACAGAGATAAATTATTAACTTTTGATGATTCAATAAAGGAAATTACATTAGATCAAATTGCTAAATTTACATATGGCTATACAGCATCATCTAAAGATGCGGGTGATTTCAGATATATCAGAATTACTGATATATCTGAAGATGGTAGTTTAATAATGGATAACAAAAAGTATATCCCTAGTGAAGCCGGACTAGAAAAATATATATTACAGAAAGGTGCTTTATTAGTTTCTCGAACAGGTTCATATGGTAAAACTTTATATTTTGATTCTGATGAACCTGCAGTATTTGCATCTTATTTAATAAAAATAGATTTAGATAATACAATAATTAGTAATAAATATTATTGACATTTTTCTAAATCTAATTTATATTGAAATCAAGCCAAAAAAATTGTCTCAATTGGCACACAGCCTCAATTTAATGCTAAAGCAATTGGACAAATTAAAATTCCCATCCCTCCCCTTCCGGTTCAAAACCGCATTGCAGAAGTATTGGACAACTTTGAGCAAATTTGCCATAACCTCAAAATTGGGTTACCTTCTGAAATATCTTTAAGACAAAAACAATATGAATATTATAGAGATCTCTTATTATCATTTAATATTAATAATATTGAGAGAGAGAGAGAGAATAATCCAGGATTAGCCAAATTATTTGAATATGTCTTCGGGAATATGTTTTGAAATTCTTTAATTAAATCTAAAACACTTAAAGAATTAGGTAAATTTTATGGTGGACTAACAGGTAAAACCAAAGACGACTTTAAAAATGGTAATGCTAATTTTATAACATATATGAATGTTTTTAAAAATCCAGCTGTAAATTTTGATTTAAATAATAAGGTAAAAATACTGCCAAATGATAAGCAAAGAAAATTAGAATACTTAGATGTGATCTTTACTGGTTCTAGTGAAATCAAAGATGAAGTAGCTATGTCTTCAGTTGTAACGCAAGAACCAATTGGAGATTATTATTTAAATAGTTTTTGTTTTATCTTTAGATTAAATAATAAAGAATTGTTTAATCCAAATTTTCTCAAACATTTATTTAGATCTACAAACCTACGTAAGCAATTAATCAAAACTTCGTCAGGTGTAACTAGGTTTAATGTTTCAAAAAAATTAATGGAAAATGTTTTGATTCCTATCCCACCTCTTCAACTCCAAAACAAAATTGTTGAGATCCTAGATAATTTCTCTGACTTAACAAACGATTTAACTAAGGGCTTACCAGCTGAAATAGCTTTAAGACAAAAACAATATGAATATTATAGGGATAGATTGTTGAATTTTAAAGAAGTAAAATAGCAACAAACTAATTGTTGTTGCTATTTTAATTAATTCTTATATTTTGTTTGAATTATTTTAATTTAAATTTTAATATTTAATACATAAATAATATTTTAAAGCAAAGTAGTAAAGTTCACATGAAAATATTAACTTATTTCTTTAATTTAGTACAATATACTTTTTAACAAACCCAGCTTATTAAAAGTTGGTTTTGTTATTTATAGGGAATAATATGCACATGGGTATGGAAAACGACTTGCCCAGCACTTTTTCCAGTATTTACTTGTAATTTAAAGCCTGAGCAATTGTATTTTTGAATATAGTTATTAGCTAATTTACGAGCCATTAACATTAGATATACATAATCTTCTTCATTATTTTTTAAAATATTCTCATCAGTTGCTTTAGGAACAACTAGAAAGTGACCTGGTTGCACAGGATTAATATCATAAAAAGCAATTATTCTTTCATCCTCATAAACAATATTCGCAGGTATTTTTCTTTCAATAATTTGAGTAAAAATACTCTTATTCTGCATATTTTAATCCTTGAATGGCTTTTTTAAGATTTTCATCTTCAACTGTTAATTTAATTTTATTTCCAAGCTTAACAAAAGCATCTACAGCTTGTTCAAATAAATTATTATCATAATCATATAATGCGGTAGTTAATTTAATTAAATCTTTAATTAAATAGGTGCCTTCTAAGGTTAATTTTTTAACATTAATCGTTGGTTTTTCGCTACGTTCTTCTTGCTTAGGATTTTCAATTTCATAATCCTTGCCTAGAGGCAATAACCAACTAACATAGGTTACTAAAATAGAGTTGCTACCACTAGTAATTGGTAAAGCTTCAACTAATGTTTCATCATCATTAACTTTAATTAAGGTTTTTTTCGAATAATCATAAAATCCGTTAGCTAGTGTTTCAGTTGTATTATTCTTTAATGCATTTAATTCAAGATTAAAATTTAATGAAGAAGCCTCTAATCCTTTATAACCGCCAATTTTACGTTCATATTCCCTATTAGAAAATAAAACATCATCATTAGCTACTTCTTTTGCATCAAATGATTTAAGAGATATAGCAGTATAATCGGCAATTTTATTGATTGTTTTTACAGATGAAGTAAATAAATCATTTTCACTAGTACTTGAATGTGTTCAAGTTTGGGTAAGTCTTTTATTTACTAAATAATCAATTAAAATAAAGTTATTTAGATCATAATCATCTTTTCTTGATTGATACTGGCTTGCATACACTTTTTCTAAATCTTCTTTTTTAGAAATTGTTAGATATTTATTAACTAATAAATTTTGTTCAACAGTTAATTTAACCTTTGATTCTTTAATATTATAAAGAATCAAGAATTGTTCCATTGTTATATTTGGATAATATGTATTAAGCAAACTTTTTAAATCATCATATTGAGTTTGATTAATTAAACCTTTAGATAATAAATCACTAATTTGTTTTGGAAGATATTTAGTATCCTTTTGGAATTGATTTTTTAAAAATGTTTTATAAGCTTGGAAGGCATCTTCTTTATATTTAGGATTATTAATATTTTCAGATTCTGAAACACTATATAAAGATTTTAAGGTGTTATCCAGCCATAAGGATTGCACAACATCTTTAACATTCTCACCTGAAAATAATTTATCTTGAGCTATTTTTTTATCAGTATTAACATCCCGCCCACAAGCTACAGCTACAACAGGAATAAATCCAAGAGTTGAAAAAGTTAATAATTTTTTAAGTGCTTTCATTAGTTATTTCCTTTCTCAAAATACTTTTGAAATTCTTGTTCAGCTAACTCAAAAGCATTTTTAGAGTTATTTAGTTCTACTGATGCTTTGTCAGATCCTAAATAAGCAACTCTAACTACTCCATCTACATTTTTAAAGTTAAGATTTGTAAGTGAATTAACTTTGTCTTTAATATATGTATCAATTTTTTCATATAAAGTTAATTCATTTTTTAATTTAAGACCATTTCTAACTGATGATACTTCATCTTTCAATTTACTAATCAATTCATTGGTATATATGTTATTATCATGATTTTTCTGTGTTAATAACCAACTTACAAATTCAAGGTCATTTAATTTATCCAATACTAATAATTCTTTTGATTTGTATGCGTTTAATTTTTCATCAAATTTGAAGTATGAAGCATTTCCGCCAGCAATATTAACTAAATCATTAGTAATATATTCTTTAAACTTCTCAATTGTATCAAGATGCTCATTTGTAAAGATTGCTATTCCCCCAGGAGTTAAAATTAAAGATTGTTCTTGTTTATCTTTAATTTTATAAACTAAAGAATTATATGTATTGCTATTAACTTTAATAGCAAAAACATCACTATATTTTGTTTTAATAACATCATTAAATTGTTCACTAGTTAATTGTGCAAAGTAACGATCAATTAATAAGTTTGCTTCTTCCAATTTATTAGAAATTAAGTTGAACCTATCATTTTGATTACCTTCACTTGCATTTGTTGCTAAATCCTGTGCTTCTTTAATCAAATTAGCAATTTCTTGTTCAACATTAGGGTTAAAACCACTAGGCATACTAAATACTTGTTTTAAATCAATTTCTTTAAAATTATTTGAGTTTTTAAGTAAATTATTTGCAATTGTGCCAAATGAAAGATCAATATTATTATTGATTAAGTCGCTCATACTTGAAGTTCCTAAGAAACCTAAAGAACTATCTGAAGTTAGTGTTAATGCACTTAAATACGTTTTATATCTTGAAGTTTCTTCTTTAAAAGCATCTAGTGTTTGGTCTTTGTTAGTATAAAGTCCATATTCACTTGGTTTTTTAAAATTAAGTAATAAATCAATATTTTGACTTACTTTTATATTAGAATTACCGTCCTTTAAAACTGAATATTTCAGATTATTAATATATTTTTGACGAGCAGTTGTATCTGTTAAACTAAAACCAAATCTAGAATCAGAATTAACAACGCCAGGTAATAAAACTGAAGTTGGAATTAAAACATTGTTATTATTAAAGTAATTTCTAATTACATTATCAGCAGGGATTAAATCAGTAATATATGATTTAGTTTGAAAAAGTGTCGCTTGAGTTGGATTGCTGGGTTGAATAAAGTAATTTACACCTTCTTTAAAGTGTGGAAATACTTTATCACCTTGGTTAAATAAAACAACTGCTTGGTTATTTGCGTCTTTTACAGGATTTCCATTAGCATCAATTTTATAAATTGTTTTCTTAGCTGTTTTATTAATAAAATCTAAACTTACGGTTTTTACTTCTACTTCGGAAGATCTAAGCGCAGTTGATTCAATTTCTTTAAATGTTAAATATTCGATTGCATCTTCTTCACTAGTACTCTTTCCATACTCATCAGTTAATAATCTTTCTTTGTAAACATTTTCTCATGTTGAATATCCATACGTTGTTTTTAAATTATTTTTAAGATCGTTAATTTTCTTTTTCTGATTTTCTTTAATTTTGTCTAGTGAACTAAGTTCAATTGATAAATTTGCATTTTCATTATTGCTAAGTGAACTATTAACAATTTCTTGGTATTGTTTTGAAGCTAAAACTTCCTTTTCATACATGTAGAAAATAACTTTTTTATAAGTATCATCAAATTGTTTTGAATAGTCTGTGTCGTTTGTTTGTAATTTTTTTGTTAAATCACCAATTGAAATATTTAAATTATTATTAAAAACAAAAGCATTCTCACTATCTTTTTTTGGTTCAATATAATTTACTTTAGTAGTATTGATAACTAAGGGAACTGTAATACCAGTTATAATCATAGTTGCTAAAGAACCCAAAATTGTATAATTGATTCAATTACGTTTTGTCTTTCTGCTTAATTTTTTATTTTTTTCATCAAAATTATCATTTAACTCTGATAAACGTTCAAAAAATGATCTTTGTCTTTTTGCCATTTGTTCTCCTATCTTAAAATTTGGCATTTTATTATTAAGCCACTTTTTTTATAAATTATAACAAAAAATAATTATAAAAGTGCACGTTTATAATTATAATTATAAACATGAAAACAAGAAATTTTTTAGACACTCTTGGTGCCTTTGATTTATTAGCTAAAAAACATAAATTTGTTTACTCGCTTTTTTCTAAAACTATTAATAGTTTGGCTTTAAACCAAAGTACTTCACAGCCATATGAAGTAGTTATAAATCTAGAAACCTTAACTACACTATTATTTCTAGAAAATAATGTTTTAATTGGAAACCGCAGTTATGCGGCTGAAAACACCATGCCGTATATTGCCTTAAATAATGAAAAAATTTATTTAAATTTATTAATAAAAACAACCAAATCTAATTATAACCTGGTTGTTAACACAAAGTATAACAAAAAAATTGAATATAACTTATTTAAATTAATTAATAAGTTATATTCACCAAATCCTGATTTATTAATTCTTTTATATTTTGATTCAAATGAAGGATTAACAAAAATAAAAAAAGTTATAAATGTTAATCCAGATTATTATTCAGTTATCGAAGTTGCTGGAAAGCAATTTCCATACATTGAAGAATGAAAAAAAATATAAAAAACAGCGGCTTCCTATTTTCACCTTTAGGCTATCGTCGGCGTAAAGAGGCTTAACTACTGAGTTCGGAATGGTATCAGGTGATCCCTCTTGCTTTAACCACTGATAATAGTATAACACAAAAAAATAAAAGTCAAAATATTTTTTATTTTTTTTGGAATGTGTTTTTTGGAAAAGTCACATGCGAAATATTAACAAAATAATTGCGTTTTAATTTTAACATAATTTTTATATAAAAAAATGTATGAGAAAACAGAAAGCACGGCAGTTTTTTATAGTGAGGTCCATAAGTTGGACCAAATTAATTGGCAAAACTTAGGGAGTTCGCTATAAACTTCAATTACATTCCAAAATTCAAAAGATCGAAATATAATTAGGGTCTCAAACAACATTACAGCTTTTCTATTGAATTTAAACCAGATGAAGCTAAATATATGAAAATTTGATGAGTTAACAAGGGATAGAGTTAGTTCAAATAGGCCCTAAAATTTATATTACATTTGAGGAAATGATATTCTTACAACGGGAACAGTCTAATGAAAATCATGCTTTAAATCAGATGCCTAAAAAGAGAAAAAATAAAAGTAACAGCTAATTTAGTCCATACCTTTGTCGAAGTCAAATTCTTTATCTATAGTGCAGAGAATAATCCATATAAAAAATGCTTGGGTGGCTCCAAGCATTTTTCCTTAAAATATAAATTATGGATATTGTTTTTTAAATACTTCTTCATGTCATTTAACAAATTTATCCTTAAATGAAAGAAGTGTTTCATCTTCTTTTCTTCATATTGTTTTATATTCTATAACATGATTTTTATTAACTAAGAAAACTTCCCATTTTATCGGTTCCATTTCAAGTGCGTCCATATGTCAAACTGATTCAGGGATTAGTTCATGACCACTAATTGAAGTTATATATGTTTTATTGTTTTGGTATATTGGTATTATATAGCCAGCACCTTGTAAATATTTATAAGGGCTTACAGTAGTTATAACTATATTATAGTTATCTAAAATATTATAAGCATCTTTATTTTCTAAATATAATTCTTCAAAAAGTTTTTTAATTTTTTGATCATCAAAAAACTCATTAAAAGGATTTAATTCTTTAAATCTGTTGACAATATAAGTGTCAAATTCCTCTTTCGAAGTTATTATATATGAATCTTGAGCTAAAAAATTCTGAGGGCTTTTTGGTTGCAATGATTTATCTAAAAAATTCTCATTAAAAGTATCTAAATATTTTAAATGGTATTCATTTTTTAAATATAGTTCGTCTTCTCGTAATCATTCTTTAGGGGCAAAGACTGCAATTTTAGTAAACTTTTTATATACTGGATAAATAACTTTGTATATTTCTTTTATTTCATTAATGAGTTCTTCTTCGGTTGGTTCTTTTGGTTTTTCTATCTTATCATTTAATGTTGGTTTATCAATATTTCGCTTTGTATTATTCTTTTTTTTATCTTCCACAATATTTTGATTTAAATTTGGATCTTGTTTAGGTACTGGTTCATCTTTGACTTCCTTTATTTCTATTGGTTTCGTAGTCTCTTTAATTGTACCTTGTTTCTTTGCATTACATGCAAATGTGAATAAAGGTGTTAAAATTGGGCTACATAACAAAATTTTCTTAATAATCTTCATTTCGTACCACATGTGTTAGTGCAACAATATCATCAACAGAATTTGCAAAAGAATTTTTCGATACTTTAGTAACTATATATCTGTAACTTCCCGATTCGGTAATCTTATGTTCTATTAACTCATCATTAGTTAAAACAGTATAAACGCCTTTGACTGTAACTCAAGCTCCAGTCTCATCTTTCTTTTGTAAGGTTAAATCATAATCAGTAAACCATCTATCATATTGACGTTTCTTTGCTTCTTCTTGTTTAAGTCATAAATAATCATTATGAGTATCCGGTAAAGTCGAATATGGGTTATTTCAAGGCGTATAAGGAGTTTCGTTTGTTACTATTTTTGAAATACTAAAACGATTTAATTTATTTTCTCAATAGCTGTTATTTTGTAATGAATAATATGAATTAAGTGGAGAATCTAAAGATTTTAAAATACCAGCATTAAACATCCATGAACTAGAAATTTTAATAGTTTGATTTTTACGTAATTTAAGTTCATCGCTTCTTAAAACAATTTGACTTGCTTCAGTTGGACTAATTGTTTTAACTTGGTAATTATTAGCTGCTTCAAGCATTGCTTTAAAATCTGGTGTTCCAGCTCCAAATTTTTGCTCATAACCACTTGTTTTATAGCTTAATCCAGTTAGTTTAGGACTAACAGCTGATGCAGATAAAATTGCTTTTACAATTGGAACCCTATATTTACTATTTCTAATTTTTTCATTATATTTCATTAAATTAGAAAGTAATCCTGTAACAACTGGCGCAGCATAACTAGTTCCTTTGCTATAATTATTAGTGTTATAAACTGGGTTATAAAAATATGCTGGTGAAACAACTAAAGGTTTAGATATATTGCTAAATTCATCTAATAATTGATAATTAGAATAATCTGCAACTTTATTAGATCTTAAATTTTTCTTGTTAGCATTATTTTCTAATGCACCTACAATTATAGAATTAAAAGATAATTTGTCGTCTGATATTAAGTGCCTGCTATTAGTACCATTATTTCCTGCGGAAAAGATATTTATCACACCATATTTACGTGATATATAGTCTAAAAAATATGAGTTTTCACTGTATCCTAAAAAGTATTTTGGATTATCAACATATTCAGATCCATTTCAAATAGTCATTTTAGTACCATAGCTATGGTTTATTAAACGTATACCATCTTCCTTAACCATTTTTTGAATTGTTTTATTTCAATGACCATCGGTAAAATTACTAGTATATAAATATACTTTGGAAGTTTTATCAATACCGTGCTGGCCACCAACTATCATTGACACCATAGTTGAATGTGAGTTTTTTGGTTTATTGACATTGTTTTCAAGGTCATTTATTTCTATCCCATTTTTAAAATACTTTTTATATTTCTGATCAAATGGGTAAGCTCAAACTTCTAACACACCAATTTTATTAATATAACTATTATTCAAATAATTAGTTACATTAACTATCGATGCATTTTTATTTGATGAGTCAATAAATTTTTGCAAGTCAAAATCAATATAACTTTCATAATTTTTATTTTTATAAATTGTTGGGTCAAAGTTAGGAGGCATTAATTCATATGGTATTGGATCTAGAAATTCACGTGGTGGATCAAGTTGATTTACTTCAAATTTATTAACTTTATTCTCAAAAATAATAAATTTCTCAATTTCATTTCAACTTTTTATTGAATTAACAAAACTTTCCCGATGCTTTTCACTTTCAAAGTAGAACCAGACCATTGGGAATATTTCGCTAGTTTCAAATGATTTAAATGTCACATCATTTATTTTAACTTTATTTATAAAGTTATAATTAAACCTAGCTATTAAATCTTCATTTTCTGTTTCAAAACCAGGATTTAATAATAATTTAAGCTCATAATTATTATTAATTGGTATATTTGCTTCTTCATTATCTTCAGTTAAAGCAGATGTTGTACCTTGTCCACGAATCTCAAACTTATTAGTACTTAAATTATCATATCAATCTTTTATAACAATTTGTTTTAAAGTTTTAGGAACAAAGAAAGCAGATAACCCAGAAAAACTTATAAAAAGTCGAAAGAATGATTTTAAATTCGTTAGTATAAAAATCTCCTTATTAAATTTATCTAAAAATATATTTAATTGTTTAAATAACATTAAAAATTCTATATATAAATTATAACATAATTTAAAGTGTTAATTAATGTTGGTAAATATACGAACCTATCTTTTTCACAATAATTAAATATCAAATACTCAAAAAATACTTTATTTAATGAAAATGGTGTTAAACAGGAAATAGTAAGTCATTTTGTAACTAGTAAAAGAGAAGCACCACTTTATCTAGTTTAACTGCTTATCATAATTCTAAACAATAAAAAAATTTTTTAAACCTGTAGAGGAATAATCAAACTACAAAATCAAAAAAACCTAATCTGATTTAAATAGATTAGGTTTTAAAAATATTATGTTTTCTTATTAGGGAGATAAACATCATTGTATCACTTTTTTATATCCTCAAAGCTATTATATATTCGCTTTGTTACAGTTATATCCTTTGGTAGTAAAATTACTTTTCAAACAACAGGCCCACCTCATCCACTAGTCCATACTGGTTCTTTATTAATATCACGAATTTGAAATACAAAAAACATGTTGTTAAATTCCATTTTTATTAAGTTATGTTCTTCGGTATATGGAAAAATATAAATATCAAATTTTTGAAGAATATTAAAAACATCTTTGTTTTTTAAATAAAGTTTCTCAAAAAGTTCTTTTATCTCAAGTTCATCTTGGAAATTTTCAAAACTTGGTACTTCTTTAGCATTGCTAATAATATAGTTGTTAAAATTTTCTTTAGTGCTGATTTTTATAAATTGTGGACTAATAAAATCATTGTCTATAAAAAATTTGCTATTTATTTTATTCTCAATACGTGTTGATGAAGATTTTTCACTATTACTTTTAATTCTAGTTGTTTTTGGAGGCAGAAAAGCACTTTCAGTTACATAGTTTGCTTCTTCCTTGGCTAGTTCTTTGGATATTTTTTTGTGTTCTTCTTCGTTTATTTTTTTAGTAACTATACTGGTAATGTCATTCTCGTTAAGTGTCCAAGTTTTTTCGTTCCAAGGTTTTTCATCTTCTTTAGGATCTAAAATATAATTAGGTGGGTAATCAATTTCTTTCTGTGAGCAAGAAAATACTTGTAGAGGCATTAATAAAATGGATGATAAAACTAATTTTTTAATAATTTTCATTTCTTACCAGGTGTGTTACTGCTATTAAATCAGCTGCTAAATTAGTTGATTCAGAGTAAGTTCTTTTTTGCACTAAGTATCTATATGTTCCATTAGTTAAAACATTATAATTAATGATCTCATCATTAGTATTTATTACTCTTTTAACTATAATATTTTGTCAATTACCACGACTATCTAGTTTTTGAAGTACTAAATTATAATCTGTGAACCATTTATTGGCTTTATCTTTTAAAACTGTATCTAAATTTAATTGCCACTCACTTTTATGTGTTGAATTTCAATCAATTGTTTCTTTTTTAACCCTTTCGCGTTCCGATCTTTCCTGAGCATCTTTTCGAGCACTATTAAAAAAGTTTATAAATGAATTTCACCAATTTGTGTTAGGGGTGTACTTTGGTTTCTCTTCTTTTGTTTTTAGTAATCCCGCATTAAATGTTCACGAACTTGAAATTTTTATATTCTGACCTTTTTGAAGAGTTATAGGACTACTGGTTAAAACATTTCTATTACGACTAGTAGGATCTACTTTTGCAACATAATAATTCTTTGCTGCTTGAAGCATGCCTTTAAAATCTACTGTACCTGCGCCATATTTTTTCTCATAACCATTATTTTTATATGATAAACCATTTAATTTTGGAGTAATCGCAGAAGCTGATAAAATAGCTTTTACTAGTGGAACTCTAAATTCAGAATTATTTATTTTTGGGTTTGCTTTTAATAAATTAGATATTAAACCTGCTACCAGTGGCGATGAATAACTAGTACCAACACCATATCCATTTTTATCATATGCAATTTCGTAAAATTCAGCTGGTGCAACTACTAGTGGTTTTGCAAGGTCATCATATTCTTGTTTTAGCCTATAATTTGAATATGTTGCAATTCTGTTAGTTTTAAGGGTGTTTTTTGAAGCATTCTCTTTCAAAGAACCTACTAAAACAGAATTTAAAGCCAATAAATTATCCCCTATAGCCAATATTTTTTTGCTTTCTTTTTCTTTATCTAAATCAATATTTCCAACTGCCATAACATGAATTACTCCATACTTACGGGCAAGGTAATCTAAGAAATAAGAATTCTCGTTGTAGTCAGGTGTTTTAAATGAATAACTATGGTTGATTATTTTAACGCCATCAATTTTCACCATCTTTTCTAAATACTCATTTCATTCACCATCAGTACTAAAGGTTGAGAGGTATATTTTTGAAGTTTTATCAACTCCATGCTTACCACCAGCAATCAGAGACACAGTTGTAGAATGTTCTTTAGGACCATTATGTATTACTCTAGCTTGTGATTCTTTTAAATAAAGGTTTTCGCCAAAAAAACCCTTATAAGTATAATCAAAATCATGATGATAAATTTCCATAATCCCAATTTTACTATCATGTGCAGTTACTCTGTCGTAACCTAGACTATTAACAATATCTAAATTTTTTTCTACACTTGCAATGTATTTTTCAACATTATTCTGATTTTGTATATATTTATGCATATACTGTTTTTCATTTGGGGTTGGATTTAAAATCCACTCGTACATATCGTTATTAACTCTGTATGAAGCATATTCATTTTTATATATTATTAACTTGAAAACTTCCTTCCAGTTCTTTATATGATTTAATAATATTTGCCTATCTTTTTCACTTTCAAAATACAACCATACTGTAGGCATAGTTGAACTTTTTATAGTTGATAAGTATTTGAGATTCTTTTTATTAATTTTTGTGATGAAATCATTATTAAACCTCGTTATAATATTTTCATCCTCGGTTTCCATATCAAGATTTAACAAAATTTTCAATTCAAATTTATTATCAATATACCTTAATTCATTTGTATTCCCCGTCCCAAATGAATTAGAAAACATTAGTTGATCTCTAAACTCAAATTTGTCAATTTTAATATTTGAAGATAAATAAGAAGTTTTGAAACTACCACTATAAAAAGGGGTTGACAAAATAAATCCAAAGCTTAGTAGACTAAAAATAGGCCGTAAAATTAACTTTTTTAGTTTATTTTGTTTCATAACACATCCTTTCTTATATTTATAATTATTAAGAAAACTAATTTGTAAAACAAATATTAATAATATTCCTAAATTATTGATAGTTGAATATCAGTTTTCTCAAAAAAATTATATATTTTTTTTGAGAAAACTTTTTACTTTTTTCAGACAAAATAAAAGATATTATAAAAGCAAAAATATTCGCAATTAATGCGAATATTTTAATTTATTTAGTATCCCTAGGGTCATCCCCAAATCAACCCCAGAAATTTGGCATTTTAACTTCTTGTGTTTTATTATTATAAGTTACTTTAATGATTGCTTTAGTAGGATCAAATAGACTACTAAATTCAACGTAAAATCCTAGTTTATCACCATTAACTAATTTCATACCATTTTTAACATAAGCCTTAAATTTAACTTGGTTTGCAACTACATTAACTGGTTCTAATTTATCATTATTGATTTTATATTTCATAGTAGTTTTTGGGGTATCTGGGTGTGATAGTTCGATTGTTACCTCTTTGCCATTATGATCATTTTGATTGGTTGATCTACCTGTACTACTTACAACACTTTTGTCAAATGAAACATATTTATTTCAAGTTCCTCTTCTCCAAATTTCATTTTCTTGTCATTTGGTAAGTGTAACATCACCAGTTTTTCTATTTTTACCAGCAACATCAAAATATGATCCATTTCTATACCCTGTAAATGACATAACAATTCTTGTTTTTGAAGGGTCTCATCTTTTTCCTAATAATAGTTGGAAAGTTATGTAACCTAATTCATCATCTGATTTATATGTACTAGTATATAAACTTATATCACTCTTATTTGATCCAAGGTTTGAAATAAGAGATGCTTTATTTTTTTCAATTACATATGAAACATTTCCAGTGCTTTGCCCTTCTTGTTGAATTGTCATATTTAAGTAAAGTTTTCTACTTGGATCTTCTGAAAAATTATGGTTATTTGGTATAACTACCTGGTATAAAGGTAAATTAGGAACTAATCCTAAGTGTTGCGAATGAGGAAGAATATCTAAGTATTCTTTTGTAGCTTGTAATGTTACAAAAGGTTTACCAGTTACAGCATTAATATGTATGTTTGATGAAGCATTTCTAGCATTTACTTTTTTCTCATCTAATGGGATAAAAGCAAAATCTTTTACTGCAGATTCAAAAGGCTTTTTAATCTCTGGTTTATAAGTTTCTACACTTGCTGCTAATTTTAGTAATTCTTCATGGCTCATTTTTTCTAAAGCAGTTTGTTTTACAACATGGCGGCTTGTTGGTTTAATAGCAATTTCTCTACCACCAAGACCAATTTCAAATTTAAAGTTTGCTGCTGTTCAAGCATAATCGCCCGCAAATTTAACATCTAGTGAATATGTCTTTGTAGCTTCATTAAATTTTCCATTTTCAAGCCTAGCACCAGTTGCTTTAAAACTAGTTGTAACTTCTTCAACTTTATTTGTGTATCCTAAATACATTACATTATCTCCACCACTTATATTAGGGTGCTCTAATGTAAAACTAATAAATGAATACATTGATTTAAGGTCATTTATTTCATTATCTTTTAATGCAAAACTAACATTTACTACATGGTATTTTTTACCATTTTCTGTAACAGTTTTATCAAAATATGCAGTATTATTACTTTGATTTGTATTAGCACTTAATCCAATAATAGGCAGTGCTACTAATGAAGTAGGTAACAAAGCAAAAGCCTTTTTAAAACTTTTTTTCATAATTTCAGCTCCTTTTGGTAAAGTTAAATTGAAGCTTTACCAAAGTAATTATACCAAATATACAAGAAAAATAATTTAACCCTTGAGCCCTTTATACTGTTATTTCCAGTAAAAATATTGTTGTGTTTTTAATTGAAAAACAAAAAAAGTATCCAAAAATGAATACTTTTAGTTTATATTTTGGGTTGTTACTTGGCTAATTTCTTACTATACTTTTGTTTAAATCATTTGGTTTGTTTTAGTTTATGAAGTGTTAATGCTTGTCCTATTTGTCATAAACCACCAAATAACCAGTAAACTTGAACTCCGGCACTAAACAAGACTGTAATACCCGTAAAAATAATCATCATATACTTTTGGGTTTTTTCTGATTTTTTCAAGGCTTGTTTTTCCGTAATAGTCATTGAAATCTTATTTTTCTTCCGGTTCAACCATTGAGGTATAAGTTGTGAAATTAATTGAACCACAATTGCAGCAACTAAAATCCATATATACACAAAGTTACCGCTAGTTACTTTTTGTCATGATACAGATGAGAAGTTAATTCCAAGCCAGAATGTTTCTTTAAGTTCTGGAATAGCTTGAATTACCCGCCACATCGCGAGGAATACTGGCATTGACAGGAAGATGTTAGCAAATTGATCAAGTGGATTAATATTATATTTGCTATATAAAGCTTGAAGCTCTTGACTTTTTTTCATCTTCATGGCCTTATTATTTTCAAATCCCATGTATTTAGCTTCAATAGCTGCTTTTTTATTTCTTAACCCTTCTTGTACTGATTGCATGATTGTTGATTTAAATGAAAGAGCTAGCACAAGTAAACGAGTAAAGATAACTGCAATTAAAATAGCAATGATTGATGACCAACCATCCATATCCGGCATTGCTTGTCTTAATGATTGAACAACAACAGATAAAGGATAGACTAATAAACCATAAAATGGACCATATGTTCATGCTTGGCCTCATGTATAAATAGGCTGAACAGGATAATCACCGCCTAATAAAATATTAGTTTGCAATTTAGCTTCGCCTTGCGGAGCATTCTTATTATATTCTGCAATGAATTCTTCTATCGCATATGTATTTTCGTCATATTTATTAGTAGATGAAGTAATTAATTCAGAAACTCTCGCTTTATATGCATTCCCTGAAACACGTGTTGGAACAATACCAAATTGCATTAATCAAGCATAAATTATTTCATGGTAAGCATTTATAATTGCATACTCTTCTTGGGTTATTTTAAATAGCTCTTCATTATTATTTTGTATTTTTGTATCTTTATTTTCGATTCTAGATACTAAGAATCTATAATAGTCATTAAATGAATTAAAGGTTTGTTTATATTCTTGTTGAGCTACAGTGTTTAATCTTTGTAATAATTTACTATCTTTCCCAAATGTATATGCATAGAAGAATTGTAAAACATCTCTTGCAAATGCACGGTTAAGTAAACTCCTTGTTTGATCAGTTGCGCCAGTAATAGAGTCTAATGCTTCTTTTGAAACATAATCTACTTTCTGTAATCCTGAAATAAATGAAACTGCAACTTTCCCATTTTCATCTACTTCATTATATCTTCTAGTTACTTCAGAACCAGCAGAATTTGTAGTTTTAATTTCTTTTTGCTTTAAGGCTAAAAATGGGGAATTTTGATCAGGAAGGTAACTAAAAATTAAAATTTGATTTTCATCTAAACTAGGATCGTGTAAATATTGATATTTAAGTTCACTTTCACTTCTGAATAAACTCTTATTATCTTTCTGAATAATATTAGATTCATTATCTATTTTTGAATAACCTAGTTTTGTTAAATCTTCACTTTTAATACCTTCAGCTCCAATACTAGTCATGAAAATTCCGTGTTTTCCATAAACACCTTTGTTGTCAATAGTTTGTTTACTAAGGTTTTTTAAAGTATCTTTATTATCAACCAATACGTTGACATCAGCATCTTGTTGTAAGACATCCAAACTTAAGTTTATACTTTTATCTTTAACAGTTTCACCATTAGCATCGGTGTAAGTTGAAGTGTTATTTACATTTTTAGGTTTAAAAGTATTAAGTTTTGGTGCAATATCTTCAGGACGGCGGTAAAACTCGATACTATTACCTACATTTGATGAAGTTTTTAAAACAAAGGACTGCACGCAGCCTGTTATAGTAATAGAAAAAGCAAATAAGTAAAGAATGATTTTGACAATTTTTCAAATTTTCTTTGTTAATTCACTTCTTCTTTTTTGTGGATCATTTTCTAAATTAGAAAAATAACTAAATTGCGGTGTTTTTTTCATAATTCCTTAATTTTTTAAAAAGTATTTGTGTAGCTACCTTTTTATCATTGTAGCTAATTTCGCAAAACTTTTTACGAGCAATAATTATTATATGATACTTAAGGTCAAAAACGTTTAGTTCTCTTAAGATCGACTTTAATTGCCGTTTATAAAAATTACGACCAACAGAACCCTCAAATTTTTTTGGGATGGTAATACCAATTTTACATTCAGTTGATTTTTGATAATAAATAATTAATGTATCATTGGAAATATATTTTTTAGAATTAATTATTTTTTCAAAATCTCAATTTTTGCTGAGTCGGAATTTCTTTTTCATAATTTAACAATATTATTTGTTATCTGAAACTGTAAGTCTTTTTCTACCTTTAGCTCTACGACTAGCTAATACTTTTCTACCATTAACAGACTTCATTCTAGCTCTAAATCCATGAACTTTTGCATGTTTACGTTTATTAGGTTGGTAAGTTCTTTTGCTCATTTTGCCTCCTTATAAATTAAAATAAATTGATATATACGTAATATAAGCGTGTTTATATTATACAATAAAAATATTTTTTATGTCAAGTATTTTTTACGACTATAAAAGACGACATTTTAACCCTTTTTAGACAAAAAACAAACCTGGTGGTTTGTTTTTTGATTTTTATAATTTACTTTTAATTTCTGTAACTAAATGTTCAAGTTGTCCTTTAACTGATTCAACATATTCTTGTGGACTTTGACCAGCAATACTTGTAACTTTGGTTCCTAAGATATCAAATGAATTAACACATTTTGCTCCTAAAAATCCAAAAGTTCCTTTTAATCATTTAATATGATCACCTCATGTATATGTTCCATAGCCTGCGCCCTGTGAAGCAACTACTAATACATTAAGTTTGTTTAATAATCCAATTGGCATTGCTGATGTTGCACCTTCATATGTAAATGTTTTACCAGCAACTGCAATAGCATCAATAAAGTTTTTAACTGTGTTAGTTGGTGCAAAATTAATCATAGACATTGAGATGACTAATAAGTCAGTTTCCTTAAGTTCTTTAATCCATTTATCGCTTTCTATATCATTTCAATATGTTTTAAAGTTTTGTTCAGTTAACATTGTCTTAGCAAATTCAGTTTGATTTAAATCAATTCTTTTGACAGAATATTTATCATTTGCAAATAATGATTCAATATGATTCATTGTTGCAGTTGAATATGATGTTTCACTTGTATTAAGTGCACCATCTAATAATAAAATTTTTAGCATTTTTTCTCCTTCGTTGAAATTTTGTAACTAAATTATACATTATTTATTATAATTAAAAGAGAAAGCGAGAAAAATGCTAGATTTAAAAAATATTTTAAAAAATCCTGAGAAAGTTAAAGCAAGTTTGCAAAGCAGAAACTTTGACCTTGCAATATTTGATGATTTACTAAATAAAGCACAAAGCCGTGGAAATCTTATGTTCCAAGCGCAAAATAAAAAAAGTGAATTAACTAAATTATCAAAGTTATTTGGACAATATAAAAATCAACCTGATAAACTATCTGAATTAAAAGAGCAAATTGATGATGTAAAAATTCAAGAAGTATCCTTAACTAAAAAATCTGATGATTTAAATAATGAGATACAATCTCTTTTAGCACAGATTCCAAATCTACCTTTTGAATCTGTTCCTGTTGGTGAAGACGAAACAAACAATATAGTTTTAAAAGAATATCCAACGTTAGGGAGGGGATTGGTTTCTGGTACATTGCCACACTACGAAATTGCTAAAAAACTTGATATTATTGATATTGAAAGAGCTGTAAAATTATCAGGTTCAAGGTATGTTATTTATAAAAACCAAGGGGCTAAATTAGTGCGCGCATTAATTAATTTTATGCTAGATTTACACGAAACTAAAGGGTACCAAGAATTTACAACACCAGTTATAGTTAATCATAATATTTTATTTGGTACTGGTCAATTACCCAAATTTGAAGAAGATTTATATAAATTAGACAATTCACAATATTTAATACCAACAGCAGAAGTAACTTTAACAAACATTTATAACAATGAGGTGGTAGATTTATCAAAACCATTTAAAGCAACAGCTTATACTGAATGTTTTAGATCAGAAGCAGGAAGTTCAGGACGAGATACCAAAGGAATTTTACGCCAACACCAATTTAAAAAAGTTGAATTAGTTAAAGTAACTAATTCACAAACTGCTAATAGTGAGTTTGAACAAATGGTCTTAGATGCACAAGATGTATTAACAAAACTAGAAATACCACACCGTTTATTACAATTATGTACTGGTGATCTTGGTTTTTCAGCAAGAACAACAATTGATTTAGAACTATGGTTACCTTCTGAACAAAAATATCGTGAGGTTTCAAGTGTGAGTTATATGGGAGATTTTCAGGCTCGCCGTGCTATGATTCGTTTTAAAAATGATCAGGGGCAAAATGAATATGCTCACACAATGAATGGTTCAGCCATGGCTGTTGACCGTCTTATTGCAGCTATTTTAGAAATCTATCAAAACCACGATGGATCTATTACAATTCCTAAAGTTTTAGTACCATATATGAATGGCTTAGAGGTAATTAAATAATGAAAAAAATATTTGCATTTGATTTAGATGGAACATTATTAACAAAACAAAATTATGTTCACTCAGAAACTATTGAAGCTTTAAAGTTAGTTAAAAAACAAGGTCACTATAATGTTGTGGCTACTGGGCGTGGCTTGTCAAATATAATGCCACTTTTTAAAAATAATGATTTGTCTTCAATTGATTTTCTTATTTGCTCGAATGGCGCTATGATTCATGACCCAAAAACCGGAAAAAACGAAATAATTCAAAGTATTAAACCGGAAGTTATGGAAATTATTTATAATATTTTTATTGAAACTAAATCAATCTTATTGCGTGTTGATACAATAGATAAAAATCAAACTTTAATTCATGATGAATATATGAGTGAATGAGCCACAAAAACTCACGTACAAAGTGATACATATTATGCTCCTTCAACAAAACAAGAAGTTTGAGACAATATTTATAAACCAGGTACAATAATTACGCAAATTGCTTTGCGTAACAATATTCATAAAGCAGCAGATGTTACTAATCAATTAACCGCTGCTTTAAAAGAAAGTGGTTGCGAAGTATATTTAACAAATTCAATTTATTCAGATATCAACGGAATTAATGTGTCAAAATGAAATACCTTAAAATATTTAGCAAATTCATTAAATGTGGATATTCAAAATATTGTAGCATTTGGAGATAGCGGAAATGATGTGACAATGATCCAAAACGTAGGTTATGGTCTTGCAATGGGTAATGCTACTTTAGATGCTAAAGCAGTCGCTAAAGAAGTAATTGGTGATCATAATACCGGTGCCATAGGACAATTTATCAAAAAATATTTACAAAAAGATCTTTAAATAACTTTTAAAGATCTTTTTTAATATATAATATTAACATGAACAAACCTGAAATAATTTTTATTGATTTAGACGGAACAACATTAGACGGACCAGGTGTTAAATTCTGAGAACGAATGCCTACTGAATATACAATTAATGTAATAAATAAGTTGCAAAAACAACTCCCAGTTGTTGTTTCAACTGGAAGAGGTGTAAATCAAAAGACACAAAGCATTGTATCACTGCTTGGTAATAATAGTTATATAGCTTGAAATGGGGCAAAAATTGTTGAAGATGGTAAAGTTATTGCTAGTTTTCCGGTCGAACAAGAAGTAGCCCAAGAACTCTTTGATGATATTAAAAAGAACAAATGTTTTGTTGTTTTTAATTCTTCAAAAGAACATGCATTTGTTAAAAATAATTTTTATAAATTTTGAATGGGCTTTGGTAAGGAACAAGCTAAACAATATTCAGAATATAAAAATGATTTTGAGATCTTCAAGGCACTAGTTTGGTCAATTTCAAAATCAAAAATCAGAAAACTTGCTCTTGAATGAGGCCAAAAATATAAAGGCAAATTAGAAGTTACTCTTAGTGGTTCAAATAATATTTTAGAAATTACCAAAATCAATGTTTCTAAAGGTGATGCAGAAGTAGCCTATTGCAAACTAAAGGGAATAGATCCTCAAAATGCCATCCACTTTGGTGATAGCGGAAATGATGCTTCAACTAAAAACAAAGTTGGTAAATTGATTGCTATGGCTAATTCAACAGATGAATTAAAAGAAATAGCAGATGAAGTATTACCGCTAACTTGTGCTGAATCTGGGTTAGCGAAGTATTTAGAGGAAAACTATTTAAAATAAACTACATATAATATTTTACTTACCTGTATAAAATACAGGTTTTTCTTTATTTATTGTAAAATAATTACAATAAATAAATGTGAGGTTTTATGCATAAAAAGAAACAGTTAGTTTTAATGATCCCTTTAGTAACGTTGCTACCAGTTATAATAATGAGTTGTAATAGTGCTCAAAGACTTGAAAAAGAAGATAAAGAAAAAGATCCTAATTATCAAAAGATAATTAGTTTTTTCAATAATCAAAATAGAAAACAGTTAAATATATTACAAAATAATATTACACAAACAAAAGAACCTATTTCAGCTAATAAATCTGATATTCTAATAAATTTTGCAACTGAGTATCTAAATATCTTAGATGCTAATATTGAAAGTCTTTATTCAGATATTGGTATTAACAATGAAAACTTTAATTCAATTAAAACAAAACTTCAAAAATATGACAAGATTATTAATACAACCTCATTAAACTTAAATAATTTAACTCCTCAATTACTAGAAGAAATTAAACAAACTCATTCTGATATTCAAGCATACAATGAATTAGTGATTGAGAAAAACAAAGAATTAGATATGTTCGTAAACGAAGCAAAGAAACTTAATCTTAATAATAAAGTTGTTAAAGACTTTTTAAATTCTGCAATTTATAAATTATTTAATTTAAATAAAGAAGTTAAGAATCCTTTGGAGTTGATTAAACAAATTGATAATAATATTACAAAACTAAATAAGTTGTTTACATTTGCATTTAGTTTAAATAACAAACCTTTAATTGCACAATTAAATAAAGTTAAAATATTTCTTGAGGAAAACCTGTCAATAAATAACATATCTTCCTATAATAATGAATTCGAAAATAACTTTACTTCATTAACTAATTACATTATTGAAAATAATCTAATAGCGCATGATGTAAGGAATGCTAAAAATGGGTTATTTAAAACTGTTGAATCTTCAAATATTTCACCACTGGATAAACAGTCATTAATATCTGAGATCCAAAATATTTATAACTTAGAGGGTATTTATCAATTAAAAACAAAACTAAATCACCTTGAAACAAGCCAAGTTGTTAAACTAAGAAATTCTTTAATTCAAACAATAGAAGAAGCACAGTTAACACAAAATAACAAAGATAATTTAAAAGATTTACTTAATACTTATAGTTTTAAATCATTAAATACCTTTAACGAAGAATTTACTAAATTCCTGCAAATCTTTGAACAAGTTAATAATAAACTAACGAGCATTGAAACATATATTAAAAATGAATGCCAAGGTTCACAAAAACTAGTTTTAGATTATTACAAAGAAAAATCCAAATATAATAAATTATTTACAGGTGGCTTATTAGATAAAATCTCGCTAGTTTCAATGCAATCAAATATCGAATCTTTTGAAACTTTATTACAAACTTATCAAACTCTTAATACTAATCTAAAACAAAACAAGGAGCAAGATTCCAAAACACTACTAGACTACTTCAAAGATGATGCAGGTGAGAGACTAAAATTTGAATATGATGAATTAGGTAAAAAATATGACCTCGAAAAATATTCATATTCAGCATCATATACTTTTGAAAATACAAAGTTATTCTTTGATGTGCATGATAATGAATATATTGATTATCAAATTACAAACCTAGAATTAGACCCAAGAAATTGAAATACTTTAAATATGCAAGTTAAAGTAATATTAAAACCTAATCCAGGCATAAACTACACTTATAATTTCTCCAAAACATTCGCTAGAGATGTTACTCAATACATTGACAAAATTAACCTTTGACACATTGATGAGAATTTTAATGTAAATTATGAGAGTTTAAATGAATTAAAAGAAAGTGATTTTTTGAATTTAAGTTTTGAAGATAAACTTTCATACTTTAAACCTAAATCAAGAAAAATTTCCAAATTCTTTACTTATCAATTTCTTAATGATTTTGAATATAGAAATGGACAATTATATGTAACGTTAAGAATTTTATTTAATAACCAAATAATAAGAGAAATAAAACGGCCAACACTGCATAAAGTAGACTTTTGAAATAATCAAGGATCATACCAAAATTATCTTGATGAAATACATAAAGCAAAGATCTTTAAAATCCTTGAAGGAACTTCAGCAACATTTTTCAATTCTTTAAAATTTAAACCAAATACCAAAACAACTCATGAAATATACCTTGCTTCTGATGCAATTAGAGCATTCAATGATTCATATATTTTGCCTAAATTTGGTAAATATGAATTATTTATTAAAGATGTTATTAATATTGATGATTGAAATGGAACAGCACAATTAATTCTATGATACAAAAAAGATGGAGTTGAAGTGCCAAGCGAAAATAATCAAGATATTTATAAAAATTCTATTAAAATTAACAATTTCAAATTACTTAACTTCTTTGACTTAAAGCCTAAAGGCGAAATCTTTACTGCAGAAGACTTTAAAGATGCAACAGCCCCAGATCAAAATATTATTAATTTAATTAACTCTGTTAATGAATCAAACTTTACTCCAAGGCTTACTTCATCAACTAAAGTAGAACCTGATTTTAGACTTATCAATGTTCAAGATTTAATTGACCAAAAAGCATTTATTAACATGGAATATTTAATGTTAATAAATAACACAGGTTCTAATAATAAAGGTGTAAATCACGATGATAAAGCATATGTTCCATTAGATAACAAATATTATGATAAAGATATAGAGGTTAATGCAACAAATATAAGCACATTACGAGGAGATTATTTCCCAGTTTGATATGATGTAAAGCGTGTTGGTAAGCGTGGTATGTCATTTAAACTTGGATGAATTAAGAAAACTGATCAATCAATTAGATATACTAATGAAAAAGAATATACCTTAATTAATTTAGTTAACGATTACCAACAACACCACTACCCAGAGATCATGGTTAATAATATAAAACTAAGTGATTTAAATATTAATTATGAAACCTTAAAAACTAAAACAGCAGATGAATGAGCAAGAGATTTAAATGGCCTTGAACAAGTAATCAAATTGAAAGTTAATGAAAATAATGAAATTCAATACAAAAACTTCTCTTTACCAGCTTCAATATTTAAAATAAATTCTATAAAACGTATTTCTGGTGACCAAGCATACATCAGCTTTAAGGTCCAAGATAAAAGCAATAAATGAATTCAAGGTAATACGTGATACAAAATAAAAGGATTTGCATTAAGTCAAACAAATAATTTATACGAAAGTTTTACATGAAGAAATTCAAATTTAAGAACAATTCAAGATTCTCTAAATTCAATTACTCGTGATCGTGTAATTGAACCAATGTGAGATGATTTATTATGAGATATCAATACTCGTACTAATATTGCATCATGAACTTTTAAACGAAAATATCTTGAACAAACATTATTAAAACCAAATGCTAGAAATAGAAATATTAAATTTAATATACATGCTAATTCTTTAATTAATGATGATCAAAGAAATCAGCGGATTCGTAATACAGAAAATGCCATTGCCATTAACATTAATTTAGATGAATTAATTGCTTCTAAAACTATTAAATATATTAAAGAAGCTAAAACTAATACAGAAGATACCTTTAAATATATAGTAAGTCTAACCTGAAATGAAACAACTGGTATTGAATTCAAAATCTATATCGAAGATAATTCACATAAAATCATTATTGATGAACCTGAATCTCAAATTGGTTTTCAGGACACTTTTGAAAAACATCGGGCATTTTTAATATTACCTGCTGCTGTAAGCGCAACAATACAATATACAAATGATGAAGAATTAGAAGATTTTAAAGTTAACCAAAACCGCTTTGATTATAATAACATGGAATATAATCAATTCAACCAACCTATTACCATTTTCTCAGATTGAGAATATTTAGCTAACCGTGATGTCTATCAACCAAACCAAAATGTATCCTTCAAATTACATGAAGGATACAAAATGGATGCTGAATACATGCGCCTTGAAGAGTGAAGGAACTGAGATGTTGTGGAAAATGCATATTTAAGAACAATAGTAGATACAGGGGGGGGTAATTTAGGTACTGGCGGCTTTTTATCCAAAACAAATAATGATCCAAATAATGCTACATTTTACTATTTGACAAACATGCATATTGCAAAACAAGAAGCAAGTAATTGAAATGATGTTATTGATGACTCATTCCTGCATAAACATGCAGGAAACACATATTACCTTCCTTTTCAATTAATTGGAAGTGACTTAGAAAGACAAAAACATTATTCTATAACTCATAAATATCCAAATGTTAGTGTTAAACCTTTATGACTTTCCTCGAATCAAGTATCTAAAGATGGTAGTAAAGAAGGAAATAATGATATGCTTATCTCAGTAATGGATTTAAATGAAAAAATGAGTGAAGCACTAAGTAATGGGCATATGGACCTAGTTTTAAGAACAAATAAACTTATGAGCCAATCTAATATTGGTCTAGATGTTCCTTCTAAATTTAGAATTCCTTCAGTTCCAATGATTTGGGAGGCTACAACACTAGGTTTTCCTACTAAGAAAACTGCTGGATCTATTATTCGAAGACCATTATGAATTGATGATAACCGCTATGCTACAGGCTGGCGTAACTACTATTCACATATCTTTACAGGTGGTGGTGCATCAGGAAGTCCTGTATGAATTATAAATAATGGAAAACTTAACTATTTTGGTATTCATACAGCTGGTACTGGCGGATATATGGGAGACGGTCAATTTGCAGTATTTTATAGTTATGACACTCGTGAATATAATCTTTTTGGTGTTAATTATGAAAATAAGAATCCTCTTTCTTTGCAAAACTATAGATCTTTATCATCACAAATTCTCAAAGCTCATTTATATGATCCTGGTAATTATGATCTAGCTTGATTTTTAAAACAAGTAAACCAAAATTAAGTTTTAAATACAATAATCAGGAACAATTTTTCAAATATGATATAATTATTATGTGCAAAATTAACAAACCATAGTTCTTTGAAAATAGATATTCAAAACATTCAAATATTATGGTGGTTATTTTTGCACTTTTTATATATTTATACAAATATACAAAAGAAAAAGGAGTCATATATGAGCAAGAAAAAATTTAAAAATATTATATTTACATTAGGATGGGTCGCTATAGGTCTTGGAACCTGAGTTTCTTTGAATAATTTTGGTTTTATCCAAAAAGTTAATGCATGATATGATAAATTTTCAGGGAAAAAATTCGAAATTAGGGAGCAAAAAGCCTTTCATATCCAAAGCGCCAATGCGGAAAATGAGGAAGTATTTCTTAACAACGATTTTGAACTTAAATTATTGTTAAACCCAGGAAATGGTGTTACGGACGAAAAAGAAATTAAAGTATATAATAATAATTTTGTAAAAAAAGTTGAAAGTAATCAATTAAAATATAAATCATTTGTAATAAGTGAAATGATACCTATTGTATGATTTTATTTTGATAATGAAAATGATAGAGAAAAATTTGTTGGTTTTATAAGGAATTGGCAAGAAATTCATAAATTTATTCTTTTTAAAAATGATAATATTTCAGATCTTGAATCAACAAATGGTAAAAATCCTTATTCAAATCCGTATGGAATATCTGATTATGTTCGAGGACTTGATGAATTTAGAAAAACCTTAGATAATAACAGACAGATCGTTAACATGCCTTTATTTAATTTTGAATACTATAACCACCCAGTAATAAATATTAATATTGGTGTTATAGAATCATGAGAAAATCCAATTGATAAAAGGTATCTTGAATATTTCAATAACAATATAAGAGTTAATGATTTTAGCTCAAAACCAAAAGACGAAAAGGAAAATAGTTCACATTCAACATTAGTTTCTATGGTAATAGGTGGAATGTACGGTGTCGACAAACATTCTAAAATATTTCTGGAAACATTTAAAAGCTATGATAGTTATTGGACTAAAACTATCGAAAAATTAGCAATATGAGGTGTTAAAATTATAAACCATAGTTATGGTCCTTGGCTAAAAAAAATAGACAAGAAAACAAAAAAAGAATACATAAATCCTCATTATTTTTACAGTTATAATGAAGACTCTTACTTCCTTGATTATATATCACGAAGATATGGCATAATTAATGTTATTTCAGCTGGAAATGAAGGGGAAGACAATAGGCACTTAATTTCAAATGAAAAACTATCATTTAACTCAGTAGTTGTGGGAGAACTAAATACATGATCATCTAAATACGACATACCAAGTAATACTATTAGAGCTACATCTAATTATAAATTAAGAGAAGAATACAAAAATTTAGCTAAACCTTTAGTTGTTGCACCAGGGTTGTTATATGATCCAGTATATAATATAAATAAATATACAGCAGGTACAAGTTTTGCCGCACCACTGATAACTGGACTTATATCTAATTTATTAAAATATAAAGAAAATATAAGGTATAGCGATGTAATTGTACCTATTGTTAAATCCGTTTTATCAGCTTCTGCAGTAACTCCAAAGGTCAAGGATTTAGAATACAAAAAAAGTGGTTATGCTGTCAAATATGGTGCTGGTACAGCAGATTTCCAAAAAATGTTAGAAGCCGCAAACAACCATAGAATTGTAAGAATTAAACCAACACAAGATACTGGTTATGTATTTTCAAGTAAAGAAATAAACCTAGAAAAAAATCAAATAATAAAAGTATCTAGTTCGTGAACTTTTAATGCTGGCGTTTTAGATTCAAATGAAAAAAGACCAGTATACACACCCGATACAAGTTGGTGAAATTCAATAGCAAATTTCTTCTCTCCAGCTAGAAGACAAGCACAAGAAGAAGAAAAGAAAAACATATTAGCCCAGGCAGCACTTTGAGATTTAACTCATAGGAATGAAAGACATATAACTAAAACTGAGATGTTAAGGATTCAAGACAACAGTTGATTTACAGATTATGATTTATATCTTGAAAGGAAGGATGAAAATGGTAAGTGAGTGCAAGTCCAACAAGTGACCTCTTCATTCAGCAATGATGAATTGTTAGAATATATAGCTCCTGAGTCCGGAACATTTAGATATAGAATTTATAAATATACCAAAAATTCATTCTCTAATTCAGTTCATGATTTAATTGCTGTTACGCACGTTGTGAGAGATAATGAAAATTAAAAGATTTTTAACTTTGGTTGCGTGTTCTTTAATTCCGCTAGCACTATATTCATGTTCTGAAAATACAAAACCACAAGAGCCAGAAAGACCATTAACACCACAGGAAAAAAGGGAAGCCTTGGATGATAAAATTAGAGAAATAGGTTTTCATCTTAAAAGAGTTACAACGGAGCACATAACATTTAAGTCCTTTATTCCGGAAAAATGAGATACTAAAACATTTAAAGAAGTAAGGGAAACCACCCAAGTCCAAAAAGTTTTTAATGAAAGTTTTTTCAAAGATTATAAAAATAAAAAAGGTTTAGATCTTATAGAAATTTCTACAAGACAAGATTTTGAAAATCTTATAATCAAAAGATTTAAGGAAATACATAATTATCCTGGAATCAACATAACAGACGAAGATATAAAAGAATCCTTTGAAAGTTTTTATCTAAAAAATCAAGATGTATACAAAGTTTTAGATACAAAAAATATTTATATTGATACTTCGCTTGATGGTTGGTGGGAAGTGGGAATAATATTTTTTATTGATGATAATACCATTACAATTAATTATGTAATGGATCCACACGGTCCACCTGCAAAGCCAGGGGTTTCTGATACATCTGTGAAGTGGGCCGTGTTTAGCCTTCCCAAAAATAAAGAAATAATAGAAAAGACCTTTTATCCAACAATAGAAAAATCCTTTGAACAAAATGCACAAGAGTATATCGATTGATACAATAATAAATTCAAAAAGTATTACAACTAATTTTTATATAATATTTTAAGGAGATGATCCACATGAAAAGTAAATTTAAAAAGGTATTTTATACTTTATCTTGTTCTATAATAACCCTTTTACCCTTAATAACAACTTCGTGTATCAGAGACAATAATGATCCATATTATAATAAACCCAAAGAGACTGATGACAATGCTGCATATGAATCATATTATTCTGAAACTTTACTTGGTGATGGTTCAACTAAAGTTATTAGAAAACATCAACCCCATACATTCCTAGGCTTTAAAGAGAGACTTTGAGATAAAAAATCTATTGAATATTTTGATCTAATACATTACAACTTAATGGATGACACATTTAAAGAAAAAAATAAAGAACTCCTTGCACGTATAGAAGTGTTGCAATCCCCTAATCATGAAAAAATATCTGAGCTTGAAGCTCTTTTATGATCAACAGAAAGACGTTGATCATTAGATAAAATAGTTGAAAATTGGAGAGAATATAATATAGTTAAAAATAGAGATAGAATCTTCCAATTAATAAATAATATCCATGAATTTCCACAAGAACATAACGAAGTAAAAGATAAATTCAAAGACATAGATTTCAATCAAAAATCCATTTTAATTATTAATGGTCTAGATCATACTACCACTGATACCTTTAGAGTAGCAAAAGAATCTGGCATGTGGCTTGAAGCTATTAAAGGCAATGATAAGAAGTTAAGTTTTCATTTTAAATATAAATATGAATCACTTGACAAAACAGTTGCACATGCTTTTGACCACCATGCAACTACTCATATTGTAGTGATTGATAAAATAACCTCATGAGATGGATACGAAATTGAAGTTTTTACACCAGGAATTAATGATTATAGATAATTAAACCACCTAGGAATATTTTTCCTAGGTGGTTTTTTGCAATCATTATATACACAAAAATGTAAATAGTTTTTATAATGATTAGTTTTAAACATTGTACAGAATAAAAAATATTTGGATTTCCAAATATTTTAGTTTTAGTTAAATAACTTCAATATTTTCTAATAAGTTATTGAAAATCTCAAAAAATCTCTTTTAGCTCTTTTAATTGATAAAAATTTGCTTTTGCCTCATTAGCATTTATTTCTCGAATAAAATCAAATAATGTTTTGTCTTCTGCTTTGTCACTATTATTAATTGGGGGAGTAAAAACATATGATTCTAATTCACCTTTTTCATTTACTCATAGAGCTGAGTGAATATTGCTAGGTTTGTAACCTTCGGATCAATATTTTTTTATATTAGCACTAATCCTTATCATTCTATTAACATCTATATGCATTAAAAGAATCATTTTACCAAAAGGAATCTTTAATTCTGAAGTAGACCTTGGGATTTTTAATGCAATCAATCTTGAATCATACCACAATTTATCTCAATTATTATAAGCTGTTAAATCAACATATTTTTTTAATAATTCTGGTTTATCCAGCAATCTAGAGTATTTAGCATAAGTAGCGCTTAGTAGTTCTCATGAATATCCTCCATTAATATAAGCATTTAAAGCATCTATATTCTTGTGCTCACCTTTTTTATATTCAGTATCTGGATTAGAATTATTTTCATCTTTTATTCTTCAAAACTTAATTCATAAATTATCTAAATGGTTAAACTCAGTTTCTAATTTTAATTGTACTTCTTCACGTAATTTATAATATGAATTAATTGTATTGACAAGATCAGATTCATCATGAATGGTGATGGTATTTACATCTTTAACTAAGATAGCACTATAATCATTTTTATATCTAGTTGATGCAGTTTCAACAAACTCTTCTAATAAAATGTTCATTTTCCTTTTTAAGTCTTGCAAATGATTATTTTCAGTTTCCAATTTAGCTTTTACACTGTCATTTGAACGATCATAATCATCATAAGCTTCTTTTCATTTTGTTTCGTCATCTAAAGTAATATTGTTTACATCTTTGGATAAAATAACTTTGTGTTGTTCTTTGTAGTATTCTACACTTTCTAAATTCCATATTTCTTCTTGTAATTTCTCTAAATGTTCAAATTCTGTTTGCAATTTCTCTTTTACAACACTATGAAGACCTCTATGCTTACTTATTGCTTCGGCTACTTCCCGCGAATCGTTTAAGGTAATATTTTCTATGGTTTTATTTAAAATATTAACATATCTATTTTTATACTTGTTTATTTCGTCTTGTATTAAGTTTTCTATTTTTAATAGAAGTTGATTAAGCAGGATTTTTTCTTGAGTTAATTTGGTTTTTGCATTAATGCTCAAATTATTATATGAATTTAGAGCATATTTTACAGCAGTTAGGTTCCATATATTAATAAAATCATTATTTCACCCATTATTAATTAAACCTGCGAAAATACTCTGATTATCATTTTTATATTTAGTAATTTCTTTTTCAATTGCATCTCCTGCTAATTTATATATTTGTTTTTGTAATTCATCCAACAAAGTTTTTACCTGCGCTAACTGAGTTTGGGCTTCAATGCTTAACATATAATACTCATTAATAGCTATTTTTACTTTAATTTCATCCAGTGATGAAATATTTTGAAACTGTGTGCTTAAAACCTCACGATTATTATGTTTATAAATATTTATTTCTTTTTCTAACTCATTAGAATTTGCAGATTTTTGAGGCTGTGTTTGCTGCGTTTTAGTATCTTGGGGTGAAATTTCCTCATCATGGCCCACTTCTGTTAATTTATCAGGATTTGTTATCTCAGCATCCCTAGGATTTGGACTAATAATTGGCAACGGTTTACTTGGTTGTGTTGGTTCCTCAGTTTTGCCACAACTTACTAATGCAATTGGTAATGTAATGGACACACCAGTAAGCATTAAATATCATTTTTTCTTCATAATTCAAATTATATATATATATATATATATATCTGAAGCAAAAACTAGAAAATCTTGTAGTTTCAAATATAATAACTTTTTACGAATAATGTTATTATTGCTAATATATATTAATATTTTAAATTTATTTATTCAACTCGTTACGAATCATTTAAATATACTATACTACATGAGTAAATCTTAATAAAAAATTACAATAAACTTTCTTATAATTTGTTATAATAAATACATCAAATAAATCAAAGCTATTTTAATTAAAGAAATCCATATGAAAAATAAACCCAAAACACTCTTTTTAACTTTATTGAGTACTGGTACTCTAGCAACCTATTTTGCTGTACCATCTCACTTTAAACACGCAAAACAAAATTTAATATGATATGAAAATATAAATAATAATAAATTTGAAATTAGAAATCAATTTATGACAACTGTACTACACAATAGTGGTCAATTTGAAAACATTCCAATTAATAATAATTTTGAACTTAAATTATTATTAAACCCAGGTTTTGAAACTGAAAACGAAGAATTTTTAAACAACTTTAATAACGATTTTATAAAAAAAGTTAATGCAAAGGTAGACAGGGAAAAAATATTCGGACAAAATCCGAATATTTTTAATATAAAGAAAGAGAGGTAGTTATGAGACATTTAAAGACTAAGGAATGGGTCAAAATTTTTGACTTATACGATAAATATTTGAACCTGGGAATAACCAAGGCAGAATTTGAAAATTTATGTTTTGATATCAGAAAAGTATACTGAAATAAAGAATCAATGAGAAATATGTTAAAGAAAAGAAAACTGTATAATTTAAATATGAACATAGAATCACAAAGTTGTAAATCACCTAAGAAAGATAAAGGTGTTGGGAGAAAGAAAAAGAATGTTCTCGATTATACATGAATTGATACTCTTAAAGATGATGAAAAAGATGCAGTTATAAAATACTACTATCGAATTTTTAATGAAAATAATATTGATGCAGATATCTCAAAGATAAAGAAAATCAAGAATCTTTCACATACTAAAAAATCTAAAATGATATGTGTTTCAAGATCTACATATTACGAGAAATTGAAAGATAACAACAAGACTAAAGAACTAAAGGTTAAACACAAAGAAATAATTTTTCAAAGTTTTGTCGAAAATAAAGAAAGGTATGGACGAAGGAGACTTGCTAAATATATTTTCCAAGAATATAATATTCAAATAAATCCTAGAACCCTAGGAAATTATATGAAAAAACTGAATTTGAAAACATTTGTTAGACAAAAACATAAAACTAAAGAATCTAAAAATACTAGTGTTAAAGTACCTGATTTAGTAAAAAGAGATTATAATTCAAGCAACAATAATATATATGCAACAGACGTGACCTATATACCAGCACCAAAAGATATTGAACAGAATCATATTTATTTATCTGCAATTATTGATCATAAAACTAAGTTTGTGACCTATGAATTATCACTTAGAAATGATACTGAACTAATTTTGAATAATATCACCAATACAAAATTCAAAAATAATTTTATTTTACATTCTGACCATGGATCTGCTTATTCTTCGCTTGAATATACTAAAAAAATAAAATCACTAAAAGGTAAAATATCAATGTCAAGAATTGGTAATAGTCTTGACAATCGTGAAATTGAGTATTTCTTTTCAATTCTTAAAAGTGAAATTTTCCCAAATTTTGATCAAACCTGTAAAAGACTTACTTTTATTGAATTATCACAAAAAATCAAAGAATTTATAAACTGATATAATTATAAAAGAATAAGATAAAAAAAACCTTCCCAAAGCATTCCGTTTGGCTTAGCCAAATGGTATGGTTGGGGAAGGTAAAACCGTCCGAAAAAAATTTCCCAGTTTAAAGGATTTAAAATATCAATCTTTTAAAAAACTTACAACAATGCCTATTGTATGGTTTTATTTTAAAAATGAAAATGATAGAGAAAATTTTGTTAATAACATAAAAGACTGAACTGAAATTTATAAATTAATTGTTTTTGAGAATAAAGATCTAAATAGCAAAGTGCGTGTCATGCAAGATTTTGAGAAAATGGGCTATAGCTACAATCCCTCTAGTTCACAGTATGATTATAATTTTGAAAAATATAAACAAATTGTTAACAAAAACGCAAATATTGTTAATGCTACTAATCATTTAAATAATTCCAATATTAATAAAATAGGTATAGTGGAATCTTGAGCCTATCCTTTCCATACTAAATATCAACAATATTTTAAAAGTGGAATTGAAATAAATGAATTAGATAGAGAACCAAGGCCTAGGTGGAAAACTCATTCAACCATGGTATCTATGATTGCAGCCGGACAATACGGAATTGACAGGTCTTCTAAAGTATATTTATATACAGTCACCGGCAATGATAGCTATTGAATGTCTACCATTGAAAAAATGGTGAAAGAAGATGGAATTAGACTAATAAATCATAGTTATGGACTTGCAATGTTCTACGAAGACGAAAAAGGCAAGCAAGTGAAAGTGGAAGATTACTTTAATGGATATAATGAAAATACATATTTCTTAGACTATATATCTAGAAAATATGGAGTAATAAATGTAATTGCAGCTGGGAATGATGGGACTCATGATGGCCACTTAATTAGTGAGAATAAATTATCATTTAATTCAGTTGTTGTAGGGGCACTGGACGATTCTGCTTCTGAAAGAGACCTAAGAAAAAATATAGTTGCTGATTACTCTAATTATAGATTATTGCCTGAATTTAAAAATATTTCAAAGCCTTTAGTTGTAGCACCTGCTTATTTTTATGATCCAGTTTATAACAATAATAATTATTCACATGGAACTAGTTATGCTGCACCAGTTGTAACTGGTTTAATTTCAAATTTATTCAAATATAAATCAGATATTAAAAACAGTGAATTTAGGATTCCAGTTGTTAAGTCTATTCTATCAGCTTCTGCAGTTAGTCCAAAGCACGATAATTTAACCTACAAGTCAAGTGGTTATGAACAAAAATTTGGAGCTGGAACGCCGGACTTTAATACAATGTTAGAAGCTGCAAATAATTATTCAACATTAAAAATTCATCCTACTAATGATAGTGTTTTTGTATTTTCAAGTAAAGAAATAAATTTAAAAAAGAATCAAACGATAAAAATATCTAGTTCTTGAATGTTTAATGCTGGTCTTTTAAATCAATATGAAGTTAGGCCAAAGTATAAAGAAAATACAAGTTGGTGAAATTCATTTTTAAATTTCTTTTCTCCATCACGTAAAAGAAGCCAAGAACTAGAAAAACAAAAAACTATTGCCGAGGGTAAAATGTGAGACTTAACTCATAAATCTGAGATTCGTTTGACTCAATCTGAGGCAATAAAACGCCAAAACAATAATTGATTTTCTGATTATGACTTATATTTAGAAAAAAAGGAATCAAGTGGAAAATGAGTTGTTGTAAAGATTATTCAGTCTGCAGTAAGCAATGATGAGTTATTAGAATATAAAGCAACTTCTTCAGGGACATATAGATATCGCATTAAAAAGTATGAGAAATATGACTTTAGTAATTCTGTATATGATTTAATAGCAATTACTCACGTGATTAAAAATGATTAAAACAATTAGAAAATTGCTAATTAGTCTTATTTCTTTAGTATTGCCTATAACTATATTTTCATGCAATGATAGCCAACCTGTTAGAAACGAACCTATTCCGCCACAAATTGTTCTAGATAAGCCAGACGAATATTACGAAAATCAAGTTAAAGAAATGTACGAAGTTATTTATCAAATATATGAACCATTTACAAAATCAGGAGTTTTTGCACCTAAGGAATGGTTAGAAGAAGACCAAGAAACAATTAAAGAGCAATACAAACAAAAAGGTATCGACACATTTAATATAACCTTTTTCAGTGTTTATCAACCTTATTTAGATGATATTGAGCAAGAAAAATGACATGCATCAGATTTTATTCGAATAACTACTAAAGATGATTTTGATACTTATATTATAGAAAGGTTTAAAGAACTTAATAAATCTGAAGAATATAGTGATAGTAATAAGATTAAAAAACTATTTGAAGAATTATATTTAAATAACCAAGATGCATATAAAGTTTCGAAAACTAATGACATTTTTATAAAAAGGCGATCAGATAATGTTAAGACTCCCGACGGTGGATTTATAATTCCAATTTATGAAAATGGTCAAGTAACAATTAATACAATATATTCATATAAAAAACCTGAACCAGTGTGATTTGTGCCCTTAACTTATGATCCCGAGCCATCTCATATTTGAGAAGTATTCTTAATTAAGAAAAACCATACAGCAGAATATAATGTCATCGAAAGACGTATTGAAGAGTCTGCTGCTAACTTTAAGGATAAAGTATCACAGTGGTATACGACAAAATTTGCAAAAAATTATTTATAATTTTAAATAAATTTAAGCAATAAGTCTGAAAATAAAGTCAAAAGAAAAAGTTAACATTTTTATGTTAACTTTTTCTTAAGTGCAGAACTAAATTATTAAATATTTATTAACTCTTTAAAATTAATATTTTTGAAATTGACTTTTATAAAATCATAAGGCAAGAGCATCATAAAATATATAAATTCTTCTTTAGTTGAAAAAAAATCTTGTGCTACATTTGAATAATTAAAATTAACTTTAAAAAAGTATCAAGGTTTTTTTATTTCAGTTATAAATATTTTATTTCTTTTAATATTTAAATTACGATAAAGTTGTTTAGTTTGGTTGATAGTAATTAAATATTGGTCATCAAGTTTGCTATTTAATTCTCTTCATTGATTAATTTTATCAATGTTTAAACCAGCAATAGTATCATATTTACTCTTTTGTATAATAGTTTTAAGAACATAAAAAAATTTAACAAATACTACTGCTGAAATGGATAATATAAGAAAAATAGTTTTGTGTGGTCTTTGATCTAAAACTGACGCTTTAATAAAGGTTCTAGCTATAATTAAGAGCATAGCACCTAAAATAAGGCAACATATTTTTAAATATAATGTTGATCTTATAATTTTCTTATATTCAAAATTATAAGATTTGAAAATTCTTTCCAAGGCATCAAAGTATCAGTCGTGAACTTTTAGTGAATGCCATTCTAAAAAGAAATTAATTTTCGATTTTTGAACATAGTATAAATATGCACTAAAAATAAAGTTTTTAGTTTTTATTTTCTCATAAAGATAAGTAAATACCATTAGTATAATTCAAATACTAAGTAATAAACCAGATGTAATATAAATTAAATTAAAAATCATTATTTTACCCTAAATTATCCTCGAGTGTTTTATTACTATTTTTAGATCTTAGATATTCGTATGTATATGTTTTATTATTTTTTGTTACTGTTCTTTTAACTTTAATGAGATTATAACTAGCAAGTTCAAACTTGCTCATTTCTAACATTTCTTTCCTGCTAAAGATTTTACCATCAATTAAACGTTTAAAGAATATGTTGGTGCACCAGTACCACCATTACTATATGGACCAGTCTGCCTAGTTTCAGAAATAACAACTATCTTATTTAGTTTTTGAAACTCAGTTCATCTATTTTTGTTTTGTTCATAAATATTTTTAAGATTTGTAACTAATTCTCTAGTTCGTACTAAGGATTTTAGTTCTTTATCTAATTGAACCCCTGATTCAATTAGACTATGTAAATCATAGAAAAAACCAAATATACTTCATTTTTCGCTTACTGAGGCAAGTGCTTTATTTCAAAACATTGAGTTTGTCTTAATTTCCGGTATAAAAGTATTTATCAAATCTATAATTATTTTAATTTTGTCAATATTACTTCCATTTGGGTTGGTTTGATATAAATGCACAGCTAAATTTAAAGACTTTCTGAGTAATTCAATTTTTGTATTAAACCCATCTTTTATATGGCTAAGTATATTAGATACTATTCCTGTTGGAATGGATAATAAACCTATTCCTTTATGGACAAATCCAATAATGTCAAAAAACACAGATGCTGCATTTAAAGATACTATTG
This sequence comes from Mycoplasma sp. 13536, assembly GCF_055523495.1. Lineage (NCBI taxonomy): Bacteria > Bacillati > Mycoplasmatota > Mollicutes > Mycoplasmatales > Mycoplasmataceae > Mycoplasma > Mycoplasma sp. 13536. The sequence continues at coordinate 282,129 of NZ_JBVFVC010000001.1, forward strand.
CAATTTGGTATTTGCTTGCAATTTCTTCAGCTTCTAAAAGTTCGCCATATAATTTACTTGATTCTTGATTTGTTTTTTGAAATTGTTCAAATAATTGATTAAGAACTTTTGAAGTGCCTGGGTCTTCATTTATATATGTATTATAAGAAGTTAAAAGTTGTTTTGGAGTTTTATTTTCTTTAGGTTTCTTGATAGTATTCTTTATAATACTACTTTTAGTATATTTTAAAAGTTTTGAATTATATTTATTAAGTAAATCAGTATCGCTAAAAAAAGATTTCAAATTTAAATCAGGGTTTTTTGCAGCAATATTATCAATAACTTAGTTATAAAGTTTAATTTTAAATTATTTGTTTTTTCATCAATTTTTGTCGATAATAGATTTTTTACATTATTTTGGCTTTGTGTAGTTTCAAAAATTATTCTCATGATATCTTTGAATATCTTTATTTGTTTTGGGTCTTTATTTAGATCTAAATCATTAAAATGCTCTTTATTTGGCATAATATTAGAATGAGAAATAGATGCTACATTAGCTAATTGAACTACATCTAAATTAGAAATAAAAGCATTTTTAAATTTCATAATTTCATTCCTTTCTATCATTAATTAAATTCCAAGGAAGAATATTTAAAAAGTAATTTCAATCTTCCTTTGTTTTGAAGATGCTTTTATCACAGGCTTGATAATTAGTATTAAACCTTAGTTTTAATTTCTTGTTGCCTTGGTTCATTACTAGCTTTATACTTTTATCTTTAAAGTCATTTGTGCAATGGTTATAAATTAAGCCAAATTCTCTATCTCCAGGCAATCTATCATTAACTTCTTTCCACAAGGTTATCAGTTCCTTATAATAATTAGATTCAATAAAAAACTTATTATCACTCATTTTAAGTTGAATAAAAGCATTTATTATCAAAATGCCAACAATGGTAAATATGAAATTAACCTTACTATATAAAACTGAGTAGATATTTCTGTGAAAAAAAGTGCACTAAAAGCAGTTAAAATTACTATGCATAATATAATTAAAACACTTACAAAAGCAACTTTTTCTTTTTTTTCTAAATAAACTTCATTAATAAATTTATTATACTTAATTAGTACTAACTCAAGATTATCAAAATAGTTTTCATTAAGTTTAATTCTTTTTTGAACAAAAAATTGCATAGTGTTTTTGTTCAAAATATTAAAAATATGTGCAAATGGTAATTTACTTTTTTTAATAGAATAATATTTAATTAAAATAAGACTAATTACTAATATAATTATTACAGTTGTTACACTGATAATGATTGTATCTGAATATTCATTAAATACTAATTTAAAGAAGCTATTACTTTTATCACTGCTATCTCGTTCGTATGGTCCTTTAATTTTTAAAATTGGTGTGTCCAAACTTCCTCCATATTTTACTTATTAAATTATATACTTTAATATATAAAATACCGCTATTTATATATTTATAATATAGTTTAAGATTGCTAGATAATAGCAATGGATAGAGTAGTATAAAATGTTATAAACATAATTAAGAAAATAGAAGTAAAAATACTGCAACACTGAGAGATTTAAATGAGCAATTAAAAAGATTTTCAAATTATAAAGCCGGACAGAAAAGTTAACATGTAAATGTTAGCTTTTCTGTTACCATTCGTTGGTACCAACGAAGAATTTTTTTGAAAGGATAAATTATGTCAAGACATTTAAAGAAAGAAGAATTTGCAAAAATATATGAAGAATATCAAAAATCAGGTTTCCCAGGTGCTTTCCAAGCTATTTACCAAATATCACCAGAAACAAAAAACTTACAAAGAAATAGTGTAAAAGTTAGAATTAATAAAATAATTAAGTATTATAATTTAGGTATGGAAGACTTATTGCAGACAAAGAAAGGTGAAAGCCGTAAAAAAGGAAGCGGCAAACCTAAGACGAAAAGAGAACCAAATTGAGATATTTTTGATCGTGATGATTTGTTACAAATAGCTAAAAGATATTATGAAATTACCAACGAATTACCTAAAAGTAAGAAAGTTATTGAATCTAAAAGTTTTAGTATAAGTTATGTTAAGCTTGCAGAAGTTTTTGGCATTTCTAGACAAACAATTTCTAAAACTCAAAATATTAAAATTGCACAAAAACTCCCTAAATATAGTGATGTAATCGAAAAATCGTTCGCAGAAACAAAGTCAAGATATGGAAGGTTAAAACTAAGTGTTTACATATCTAAAAAATACAAAATAGATATAAACGAACGTTCATTAGGGAGATATATGAACCTTTTAGGCCTAAAATGTAAGCTTAGACAAAAATCAAAACGAAAAGAAATTAAAAATCTATCTACTCAGATTGATAACTTCGTAAATCGTGATTATAATGATCAAAACAATCGAAATATTTATGCAACTGATGTTTCATATATAAAAGCGCCAAAAGATGTGTTAGAATCACACGTTTATTTGTCTGCAATTTTGTCTCATAAAACTAAACAAATTGTTGGTTTTAAATTATCAAAAAGTAATAATCTAGAACTAGTTTTAGACAATTTAAATTCATTAAAGCAATACAAATACAAAAACTTTATCATTCACTCAGATCATGGCTTTCAATATACACATCATCAATATATTAAAGAAGTTAAAAATCTTGGTGGGATTATTTCGTTATCAAGAGTGGGAAATTCTCTTGATAATCGAGAAATTGAATATTGGTTTGGAATCATTAAAACTGAATTATTAAATGATTTAGATTATTCAAAAATAACATTTAATGAACTTAATGATATGATACGAGAATATGTAATTTGGTACAACAATGACCGAATTCAATCAAACTTAAACTGAAAAACTCCACAGCAATTTGCTATGGAATTATAAATAACTAAAATGTTAAATTTTGCTGTCCATGTTTATTAATGAAGCAAATTATTTAAAACAACATTTTGTTGAATTAAAACCGTCCAAAAAAAATTTCCCAGTTTATGTTGAATTAAAACCCGACAGAAAAGTTAAGATTTCTGTCCGGTTTTAACCTTTCGAGCTTTTTTTATAAATTATTAACTCTGTTCGGATTTTTTCAACTTAATATAACTATGTACAAATGTATGATCTGAAATCCGGAATGACATTTGACCGTCTGTTATACCTTGAGTGGTGCTTAAATTCTTATCTGTTTTATAAAGTTCAAGATACTTTTGGCGATCTAAATGATTCTGGAAAGCTTTAAGTAAGTCAAATTTAAAATCTTGTTCACTAGCTTGTTTAAATTCATTCTTAGGATCATATGCGATAAACTTATCATATGGGTTAGCATACGCTTTTTCACTCATTGAACTATTTTGTCATTCAAATGGGCGAGAATTATCACTATAACCAGTTTTATAGCCTAAATTAACGTAATAATTATTACTATTTACAGTATTTTCTTTTTTAATATTAGTATCACCATTAAAGATAACTAGATCTTCTAATTGTTTGCTTGAATAAAAGTTTTTTAGACTTTCAAAGGCATTATGAATGTCTAAAAATTCATTTACTTCTTGCGAACCTTGTCCTGATCATTTAACTCCTTTAATTGTCGGCGATAGTTCTTCTTCAACTCCTTTAGCAGTAGATTTACCAGGAGCATCTAAATGACCATTAATAATTCAAAACCTTGTATCTATATTTTTTATCTTCCAATACGAATATCATAATGGCCTAGTATATTTAACATCCTTACCATAAAATGCATTATGACCTTTAGTGTCTAAAGGTTCATATAAATCTGGATTATATAAAATAGCATAAGATTCTTTTGAATTAGGCCTTTCTGTTGAATAAAGGCCTAATGGACTTTTAGCTAAAGATAAGGTTTTATTATATTTTTCCTTTAGAACTTCAATAACTCTTTCAACTGCAACTCAATCTTCATAACCAACTTCTTGTACTGATAGAAAATCCACTTTTTCTTTTGCAATTAACTCTGCAACTGCTTGAACTCTAAATCCTAATTTATTTGATGATTTCCCAAAATTAGCTATATTTCAAGAAGTTAATTTTAATTCATCATTTAGTGTATTTACATTTGTAGTAGAGTTTGAATTGCTTGATCCTGAGCCTGGGTTTTCCTGTGAACCACTTGGTGGTTTTTGTGGTTGTTCAGGTTTTTTATTATCTTTATTGATAAATTCGTTGTATAAAAAATATCCAGCTGCCCCGATTGCTCCGACTATCGCTGTTGAACCATTTATAATCCACATTGATTTTTTATTATTTTTAAATCATGAGTTTTTTTTCTTTTTTGACATTTTGTTATTCCTCCAAAATTTTATATATAAATTATTATAAAACATATCGTATATTTAATACCAAAAATTATATAAATCTTATTTTTGGTATTAAATATTATAGTTAACCATATATCGCGATTTAATTTATGTTAAAATTAATTTATTATATATTAAAGGAATCATTATGAATAAAATTGAAAAGTTAATTAAAGAATTATGTCCAGGTGGTGTTGAAAATAGACTTCTAAAAGAGTTGTGTTCAATAACAACAGGTAAATTAGACACAAAAGAAAAAGTTGAAGATGGATTATATCCATTTTATACATGTAATATTACTCCATATAAAATAGACAAATTTGCCTTTGATGACGAAGCAATAATAATTGCTGGTAGTGGCAGCCAGCTTGCTCATGTGCATTACTATAAAGGTAAGTTTAATGCTAATCAACGAACATATGTTTTACAAGGATTTAAAGATATTAATCCTTTATTCTTAATGCATTATTTAAAAACATATTTAAGAGATTATGTTTATAAATTTACAATTAATTCAGTAATACCTAATATAACATTACCTATATTACAAAACTTTGAAATACCAATCCCTCCCCGCGCGCTCCAGGATGAAATTGTGAAAATTCTTGATAATTTCACAGAACTTACCACAGAACTTACCACAGAACTTAGATACCGTAAGCAACAATATGAATATTACAGGGATAAATTATTAACTTTTGATGATTCAAAAGTTAATATTGAGTATAAAAGAATTGATCAATTATTTAAACTAAGTAGAGGAATCGTTATCTCTAAAGCTTATATTAGAGATAACCCAGGAGAGTATCCAGTGTATTCATCGCAAACCGAAAATAACGGTGAACTTGGTAAAATTAATACGTACCAATACGATGGAGAGTATATTACCTGGACTACTGACGGGTATGCTGGAACTGTATTTTATCGCACTGGTAAATTTAGTATCACAAATATTTGTGGATTACTAACTCCACTATCTCATAACAATAACCTAAAGTTTATAGCTTATGTACTTCAAATAATTACAAAGAAATACGTTAGAAAAGGAGTGAACGCAAATGCAAAGCTCATGACAAATGTCATGGCCAGCATTCAAATTCCCCTTCCACCTCTTCCAGTCCAAAACCGCATTGCAGAAGTATTAGACAACTTTGAGCAAATTTGTCATGATCTCAAAATTGGCTTACCTTCTGAAATATCTTTAAGACAAAAACAATATGAATATTACAGAGATCTCTTATTATCATTTAATATTAATGATATTGAGAGAGAGAGAGAGAGAAGATAATCAGGGATTAACCAAACTCTTTGAATATGTCTTTGGGTTTGAACTAGTTAGTTTTGGGTATGGGGTTAAGTATCAAAAACTTAGTGATGTGGCTAAGTGTGTTAAAGGTAAGCAACTTAACAAGGACAAATTAGTTACAAGTGGATATCCAGTTATAAATGGCGGTGTAAATCCTACTGGTTATTGACATGAATATAATTTTAATGAAAATAAAATCACTATAGCTCAAGGTGGATCAGCTGGCTTTGTCCAATGACAAAACTCAAAGTTTTGAGCAGGTGCACATTTATATGTAATCCAAGAATGTAGTGATATTCTTAATTATAAATATTTATATTATGTAATTAAGAATAATCAAGATAAGTTAATGGAAGCAAAATATGGAACAACTATTCCATCCTTATCGATGGAAGTTGTCAATAATCTTATTATTCCTATCCCTCCCCTTCAACTCCAAAACAAAATAGTTGAAATCCTAGATAATTTCTCCGACTTAACAAATGATTTAACTAAAGGCTTACCAGCTGAAATAAATCTTAGACATAAACAATATGAATATTATAGAGATAGGTTATTGAATTTTAAAGAAGAAAAATAGCAACAATCTATATATAGTTTCTCGCTATTTTTTTAGTTTTATATAAGTGTCTTTGAGAAACATTATAACAAACCTAAACTATGATATATTTGCATATCTACAATTTATTAATAAATTAATATTCTTCAACACTATAAATAAAATGTTGAAGAATCAAGTTTATACATAGGAATAAAATTAAACTATGGCTTCAAAAACAAGAAAAATAATAAAGTCTAAACATGGACAGCAAAATTTAACATTTTAGTTATTTATAATTCCATAGCAAATTGCTGTGGAGTTTTTCAGTTTAAGTTTGATTGAATTCGGTCATTGTTGTACCAAATTACATATTCTTGTATCATATCATTAAGCTCATTAAATGTTATTTTTGAATAATCTAAATCATTTAATAATTCAGTTTTAATGATTCCAAACCAATATTCAATTTCTCGATTATCAAGTGAGTTTCCCACTCTTGATAACGAAATAACGCCACCAATATTTTGAACTTCTTTAATATATTGATGATGTGTATATTGAAATCCATGATCTGAGTGAATGATAAAATTTTTGGGTTTGTATTGTTTTAATGAATTTAAATTGTCTAAAACTAGTTCTAGATTATTACTTCTTGATAATTTAAAACCAACAATTTGTTTAGTTTTATGAGACAAAATTGCAGACAAATAAACGTGTGATTCTAACACGTCTTTTGGTGCTTTTATATATGAAACATCAGTTGCATAAATATTTCGATTGTTTTGATCGTTATAATCACGATTTACGAAGTTATCAATTTGTGAAGATACATTTTTAATTTCTTTTCGTTTTGATTTTTGTCTAAGCTTACATTTTGGCCTAAAAGGTTCATATATCTCCCTAATGAACGTTCGTTTATATCTATTTTGTATTTTTTAGATATGTAAACACTTAGTTTTAACCTTCCATATCTTGACTTTGTTTCTGCGAACGATTTTTCGATTACATCACTATATTTTGGGAGTTTTTGTACAATTTTAATATTTTGAGTTTTAGAAATTGTTTGTCTAGAAATGCCAAAAACTTCTGCAAGCTTAACATAACTTATACTAAAACTTTTAGATTCAATAACTTTCTTACTTTTAGGTAGTTCGTTGGTAATTTCATAATATCTTTTAGCTATTTGTAACAAATCATCACGATCAAAAATATCTCAATTTGGTTCTCTTTTCGTCTTAGGTTTGCCGCTTCCTTTTTTACGGTTTCACCTTTCTTTGTCTGCAATAAGTCTTCCATACCTAAATTATAATACTTAATTATTTTATTAATTCTCACTTTTACACTATTTCTTTGTAAGTTTTTTGTTTCTGGTGATATTTGATAAATAGCTTGGAAAGCACCTGGGAAACCTGATTTTTGATATTCTTCATGTATTTTTGCAAATTCTTCTTTCTTTAAATGTCTTGACATAATTTATCCTTTCAAAAAAATTCTTCGTTGGTACCAACGAATGGTAACAGAAAAGCTAACATTTAAATGTTAACTTTTCTGTCCGGCTTTAGTCCCCCACAAATGTTTTTAGGATCTACATCATTAATAATCCCTATATCGTTATATACATGATATAAAGTGGAATATAATTAATTACAAAAGATAATAAGATGGGGTATGTCCTAATGAACTGAAACTAAAACGCTTTGACTAAGAAACAGGTTTACCTACCCTTATTCGCAAAAGATCTAGAAAGATTATTCAATAACCAAAGCAAATATAATTATTATGAACCACATAAATATAGTAATAAGCATATTAAACTAAATAAAAATATTGAATCTGTTCCTTTAATATATTTATCGGATAATGTTAAAAACGCTACATATATTTTTAAAGAAAACAAAGATTCTATAAACTTGTTTAGTTGTATTAGGACTTAAATTCACTTGTTCCCAAATGAAGAATTAATACTTAAAAATTTTAATGATTTATTAAATAATTATAAACAGTCCATTCATGCCTACCCAAGGTGATCACCATAAGATAGTTGAGATATTAAAAGATTACTCATACAATGAAACAACAAAAACCCTGAAAATAAAATCAAATGAAATATAATTGAATAAAAAAAGATATGAAAAAAGTAATATGCATTTTTGCATATTACTTCTTACTTATTTTTTACGCCTCTGGGTAATGCTTGATAAAATCATTACTGTATCAATCATTTAGCATAACCCCAAAATTTTCTTCAGCTTTACCCCCTACATCACTTTGGAAATATTTTTTTAATACAAGCTCAACATTTTTAGGAATTATAAATACTTCTCATGCATGTGAATCTAATATTCAGGCAGGATAGTCATGTTGTAGGCTATCTATTATATTTAAAGTTACTTTATTATTCTCATAAAATGGAATTATGTAAATGCCGCTTCAGCCATGAGTTTTATATTCATTATATTTTGTAATAAAAATATCACTGGTTTTCAAAACTTCATTTAGATCTTGTTTATTTAAATATAATTTCTCAAATAACTTTGTTATTTGAGAGTCTTGATTAAAATCATCAAAATTATGCAATTCTTTAAATCTATTAATAATTATTTCATTAAATTCGCTTATATTAGATATTTTTATAAAATGACCATCAATAGTCGGTAAGTCATCTGAAAAGAAAAATTCATTAAACGGGACTGCCGACCCATCTGAATTTTTTTGCACTCTTTTATATTTAACATACCCATTATTAGGTTTTAATCATTCATCAGGTATAAATGTTTTTATGGTTGTAAATTTCTGATAATGAGGAAGTATTAAATTAAGTAATTCTCCGGCAGTTTTACGTTGAGGTATTTTTCGTTTTGTATTACTACTAGTAATATGGTTATCACTTTCATTAAGTTTTGTAAGTTCTTGTTTTTTATCTTGTTGTTGTTTTTTGGAAGTATCATCTTTTAAAGGTTCAAAATTTATATAATGAGGGGAACACGAAACAATTACGAAAGGACTAAAAAAAGTTATTAAACTAGCCAATAATTTCTTATTTATTTGCATTTCTTACCACGTGTGTTACAGCAACAATATCATCTACAAAAGTATTAAGATTAATTTTAGTCATATTTGCCTTTATAAATATTTTGTATACTAATATTATAGTATAATTTTTTTAAAATGAGTTTATGAGAAACTACAAAAAACTGTTAAAATTAAAAAACAATTATTTTGTTGATGTTTTGAAAATGACTTTTCCAAAAAACAGAACAAAAAAAATAAAAAAATATTTTGACTTTTATTTTTTTGTGTTATACTATTATCAGTGGTTAAAGCAAGAGGGATCACCTGATACCATTCCGAACTCAGTAGTTAAGCCTCTTTACGCCGACGATAGCCTAAAGGTGAAAATAGGAAGCCGCTGTTTTTTTATATTTTTTTGATAAAATTCAAAATATAAAAACTATTTAAATAAATATAATTGAATTAAATTTAACAAACAAAAAACATATTATTCACTTTTTATATTCAAATCCAAACAGTGAATAATATGTTTTCTTATTTAGAAAGTTACAATACAATGGGTTTTAATTGTATATTTAGTATAATTACTTTGGTAAAGCTTCAATTTAACTTTACCAAAAGGAGCTAAAATTATGAAAAAAAGTTTTAAAAAGGCTTTTACTTTGTTATCTACTTCATTAGTAGCACTGCCTATTATTGGATTAAGTGCTAATACAAATAAAAGTAATGATACTGCATATTTTGATAAAACTGTTACAGAAAATGGTAAAAAAGACCATGTAGTAAATGTTAGTTTTGCATTAAAAGATAATGAAATAAATGACCTTAAATCAATGTATTCATTTATTAGTTTTACATTGCAGCATCCTAATATAAATGGTGGAGATAATGTAATGTATTTAGGATACACAAATAAAGTTGAAGAAGTTACAACTAGTTTTAAAGCAACTGGAGCTAGGCTTGAAAATGGAAAATTTAATCAAGCTACAAAGACATATTCACTAGATGTTAAATTTGCTGGTGATTATGCTTGAACAGCAGCAAACTTTAAATTCGAAATTGGTCTTGGTGGTAGAGAAATTACCATTAAACCAACAAGCCGCCATGTTGTAAAACAAACTGCTTTAGAAAAAATGAGCCATGGCGAATTATTAAAATTAGCAGCAAGTGTAGAAACTTATAAACCAGAAGTTAAAAAACCTTTTGAATCTGCAGTAAAAGATTTTGCTTTTATCCCATTAGATGAGAAAAATGTAAATGCTAGAAACGCTTCATATAAAGTTAATGTTAATCCAGTGACTGGAAAGCCATATTTGCATATTTATGCAACTAATGAATATACTGAAGTATATCCATATGATAATGAACTATGATTAGTTCCAATTTACCAAGTAGTAATTCCAAATAATCATAAATTTGGAAAAAATGGTAATATGAAAATGTACTTAAATATGACAATTCAACAAGAAGGTCAAAGCACCGGAAATGTTTCATATGTAGTAGATGCCAATAAAGCTGAAGTCATTTCTAACCTAGGTTCTAATAGGGCAGATCTTAGCGTTGTCGCAAATACCTATAAAGCTGATGATGAATTAGGATATATAACATTCCAATTGCGTTTAGGAACAAGGTGGGATCCATCTAAATCTCGTATCGTTATGTCATTTAATGGTTATAAAAATGGATCATACTTCAAAGTCGCGGGTAAAGATAGACAGTCTAATGATGTACAATTAACAAAATGACAACAAAACGAAATTTGAAGAAGAGGAACTTGAAATAAATATGTTTCTTTTGATAGCAATGTCTTAAATTCAAATGGAACAAGACAGTCTTTAACAAATAATGTTCTTAATGGTAAAGAAGTAACAATTGAATTATCACACCCTGATAGTCCTAAAACAACTATGAAATACACTATACAAGGCAATAAATTAGTACCTGTTAATGGTTCAACAAACCAAGTTAAATTTAATGCTTATGTTAAAAATGGTTCAAAGTTAATAAATGGAAATAAATTTGGATTTTATGTTGAATTTAGCAGTTTATTTGATCCAACTAAGGCTATTATAAAAGTAACATATGACGGAAAAACTCAAGAAATTAAAATGCCTAATTTTTGGGGTTGATTCTAGGAAAAATCATGTTATTTTGTAAATCAAAATATTCGGAGCAATCCGAATATTTTTCTTATATTCTTTTTTATTTTTTATTAGCAATAAAATATGTTTTGTGCTAAAATAGATATCATGAATAATAAAAGAGATTATTATGAAGTTTTAGGACTCAATAAAAATGCAACAGACCAAGAAATAAAAACAGCCTACCGTTCACTTGCTAAAAAATACCACCCTGATAAATTAAAAGATGGAACAAGTGATAAAAAAATGCAAGAGCTTAATGAAGCATATGAAGTATTATCAAACAGTGAAAAACGTAATTTATATGATAATTACGGACATGAAGCTGCCAACGGTTATAATGGAGCTGGAGCCCAAGGCTTTAATGCTTCAGGCTTTGGTGGCTTTAGTGATATATTTGAAAATATCTTTAGTGGCTTTACTGGCTCATCATCTAGACGTGCCAGCTATGCTGAACGAGGTGCAGATATTAAAAGTGTTCAAAAAATATCATTTATGGAAGCAATAAATGGAATTGAAATTCAAAAAAATATTCCTAAATATAGCCTTTGTTTACATTGCAATGGATCAGGCGCTGAATCAAAAAACGACATTCATACATGTCAAACATGTAAAGGAGCTGGTTATACAACAAAACAAAGTCGTGGATTTTTCGGAATTACTACACAACAAATTGTATGTAATACTTGCCAAGGAGAAGGTAAAACAATTACTAAAAAATGTAGTAACTGTAAAGGTAATAAATATATAAAAACTAATAAAAATGTTAAAATTCCAATTGCTCCAGGAACTGAAGATGGAGCTGTATTAAAACTCCAAGGATACGGTGAAGCAGGAACTAATGGAGGCCCTGCTGGAGATTTATATATTTATATTTCCGTTGATAAACATAAATATTTTGAACGTCGTGGCAATGATCTATATTTAGAATTCCCAGTTTCAATTATTGATATCATGCTTGAAAATAATGTTAAAGTGCCAACTCCATATGGCGAAGTAACCATTTCTCTTAAAAAATCTTATGAATCAGGACAAGTTATTAAAGTTAGTGGTAAGGGTGTACAAAGCAAATACCGTGTGGGAGACCTTAAATTAATCTTAAAAGTAGTGCAACCTGAATTATCACGTTCACAAACTAAGGAATTGCTTAAAGTTTTTCAAACAATGGAAGATTCCTCAAACCAAGATTTCATGCAAATGGTTAATAAAACACTTAAATAGTTATGTTATAAACATAACTATTTTTAATTAGTGTGATGCATTATTTGCTATAATATCTCCATGTATAAATCAAAATTAAACATTAAAGAAACACAAAAAGCAATTCAATCTTTGAAAAAGAATTTCCAAGCTTTGATCCGGGAAAAGTTGAATTTGACACGGGCAACTGCTCCACTATTCTTATTAAAAGAATCGGGATTAAATGATGGTTTAAACGGTGAAGCTCCTGTGTCTTTCTCGCCTAAGGAACAACCAAATATTCATTTAGAAATCGTTCATTCACTCGCTAAATGAAAAAGGCATGCTTTAAAACAATATAATTATTTACCAGGCGAAGGTATATATACTGATATGAATGCAGTGCGCCGGGAAGAAGACCTTGATTTTACTCATTCATATTATGTTGATCAATGGGATTGAGAAGTTATTATAAATAAAAGTGATCGCAATATTGACTTCTTACATAATGTAGTAAAAAAAATATATTCTGCCTTATACCAGACAAAGGAAAACTTAGTTAAAGAATTTTCGGTTCTTGAAAATAATTTACCAAAAGAAGTTTTTTTCATTAGTTCACAGGAATTAGAAGACTTATATCCTGCTATGACCTTGGAAGAAAGAGAAGATGCTATTGTTCGTGAAAAAGGTGCTGTTTTTATATCTAAAATTGGTCATAAACTTAAATCAGGTTTAATTCATTCTCTTAGAGCTTTTGACTATGATGATTGAAACTTAAATGGTGATTTACTTGTTTATTCTAAAGTACATGATAAAGCTATTGAAATTTCATCAATGGGCATTAGAGTTGATCAAAATTCTATTGTAAGCCAAAGCAATAAAACACAAGAAGAAGTTAAAAACCTCTCACCATATCACAAAGCAATTATTGAAAATACACTACCTTTAACTATTGGTGGCGGTATTGGTCAAAGCCGTGTGAGTATGTTTTTATTAGAAAAAAAACATATCGGTGAAGTTCAAGCTAGTTTTTGACCTGAAAACTACCGTAATGAACTTAAAAAACAAGGAATTGAATTATTATAATTATTAATCTAAAAAACTGGAGAGATTATCTCTCCAGTTTTATTTATTGTTTCTTTTTACGTATTTTAAATCAGTATAGAGCAAAGAATCCAGATGTTAATGTTGCAAACATGGCGGATACAAATCCTAAAGTAATTTTACGGTTAATAGGGGTTATTATTGTTTTATTAAAAGCAGTTTTTTCGCTATTATCAAGTTTTTCAAGTGCTTCATTTTTAGCTTGCTCAAATGATTCATAAGTATATGTTCGGTTAATATTGTAACTTAATTCTTTTACTAAGTCTTGGTTTTTATACTTAGCTAGTTGTTTTATAAATGCAGACTTCCCAGCCTCCAAAGGACGGTAGAAACTTGGTGTTATATAATTGCTAACTAATTGCAAGAATTGCAATACTTCTGGTTTACTAGAAATTTCGGCCATTTTTTCTTCAAAAGCACTTTTAACATCTTTATTTTCCACTGAATTCATAAGATAATTAAAGTAATCTTTGCTTACCTCTAGATTTAAACGAGCATTATTCATTGCCACAGTAGCATTCTCAACTTCTAACTCACCAGCTTTTTCATTTTCGTAAACAAGTTTTGCTTTAGAGTATTGACTTGCATATGCATCAGCAGTACTTTTAATAAAGAAGTGAGACATATTAATATATGGATCGTCAAGATGCTTTTTCAATTTTTCACGTTTTGATGAAACAAGTAGTTTAAAATCATCAATAGCTTTTTCTAATAAAGTTACTGAATTTTTAACATTTGCATTGTTAGATGTGCTGAGCCCTGAATTTACTAAATCTGTTTCGGAAGATTCAATTTGCTTTCTTAGTTCTTTGAGCGGATCATTTCATCCTTCCTTGTAAGAATCTTCAAGTTTTTTGGCTTGTTTGATCAGTTCTTCTAAAGTTTTATATGATTGAATAACTTCATTATATTTTAGTTTATTAAAAGCATCAAATAAATTACTATTAACTAAAGAAAGTGTATCTAAATCCAGATTATCTATGTTATTTGCAGTAACTAAGTGAGCATTAATTGAAACTAATTCATCGAGTGGAGCTAATGTTTCATTCGTATAATTTCTGCGATCTAGATCATTATATTTATTAATTAAAGTAAAAAATGTTGCTTTAGTATTAAATGAATGAGCTAGAGAAAGGCGAGCCTTAGTTATATCTTGAATAGCTTGGTTATAATTCACTTCATTTAGATTTGTTTTATTAGCTAATAAAATACGTGCATTTTCTAAAGCATGTAAATAAATATTATAAGAATCTTCAGTATATATTGAATTCTTATTTGAATAAACTTGTGATGTTAGATAAGACAACTCAGATGTATCAAGTGCTGAAGCAGAATATTTGTTTAATAAATATGAAAGCTCGTTTTTGAATTCCACAATTGTTTCTTGACTAAGATATTCATACTTAAGTGAACTGACAATGTTGGCCCTTAATGTATTGAACTGAGTTTTGTTTTCATCGCTTCAACTCTCAAATGAACCAGGGATATTTGCCATCAGTTGATTTAATTCATCAGTTGATTTTTGAGTATTAGTCGAATCTGTTAAATAAATGCTTTGTACAAGTGGATTTTCACCTTGCCAAGTAAAAATAACTTTCTGAATACTTAAATCAGCATCATTAGGTAATGTAAAATTCATTAAATTTAAAATTAATTCGCCAAGAATTATTTCACTGATTTGCCCTGATGTTTTATTAATTACTTCTAATTTAACAAAGGCATTGGCAACTGGATTGTCAGTGAAAATTACTAAATTCTTATTTGTGAAGTTTGCATTATTTACATTAAGAGCAACTTTCTTAACATCGTTTTTATCTGTGAATAATTGGGTTAAATTTTCAACTTTCTTATTTTTATCAATATCTAAGACTTCTGAACCAGTAAATTCATAAACATCTGTTCTTACATTGTTGTATTTTTGATTGTTTATCACAATTTCGCTAATTTCTAAATCCTTGTTTGCCGGATAATTAGCAAGAATATTTAGTCTAATAAATCGAGCTGATTTAATATTTAATTTATCATTACCTCAATATCTATAATCAGGGTGTTTTTCATCAAATAATCCAAATATTGTATCACCTAAAACCTGTGTATTTGTGGTTGAATTTTTGTCATTAATTGCAAAAGCTGGGCGCCATTCTAATTTATCATTTGATAATTGTATTGATAAATTTCTTGGGTAATGCTCTGTTTTATTAGAAGCATAAATTCTTAGGGATTCAATATCTATTTCTTTCCCAAGATCATAAATAATATATTGACCATTTTTAGGATTAACAAAAACATTTCCCTTATCAAAATCATTGTCAAACTCAAATTTTTCGTTTGCTTTATTTTTCATTGGTACTGTCGATGAATCTACTTTACCTATAGATTGCGAATCTTCTGTAACAACTTCCAAATTGCTAAAGGTAAACTCAGTTGGTTGTTCCGAAGAATTCTTAAACCCAAAATATTTCGCTTGCAAATTGTTATCTAAATTATTAATATCTGCAACCTCAATTCAGCGATAACCATCATGTGAGTAGAAATATTTGATGTTTTCGTTGCTAATTTTTGAATTAACTTTAGTTATCATTAATGACTTTTTGAAATCTAAGCCCACTATTTCATTTGGTTGTAATGTTATACGAGAAGTAGTTTGACTTTTGTTGTTTAAGGTAAATTTTCCCGCTTCAAATTCAGCAATAAAATTATCTTGATTCACTTGGTTTGAAGTATATGTGTAATTAATATCGGAAGCAATTTTATCAAATAAATATGCGGATTTTATACCCCATTCACTATCACTATTTTGGGTGGCTATAATCCTTATTCCATTAAGTTTTCCTGTGCTTTGAGGAATGTTTATATTAATCACTTCATTATCAGAACTAAATTCAGTTCCCAAATCAGTATATTCACCATTTACAATCTTTTGTATTTTAAAGTTTTTTAATAATAAACCAGGTTCTTGAACTAATCTCAATCTTGCATATTCTTTATAAATTGGAAATAATATATCTAATGAATCATTAGCACGTATATTTCCTCCGCCTTTATGTGTTAAACGAGCATATGTTGAACTATTATTATCAACAATATTTTCTAAATTATTACCCTCAAGTTCAGTAGATAAATCTAAATTAACAGTATGAGCAGTTAAACCTAAATCATTAAAAACTGAATTTTCTCCTGCCGCCAAAATAGTACCAATTCTCCAACTTGGATCAGCAACTTTATGGTTACGAACTCTAATTTTATCGGTATTAGGTGCTCAACCACCTACAACATAACGAGCTGCATTGCCTAAATGGTGTGAACTAAATGCTTTTCATGAACTTGTTGAATAATCATAATATTCTAAAGAAAAGTCTGTAAATCTTGTATTTGGATGGTTAACGGCTTGTTCAATTAATACTGTTGTAATATTTCTCCTTGATGGATATTTTACAGTAAAAAATCAATCTACTGGGAAGTTAGGATCTGTTCCGGGTTTAATAACTCATTCAGAATTTGGGTCTGTGTCAAAAATATTTTGCCATCTGCCACCTGTTGTGCTTAAATTACCTGTGTCAGCTTGGGTGAATTGACCATCTGTAAATCATGTTCCGCCACTTCCACTATTAGAAACAACAGTAGGTGTAGTTTGCATAGAAATATTTTGAAGTGGTTTTCCATATACTTTTGTTAATAATTCAATTGTTTTTGGTAAGAGCAATTTACTTGCTCCATTAATGGGCGCTTCATTGACCTTGAAAGTATCTATTTTTTTATATAAATTAATTGCTTCATTTATAGAGTATTGTGTTCTTGAGGTTAAATTATCCTTAAAATATTCTAAAATCTCAGCTATTTTTAAATTAAGTTGTGAAATTAATAAAAGTTTTTCTAATCAAGGTTTAAGGTCTACAATTAATGAATTCTTGTTATTTAAAAGCAAGCCTATATCTTGTTTTAGTACTTCAAAATAATATTTAAAGTCATTAATTTCTAAATTACTAAAACTTTTATCATTATATTTAGAACTTAAGGCATCAAATAAATTCGCAACATCAGAACTTTCGGATCAGTCCACTGATTTTGTACTATTATTTATTTTAGTATTAATAATATGTTTTGAAACATTATTAAAAGCATTTATAAGAACTACATTAGAAGAAGTAAAGGCATTTTTAATTGCATTAAGTTTAAATTGCTCTTTATTATCACTGTTTAAGTATCATAAACTTGCAAACTGGTTTAAATATAGTTTGTTTAATCCAGTTGATTTACCTAGTGCTACTGTATAAGAACTTGATTGTGCTAATGAGTTATTTGTAATGTTTAAATTATTCAGAACATCAAAATTTAATAAACCTTCATTATAACCACTTGCTCAATTTAAAACCATCCCGCTTTTTTTATTATTATTTACATAATATCTCTCAATAAATTCATTATCAAAATCACCGTATTTAGTAGCACCATAATTAACTAAGGTAACATGATCCTTAAGTGTTGCAAATGATGTATTAATGCTATTTGCTGCTATACTTGTAAAGTAATACAAATCTTTTTGTATTGGTTCTAAAAATTCACTAAGTTCATTAATAATCCGAGTTAATAAAGTATAGTTTACTCCGGCAGTATTTTTAACAACAACGGCAAAACCACTAACACCTAAATCAGTAAGTTGTTGTATTTTAGTTTTTAAAATATTAAAATCGAATTCATAATATTCACCATCCGTTATTGGTTGGTTTCTTAAAATATCAAGCGCATAAATAAAATCAAGATTATATTTGTTTGCTAATTCAACCTTGGTTTTAATTTTATTTAACTCAGTACTAGTATAGTCTTCACGTCAATTAGTCTCGTCAGGATTTAAATAAACATATTTATTGAATTTGTTACTTGCAGCATTTTTTAAATTATCTTCTAAATCTTCTAAACTAAAATTATTAGCATCATAAACAATACGGTTAGTAATATCAAAATAATTATGTAGTTTAAAACTTTTAAATGATTTGTTATCTAAATTAAGAAAAATACTTTTTAGGTCATTCAAGGCATAAGCAGTCGCCTTTTGACCTTTAGTTTGTACAAAAAAGTGATTTTTCTCCGCTTCAATAAAGTATTCATCATTATATAAATCATTGAATTCATTATTTATATCATAGCCTGCAAATAAATCATTATTTGAGCTAAGATTTAAGACAATATTAGTAACTTGTTTATCTAAGCGGTTAGAAATCGAAACATTAAACCCTTGTTTTTCCAAAAAGTCTTTAAAGTCTAATAAAAAAGGATTTTGATCTAATTCACTAGAAACAATATTAATATCATTAAGAACAGTAAAATATTCTGTTTTATAAACAAATTCTTTAACTGGAAGGTATTTAATTAACTCGTTTTGTTTAAAAGATTGTTGTATATCACTATGGTTTACTTCTGTGTTATTAGAAATAGTAAATGGTATAACAAAAGCGGGACTTAATAAAAATGATTTTTTAAGTTGTTTTTTAACATTCATATTATTTCCCCTTTTGTTCAAGTGTTAAATTATAAGTTGAATAATCTCCTAGATCATTATAAACAACAACAAGATATTTTTTTAGATTTGTTTCTTCTTTAACTAAATGAATATCATATGACGCACCGTTAGTAGAAACTGCTATATCACCAGAAAAATCATTAACCTCCAGCACAGTATCTTTTTCTGGTTGATCAACTTCTTTGTCTTGATATTTTAGTTTATAAATGTTTTTAGACTGATTAAAGATAAGAGACTCTTCAGATTTAGCGCCTTTAAAGAAAATGTTTGTGATACCCAAAATATAGTTTTGGCCTTTATCATTTTGAGAAGGATCTCAAGTAATACGAAGCCATTGTGTTTCAACTTCATCAAAATGAATATTTTTAGGTAATGCAGCATTTGACCAACCACTATTGTTATTTCGTTCCATTGGTCCAAAATCTACATCAGATGTCCTATCTTGATTTCTAACTTTTGTTCAATTTATACCATCATTTGAATGCCATATGTAAATATTCTTAGGTAACTTCCCTGCAGATCCTTCTTTGTTTGCCGCGATTCAAAATGAAATTTCAACTCTTGAAAGTTTAGTAAGCTTGTCTCAGTGAAAAACTAAGTTATTATCTTGTTCTTGTCCAAATGTTTTCCAATTGTCTCATCTTGAACCACTAGCCCCAAATTGACCTGAACGATCAATTAGTTTTAGTAAATTTTGTTTTGCCGTGTTTACATTTGCATCCCCGTCTTTAGTGCTCTTGTCTTGATCGACTTTTAGACCATCTTCACGAATTACATAATTACTGTCATTTGCTAAAGATTTACGTTGTTGTAAAACAATAGCATTAACTTGCATATTTTTACCATCATGTAAAACAGTACCTTCAATTTTCATATCATTGTAAACTGTTATTTCTTGTTCTAGTTGTCAATTAACTTTTCTAAATACAGCATTGTTATTTTGGTCAACTATTCTTACTTCTGATGGTAGTGAGTTTTTTGAAATTATTTCACCGGTTCAAACCTTAATTACCGGTGAAATTGGTACATTGTATAATGAAATAGTCTCAGTTGATTGCAACTCAAATTGTGGGTTCTCTTTTTTAGTTACTTGTAATTTATTTGTAAAATCCGTGTTTTCTTTGTATTCGCCTGGTTTTGGGTTATTAATTTCAGGTTTTGGCTCCTTTGAACATGAAATTAAAGCAGGTGAAAGACCTACCAAAACTGTGCTACTTAAAATAATTTTTTTTATAATTTTAGCCATTTTTCCTCCTAATTTTAAATTATTGAATCTAACTATAAAATGTATATAAATTATACTAAATAAAATGCCAAAATATTATAGAAATATTAGGTTATTTTTGATCAATTTTCAAGTATAATAATATATACAAAATTATCACATTTTATATATCATACTTTTGACTAAAAAAGGAGCCATTATGAAGAAATTTAAAAAAATATCACTAGCATCTGCTGCACTTTCTTTATTACCAGCAATAGCAGTTGGATGTTCAAATGAAACTAATCCAAACGTTCCCAAAAAACCAGGGGAAGATGTGCGAGATATCACCAATCCTAATATTCAAAAAGTCCAGAATTTCCTTGCATCTATTAATAATGCAAATGTAGATACACTTAAAGAAAGTTTAATAAACTACCCTAGTAATGATTTTTCAGCTTCTAAAGCTGATCTTTTAATCAACTTTGTTACTGAATATTTTAATATACTTAACACAAAAATAGAAAGTGTTTATTCAACAATTGAATTTAATCCAGAAAATCTAACTGCAATTCAAGCAAAACTTCAAGAATATGATAAAGTTATTAATACAACAAATAATAACTTTGACCAATTTACACCAGAATTACTTGCTCAAATTAAGCAAACAAGTAGCGATATTCAAGCATATAATTCAGAAGTAAGCACTAAAAATAAAGAACTAGATGAATTTGTCAAAGAAGCAATAAATATAAAAATATCCAATAATAATTTAAAAGATTTCATAAATACTGAAATATATAAATTATTTAAGATTAGAACACAAATTCAAAATCCTTTTGATTTAATTAAAAAAATAGATGATAATATTAAAAAGCTTTATGATTTCTTTAATTTTGCAACAGAACTAAATAACACAGGATTAACAAACAAAATCAACGAAACAAAGTCATATATAAATGAAAATTTATCAGTTAATAACATAAATTCATATAATAACGAATTAGAAAATAAATTTAAATCTCTTACAAATTATATTGTCCAAAATAACATGACTTCAGATAATGTTAAAAATCTTAAACAAGAATTAACAGTTTTAGTAGAAAATGCTAATCTTAATAGTCAAATCAAAGAGCAATTAAGTAATGAAATTAAGAATGTTTACAACATTACTGGAATCTATGAATTACAAGAAAAGCTAAATCATATAGAAACAAATGAATTAGTGGATCTAAGAAAATCATTGGTTACTCAAATTGAAAATTCTAAATTAACCAAAGATAATATAGACGATTTAAAAGATCTTCTTAATAGTTATTCACTAACTTCTTTAACTAGTTTTAAAGAACAATTTGATATATTCACGCAACTTTTAGAGCAAATTAATAGTAGATTAACAAGCATTGAAAAATATATAAATAATGAGTATACAGGTTCTCAAAAACAAGTATTAGAATATTACAAAGAAAAAAGTAAGTATATTAAATTGTTTAATAAGGACTTGTTAGAAAAAATTTCTTTAGTTTCAATGGAAAATAATATTGAAACTTTTAAGGCACACTTAAAAGCTTTAGAAGAACAAGAACGCAAATTACTAGAAAATAAAGAACAAGATTCAAAAACATTATTAGATTACTTTAAAGAGGATGCTGGTGAGAAATTAAAATTTGAATATAATGAACTTGGTTTAAAATATGACCTAGAAAAATATTCATATTCTGCATCATATACCTTTGAAAATACTAAGTTGTTCTTTGATGTACATGATAATGATTATGTAGATTACCAAATCACAAATCTAGAATTAGACAAAAAAAACTGAAATAACTTGTTAGTAACCGTTAAAGTAACTTTAAAATCTAACCCAGAAATAAATTACTCTTATAATTTCTCAAAAACATTTGATAAAAATGTATCTGAGTATGTAAATTTAATTCAGGTTGATACTTTAGACCAGAATTTTGAAGTTGCTTATGATGATTTAAAAGAAATGAAAGCAACTGATTTTTTAGCATTGCCTCATTCCGAAAAATTAAAATATTTTAAACACAAGGGGACAAAAATTGCTAAATTCTTTAATTATGAATTCAGTGATGATTTTGAATATAAAAATAATAGATTATATGCAACAATAAAAGTCTTTTTCAATAACCAAATAATAAAAGAAGGTAAAATACCTACTATTAAACCAGTAGAATTTTGAAATAATGAAGGAAATTATCAAGACTATCTTGATCAAATTCATGAAGCAAAAATATTAAAAATAATTAATGGAGATGCTGCAACATTTTTCAATTCATTGCAATTCAAACCTGAAACCAAAACCACTCATGAAATCTATCTTGCTTCTGATGCAATCAAAGCATTCAATGATTCATATATCATGCCTAAATTTGGTAAATATGAATTGTTTATTAAGGAAGTTAAAAACATTAATGATTGAGATGGTAGTGCAAACTTAGTTTTATGATATAAAAAAGATGGAATTGAGATTCCAATTAAAAACCCTGCTCAAGTTTATAATAAAACAATTAGAGTCGGAAATTTCAAATTACTTAACTTCTTTGACTTAAATCCTAAAGGTGAAATCTTTACTGCAGAAGACTTTAAAGATGCAACAGCCCCAGATCAAAATATTATTAATTTAATTAACTCAGTTAATGAATCAAACTTTACTCCAAGGCTCACTTCATCAACTAAAGTAGAACCTGATTTTAGACTTATCAATGTTCAAGATTTAATTGACCAAAAAGCATTTGTACACATGGAATATTTAATGTTGATTAATAATACAGGTACAGATAATAAAGGCGTAAATCACGATGATAAAGCATATGTTCCATTAGATAACAAATATTATGATAAAGATATAGAAGTTAATGCAACAAATATAAGCACATTACGAGGAGATTATTTCCCAGTTTGATATGATGTAAAACGTGTTGGTAAGCGTGGTATGTCATTTAAACTTGGATGAATTAAGAAAACTGATCAATCAATTAGATACACCAACGAGCAAGAATATAACTTAATAAACTTAGTAAATGACTACCAACAACACCACTACCCAGAAATCATGGTTAACAATATTAAATTAAGTGATTTAGATATTAATTATGAAACCTTAAAAACTAAAACAGCAGATGAATGAGCAAGAGATTTAAATGGCCTTGAACAAGTAATCAAATTGAAAGTTAATGAAAATAATGAAATTCAATACAAAAACTTCTCTTTACCAGCTTCAATATTTAAAATAAATTCTATAAAACGTATTTCTGGTGACCAAGCATACATCAGCTTTAAGGTTCAAGATAAAAGCAATAAATGAATTCAAGGTAATACGTGATACAAAATAAAAGGATTTGCTTTAAGTCAAACAAATAATTTATACGAAAGTTTTACATGAAGAAATTCAAATTTAAGAACAATTCAAGATTCGCTAAGTTCAATTACCCGTGATCGAGTAATTGAACCAATGTGAGATGATTTATTATGAGACATCAATACTCGTACTAATATTGCATCATGAACTTTTAAACGAAAATATCTTGAACAAACATTATTAAAACCAAATGCTAGAAATAGAAATATTAAATTTAATATACATGCTAATTCTTTAATTAATGATAACCAAAAAACTCAGCGCATTAGAAATAACGATAATACTATAGCTTTAAATATAGATTTGGATAATTTAATTGCTTCTAAAACACTTAAATATATTAAAGAAGCTAAAACCAATACAGACAAGACTTTTAAATATATAGTAAGTCTAACCTGAAATGAAACTACGGGTATTGAGTTTAAAATCTATATGGAGGACAACTCATATAAAATAATTATTGATGAACCAGACACACAAATTAATTTCAAAGAAACATTTGAAAAAAACCGGGCATTTTTAATATTACCTGCTGCCGTAAGTGCAAGCATTCAATATACAAATGATGAAGAATTAGAAGATTTTGGAATATATCAAAACCGTTTTGATTATAATCATATGGAATACAACCAATTCAACCAACCTATTACAATTTACTCTGATGGCGAATATTTAGCTAACCGTAATGTATATCAACCAAACCAAAATGTATCCTTCAAATTACATGAAGGATACAAAATGGATGCCGAACATATGCGCCTTGAAGAATGAAGAAACTGAGACGTTGTGGAAAATGCTTATTTAAGAGCAACCCAGGATGCCGCAGGAGGTGGAATTGGTACTGGTGGTTTCTTAGCGAAAACTAATAATGATCCAAATGATGCTACTTTCTATTACATAACAAACATGCACGTTGAAACTGGCGTTGCTACTAATTGAAGCCATGTTGTTGATGATTCGTTCCTAAAGGATAATACAGGTAGAAATTATAATTTGGCTTTCCAATTAAATGGTAATAATCTAGAACGAAACAGAAATAAAACTGCTACTCACAGATATGGCAATGTAACAGTTAAAGGAATATGACTAGCACACAGCGCTGTTTCTAGAGATGGTAGCAAAACTCGCGGGCCACATGATATGATCTTATTATCAATCGACTTAAATGATAAATTAAAAGATGCTCGCAATCGTGGTCTTATGGATTTAGTTTGAAAAACAGAAAAACTAATGAGCATGCCAAATATCGGTTTAGATGTACCATCTAAATTTAGAATAGTATCAGTTCCAATGATTTGAGAAGCAGCAACATTAGGTTTCCCAAAAGATAAAATCACTGGGTCAATTACCAGAAGACCAAAATGAGTTTTAGATAATTCGTTTGCGACAGGTTGAAGAAATTACTACTCACATATTTACTCAGGTGGTGGATCTTCAGGTAGTCCTGTATATGTTGAAAAAGATGGAAAACACAATTACTTTGGGATTCTTACAGCTGGATCAGGTGGATATATGGGTGGCAATGAATTCTCTTTATTCTATAGTTATGACATTCGTGAATATAATTTGCTTGGTCTTAACACAGATCACGAACACCCTCTTTCGCTACATAACTATAGATCAGCAGCTTCTCAAATATTTAAAGCTCACCTACACAGCCCTGATGTCTATGATATGCCTTGATTCTTAAAAGAAACTATAGAAAATTAATAATTGAATTTTAATAAAACACATTTAAACAATTTTGTTAATTTAAGAGAAATAAGATATCTTACTTCTAATAAGTAAAAATTTACCATAAATTTTTACTTATAACTTTAAAGATATTACAATTACAAAAAAATTTACTAATAATAAATTAAATAAAAATACTGGAGTTTTATGCAAAAAATTAAAAAATTCTCATTGGCTTTATCATCACTAACTGTCGTTCCATTTGTTGCATTATCTTGTACAAATGATGAAAAACCAACACCAAAACCTATTGATAATGCTAACATTACCAAGGTTAATAACTTTCTAAATTCTGTTAATAGTAGTTCTGTAGATGTTTTGAAACAAACTGTAACAAATTATCAAAATAATGATTTTGATGAAGCAAAAGCAAATTTATTAATTGATTTTGTAACTGAATATTTATCAATTTTAAACACCAAAATCGAAAGTTTATACTCAACTATTGATTACAAACCAGACAATTTTGAAAAAATTAAAACCAAACTAGATGAATATGATAAATTTATCAATACTACAAATAATAACTTTGATAAACTTACTCCTGAGTTTTTAACTCAAATTAAAACAACTAAACAAGAACTTTCCTCATATAACGAAGCCATTTTATCTAAAAATAAAGAACTTGATGATTTTCTTTTAGAAGCTAAAAAAATTAAATTAAGTAATTCAAAAGTTAGTGATTTATTAAAAAATAATACTTCTAAGCTATTTAACCTAAAACAATCAATTAATAATCCACTAGAATTAGTTAAAACTATTGATAAAAATTTAACTAAGTTAGAAAATGTAATTGAGTTTGCTACTCTAAATTCAAATCAAGAATTACAAACTAAAATTAACCAAGCAAAAGAGTATGTTAATACTAACTTATCTTTTGATAAATTAACAACCTTTAATCAAGGTTTTGATAGTCACTTTGTTTCAATTACAAACTATATTATTGAGAACAATTTAGCTTCTGAGTATGTTAATAGTAAAAAGCAAGATTTCACTGCTTTAGTTGAAAGTTCTGATATTGATACTACAACTAAAGAAGAACTAAGAAATAGCATTAAACAAATATATTCACTTGCAGGTATTTACGAACTACAAGAAAAACTTAACTATTTAGAAACAAATGTTGTGGTAAATACAAAACAAAGATTAATTAGTAAAGTTAATGAAACAGATTTAAATAATCAAAATAAACAAGATTTAACTGATTTAATAAATGCTTATGGACAAAATGCACTTACTACCTTTGAAACTGAGTTTACTAAGTTCCTTGAATCATGAACCAACCTTAATAATAAGTTAAATTCAATTGAAAATTATATTACTAGTGAATATCAAAAATCACAAAAACAAGTTTTAGAATATTACAAAGAAAAAGGTAAATATTTAAAACTTTTTGATAAGGAATCTAAACTAGAGAAAGTTTCTCTAGTTTCAATGTCTAACAATATTAGTACGTTTGAAGAATTATTAAAAACATTTGAGACACAAGAAACAAATCTTAAGAATAATACTGAAACAGATTCAAAAACTCTTTTAGATTACTTCAAAGCAGAAACAGATGGAAAACTTAAATTTGAATTTAATGAAATAGGTGCTAAATATGATTTAGAGAAATACTCATATTCTGCATCATACAACTTTGAAAATACTAAGTTATTCTTTGATGTCCACGACAATGAATATGTTGATTATCAAATAACTAATTTAGAATTGGATAAAACTAACTGGAATAATTTACTAGTTGAAGTTACAGTGTTTTTAAAATCAAAACCTGAAATTAGTTATAAATACAAATTTAATAAAGTATATGCAAAAGATGTAACACAATTTGTAAATGATATTAATATTAATGACTTAGATACAAACTTTGATGTAGATTATGAAGGTTTAAAAGAACTAAAATCACAAGATTTCTTATCTTATGAAAAAGATAAGAAATTAAAATTCTTTAAAGCTAAATCTAAATTTATTTCAAAATTCTTCCGTTATGATTTTTCAGATGATTTTGAATTTAGAGATAATAAACTATATGTAACTTTAAAAGTATTGTTTAATAACCAAGTAATTAAAGAAGCTAAAATAGCAACTAATAAACCAGTAGAATTTTGAAATAACGAAGGTGATTATCAAGAATACGTTGATAAACTTCACGAAGCTAAAATCTTAAAAATAATTAATGGTAATACTTCTGATTTCTTTAATTCCTTAAAGATTAATCATAAGAGTAAAAATTCTCATGAAGTTTACCTTGCTTCTGATGCAATTAAAGCCTTTAATGAATCATATATTTTGCCTAAATTTGGTAAATATGAATTATTTATAAAAGAAGTTAGAGATATTAATGATTGAGATGGTAATGCAAAATTAGTTTTATGATATAAAAAAGATGGTGTTGAAGTTGAAAAACCAGCTTCTACCAACAATAAAACAGTTTCAATTAGTAATTTCAAATTACTTAACTTCTTTGATTTAAAACCTAAAGGTGAGGTATTTACTGCCGATGATTTTAAAAACTCAACAGTTCCAGCGCAAAATATTATTAGTATCATCAACTCGGTTAATGAATCAAACTTTACGCCAAGATTAACCTCATCAACTAATCCAACTCCAGATTTTAGAATGCTTAATGTGCAAGATATGATTGATCAAAAAGCATTTGTTAATATGGAATATTTAATGGTTTTTGGTAATGGTACAGACAATAAAGGTGAAAACCATGATAGTAAAGCATATGTTCCGTTAGATAAAAAATATTATGATAAAAATATTTCAGTTAACTCAACTGATATAAAACCTTTAACAGATGAGTACTTTGCTGTTTATTATGATGTTAAACGTACTGGTAAACGTGGTATGACATTTAAACTAGGTTGAATTAATAAGAAAAACCAAAGCATAAGATATACTAATGGTAAAGAATATACTTTAATTAACTTAGTTAATGATTATCAACAACACCATTATCCAGAAATCATGGTAAATAATATTAAAATAAGTGATTTAGAAATTAACTATGAAACATTAAAAACTAAAACTGCGGACCAGTGGGCAGCTGATTTAGAAAATTTAAATAATATTATTAAATTAAAATCAGATTCACAAAAGCAGATTAATTATTTAAATTATTCATTACCAGTTACATTATTTAAAATAAATGCTATTAGACGTATTTCTGGTGACCAAGCATACATCAGCTTTAAGGTCCAAGATAAAAGCAATAAATGAATTCAAGGTAATACATGATACAAAATCCAAGGCTTTGCACCAAGTCAAACAAATAACATATATCAAAGTTTTGCATGAACTAACAACAATTTAAAAACTATCCAAGATTCTCCAACCTCAATTACTCGCGAAAGAGTAATTGAGCCTATGTGAGATGAATTGCTTTGAAATTTAAATCAAAGAACCAACATAGCTTCATGGACTTTAAAACGTAAATATTTAGAACAAACTTTATTAAAACCAAATGCTAGAAATCGATCAATTAAATTCAAACTCCTTGCTAATGTTTTAATTAATGATACTAATAAAAATAATCGCCTTAGAGATTTAAGTAATGGTATTGATATAAATGTTGACTTTGATCAGTTAATTGCATCTAAGTCACAAAAGTATGTTTACAGTGCAACAGCTTCAGAACAAGAAAGTTTTAAATATATTGTAAGTTTAACATGAAATGAAAATACTGGTATTGAATTCAAAATCTTCATGGAAGATAATTCATATAAAATTATTATTGATGAACCAGAAGTTCAAGATCATTTCAAAACTGAGTTTGAAAAAGAAAGAGCATTTATTATTTTACCTGCTGCTGCAAGCATCAGTGTAAAATATACTAATGATGAAGAAAAAGAAGACTTTAAGGTAAACCAAAACAGATTTGATTATAATAACATGGATTATAATCAATTTAATCAGCCTATTACTATTTTTTCAGATGCAAAATATTTAGCAAATCGAGACGTTTATCAACCTAATCAAAATGTTCCATATGAATTACATAATGGATATAAATTAGATGCTGAATTTATGCGCCTTGAAGAATGAAGGGATTGAGATGTTGTTGATAATGCATACCTTCGTGCATTCCAATACTCTGCTCCCCCTTCAGGTACAGGTGGTTTTTTGGCCAAAACAAATGATAATCCTAACGATGCTACTTTCTACTACATAACTAACATGCACGTAGAGACCCAAGCCGCAAAAAACTTTAATGATGTTATTGGTGATAGTTTCTTAAAAGATTATGTGGCTAAATATTACTTTTTAGCTTACCAGCTTATTGATACTACTTTGGAAAGAAATAAGCAGTATACTTCCACTCATTACATTGCTGGCGACATCCCTATTAAAGCATTGTGGTTAGCTCACTCTCAAGAATCAAAAGATGGTAAAAAAACACGTGAACCTCATGATATGATCTTATTATCAATTAATTTAAATCAACACTTAAAAAATGCTAGAAATTCTGGAAAAATGGATATAGTATCAAAAATTGAAAGAATAATGAAAATGCCTAATGTTAGCATGGATGTTCCTTCTAAATTTAGAATAGTATCAGTTCCAATGATTTGGGAAGCAGCAACACTCGGTTTCCCTCATACGAAGCTTTCAGGTTCAATTACTCGTAGACCTAAAAATATTCAAGATAATTCATACCAAACCGGTTGAAGAGATTACTATTCACATATTTATGGTGGTCCTGGTTCTTCTGGTTCACCAGTATATGTAGAAAAAGATGGAAAGCATAGTTATTTTGGTCTAATGACTGCTGCTTCAAGTCATACATATGGAATTGGAAAAAATGAGTATAGTATATTTTATAGCTATGATCTTAGAGAATATAACCTCCTAGGTATTAACCCAGATAATGAACACCCATTATCATTACAAAATTACAAATCTGCAGCTTCACAAATTTTTAAGGCTCATTTAAATAGCCCCGATGTATATGATATGCCTTGATTCTTAAAAGAAGTCAAAGAAGACTAGTAGATAAATATTAAACAATGTCTTGATTATTAAGACATTGTTTTTTTCTTATAAGCATTAGTTAATTAATATAAAAAATGCAGCAATAAGCTGCATTTAATAAAATATTTTAGTAAGCATTGTTCGCTTTTTTTGTTTTGTTAACAAATTGATCTAAACGTGAGTGTTTTCTTGCGCCTTTATTAGCATGAAAAACTCCTTTAGCAACAGCTTTAGCAATTACGTGGTGTGCATTTGCTACTAATAAAGCTGCTTTTTCGTCGTTAGCTAAAACAGCTTCTCGAGCTTTACGAATTGCTGTTTTAACTCTAGATTTCATAGCTGCATTTTTTACACGAGCTTGTTCCATCTTAACGATGCTTTTCATTTTAGATTTAATATTAGCCATATAAGACCTCCCTTTTTCTTTTAGTTTGAAAAATCTTATATATTATACAACAAAACTTAAAATATATAAATTAATATGTGATTTTGTAATCACTTCTAACTATGGTCTTCTTTAGTTTAAACAATACTGGAATAATAATATTTAAAACTAAAATATAAATTGGCAAGGCAATTACTGATCTAAGAACAATCGGGGTCATAACAATTACATAACGATTTTGTAAGTTATAACTTCTTCCTAAATATCTATTAGCGTATTGAATAAAGGCAATTGGGCCTCAGATTCACCTTGCTAATACAATTGTAAAGATAACTAAAAAGATTGTTAAAGATAAGTATAAGTAGGTTTGTTTTTTACCTGGGGTTTTTGCTTTAAAATATCAATATACTGATAAATTAAATAATGCAAACATTCCTAAAGTTAATGCCAGTAAAGTGCCAAAAACTCCAACACTTAACCTACTAATTCCAAAAGTAGATGAAATTCTTAAACCTTTTGGATCATTGACATTTACTAAGAATGTATAAATTAATAATACAAAAGATAAAAGCATAAAGATTTCCATAAAAATAAAAACTTGTTTTTTATTTTTCTTAAAGATATCTAAGATAAAGCCAATTAAAAACGAAACAGCAATTGGCACAATTGCATAAGCTTCATGATATAAAGCAATTTGCCCTGAAAGTAGTAAACTAAAAAAGTCAGCCAAAAAAGAGAAAAAAGCCCCTTTATATTTACCAAAGAAAATGGTGAATATAATATAAAAGATATATTCAGTCGATAAAGAAATAATTTTTAGTGGAGTAAAATTCTTTAAAGCAGTAATAATAAAGAATAAAGACATTAAAATTGCACCAAGGGCAATATCATAAACTGAAAATTTTAAATTATTACGTTTTGAACCTTCTTTTCAATTACATATATAATAGTCTCCTTCTTTAAATAATGCAAATAAAAAGAAGTAACGGTATATATCTAATAACGGAATGAATAAGGATAATTTTAAGAAAGTAAAATTAAATACTCCATTACCTTCATATTTAATTTTATCTTTAATATGCTGTCACATTTGCCATTCAATTTTAAAATAATAAATTCTTGCAGCTAAAACACCAAGATATAAAGGGATTAATAACCCCCAGAAGATAATATTTTGATTTAATTGATTAGTTGATAAATGGATATTAAAAGGAATGTATGTTTTATTCAATATTAATATAATTAAAATTAATAAAGTTAAACATAATGCTTTAAAAAATCCGTGTATTAATGTTATTTTTTTTAAATTATAATTCGTGTTGTGTATGTATATTTCCATTCTATTATTATAACAGATAAGGAAAAATATATTTTCTAAAAGTTTCGGGCTTATATTGATATTTTTCTTTGATATAATTATGATGTGTTTAGATAAAAGGAAGATATTTTTCAAACATTATTAATATTTTCTATAGTATAATAATCCCAATAATAATATTTAACATCAATCAATTAATAAAAAAGGAGATATTTATGGCAAAGAAATTAAAATTTTTCTTTTTAAACTCAGTCAGTTCAATGGGATTAGCAACATTTTTTGCTACTCCAGCAGTAAAAAATGTGCTGTAACTCATTTGGTAAAAGGAATCCATGATTAAGAAAGCATTAGTTGGTCTTAGCACGATATTAATCCCTTTTACAGCTTTTGCCTGCACTGTGAATAATGACGAGTTAGTTAATCCAAATTCTTTTAATGATATAGATGTGGAACAAAGGTTAAAAATTTCAAAAGAAATTAGTAAAATATATAATCTTATTATTCCTAAATATAAAAATCTGGTTAAGTTAGCTTCTTTTATCCCGCCAATATGGTTGGATAATAACGAAAGGATAAAACAAACTTATAGCCAAAATCAAACCGGAGGTTTTAACACAGTATATTTTGATGAAAATATTCCTAAAATAAAGGAAAGATTTATTGAGATATCTTCAAAAGAATTATTTAATTCCTTAATTATAAATCGATTTAAAGAATTGCATAATCATGATGACTTTAATGATGATATTCAAATCAAGGAATTATTTGAATCCATTTATTTGGATAATAAAGATGTTTATAATCTTTTGGAAGATAATAATATTTATATTTTTGCAAATTACGGTAATATCACTCAGCATAATTCAACTATTGATTATCTTGTCCCTTTCTATGAACATGATAAAATAACTCTAAATATTATAGTTAATGACCAAAACCGCCGCAGGCAAGATGTGGTGCCACTAAGTCATAGCTTTGGGGTTTTTGTATTGCCTAAATCAAAAGAGTTAAAATTTGAAATACTAAAAGATACAAGAACCACCAATGATAACCTTGCTTATTATAAAACCCTGTACAATTGATATAATAATTCATACTTAAAAGCACGAAAAGATAAATAGACAGGGAAAAAATAGCTGTTCTCAAAAAAATTTTTAAATTTTTGTAGAATAACTACTTTTTTGCACTACTTTTTTAATTTTTTGCCCAGACTGTTGGGGTTAATCATTTTTTTATTTTTTGATTTATATTATGGATCCCTTTGTCGCAAAAAAAGATAACGAAAAAACAAACCAAAAAAATTTTTTTCTTCTTTGGCAACTAAATTGGAAAATTTATATATTTTTTGATGTTTTTACTGTCTAAAAAATTAAGATATAATTATGTATATTATTAAATTAACTATAAAATTTCAAAATGAAACAAAAAGATTTTAAACCCCGCCCCGCCCCGCCCTTGATTACAATCAAGGGGGCCTTACTTTTGAAAAAGTAAGCAAAACTTCCAGAAAACACGTGGCCGTGTTTTCTATTTTATTATTTTCTTTTTTATTAAAAAATATTAAAATTAATATGCATCAATTTTTATTTCATCATTGATGCTTCTGTGTAATGTTCGAAGTATCTCTAAATACTCAGCCATAATCTTATTGGCTTCAAGGTTATTTCCTTGTGCATTCACAGAGACACTATTAAACTTTGAGATGTATAATTCAAGAGTTTTAAAAAATGAGTTTGTTTTCTTATGGATAAATGCTAGTTTTCCAACGGCAGGGATAGAATAATCTAAACCTTTCTCAAGAGCTCACATTTCTGTAAAGCTTAGATATTTTCCATTAGGTTCTTTGGCAAAGTATTTTTTTCCATTATATTTAAAATACAAATTATCATCAGAAGAATGTACTAACACAACATCAGAATTATAAGGAAATATAATCCTTTTGTCATGCATATCGAAAGCTGCAAGGTTTTTACCTTGGTATCTAACAACACCATTTAAAACTTTTCTATTAATCTCTAAATCAACGGCTCAATTGCCGTTTTTCTTTCCTTCTTTTTGAAAGACATTATGTTTAGAAATTATTTTTTTATTCCTCGTGTTGTAATAATTTTGAAATACTTCGTTATTTTGCTTTAAATCATTAATATCTTTATATCCGTTTTCATGAATTAATAATGGGTATTGATCTAATGATGTTCTAAAAGATCTCTCAACGTGTGGTTTATGTTTGGGATTAGATGAACTGAGTACTTCTATTCCTTTTTTATTTAAATCTTTTTCAAAAATTGTTTGTGTGTTTTCGTTTCCCCAAAAAGTTCTTCTTTTATCAGTATAAATTTTCTTTGGAAATCCATATTTCTTAAATACTATTTCTAACAGTCTTTGATATCCTAATGTTGTTTCTTGTTCTTCAAATCATGCTGCTAATAATGTTCCAGTGGCAACATCAATTGCATGATAAAGATAGAATGGTTTATTATTTTTTAAATATGGTTCAAGCTGAGCATCGATTTCAACAATTTCACCAAATTCTAAATTTTTCTTTAGACCCAAAACTTGTCTTTGTTTTTCATTTTGTTTAATTTGTTTATAATATTTTTTTAATAGCAATGTTGTCTCTTGTGAAGTTTTCTTCTTTGATAATTTTGCTATTTTTCTTCCTCTTTTGGTTGTATGTATATTAAATAATCCTAATTGGTTGAATCTTCTTACCAAAGTTTTGTAAGAAATTTTTTGCCTTATAAAAGAACCATATTCTGAATAATAATAACTTTTAAACGAAAGTTGGTTATTTGTTAGAATGCTATTTAGAATAATTTCACATGTTTTTAAATAATCTTTAAACACTAATTCAATTTCTGAATCTGTAACTTTGCAACTTCTTTGTTGATTTTTATTTTTATGACTGATGACAATTTCTTGATTACTTTTTATTATTTTTTTATATCTTGTTTTTTGGAAAAGTCACTTGCGAGATGTTAACAAAATAATTGTCTTTTAATTTTAACATAATTTTTAGATAAAAAAATGTATGCGAAAACAGAAAACACGGCAGTGTTTTCTCGTCGGTTTTGCTTACTTTTGCCAAAAGTAAGGCCCCTTTGATTGCAATCAAAGGCGCGGGATTAAAAAAAATTTTAGGTTATCTTATATTGCCGTACAACTTGTCGATAGTTATTTATTTTTTCCATCATATAATCAATTTCTTGCTGAGAGTATTTATCTAAGCTTTTTCCTTTGGGAATGTAATACCTAATTAAGCGGTGCATATTTTCTATTGAACCTTTTTGTCATGAACTATATGGTTGGCATTTAAATAGTCTTTCAGTTGGAATAACCTGGTGCAATAAGACATTTTCACTACCATTATCAACTGTTAAAGTTTTAATGTCTAAGTTATGTTTCTTGATTAGTTTGAGAAGAGTTTGTTTTGTAGCTTTGGAGTTGCGTTTTGAGAGCATAGCATAAGACATTCTGGTTTGCCGTTCAATTATGGTCACAATACAATATGTATCATTGATTTTACCAATAACGGTGTCTAATTCAAAATGGCCGTGTTCAGAGCGATCATTAATATAAGCTGGACGTTTTGAAATTTCTGTAGCATATTTTAATGTTTTAGGTTTGGTTTGTTTTTTCTTCCTTATGCCATATTTGCCTTCAGATTTTTTAACAATGTGGTCAAATTCAAGGAAATAAGGGTATTTTTTGATTATTTTATAAATTGTACTAGGTGAAGGAGCAAATTCATCAGGGGATAATTTTTTAAAAGAATTCACAAGATAGGTAACTGATTTCTTAACTTCTTTTTGCTGCAAATTCTTTTTATTTCTATTTTTATTGTATGTATTAAGCTCACTATACCAATATTTTCTGTAGGCCTTTCATTTCTCTTTAATTGCATCACTTACAAAAAAGAGTCGCGAAAATGAATAACCTAATAAATGTTCGTATAGTTTAGTAAAATTAAGGGTTTTAACCCGCATTACTCTTTTTGAACACTTAGCACAAACATAGCGATTGTGTTTATCTAAACTAAGTGGTTTGCGATTTGTAATAATTTGGATTTTACTTTTTATACTTCGAATGTCTCTGTTAGAAATCTTAGCTACTTCTTGGATTGAGAAGCCTTCAGAAAGTTCTTGTAAAATATTAAAAAGTTGTTCTAGATCGATTTGATCTGATCGTAATTTTCGATGCGACTCAAGAGCTCCTTGCATTTTCAAGATAGTGTTGTAATTCTCTTCAATTTTAAAATGTTGATATTTATTTTCTTTTCGATATTTGTCAAAAACACAAATATATTTTTCTAAATTTTTCATATAATTTTAAGGTCTCCTTTCATTTTTTTAAAATTTATTAATACAACTATTTTATTACAAGGCAGACAAAAACAATGTCACATGCAAAAAAACTTGCATGTGACATTTCCAATTAATAAAAAGATTTAAATAAAAAAGGAATAGAAGTACTCAGTTCATCTAATCCCAAACATAAACCACACGTTGAGAGATCTTTTAGAACATCATTAGATCAATACCCATTATTAATTCATGAAAACGGATATAAAGATATTAATGATTTAAAGCAAAATAACGAAGTATTTCAAAATTATTACAACACGAGGAATAAAAAAATAATTTCTAAACATAATGTCTTTCAAAAAGAAGGAAAGAAAAACGGCAATTGAGCCGTTGATTTAGAGATTAATAGAAAAGTTTTAAATGGTGTTGTTAGATACCAAGGTAAGAACCTTGCAGCTTTCGATATGCATGACAAAAGGATTATATTTCCTTATAATTCTGATGTTGTGTTAGTACATTCTTCTGATGATAATTTGTATTTTAAATATAATGGAAAAAAATACTTTGCCAAAGAACCTAATGGAAAATATCTAAGCTTTACAGAAATGTGAGCTCTTGAGAAAGGTTTAGATTATTCTATCCCTGCCGTTGGAAAACTAGCATTTATCCATAAGAAAACAAACTCATTTTTTAAAACTCTTGAATTATACATCTCAAAGTTTAATAGTGTCTCTGTGAATGCACAAGGAAATAACCTTGAAGCCAATAAGATTATGGCTGAGTATTTAGAGATACTTCGAACATTACACAGAAGCATCAATGATGAAATAAAAATTGATGCATATTAATTTTAATATTTTTTAATAAAAAAGAAAATAATAAAATAGAAAACACGGCCACGTGTTTTCTGGAAGTTTTGCTTACTTTTTCAAAAGTAAGTCCCCCTTGATTGCAATCAAGGGGGGGTTAAAATCTTTTTGTTTCATTTTGAAATTTTATAGTTAATTTAATAATATACATAATCATATCTTAATTTTTTAGACAGTAAAAACATCAAAAAATATATAAATTTTCCAATTTAGTTGCCAAAGAAGAAAAAAATTTTTTTGGTTTGTTTTTTCGTTATCTTTTTTGCGACAAAGGAATCCATAATATAAATCAAAAAATAAAAAAATGATTAACCCCAACAGTCTGGGCAAAAAATTAAAAAAGTAGTGCAAAAAAGTAGTTATTCTACATATTCTACAGCGTTACAAATTCACTAGAAATAGGCATATCATAATCCTTTTGAATTTTTTTAAATAATTCCAAATATTCTTTACCAGTTTTGAATATTGGCATAAATTCATCTATAGATAAAACTAAATTATCTGGTTCTTTGTTTATATGATTGTAATAATTGTTTAAAATATTTTCAAAATTTTCAGCATCAAAGGAATTAAAATCTTCATTTATAAAAATATTATCAGTCTTTAATATGTATATTTCTTTTAATTCAGAATTGTTTTTCGAAAATAGTTTATTTGTATCTAATGAAAAATAGAAATTCCCTGAAAAGTTTTTATTAGAAAAACGTTTTTTTCCATCTTCTTTATATATGCTTTTAAATTCATCATAAGAATACAATGGAGCATATTCTTTAAGTGTAATAAAACGAAATAAATAATTCCCTTTTTTATATTCCTTTGTTATTAACTTAATATTTTCTTTTTTATCAAGTAAATTTCTATTTGATTGAAAGTTGATTTTTATATTTTTACCGTTTGTGTATTCACCAATTATATTTTTTATAGATAAAAACTTACCCTCGTTATATTTCTTATTTATTTGTTTTCTTACTTTTTCATCATCATATGGTGGATATAAAAATAATTTTCTTAATTCATCATCAAAATGGCTTCATCAATATTTCTTTTTTTGATTTATATCACTAACATAAGGTGTGATTAAACGCTTAAAATAACTACCTATTGTGTGGTGTTCAAAATCATTAAAATTAAATTTATACTTTTTACGAAATAAGTGATCATAGTATGAAAATTTTTTTGTAAAATCTATGTTATTATTCAAAACACCAAAAAAAGTGCTTGCAAAAGCATATGCTAATTTACTAAATTTTGAATTTTTATCATTTTTTATTAATTCAGTAATTATATTAATGTCTATTTTTTTTAAGTCATTAATTTCTTTCTTGTTTTTTTCTTCATTATAAATTAATTTATCAACATCAGTATTTTCTCAATTGTATTCTAAGGTTTCTTTTAAATATAAAAGATAATTTAAATTAAATGAAGCATTTTCCTCAAGATTATTGTCAATAGAAATTTTATTTAAATATTCTTCGATCAATTTTTTATATTTATAATTATACTTTTTATTTTTCAACATTTTTAGAATAACTCATGATTGATCATTGGTTAAAAGTTTTAACTTACCATTATTATCAAAATTATGGCTATATAAATTATTTAATAAATTAAATCATCTTTCATCTATTTTAAATTCATCATCCATTTCATTGTGTGATGTTTCGCTTTTATTTACCTTTACTACATCGTTTTCTTTAACATTACAACTAGATAGCGGCATTATGGCTAACAAGCTAATAAGAAAACATATCTTTTTTTTCATATTACCCTCCATTAATACTTAAATAATAATGAAATTCTCAATATTTTTTTATATATTCCTTATAATATTTCATTAATTCATCTCTATATAAATTATATTTCTCTTCAAATTCTTTTATCTTTTTATTTCTAATTTTATCATTTTTATTTTTTATTATCTCACTATAATTTTCAATATAAGCTAATTCTTCCCTAATGATATTTTCAAATTCCTTAAAATCATTTAATAAAATTTCGTGATGATATTTAGTTGAGGTCAGATTAGAATATTCACCAAAATTGTTTCTTTCTACGCTGGAATCTTTTGATTCACTGACTTTCATTCTTACTGAATTATATGTTGATTGATCTTCAGTGTTTATTCTTTCAAGTATTAAATGAGAATAAACATCAAAATAATTTTTACTTTTTTTCTTAAACTCATATAGTATTTCAGATTCTTCTTTAGATAAACCTTCTGAAAATAATTTTCTTTTAAATTCATTAACATTATTTCTTTTAATATATTCATTTTCTTTAATTTCAAGATCTTTTTTTAATTTTTCTAATTTGCTGTCGATTCTTTTATCATGTTTTTCAATTAAATTCGCTATTTCTTTTATATTTCCTTCTTTATAGTTTTTTATAACTTCTCTAAAATCTTTTTTAACAGTTAAACTTAATGTGTCGGTTAAGTGACTAAAATTATTTTTAATGATAATCTCATCAGAATCTATAGAACTTTTTGAAACTCATTTTTTAAATGATTCTTCCGAAATTACTTTTAACAATTTTTTATCCATTATTTTTTTCATTTTAAAGTATTTAGGTATACCGAATCCGGTTTTATTTTTGGAATTATTTTTTCTCCATATCTCTTCTGTTGTATTCGTATGATTTTCTGAGTAAGCTGATTTAGTAGCTTTTTCTTTTGAGTATGTAGATGATGATGCTAGTAGCACCTTAACTTCATTTAAACTTAAATTTCTTTTTAAATTTGATTGCAACAAAGAAATAACTCCAGTGACTAAAGGCGCCGCCATGCTTGTCCCATTAAAATTAGCTAAATATTTAATAATATTTTTTTCTTCGATTGATGCATTAGTTAATGATGAATATATTTCATATAATTTTTTTCTTGTTTCTTCCGAAAATAATTTTTCTCATTCAATAATTTTATTTTTTAATAATTCTTTTTTTTCGGCTTCGCTAAGAGAATAATAAGCAGGCTGATTAAACAAATTCTTTTTTTCTTTTTCGATTTTATAAATTAAATGTTTTTCTGATTGATCATCCCCGTCTTCTCCATATGCCGAAACTAAGGGCAAATTATCGCTATCCAAATATGAATAAGATGTAAAATTAGTTGCTAAATTAAGAGAATCTACAGCTCCTACAGTTATCAAATTTGGAAATGATTTAAAAGATTGAAACTTAATTGAACCATCGATTATTTCTCTAATTCTTTTCTCATCATCGAAAAAGCTCTCTTTATCTAATAAACCATCTAATGGCTCTAGTATATTTTCTAATATTTTTATTAATAAGATTATATTTTTTATTTTATTAACATAAGAATCGTCTTCGCTTTCAAAATTTATATTACCATTTATTACCATTTTTTTTAATGTAGTAGTAGCCCAAAAGAGCAATGATTTAAATGATAAATCATTAATATAACCATTTTTTAATGCATTGATAAAAATATTTTTTCATGAAGAATCTATGATTTCATTGTTGTTGCCAGCACTTAAAATTATTTTTAAGTCGTTTTTTGTTGCATATTCATCCAATTTTTTATAATATTTATAAGTGTTTTCGGAAAGGTTTTTTTGTAATTTACTACTTTGATTATAAATATAGTAGAATAAAGAAAATGAAATTTTATTTAAATATTCTATTTCTACTTTTAATTTATTATTTTCATTTTTATTTGATCTGTTTTCATTTGAATTATTTTTATTTAGCGATAAATATTCATCCATTATAAAATCTTTAAAATAATTTCTCATCACATGAGGAAGATCATGATAACCTGCGCTAATGTTGAAAAGTTTTACATTAAACTGTTCGTTCATATTTTTGACTGCACCTACCATATCTTTCGTGTCTATTGTGTCAAAGTATATGCGTGCGTTTTTATTTATACCCATATCTGTTCCGACTAATGAAGAAACAGCAAATCCATGCATACTATATTCTTTAAACTTAGATAAATTATTAAATTCAAGATCTTTTTTAGAAAAAAATAATTTTTCTTTAAAATTATCTACCTCAATAACACCTACTTTATCATATTCGTTTTGTTCGCGATCCTTATCGTATAAATCAATATTAATCCCTAATCTTTTGTAATATGGTTCAAAAAATTTTTTTGTGATTTCGTTTTTTGTATATTTTTTATTACTGTCAACAGCAGTAGATAGCGATATGGTAGGCAAGGAAACGCCTAAAATACTTACTAAAAATAGTATTAATTGGAAATGTCACATGCAAGTTTTTTGCATGTGACATTGTTTTTGTCTGCCTTGTAATAAAATAGTTGTATTGATAATTTTTCAAAAAATAAAGGAGACCTTAAAATTATATGAAAAATTTAGAAAAATATATTTGTGTTTTTGACAAATATCGAAAAGAAAATAAATATCAACACTTTAAAATCGAAGAGAATCATAATACTATTTTGAAAATGCAAGGAGCTCTTGAGTCGCATCGAAAATTACGAACAAACCAAATCGATCTAGAGCAACTTTATAATATTTTACAAGAACTTTCTGAAGGCTTCTCAATCCAAGAAGTAGCCAAGATTTTTGATAGAGACATTCGAAGTATAAAAAGTAAAATCCAAATTATTACAAATCGCAGACCACTTAGTTTAGATAAACAAAATCGCTATGTTTGTGCTAAGTGTTCAAAAAGAGTAATGCGGGTTAAAACCCTTAATTTTACCAAGCTATACGAACATTTATTAGGTTATTCATTTTCGCGACTCTTTTTTGTAAGTGATGCAATTAAAGAGAAATGAAAGGCCTACAGAAAGTATTGGTATAGTGAGCTTAATACATACAATAAAAATAGAAACAAAAAGAATTTGCAGCAAAAAGAAGTTAAGAAATCAGTTACCTATCTTGTGAATTCTTTTAAAAAATTATCCCCTGATGAATTTGCTCCTTCGCCTAGTACAATTTATAAAATAATTAAAAAATACCCTTATTTCCTTGATTTTGACCATATTGTTAAAAAATCTGAAGGAAAATATGGCATAAGGAAGCAAAAGCAAACCAAACCTAAAACATTAAAATATGCAACAGAAATTTCGAAACGTCCATCTTATATTAATGATCGCTCTGAACACGGCCATTTTGAATTAGACACCGTTATTGGTAAAATCAATGATACCTATTGTATTGTGACCATAATTGAACGGCAAACCAGAATGTCTTATGCTATGCTCTCAAAACGCAACTCCAAAGCTATCAAACAAACTCTTATCAAACTAATCAAGAAACATAACTTAGACATTAAAACTTTAACTGTTGATAATGGTAGTGAAAATGTCTTATTACACCAGGTAATTCCAACTGAAAGATTATTTAAATGCCAACCATATAGTTCATGACAAAAAGGTTCAATAGAAAATATGCACCGCTTAATTAGGTATTACATTCCCAAAGGAAAAAGTCTAGATAAATACTCTCAGCAAGAAATTGATTATATGATGGATAAAATAAATAACTATCGGCAAGTTGTCCGGCAATATAAGATAACCTAAAATTTTTTTAATCCCCCGCCTTTGATTGCAATCAAAGGGGCCTTACTTTTGGCAAAAGTAAGCAAAACCAACGAGAAAACACTGCCGTGTTTTCTGTTTTCGCATACATTTTTTATGTAAAATTTATGTTAAAATTAAAACGCAATTATTTTGTTAATATCTCGCAAGTGACTTTTCCAAAAAATATTACTAAAAATAGTGATTTTTTTATTTTTTTAAAACTAAACATAAAAAAGTTAACCTCCGATAAATTAAATCATTAAAATTATAACATTTTTTAAAATATAAAGTGGAAATATTTTCTTATTTCATAAATTTTGTCCAATGACAACTATTTAGGCCCATATGTAAATCCCTCCGAAAATGAACTAATTTAATTAAAATATGGTATAAATTATTTATGAGAATCAAACATAACATAGATAAGTACAAAAACTTAACGAACTACGAACTAAAAAAACAGCAATCTCTCATATTAATTGCTGCTAATATTGAAAAATCTTTATCTCAACTTAGTTTAATTACAAAGCTCAGTGTATCAACTGTAAAAAGATATAAAAAAATATTAATTGGAAATGTCACATGCAAGTTTTTTGCATGTGACATTGTTTTTGTCTGCCTTGTAATAAAATAGTTGTATTGATAATTTTTCAAAAAATAAAGGAGACCTTAAAATTATATGAAAAATTTAGAAAAATATATTTGTGTTTTTGACAAATATCGAAAAGAAAATAAATATCAACACTTTAAAATCGAAGAGAATCATAATACTATTTTGAAAATGCAAGGAGCTCTTGAGTCGCATCGAAAATTACGAACAAACCAAATCGATCTAGAGCAACTTTATAATATTTTACAAGAACTTTCTGAAGGCTTCTCAATCCAAGAAGTAGCCAAGATTTTTGATAGAGACATTCGAAGTATAAAAAGTAAAATCCAAATTATTACAAATCGCAGACCACTTAGTTTAGATAAACAAAATCGCTATGTTTGTGCTAAGTGTTCAAAAAGAGTAATGCGGGTTAAAACCCTTAATTTTACCAAGCTATACGAACATTTATTAGGTTATTCATTTTCGCGACTCTTTTTTGTAAGTGATGCAATTAAAGAGAAATGAAAGGCCTACAGAAAGTATTG
Organism: Mycoplasma sp. 13536; assembly: GCF_055523495.1. NCBI lineage: Bacteria > Bacillati > Mycoplasmatota > Mollicutes > Mycoplasmatales > Mycoplasmataceae > Mycoplasma > Mycoplasma sp. 13536. Next base: position 326,058 of record NZ_JBVFVC010000001.1, read on the forward strand.
GTATAGTGAGCTTAATACATACAATAAAAATAGAAACAAAAAGAATTTGCAGCAAAAAGAAGTTAAGAAATCAGTTACCTATCTTGTGAATTCTTTTAAAAAATTATCCCCTGATGAATTTGCTCCTTCGCCTAGTACAATTTATAAAATAATTAAAAAATACCCTTATTTCCTTGATTTTGACCATATTGTTAAAAAATCTGAAGGAAAATATGGCATAAGGAAGCAAAAGCAAACCAAACCTAAAACATTAAAATATGCAACAGAAATTTCGAAACGTCCATCTTATATTAATGATCGCTCTGAACACGGCCATTTTGAATTAGACACCGTTATTGGTAAAATCAATGATACCTATTGTATTGTGACCATAATTGAACGGCAAACCAGAATGTCTTATGCTATGCTCTCAAAACGCAACTCCAAAGCTATCAAACAAACTCTTATCAAACTAATCAAGAAACATAACTTAGACATTAAAACTTTAACTGTTGATAATGGTAGTGAAAATGTCTTATTACACCAGGTAATTCCAACTGAAAGATTATTTAAATGCCAACCATATAGTTCATGACAAAAAGGTTCAATAGAAAATATGCACCGCTTAATTAGGTATTACATTCCCAAAGGAAAAAGTCTAGATAAATACTCTCAGCAAGAAATTGATTATATGATGGATAAAATAAATAACTATCGGCAAGTTGTCCGGCAATATAAGATAACCTAAAATTTTTTTAATCCCCCGCCTTTGATTGCAATCAAAGGGGCCTTACTTTTGGCAAAAGTAAGCAAAACCAACGAGAAAACACTGCCGTGTTTTCTGTTTTCGCATACATTTTTTATGTAAAATTTATGTTAAAATTAAAACGCAATTATTTTGTTAATATCTCGCAAGTGACTTTTCCAAAAAATACTGTTTTTTTAGTTCGTAGTTCGTTAAGTTTTTGTACTTATCTATGTTATGTTTGATTCTCATAAATAATTTATACCATATTTTAATTAAATTAGTTCACTTTCGCTGGGATTTATATATGGACCTAAATAGTTGTCATTGGACAATGATATTAGGAAATATTATTTAGAATTTATTAATAGTAATTTATATGCTATAAAAGATTATAATGAAGCTTTGAGCCATAATATTTTTGGAAATACAAGTAATTGAAAAAAGCTATCATTAAATGGTTTAGTTAAAGAACAAAAAGATTTAATTATAGAAAAAGTGAAATCCTTTGTTATTAAAGAAATTGATAAATATACTAATTCAAATAAAATGAAACCTCTTATTTATGATAAAGATTATTATATAGAAGAATTTACAAGTTCAAGAAGTACTGAATTATTTATAGAAGAGGCCGGAATGGTCGAAATTGAGCAAGAAGGTCAAGAAGACTATTTAACAAAAAATATTAATATTAGAGGGATAGGAAAATATAGAAATTCTAGTTCAAGATTTGAGTATGATAATCACGCAAATCAAATTATTTACCCACCAATAGATATTAAAGACATATTTAATGGACTTAATTTTAATAACGTTATCAATGTGGCTAAAAAAGAAGTTAGAAAAGAACTTGAAATTGATGCCGGAGTTGATGAAGAATTAGTAGACAGAGTTTATGAAACTAAAATAAAAGAAGCTATTATTAAAGTAATAGTAGATTATTTAAAAGAATATAATGTTAAATCTTCGATAAAAATCCATTTAAATAAAGATATAGAAATAAGTAATTTAGATACTGTAATAGCTAAATTAAAGAACAATAATAGCGACGTTTATTTAAATTTAATTGGTAAAAATGCCAATATTTTAGGTAACAAAGAGATTGTATTCAGAAATGTCGGAAAGAATGATATTGTTAATTTAAATGATTTAACAAGCTTATTACTAAGTAAACAAAAATCTTTAAATGAAGATAGGCTTTTTGATGTTAAAGAAAAATCAATTAAATTTATTAATGAAACAGCGAACGAAATTAACTTAAGAGAATATCAAGATTACTTAATATTTGGAAATAATAGCTTTATTTATTGATTAGATTTATTAATTGATTTTGAAAATACAGAATTTAAAAGTGAGTCGCTCAAATTAAAAATAAAAGAAGCGAAAGAATGAATAGAAAATAATAAATTTATTGATAATGAGAAATCTTTATTAATACCATTTACGCCAACTAAAATAGAAGAAATAAATAAGTTAAACAAACATAAAGAAACTATTTTAGAAAGTTTAAATGATAAACTTTTAGAAAACGTAGTTTTTTATAAGAGTTTTATAATTTTACCAATCAAAGAAAAATCATTTAATTATGGTTATGGTGGTATAGCTAATTACTATTCAAAAGCAAAAAATAATGAGTTTAATGAATCAGGATTACCAATTGATAAAAAACCAGAAACAATAATTAATATTAATGATGATCTAAAAATTAACGAAAAAGATATAGAGAAAACAATCGAAAAAGACATAGAAAATAATAAAAGTAATAAACCCGTAACAAACAAGACTGATGAAGAAAAAGCTAGACAAACAAAAAGAATAGTGGGATATAGCTTTTTAGGTTTAGGGATTGTAGCATCTTTAATTTTATTAATTTTTGTAGCTAAAATTTTAGCTAAAAAATGAGGTTGAAAATTAGGTGTAAAACTTCCTAAGTTTATGAATAAACAAAGGGTTAAAAAATTTAAGAAAGGAATTTATGAAAAAAATTAATTTATATATGGATGAAAAAGGCACTCAAGAAAGACTTAACATTAGCGTTCCTTTTTCATATAAAAACAAAATTAAATACGCTGATGACAGAATGACTTCTTACGTAGGAAACATTCTAATGATACCAGAAGATAAAGTAAAAAATATTGAGAAAGAATATTTAAAGATTGTTGATGATTTTTTAAAACAAAATCACCAGCTTAAAAATAAAAGTGAACTAAAAGGGCAAAATATACTAAAGGGCAAGAATTTTCGTAATGGTATAGCTTCTTTAAAAAACTCAAATCTAAATTTTTACATAAAGTTATTTAAATTACTTAATAAAAATAAAATTGAGAATATATTGTTTATGGTGAGTAAGGTATCATCTATAGTATCGGAAAGAATTAGTGATTTCATTTATTATTGTGATGAGAAAGATATTTTGCCTGCATATTTGTTTAAGTATTCAGTAACCAAATTTATAAACAATGATGCTTCAGAAGAGTTTTGAAAAATTCTTGTAGATAAGACGAAAGACGCGGAAGAAATCATAAAGGCATTAATATATGACATAAATGCTTTTATTGAAAGAAACTTACGCAACGCAAGAACTATGGGTCAGAACGAAACATTGTCACAACTAACTAAACAAATGGAGTATGCTCTTAAATCATTTAAACCGCAAATTAAACAGAAAGATATTGAATTTAATTTAAATTCATCACTATTTGATTGAGCATTAGATTTGCGAATTACTGAAAAAACTTATAAAGGGGAGATTTACGAATATGATTTATATTTAGATAATGGAATAAATAAAAATATTTTTAAAAATTCGAATATAAAAAATATTTTTCCAGAAAATGATTCGAAACAAGTTATTGGTATTCAAATTTCAGATAATATTGTTAGTATCGTTGGGAAATTACTTTCTTTAATAAATCAAGATTTAAAACATGATCAGAATGAAATAACTAAAATAAAAAATATTAGAAAAGAATTTTTTGATTTAAATGAAGATCATTTTGAACTGGTAAAAGAAATGGGTGATTTCTTATTAAATAAAGATTCAATTTTCCACTATGTTATGGATACATTTTTTGATGACTTTGCTATCATTTGATCGTTTATACAAACTATTTCCAATTGATCAACTTTTGAAGATTTTCAATCAATTTCCTCAAATGATCATGCTGATAATTTTTTAAAAAATTATGTTTTTTTTATGGAGCAAAAAATAACAGATATGTTTATAACTAAACAAGTGGAAAAAGAAACAAACAAAACTTTAAGGCAATTAGTTAAAGAAAAACTTGCAAGACCAATTTAAAAAACAAACACACTCTATGATCTTGATTTATAGAGTGTGTTTGTTTTTTTAGTCTTTAACATTTTTTGTTAGCAAAAGAGAATTTACACAAAATTATCTATGCTACCATTTTAATAAATAATTTATTCATCAAGTTCAAACAATTCAGCTGGGTTTAATTTAAATTGTAACTGGGAAGCAGTTTTTCTGCCGTTGTCACCACCTTTTCTTTGGATAGTAACCCTTCCTATATTAATTGAACCTTCTTTTGAAATTTTCACTAGTCCTTTATTGAAGTAAAAGTCAATTACTTCATTTACATTTTTCAAAATTCAGCGACTATTTTGATTTAGTTTTTGGGCAACCAAAACTCATTCAGCATGAAATTCCCCCCTTCCTTTTATGATATCAGTTATAATAATTAATTTATTTTTATCAAATCAATCGATTATTTTTTCTATTTTATCATCTTCAAATTCAGAAATAAACATTCTTTGATCATTTCTTGTCCATTTTTTATAAGGTTCTTTTTCTCCAGTAAAATATTGAAGATAATTAAAAACAATCTCTGGCATACTTCACATTTCTTTGTATTTTTTTAATCATCTTTTGTCAACTTGATTATATCCTTGTTTTTGACTTACTAGTTTTACTTGTATATTTTGGATATCAAATACATCTTTTAATTTAATTTGTATTCGAACATTAACATCTGTTTTGAATCCCCCCTTCAATACTTTTGCCTTGACGTATTCAATCGCATTTAAATCGTATCCCATTATAATGAGTCATTCTTTTGCTTCTTCATCTTGCTCTCAGAGATTGAATTTTTCTGCTATATGATCTTCATTTTTAAAACCGTTTTTAGCAATTTTAGATCCTAATATTTTTTTATCCATATTACTCCTTGATTTTTTCTAACATTTTTTTAGCTATCATTTCGATAACATTAACCGTCATTGCATTACCCGCTTGAGAAAGTAAATCGTTATTCTTTACTCAATCGTTATTTTTCAATATCTTTATTTTATCTTTAGGAAATCCCTGCAGTGCTAATGCTTCAAACCCATTTAATTTTTTTATCTTACCATTTTTAACATAAAGCAACCCGTGTCTCCCTTTCCTAAGTGTAGGGAAAAAGTTATGATACTTACGTAAATCAGATTGTCTATAATCCAAAATATAATTCTCCATTTTTATTAAATCTATAATGTTATCTTTGTTTTGATTATATTTGTTTGATAAATATTTTAAAAAAGTCTTATTTGTAATTTCTAACTCTTCTTTATTATTTTTATCAATAAATTTATCTATATCATAAAAATAATCATTTTCTTTTGGAAAAACAAAATCATCAATATTTAAATCGTTTCTAAAACCAACAATGTATACTCTTTCTCTAGATTGAGGAACACCAAAATTTATACTATTTAATACCTTATAATAAATTTTATATCCTGCGTCAGATAACATTTTCTTTATGGTTTCAAAAGTTTGGCCTTTATCGATGCTAAGCAATCCTTTTACATTCTCAAGTATAAAATATTTTACTCTCCTTTTACTCAATATTTCAACTAATGTAAAAATTATTTTTCCTCTTTCATCTTCAAATCCTTCTCTTTTACCAGCAATCGAAAAAGTTTGGCAAGGAAAACCAGCAATCATAAAGTCGAAAATAGGGAGGGTGTTGATATCAATTTTCATTATATCACCATAATTTTTTTGATCGTTAAAAAGAATTTCATATGTCTTCGAAGCTTTTTTGTCAATTTCAGCATGCCCAACACAATTTAACCCATTATTTTCTAGCCCAATTCTACCAGCACCAATTCCAGAACAAAAATCAAAAAAATCCATAAAATATAAAACCTTTCTTCATAAAGATCCCATTTTCAATAAAAGGATCGCACAAGTATCTTTGTGTGTGCGTGTGCCGGAGCACACATACATGTACGCATAATACGCACGCAAGATGTTACACTAAAATTATAAAGCAATTGCATAAAAAACATAATTAATTTCTTTTAATATTCTACAAAAACTTTATAATTTAATTATAAATAAAATTTATAATTAAGGAGTGATATGATTTGAGATAGAGATGACTTAAAAAGAAAAATGATTAAAACTGAAAAATCAATTATTTTTGATAGGTTTGAAAAAGAAATAAAATATCATCCAGTGATAGTTTTTAGTGATTATTTTGATAATTTATACTATGTAAAATCAAGAAGTGTTTATGATCAAAAAGGAAGATTAAAAAAACCAATTAATGATGAAATATTAATTACAAAACGAAAAAAAGGTTTACCAAGCAAAGATAGCTATGTAGATTTAACACAAATATTTAAAATCAGTAAAGATGATTTTGAAAAAGTCTTTAATAAAAATGATGTAATTTATTTAGACAGTGATGATCTAAGTCACGCGGATATAACAAAAATTTATAATGGATTATATGAAAATTTATCTCAAGAACCTCCTAAAGTTTCTGTTAGTTTAGTTTTTAAAGATGAGGATAAAGTATTTAAGTCTTATATGATATATTCAGAAAAAAAACTATTAGATTATGATTTTCAAAAAATGACATTATCTCCATCAGAATCTAAAAAATATAAAGAATTTATAGATGACGTTATTCAAAATAGGAATACTGATGAAGATTTTAAAGATGAAGTTAAAAATATAAAAAATGCTGTAAGGGAGGAATTTAAGTATTATGTATATTACTTAAGAGAGGAATTGAAAGAAAATTCTATTATATTTAATGAGTTTGAAGAAAAAATGGAACATGAAGCTTTAATTTTATGTGATTCAGATGATGAAAAATATTATTTATCAATGCGTGATAAATTGGATTATTGGGGTCAAGCATGAGAGTTGAATGATAATCATATTTTAGTTACGATGAATAAAGATAATAATCAAGTTCAAAAATTTATTGATACAACTTCAATTTTTAAAATTAGCGAGAAAGATTTTAATAATTTTAATAAAAATAAAACTATATATTTATCATCAAATAGCTTTGCTCAAGAAGATATTGAAAAAATAGTAAATAAAGTTAATGAAAATATAAAAAATGATTTAAATATTAGCTTTATAGAAGTGATTCAATCAGAAGCTAAAAACGAATTAGAAGCTAAAAATATTTATAGCACAAAAGAAAAATTAGATTCAGCTTTAAAAGAAAAATGGGTTTTTAAAGAAAAGAAAGATGAAGATTTAGCTCATGAAATTTTATCTATTAGAAATTCTAAGAATGTAAATAAAATAGAAAAATTTAAAAAAGTTTTCGAAGAATGATATGAAGATATTTTGGAGTATCAGCAAGAAAAAGTGAAATCCTTTACAAGGTAGAACTTAGCACTAAAGAGTGCTATTTTTTATAAAATTTTTATATGAGCAAATTTAAAAATTGAGTTGAAATAGATAATCAAAAAATGATTAAAAATTGAAATGATGAAGAGTATATTTTTAGATCAAAAATTAGATTAGAAAAAAGTGAATTTAATAACTGAAAAGTAAAGAAAATAAAGAGGAGAAAAATAATAATAAATGGTGAAGTTTTTGAATATAAATTAGGAGTATATATTGATAAAAGTACCGGTAAAAGTTTTACTTATTATCATAACGAAGAAACAAAAAGAATCGGTAAAAATAAGTATTATTACAAAGATATTTATAATCAATTTAATAAACAAATTTGAACTAGAAGGAAGAAAAATAATCAAAAATTGATACCAAAATATGTGTTAGATTATCATTTAAAAATGGGTAATTTATCTTATGAATTTAATAATAATTTTAATAAATTAGACATAAAAAACAGGATTGAAATTCATATTGATGATACTTATTTTAAAGAAAATTTAGGTCATAAAAAAGTAAAAAGATGTATAAGAAATATTTTTTTAGTAGATAAAAATAACAATAAACATAGTTTAGTTTTTAAGGAAAAATATAAAAATTTAGATTTTATCACAAATAAAATAAGGGAGTTTTTTGGTAAATATTTTGATAAAAATAAAGTAATAATTAGTGGTGATGGAGCAAGATTTATTAGTACTATTTCAAAAAAATTAGGGGTAAAAAGGTATTATGATTTATATCATTTTAAAAGAAATTTATTTAATATTTTTGGTTTTAATAAAACAAAAAATAAGAAAAATAGTGAATTTTCAAAGCATTTTCAAGTTGAAAATTTATATAAAATAATGAATAATTTTTCGGAAAAAATGAATTTTCAAGAGTTTAAAAGAGTATTGAAAAGCTTAATAAACTATCTAAAAATTCACAAAATTTTTATTAATAAAATAAAAGAATTAAGAGGATTTTTAAAGACTTTTTCTGAAAATGAAGAGTACATTTTTAATACTTTTTTGAGAAAAAATTATAATGGCGGAAGAGCAGAAACTTACATAAATCACTTTATAAAAACCCCTATTTTTAAAAGATTTAGCTTATTTAGTTGAACTAATTGTAAAAATTTTATCAGGCTAAAAAATAAGAATTTTAATTTTGATTTTTATTAGTGTATACAAAATACATACAATAAAGTATGCTATTTTTAGAACTTTTTATATATATTACTATGTAATATATATAAGATTTTGTGTGTATGTAAAAGTGTATACTATTTTCAATACAGTTTTTATAAAGTGTAGTGAAAAATGCATACGGACAAAATAATAAAATACCATATACATAGTATATGGTAAAGAAATCAAAAAAAGCGTTTTCGTTAGAAATTCATGCGGTGTTTTTTGACACTTTAAAGTGTGCGTGTACACGCACGCGTAGTTTAATACTTTGTATTAAACTTGATTAATCAAAAAAAGCTTAAAAGTGTATACACTGCTTTTTTTGATTAATTTTTGTAAATTTTTACAGTTATAAAAAAATTATGGTTGTGTTATAATTTTTGTAGAGAGTATAGTGTTTAGCTATACACCCCTTTTTATGCCTGGTCCGTAAAAAGCACCAAGATAAAACAGATATATATGTCAAATTAGTAACTGAACAAATTTTAATTAAAAATAAAAAAATTATGATGTGAGTCATTATTGCAGGAGTAACTTCATCAATAATATTAACTATTTTGCTTTTAGTTTTATTCCTAGTAATTCTTGTTTAACTTTTTTACATTTTATTTTAATTAATAAAATAATATATAGCAGTTAATAAATAAAAATCCAAAACCATAATGTTTGTTAAATCAAAATTAAATTTTCTAGTTTGGATTAATTGATAAATCTTTTATAATACTACAGTAACTATAAAGAGAAGGGGAGAGACAAGCTCTATGAACCTTCAGCAACTTACCTAACAAAGGCAAAGTGCTAAAGCTTGTATGATGGTGAAGGTTTAATTTTCATAAAAATAATTAACTTCCTATCATAACTATAGGAAGTTTTTTCTTTCTTTTTTTAGTTACTATTAATTATTAAAAAAGGAGAAAAAATGATAAAAATATTTGATGAATTAGCAAGTATTTGTATTAAAAATAACATAATTAAAAAACAAAAAATTGAAGAACTAAAAAAAGAATCTAATGAAATAGATGCAATAGTTTCAATAATTTCAACAGAAGAATTTATATTGAATTATGAAAAAGTTGAATCTGCATGAAATTTATTAGAAAATACTCATTTAAAGAGTCCTAATTTTATAATTAAATTTTTGAAAAAAATATGATACGATTCAAAAAATGATTTTATTGCACTTATTTTAAAAAAACATGTTGATAAGAAAATATTAAATGACACTAAATTTATTAAGCAAGTTTTAGGTGCGTGAAGTTTTTTTGATTTATTTGATTTTGATATTAATAATGAAGATCATTATAATATCGTTTTAAACAAAATAATAGATCACGGATATTTATTTGGAATGTTAAGTTATGATTTTAAAAATAATAAAAAATTTGTAATGGATGCCATAGAAAAAAATCCGAACATATTGGTTGATATATTTGATAAATTTAAGGATGATTCTCAAGTAATGGAGTTAGCAGTTAAAAGACTACCAAACAACTTTAAATATGCTTCGGATCGACTTAAAAATGATTTTTATTTTGCATCAATAGCTATTAAGAAAAAAGGTGATAATTTAAAATATGTATCAAGTTGATTAAAAGATAAAAAAGATTTTGTTTTACAAGCAATACAAAAAGACCCATATTCAATAAGATATGCTTCAGATAGACTGAAAAACGATAAAGAATTAGCATTATTAGCAATCAGTAAAAGACCTGGTTCTTTACAATTCCTGTCTGATAAATTAAAAGATGATAAAGAAGTTGTATTACTTGCTGTTTCATTATCACCTTCTGAAATAATGAACTCATCAGATAGATTAAAAGGAGACAAAGAAATAGTTAAAAAATCTATGCGAGATATTTATTTTTTAAGACATTCACAATATGTGTCTAAAGAAATCAAGAATGACCCTGATGTATTTAAATGAATAGCAGATGCTTACAAAGAGAAATAATATTATTAAAGTAATTAAAGGAAAAAATAAATGAGATTGGTAAGATTAGATAATTTAAACGAAATGTGAGAATTAAAAAATGCATATGGAGATGAATTTGTTGGAGTTTTAAACGGATACCAATTTTATAAGATCCACAACAATAACATTATATCAATTGAAGAAGAAAGAACAGCTGAGCTATTAAAGTTAAATAGTGTAAGTAAGTTGAAACTTGTTGTAGCAGCAATGTACTTTGAAACAAGTAAAGACTAAATATAAAGTTTGAATAATAATTGAAAACGGTTAATTTAAGATTTTTAAGTATTTTAGGATTAAAAATTGTAAATAATAAAAACACTCATAATAAATGTATTTTCATACAAATTATGGGTGTTTTTTTGTAATTTTTAAGCAAAAAAGCTTAAACTTTAAGACATTTTTATCTTTGGCCTTTTAAAAAGTATCAAATAATGTGATCTAAATCTTCAATATTAAAATCACTAAATTCATTATTCATTTTTACTTTTTCCACTATCTTTTTTATATCATTCGTATATAAAAGATATTTATTGATATATTCATCTATTTTTCTAATGTCATGATTAATTTTATAAGTATTTTTATTCTTATTAGAATTCTCGTCCACATATTTATTGTAAAAATAAAAAAGATTATCAGAAACTACACTGTCATATTTAGGGTATTTAACTTCTCCTAGAATTATTTTCGAAGCATATGCGCAAAATTTAGAAGCAAAAGATAAGTTAAACCTGTTTTTTTCATTATTATTATCAATTATTGCATCTGTTATTTTAAACAATATATGATTTTCGTTTAGATCATCATTTTTTAATTCTTTTTCTAATTGTTCTTTATTTGGCGCAATTTCAATTATTCTATTAAGAATTTCTAACCTTGTTCCTTTAATTGCTTCCAAATGAGTTGAATTGCTTCTATCAATAGAAATTATAGATCCCAAGATTGCTTTTTTGTATTCATCTTCGGAATTTTTATCAGTTTTCATAACCCTTTCAAATCAGTGTGATGATGAACCAGCATAACCTTCTAGCTCTTCTTTCTCGCCGCTTATGATCGAGTTTAATTTAAACATAAATTTTTTGTCAGGCTCTTTAGCTAAAGGGTCTAGATTATAGTTTGAATCAACATATAAAACAGCATTAATAAAATCCCTATTTTTCTTATTTAAAAGGGGTAATCACTTTTCAGATTGTTGGTTATTTTTGTTTTTTTCTATAAATTTATATAAATCAAAAAAATCTTCGTATTCTTTTTCTAAATTATTCATTTTCCTCCATTTATTTTTGCTCAAAATTACATCTATTCAACAGGAATTAAGTAATTTATGATGAGTAAAATCATATCAACATAAAATTAAATACATTTAACTAAAATTTCACCTTTATTCACGGTTTTTTCAAAATCTTGAATACTAAATTCACCTTCTAGGTTATTTTTAGACTTTACTTCCTTAATTCATTTTTCAATAAATTGTCTTTTTTTAGAATTATCCCCAATAGGCTCAGATATAAAAACTTCTTTTCCTTTGATACCAATTAGTGGCTTATTAGCCACAAAAAGCCCATAATTATCTTTAAACATATATTGTTTTAGTAACTTAATACCTTTTGTTTCTAATACAAAACTACCATCTCTCATAGGAGTCATATCTGCATAAAAATCTAAAACATTAATATATTTTAGTTTAACAATTTGTGACTCACTATTTTTTCATAATCTAATTCACTCATAAAATCTCCATTTTTTAATATTAATCATTTTTTCAAATATTCTTACACATTAAAGATTACTATTTTATCTTTAACATATTGCTTACGTTTAATCTCTTGTCCATCTATAAATTTTTGAACATTTGGCTGTTCAAGTGCTAAAGAAAAAATTTCTTCTTCACTTAAATCACCATCTTTTTCAATTACAGCACGAACTTTACCATTAACTTGAACTACTATTTTAACAGTAGAATTTTGAATTAATTTGTCGTCAACAATAGGTCATTTTTGCTCTTTGATTTGTTTTTGATTTAATTGCTCTAACAATTCTTCTGCAAGGTGTGGAGCAAATGTAGAGAGCATAATAGAAAAATCAATTAAAGGTTTAATAGATTGTAGTTTTTCTACCTTGTATAAACCGTTGATAAATACCATTAATTTACTTATAGCAATATTAAATTTAAGTGTATCTATTGCTATTGTTACTTCTTTTATTGTGTTTTGTCATAAAGAATTAAATTCACTATCTTTATAACTTTCATCTATTAAGCTAGAATCATTTGCAAATTTGCTTATTATAACTTCAACACGGTCTAATCATTTTCTGATTCCACGAATTGAATCAACGCTTCATTCTTTTGTATCAGTTAATGGACCCATAAACATTTCATACACTCTTAATGTATCTGCTCCATATTCTTCTACTATTTCATCAGGATTTATAACATTACCACGACTCTTAGACATCTTCTTACCATCAGGTCCTAAAATCATACCTTGGTTAACAACTTTAAGAAATGGTTCAGACACAGGTAATACTTTAATATCATATAAAAATTTATGTCAAAATCTTGAATAAATTAAATGTCCTACCGCATGTTCTTGACCACCTATGTACAAGTCTACAGGCAATCATTTTTTAAATCTTTCATATGCTTCTTTGCTATCCATGTCAAGATATGAACCATCAGCATTTTTCATTATATAAGCTAAAAAGTATCAAGAACTTCCTGCTCACTGAGGCATTGTATTTGTTTCTCTTTTAAATCTTTTGTCATCTTTTTCAAAGTAAAGTCACTCTTTATTGTTGGCTAAAGGTGATTCGCAGTAGTTGAAGGCTTAATATTTTCCATATATGGTAATTCAACAATATTTTCTTCAATATAAATATTATTATCTTCATCAAAATATACAGGAAATGGTTCACCTCAATATCTTTGTCTTGAAAAAATTCAATCTCTTATTTTGTATGATATTTCTATTTCTGATTTGTTTTCTTTAGCTAGAAAATTATGAATTGCGTTTTTAGCCTCTCTTATACTTAACCCATTAAATTGATTAGAATTAATCAATACTTGGTCTTCTTTAGAAATAATTTCCTTAATTTCTAAATTATATTTAAGGGCAAAATCTTTATCACGCTCATCTTCTGCTGGAACAGCCATAATAGCACCTGTTCCATAAGTATTTAAAACATAATTAGATGTTCATATAGGTAATATTTCTTTTGTAATAGGATGTATTGCATTTATTCCTGTATATATACCTATTTTATCTTTGTTATTAGAAATACGATCTCTATCACTTAGAGTTTTAGAATATTCTAAAAATTCGCTTATTTCATAATTATTTTTTACATTATTTAATAACGAATGTTCAGGAGCTATAACCAAGAATGAAACACCAAATAAAGTATCAATTCTTGTGGTAAATACATCTAGAGTTTCATTTGAATTTTCTAAATCAAATTTAACTACATGTCCTTCGGATTTACCGATTCAATTTTCTTGAAGTGTTTTTAATGATTCAGAAAATTCTACCTCATTTAGTCCTTCTAAAAGTTTTTCTGCATATGCTGTAATTTTTAAAACTCATTGCTTCATTGGTTTTCTAATTACAGGGAAATTACCTCTTTCACTAACGCTATTACCATTTTCATCAGTAATAACTTCTTCATTAGCTAATACAGTTCCTAAACCTTCGCATCAATTAACGTCAATTTCTTTTATTTCTGCTAGACCATGTTCATAAAGTTTTTTAAAAATCCATTGAGTTCATTTATAAAATTTAGGATCAGTTGTATCTACTTCTTTATCTCAATCAAAAGACATTCCTAAACTTTTAAGTTGCTTTTTAAATGTTTTTATATTTGCTTGCGTAAATGGTGCTGGGTGGTTACCTGTTTTTAAAGCATATTGCTCTGCTGGTAAACCAAAAGCATCTCACCCAATTGGGTGTAAAACATCATAACCATTTAAACGTTTATATCTAGAAACAATATCTGTAGCAGTATATCCTTCTGGATGACCAACATGCAACCCAGAAGCAGAAGGATAAGGAAACATATCTAAAGCATAAAATTTTTTATCACTTTTGTCTGTAGTGATAAAAGCTTTAGTTTCTTCTCATATTTTTTGTCATTTTTGTTCAACTTTTTTGTGATTATACATAGTTATTTAATTATAACTTATTTTTATGTTATTAATATAATTAATACAATAAAAAAGCATTTTAAGACCAAAATAGTGAATATTTTAGTCTTAAATAACTAAAATAATATTTCAGCATTATTTAAAATAGATTATTAAAATTTTGTTTCTTTTACCTTGTATAATTATTTAAAAAGAATATAAAATATGGTAATATTTAGAGTATATGTAAAATAAGGAGAATTATGGCAAGATTTATTGACGAAATAACTATATCAGTACAAGCGGGAAAAGGCGGAAATGGTATGATTTCCTTTAGACGTGAAGCCCACGTTGATAAAGGTGGTCCAGATGGTGGAGATGGTGGTCGTGGTGGTCACATCTATTTTGTCGGTGATTTAGGAAAAAATACGCTATTAAGCTTCTATAAAAATAAACATATCGTCGCGGAAGATGGGGTTAATGGTGGACCTAAAAACCTTTATGGAGCCAACGCTAAGGACACTTACATTAAGGTTCCGATTGGTACATTAGTCTACAATGGTAAAAAGTTAATTGCTGATATTATCGAACCAGATGTTCCTTATTTAATCGCAAGCGGAGGTAAAGGTGGTCGTGGAAATAATAAATTCAAGACAACCAAAAACACAGCTCCAAAAATTGCGGAAAACGGTATGCCAGGCGAAAAATATGAAGCCAAAATTGTTCTTAAAATTCTTTCAGATGTAGGGGTTGTAGGAAAACCTTCAGCAGGTAAATCAACATTTCTTAATGCAATATCTAATGCTAATGCAAAAGTAGCTGATTATGAGTTCACTACTTTAGTTCCTCAATTAGGTATGGTTCAATTCCATGATAATTCATTCACAGTTGCTGACTTACCAGGATTAATTAAAGGAGCTTCTTTAGGTAAGGGATTAGGGATTCAATTCCTTAAGCACATTGAACGTTGCAGAATAATAGCTCACATTGTTGATTTTGGTTCTGAAGATAAAGATCCAATTGAAGATTTCAATGTTATTAATAATGAGTTAAGAAGTTATAATCTTAAATTAGAAAATAAACCTCAATTGGTTATAGCTAATAAATCTGACATGGATGTTTTTAAAGATAATATTAAAAAGTTCAAAAAAGCATTTCCAAATGTTGAAGTAGTTGAAATATCTGCAATTTTTAGAGATAACCTTGATTTAGTTAAAGCTAAATTATGAAACTTAATTGAAAAAAATCAATATGCTACTATTGAAAATGACGAAGAAGAAGTTAAAGTTATTGAATTTGAACCTGATTATGTAGTTAATTCACCATATAAAGGTCATTTTGAAGTTACTGGTAAAAAAGTTGAAGAACTTTACCACAAAATACCTATTAATACTTACGATAACTTAGTACGTTTTAATAATATTCTTAAGAAAATTGGTGTATGAGAAGAATTAATTAGACAGGATATTCAAAGAGGAGATACTGTTTCTATCTATGGATTCGAATTCGAATGAGAAGATGAACAATAGTAAAAATTTATATAAATAAACAAAAATCATTCAATAATTTATTTGAATGATTTTTGTTTATTTTATTTAAGAATAAATTTGCAATATCAATTTTAAGTCATATAAATAGAAAAATAACTGCAAAATAATTCCTTAATTTAAAGAGAAATTTAGCTATTTTAATTCCTTTTAATTGCTAAATAATTTATAATTAAAATATCTAAATATAGATTAGTTTTAAAGGAGTAATATGAACGAAAATATTGAAAAAAATCAAGAATTTAAAAAAATAAGTAAGCAAGAATTAAGTAATAAAATTTGAGCTGCAGCAAGTGAATTAAGATCACAATTAGATGCAACAGAATATGACAAAATTATTCTTGGGTTAATTTTTTATAAATTCTTATCATCTAAACAAGAAGAATTATTATTAGATAAAAATGGCGATTATTGTTTATATGAAAAGGGTGAAGAAATAATATATAAAGATCAAGAAGTTATATATATTGAAGAATTGAGCAAAAATAGTCATCCAGATTTGGTAGAGAATGTAATTGATGAACTAAAGTACTTTATACCCTATGAGTATTTATTTTCTACATGAAATAAAAAAGAGTATAGAAATAAATTTGACAAAAACTACATAATAGATTCAATTAACCATTTTAATTCTGTGATTGAAAATTTAGATGAAAAAGATTCATTCTTGTACAAGAATATCTTTAATGAATTTTATCTTTCTATTCAAAAAATAAAAAATGAAAGTAGCATCAAAAAAGTTGTTAGAATTATTGATGAAATACCAACTAAAAAACAAGATTACGATGTTTTAGGATTTATTTATCAGTATTTAATTGGTATGTTTGCGTCTTCTGCTGGTAAAAAAGCCGGTGAATTTTATACTCCGCTTGAAGCTGGTATTTTAATGTCAGAAATAATTTCTTATCACCTAAGTCAGATTAACCATGATAGTGACCTTATAAGAATTTATGATCCAACAGCTGGTTCAGGTTCATTATTAATTAGAGTAGCTGTAGAATAACTACTTTTTTGCACTACTTTTTTAATTTTTTGCCCAGACTGCTGGGGTTAATCATTTTTTTATTTTTTGATTTATATTATGGATCCCTTTGTCGCAAAAAAAGATAACGAAAAAACAAACCAAAAAAATTTTTTTCTTCTTTGGCAACTAAATTGGAAAATTTATATATTTTTTGATGTTTTTACTGTCTAAAAAATTAAGATATGATTATGTATATTATTAAATTAACTATAAAATTTCAAAATGCAGCAAAAAGATTTTTAAACCCCCCGCCCTTGATTGCAATCAAGGGGCCTTACTTTTGAAAAAGTAAGCAAAACTTCCAGAAAACACGTGGCCGTGTTTTCTATTTTATTATTTTCTTTTTTATTAAAAAATATTATAATTAATATGCATCAATTTTTATTTCATCATTGATGCTTCTGTGTAATGTTCGAAGTATCTCTAAATACTCAGCCATAATCTTATTGGCTTCAAGGTTATTTCCTTGTGCATTCACAGAGACACTATTAAACTTTGAGATGTATAATTCAAGAGTTTTAAAAAATGAGTTTGTTTTCTTATGGATAAATGCTAGTTTTCCAACGGCAGGGATAGAATAATCTAAACCTTTCTCAAGAGCTCACATTTCTGTAAAGCTTAGATATTTTCCATTAGGTTCTTTGGCAAAGTATTTTTTTCCATTATATTTAAAATACAAATTATCATCAGAAGAATGTACTAACACAACATCAGAATTATAAGGAAATATAATCCTTTTGTCATGCATATCGAAAGCTGCAAGGTTTTTACCTTGGTATCTAACAACACCATTTAAAACTTTTCTATTAATCTCTAAATCAACGGCTCAATTGCCGTTTTTCTTTCCTTCTTTTTGAAAGACATTATGTTTAGAAATTATTTTTTTATTCCTCGTGTTGTAATAATTTTGAAATACTTCGTTATTTTGCTTTAAATCATTAATATCTTTATATCCGTTTTCATGAATTAATAATGGGTATTGATCTAATGATGTTCTAAAAGATCTCTCAACGTGTGGTTTATGTTTGGGATTAGATGAACTGAGTACTTCTATTCCTTTTTTATTTAAATCTTTTTCAAAAATTGTTTGTGTGTTTTCGTTTCCCCAAAAAGTTCTTCTTTTATCAGTATAAATTTTCTTTGGAAATCCATATTTCTTAAATACTATTTCTAACAGTCTTTGATATCCTAATGTTGTTTCTTGTTCTTCAAATCATGCTGCTAATAATGTTCCAGTGGCAACATCAATTGCGTGATAAAGATAGAATGGTTTATTATTTTTTAAATATGGTTCAAGCTGAGCATCGATTTCAACAATTTCACCAAATTCTAAATTTTTCTTTAGACCCAAAACTTGTCTTTGTTTTTCATTTTGTTTAATTTGTTTATAATATTTTTTTAATAGCAATGTTGTCTCTTGTGAAGTTTTCTTCTTTGATAATTTTGCTATTTTTCTTCCTCTTTTGGTTGTATTTATATTAAATAACCCTAATTGGTTGAATCTTCTTACCAAAGTTTTGTAAGAAATTTTTTGCCTTATAAAAGAACCATATTCTGAATAATAATAACTTTTAAACGAAAGTTGGTTATTTGTTAGAATGCTATTTAAAATAATTTCACATGTTTTTAAATAATCTTTAAACACTAATTTAATTTCTGAATCTGTAACTTTGCAACTTCTTTGTTGATTTTTATTTTTATGACTGATGTCAATTTCTTGATTACTTTTTATTATTTTTTTATATCTTTTTACAGTTGATACACTGAGCTTTGTAATTAAACTAAGTTGAGATAAAGATTTTTCAATATTAGCAGCAATTAATATGAGAGATTGCTGTTTTTTTAGTTCGTAGTTCGTTAAGTTTTTGTACTTATCTATGTTATGTTTGATTCTCATAAATAATTTATACCATATTTTAATTAAATTAGTTCACTTTCGGTGGGATTTATATATGGACCTAATATAGTTGTCATTGGACAGGAAAAAATAGCTGTTCTCAAAAAAATTTTTAAATTTTTAAAATAGTATTATAATTTTTATATAAGGAAATAACAAAATTTTTTTTTAGTCTGTAAGGTATTGCTTCACTATTTTTGAGTGAAAAGATCTATCAAAAAAAAGAAAAAAATGAATATTAGTTAGTTGAATAATTTATACTAATAATTATTAATGCTAACTAGGTTTTAAAGAGGTTTTATGTTTAAAAAAGTTAGAAATATATTTTTTGGTGCTACTAGTGTGCTAACGATTTTACCGCTAGTGAGTGTAAGTTCAAACAAGCTGTTAATAGCGGAAAATAATAATAAAAAAATTCAATATATAAATTTAAATAGTGCATATGTTAAAGCACAGGCCGATGAATCTGATGAAGGTAGAACTATTAATTTGGGAGCTAATCGCCTTGAAATCTTTGCGCGTTTAACACAAACACAATTGGATAAAATAACTAAATTTATTAATCATAATACAGGAAAAGATGTTCCTATATTATATCATGAATTTAGTGGTGTTTTATCAATTGCATATATAAAAAGCATCGATAACAATAAATTAAATGACCTGGTACTTAATTTTTTCGAAGATAATAATATTGAGTACACTAATATTTACTCTTTTAATACAAATACATATTATGATAATTTTAAGATACAAAAAGAAAATGGAAAAATCACCAAAGGACAAGCATATGTTAGTCCTAGGCAAGATTACTCTCATTTTGAGCATGAATATGATAATGAATGGCTTTTTTCTTTTTTAGGTTTAGATAAAAAAACTCGTAAGGAACACTTTAATAATTATATTAATAGCAAAGTAAATATTGGTGTACTAGAATCTGGCGGAGTTGTCGAAACAGATTCTGATGCTTTTACTTGAAATAAAAAATATGGAAACGGTGTTTCTTGGCGTAATGAACTGTTTTATCATGAAAGTTGATCTAGGCATGCTACTCAGGTTGCTGAATTGATAGCAGGAAAAAAGGGAATTAATCAAACACTAGGTATTGTTTCTGTAGAATTAAATTTATTTTGGACCGGTATTACGGGTGAATTAAATTACTTATTAGGACACACTAACATTGTAAATAATAGTTGGTCATTAGATTCGACAGGACTTGCCTGAAATCGAGGTTTATATAATTATTTGGATAATTTAATATTTAATAATCCTGAATTAATTAATATATTTTCCGCTGGTAATGGTTTTGACAAAGGAAAAAAAGAAATTGATGGTGTTCAACTATCAAAAAATAGCATAATCATAGGAGCTACTGATAATTATAATCTTGAGAAAAAATCAGGATATAGTCAAATTGGAAATAATAAAAACTTTATTTCTGTTGTAGCTCCTGGTGGTTATTATCGTTTTACAGATAGAAATAAATATAAAGATAATAATGGAAACTGGGTAACAGGAGGCTATACAAATATAGGAACTAGTTTTTCTGCTCCAGTAATTAGTACAATTGCTGGTATGTTGAAACAAAAATATAAGTGACATTTTGATTTAGGTTCTGACTCGATAATTTTTAAATCTGCATTAATTAGTGGTTCAAGAAGACCAAAGGAAATACAAAGCATATATACACCAGAAACTGGTTATGGTATTCCTCAATATGATAAAATTCAAGAAGCAATGCGCTCTTTAATAGTTTTAAAGAAAACAGATAAAAATCCTGATGTTGGGCAAAACTCAAGAAAAGTATACTTTAGTGCCGGCGAAAAAGTTCGCGCTACATTAGCATTTTTATATAATGGTTCAAATGACTCTACTGATATAGATTTTATGATAAAGACGAAAGACGGTAATGTTCTTGTCTCTGGAATTAATGGTGATAGAAACGTGGAAGTTGTTGAGTTTGTTGCTCCGTATTCAGGGTTATATACTTTCGAAGCTTATACTTATAAAACAACCCGCAAAAATGTTGAAGTGGCAATAACTTATGTTACAGAAGACCAAAAAAAGAATCTTAAAATATAGTCTATTAGGTTTTGGATTACTTGCCATTCCATTAACACTCATATCCATTTATTTTATTGAGCACGAAAAGATTAACAGATTATCACGTATTGGAGTACATACATATTGAAATACTAATAAAAAAGTTTGAACTAAGGAAGGTTATTCTCCAATTCTTTTTTGAGTAGATTTAGATAGAGTAACTGAAGAAGATAAGCAAAAATATCAGCAACATAAAGTTTTATATCCAGAGCATCAAGAAAGCAAATATTATGATACAACTGGAATTGCTTATAGTTATTTTAATTATATTGATTATTCCAACTATCCAAATTCAACACCTAAATGAATTACTAAAAATATTACTAAAACAACATATTTAATTAAAAGCGAAGAAGATTTTATAAAATTATTACAAACTAAAAATCCTACTTACTACTCTGAAAAAACACAAATTACAAGTGAATTTAATGAACTTCTAGATAATATCGATTTTAATAAACAAGATTTATTAATTTTAAATAACTATAATTCTCAAATTTTTGCTAAGTCTGACAATAGAGAAAAGAAGTTAAATATAAATGATTTTATTTTTGATAAAAACACAAAAAAATTAAAGATTTCATTTTCATATAATGATAAATATAATTTTTATATGTTTCATAATGATGCTATTTATGCTTCTAATACTGCAGTAGGTAGCGATAATTGATTTAAAACATACTTTTTAATTATTGATAAAAGCGATGCAACTAGCCCTGATGGCTTGCATATGGATTTTGTATATAAATAATACTATCTTATATAAAAATTATAAATTATAAAATCATGTCTAAAACTTAAATAAACCCTCATAAGTTAAATAAATTGGTAAAACTTATGAGGGTTTATTATAATAAAGAATCTTGTATCTTTAGAGGGATCAAATACATAGCAATTTGTTTCATAGCATGTTTCTTATAATTAAAATAAAGTCAATACTTTTATACCATTGTTTGCAACACTTTTTTCTTGCAAACCTATAGATTCGATTGTTATCTTTATCTTCTTTAATTAACTCATAATTCGCATTTTAAAAGTAGAAAAATTATATATATAGTGGATGTTTGATTTTGTTTCTTTAAAAAAGTGTTATAAGTTGTATATAGTTAACCGTATCTTACAAAGGGGCATCCTTGTTTAACAACTTCATTCCTCTTTATACCTGATCCTCTTTTAAATACACCTAAAGAACCAAGGGATATAAATACTCAATTTACAAGTAAGTTCTCATATAATTTTTATCTGCAATAATAAGTTGAACAAAACGATCATGCTACTTATCAATAAGTCCACTACACTTTATATAGTGGTTTTAATTTTAAATAAAAATCAAATTAAATACACTAAACCTAAAGGCTATAAAAAATGAATGGATTATTTAATCCATTCATTTTTTTTATGTTAATTTTTTAAATTAATCTTTGGTCATTTTGAGCTTAACTTTTGTTATAAAACTCTTTCATTATATAAAAAGAATATTCGTAAATGTTCGAATATTCTTTGTCAGCATATTTATTATTCTTGTTTCCTATTCCTTAATTCTAAAATTTAAAATTTCTTTTCAAGGAGTTTTTAGTTCATTTCAAACATCCTTAAATCTTTTACGTGATACTTTATTAGGCAAATAGTATTTATTAAATTCAAAGTCAATACTTGACATAAACATATAAAAGATATAACCAAGGATATTAACTAATACACCAGCAAGCCCAAAGATGATTGGAGAAAATGGTCATTTAGATAGTTTACCTAAAGTGTTAATTCCTTTAGCACCTAAATAGAATCAATTAGATATCCATTGGATCTGAACTCTATTATTAGAATTCTTAATTCCTTGGAACAACACGATATTACCAATTAATACTAAAACTAACATACCAAGCATCAAGGCTGACCCTTGTACAAAATTTCTTAATTTTATTTTTGCTTTTGGACCATATACAATATGGGTAAATACTGGCATAATTAAAACAAATGAGTGAGCAAAAATAAAATCTCAAAATAGAACGTTGTCATATCCTAAGTTAAAACCAGCATTATTTCACTCTCTAGTTCCTTCTTTAAGATTGTTATATTCTCTGTCAATTTGGGTTGCAACTGGATCTGCTCCTAAATCAGCAAATAAAAATCCAAATATCGCTCCAAAGACAGCTAAAATACTTACCATATTAATTTTAGGACCTTTTTTAAATATATATAAAAGAGGGATTGTAAAACTAAAAAACCTACATAAATGCAATGGGAACAATTCTCATTTATAAGGATAATCGATTCCAATTAAAAAACCTAAGCGAATTAAATTATATATTGTGGTAAAAATACCAATTGCCACAAATAAATTTTCAAGTGATAGTGTTTTGAAAATAAATTTTTTGCCTTCTTGATTGAAATAGTTATATACCCTTTTGCGGTAAATGTATAAAAATAAGATTACAAATAAACTGAGTACAAAAAATGATAAAAATAACGGCCTTGAACTGCTAAAATCTGCTATATTTCTGCGATAATGTCAAAAATTCATATTTCCCTTTCTTGATATTGAAAATTTCCTTTATTATACTATATAAATATATTTTAAAGATAAATATAATTATAGTTTTTTAACATGTTTTTTGGAAAAGTCACTTGCGAGATATTAACAAAATAATTGCGTTTTAATTTTAACATAAATTTTACATAAAAAATGTATGCGAAAACAGAAAACACGGCAGTGTTTTCTCGTCGGTTTTGCTTACTTTTGCCAAAAGTAAGGCTCCTTTGATTGCAATCAAAGGCGGGGGATTAAAAAAATTTTAGGTTATCTTATATTTCCGGACAACTTGCCGATAGTTATTTATTTTTTCCATCATATAATCAATTTCTTGCTGAGAGTATTTATCTAAGCTTTTTCCTTTGGGAATGTAATACCTAATTAAGCGGTGCATATTTTCTATTGAACCTTTTTGTCATGAACTATATGGTTGGCATTTAAATAGTCTTTCAGTTGGAATAACCTGGTGCAATAAGACATTTTCACTACCATTATCAACTGTTAAAGTTTTAATGTCTAAGTTATGTTTCTTGATTAGTTTTAGAAGAGTTTGTTTGATAGCTTTGGAGTTGCGTTTTGAGAGCATAGCATAAGACATTCTGGTTTGCCGTTCAATTATCGTCACAATACAATATGTATCATTGATTTTACCAATAACGGTGTCTAATTCAAAATGACCATGTTCCAAGCGATCATTAATATAAGCTGGACGTTTTGAAATTTCTGTAGCATATTTTAATGTTTTAGGTTTGGTTTGTTTTTTCTTCCTTATGCCATATTTGCCTTCAGATTTTTTAACAATATGGTCAAAATCAAGGAAATAAGGGTATTTTTTGATTATTTTATAAATTGAACTAGGTGAAGGAGCAAATTCATCAGGGGATAATTTTTTAAAAGAATTCACAAGATAGGTAACTGATTTCTTAACTTCTTTTTGCTGCAAGTTCTTTTTATTTCTATTTTTATTGTATGTGTTAAGTTCACTATACCAATATTTTCTGTAGGCCTTTCATTTCTCTTTAATTGTATCACTTACAAAAAAGAGTCGCGAAAATGAATAGCCTAATAAATGTTCGTATAGTTTACTAAAATTAAGGGTTTTAACCCACATTACTCTTTTTGAACACTTAGCACAAACATAGCGATTTTGTTTATCTAAACTAAGTGGTCTGCGATTTGTAATAATTTGGATTTTGCTTTTTATACTTCGAATGTCTCTATCAAAAATCTTGGCTACTTCTTGGATTGAGAAGCCTTCAGAAAGTTCTTGTAAAATATTATAAAGTTGTTCTAGATCGATTTGATCTGATCGTAATTTTCGATGTGACTCAAGAGCTCCTTGCATTTTCAAGATAGTATTATGATTCTCTTCGATTTTAAAATGTTGATATTTATTTTCTTTTTGATATTTGTCAAAAACACAAATATATTTTTCTAAATTTTTCATATAATTTTAAAGTCTCCTTTCATTTTTTTAAAATTTATTAATACAACTATTTTATTACAAGGCAGACAAAAACAATGTCACATGCAAAAAACTTGCATGTGACATTTCCAATTAATAAAAATTTAAAAATATAATAAGGAAAATCTTAGCACCACCTGTCGTTATGCTGCCGCTTGTGGCACTTTCTTCAAAACAATTAATAAACGAAAAAATAATAGATTTGTATAAAAATATCAATACTAAAAAAATCGAATTTAGAGAACAACAAAGTATATCTACTTTATCACTGGATGGGGAAGAAACTGAGTGAAAAATTAATAATAACTTTGAATTAAAATTACTTTTAAACCCTGATATTAATACTGTAGATGAAAATTTTATTGAAAGTTTTAATGCTAATTTTATAGCTAAAATTAAATCTATCGATTTAAAATTTGCTTCTTATAAAGAAAGCAAGATAATACCTATAGTTTGATTTTACTTCGAAAGCGAAGCACAAAGGAGAATGTTCATAAATGCAATTGGTGACTGAAATGGCGTTTATCAAATTATTGTATATAAAAATAATCATATTAATGAACAAGGTCTTTGAAACTCATATAACTATAATTCAAAAAGATTAGTTATAAAACCACAACAGGTAGAAAATGTAGAACAATTTGGTTTAACTATCGATAAAAACGCTTCAATTGTGAACTTAAAAAAAGAGCAACGTTCTAGTACTTCGAACAACAAAATAGGAATTTTAGAAGTTTACACACATCCATTTGATAACGATTATAAAAGATATTTTAAAAGTGGCATAAGATTAAATGAATTAAACTCTACAGGTAAAACTAATTATAATATTAAAAGCCATTCAACAATGGTTTCATTAATAGATGGAAGTCAATGAGGAATTGATAAAACATCACAAGTATTTTTATCTACCTTTAGTACTGATGGGGATTGAACTACAGCTTTAGAAGATATGGTTATTAACCAAGGAATTAGATTGATCAACCATAGCTATGGTACAAAATATAAAAAGGATAGAAAGCAAAACTACTTTGGATATACTGAAAATGCATATTATTTAGATTATCTATCTCGTAATTATGGAGTTATTAACGTAATATCCGCAGGTAATGATGGCAAAATTGATGAACATAAGATAAGCAATGATAAAACATCATTTAATTCTATTATTGTTGGTTCACTTTCAGATCAATCAAATGAATTCACTATATCTCAAAACTTAGTTGCTGAATATTCTAATTATAGATTAGAAGAAGAGTATAAAAATATATCTAAACCATTAGTTGTTGCTCCCGCATATTTTTATAATCCAGTTTATAATGTTAATGAATATGAGCATGGAACAAGTTATGCTGCTCCAGTAGTTACTGGACTGATTTCAAATTTATTAAAATCGAGAGCAGACATTAAAAGCAGCACACAAAGAGTCCCTATAATAAAATCTATTTTATCAGCAGGATCTGTAAGTCCTAAAGCTCGTGAGTTAAAATATAAAACTAGTGGTTATGAAGAAAAATATGGTTCTGGCACCCCTGATTTTGCAAGAATGTTACAGGCTGCCCAAAATCATAAAGTAACAGCTGTTAATCCAACTTTGTCCTCAGGTAGTTATGTTCTTACTAGTTCTGAATTAGAATTAAATAAAAGTCAAACTATTAGAATTTCTAGCTCTTGAATGTTTAATGCAGGTATTTTAAAATGACCTGATACTAAATTAATGTTTGTATTACCTGGTAGAAAACTTAACTGGTGGGATTACAAGTATAGTAATTATACTTTATCAAATGATGAAACTATCGAATCCTTGTTCACTAAAAAGTTTTTTAGTGAACAAACTCATAAAGGTGAATACTGGTTAAAAAAAGAAGAAGCTAAAAAACGTCAAAATAATAAATGGTTTGCAGACTATGATTTAACTCTTGAGAAAAAAGAATCAAATGGAAATTGAAAAATAGTAAAAAGCATTTCAACTGTTGTAACTAATGATGAATTAATCGAACATAAAGTTTTGGAATCTGGAATTTATAGGTATAGTGTTAGAAAATGGTATTCAAGTTCTTTCACTAATTCCGTAGATGATATTGTTGCAATAACTCATGTGGTACAAAATGACTAAAATAAATAAATTATTAGTTTCTTTGTCTCCTGTATTAACCCCGCTAATTGCATTATCTTGTGCTCCAAACCAAAATAGAGATCCAGTTAATAAACCAAAAGATGAAAAAAAGACAAAACTTGATAGTGAACAAGACATAATTTCTTCAATAAAAAGTAACACCAAAAACAAAAATGAACTAACTAGTACAGAACCCAAAAAAGAAATCAAAGGTTATGAACCCGCTAAAACTGAGTTCCAAAAAATTTATGATAAACTATTTAATAAATTTGACAATTTTGTGAAATTTGAGCAGTTTGTTCCTAATTCAATAAAAGGATATACTTGAATAATTAATGACGAACTCAGGTCAGAATATTTTAATGACAAATTCTTTCATTTAAAAGAAAAAAAATTCCCTAATAATTTTTTTACAAAAATATCTTCAAAAGACGATTTTAACAACTTAATAATAACACGATTTAAGGAATTAAACAATATTGGTACTATTAAAACACAAGATTCGGAAATTATTACAACTTTTGAAAAGTTATATTTAAATAATCAAAATCTAAATAAAATTTTAGAATCTAATGATATTTATATTTCAAACACATATGAGGAAAATGATTTATATGATTTGCCATATTTCATTATTCCGTTTGATAAACCAGACGGAACAATTTTAGTCAATATTGTAAATATGATACTTCCTCCAAGGCCTGTTACACTAGAATATATTGATCCAAGAGAGAAAAAAGGTTCATGAGTTGTATTTACAATTCCAAAAAATAAACCAGTTAAATTTGTATATAAATTTGATACAGATTCAAATAATAGTACTGAGTATAATGAGAAAGTAAGAATAGCAAGTATTGAAATTTTCAAATGATTCAATAATGAATTTAAAAAGTATTATAAAGATTAATTTTAATAAGGCAACAAGAAAACAACAAAAGTGTAAATCTTTTGTTGTTTTCTTGTTGCATAAATTCTAAAAACCAAACATTTTAGGATCAAAGCCTCCGCCATTTGCCTTAATCTTTTTGCCCATCTCACTCATTCTTTTTACCATTGAATCATAATCAGACATTAGCTTATTAAATTCTTGAGCGCTACGACCACTTCCTTTTAATATTCTTTCTTTACGAGAGGCTTGGCGTAATAATTTTGGATTCTTACGTTCTTTTTTAGTCATTGATGACATTAATATTTTGAAATAATGCATTTTGGATTCTGCCTTATCAATTTGATCATTATTTATTTTATCAGATAAATTACCTGGTAACATTTTTAATATTTTTCCAAATTTTCCAAGGTTTTGGAATTGTTGAATTTGCTCAAGTAAATCATCTAAGGTATATTCACCAGAAAACATTTTATATACCATTTGAGTAGCTTTATCTTGATCAATAACATCTTGAGCTTTTTCAATTAAACTCATTACATCACCCATACCTAAAATACGATCAGCCATCCGATCGGCATGGAATAAATCTAAATTAGAAATCTTTTCACCTGTACCAATAAAACGAATTGGAATGTTTAAAATATACCTTAAGCTTAATGAGGCACCACCACGTGCATCTGAATCCAGTTTATTAATAATAGTTCCTGTTAATTTTAATTTTTCATTAAAAGTAGAAGCAACATTAATTATGTCTTGACCTGACATTGCATCAGCTACAAAGAAAATTTCATTAGGGTTAACAATCTTTTTAACCCTAAATAATTCATCCATTAAGGGTTCGTCAATCGATAACCTACCGGCGGTATCAATAATAATTAAATCGTTATTATTTACTTTAGCTTGAGCAAGGGCATTTTCCACAATTTTATCAACTGGTGCATTTACCCCTTGTTCAAAATAATCAACTTGGATACTCTTAGCCAAAGTTACTAATTGCTCAACAGCGGCTGGCCGGTAAATATCCGCTGCAACAACTAATGGATTTTCAACAAATTTCTTTTTACGTAAATAATATGCAAGTTTAGCACTTGAGGTTGTTTTTCCTGAACCTTGCAAACCACACATCATAATGATGTATGGTTTTTTAGTAATTTTAAATTCACTCCCTTCTTGACCTAAAATCTTTACAAGCTCGCCATGCAATATTTTAATAAAATGTTGTGAAGGATTTAACTTTTTTAAATTTGGGTCAGTTAAAGCTTTTTCTTTAACATTATTTATAAATTGTTTTACAACTTTTAAATTAACATCAGCTTCCAACAATGCTAATTTAATATCTCTAGTTACCTCGAGAATATCTGCTTCTGTTAATTGTATTTTCTTTGATAATTTCTCAAGGGTCTTTTGCATTCTTTTTTCTAAAAAACCTAACATATTTAAATTTTACCACAACTATTTAAATAAATTTTGATATAATAACACAAATGATAGAAATAAATGTAGAATATAAAGAACGTATTGATAAGTACATTTCAAATAATTCCAATATTTCAAGAAATGATGCACGAACTTTAATTGAAGAAGGTGCAGTTTTTGTAAATGAAAACAAAATACTTAAACCTAAATTTGAAGTACGAGAAGGACAAAAAATACTAATAATTCGATTAATTGATAAAATATTAGATATTAAACCTGAAAAAATGGATTTAAAAATTATTTATGATGATGAATACCTTTCAGTCTTAGAAAAACCCAGTGGACTTGTAGTCCATCCTTCACCGGGTCATGAATCAGGAACTTTAGTTAATGGACTTTTGTATCATTTTAAAAATAATTTATCAAATGAAAATGGATTATTACGTCCAGGCATCGTGCACCGGATTGATAAAGATACAAGCGGATTATTATTAATTGCTAAAAATAATGAAGTTCATAATTTATTAGCAGATAAATTTGCTCATCACGAAATAAATCGTAAATATTTGGCAATTTGTGATGGTATTTTAGAAAATTCACTTTTAAAACTTAATTTACCTATCGGAAGAGATCAAAAAAACAGACAGCAATTTACAGTTACAAATTTAAATGCAAAACATGCCATCACAAATGTAGCAGTGCTAAAAAGTTTTTATTTAGATAAAAAACCTAAATCACTTGTTAAATGTGAATTAGAAACCGGAAGAACACACCAAATAAGAGTTCACTTAAAATATATTGGTAACCCAATTTATGGTGATCCAATGTACAATAAAAAGATAAATGACTTTGGCCAATACTTACATGCCTATAAATTAGAATTTGAACATCCAATTACAAAAAAACAAATGCATTTTTTTTCACTTCCGCCTTCTGAATTTAATATAGCAGAGTATAATTATGAGGAATTTATAAAAGGAGAATAATGAGTAGTACATTTAGAATTAATGAAAAAGACCTTGATTTAAACAACTTATGAAATAATGAAAAAAACCACTTCAGAATTTGGATAATATTATTTATCGCTTTTTGAGCACTAATCACAATTTTATCCCTTGTACCTCTTTTTAATGTTTTAGCAAATAAAACAGCTTATATTGAGGCTCTAAAACAACAAACTCAAAACACACCAAATACTAACAATAATAACATAACTTTAGATTATGATGTAGTGTGAAGAACACAAATTCTTATTGATTTCTTTATAACATCTTTTTTACCAATCTTAGTATTTACTTTTGGTATCTCATCAACAATTAAATCTTATAAATTTAAAAGCTTTGCAATTTTATCTACCGGTGCAATCTTGCTGTCAAAATTTCACGGAATTCTTTCAATTATTAATTTAATTAATAGTACGCTTAGAGGAAATTACAATATATCAAATAATTTTAATTTAATTGCTTTGGTAATGCATATTACCATCTTAGTTTTAAGCGTTATCCATTTTTTCTTTATTTCTAAAAATGTCACTAAAATTAAACAATTGTTTATGATGCAAAAACTTCAACGTGATAGTGCTATATTTATGGAACAATGAAATAAAAATATGAAAAATGGTAATATAAATAATCCTTTTGGGGCTATGAATGCTGACCAATTTACAAACCAAACTAGCACAACTGATAATAGCCAAACAACCAACCAAGATGAAGTAAATCAAACAGTTCAAAAAACAGAAAAAGATTTAGCAATTGAAAAAATTATAGAATTGCCTAAAGAACAATTGCACCGCATGGCTGAAACATTGAACATCTTTGGTTATGAACAAATGTCAAAAGAAGAATTAGCCAATTTAATCTATAATCATACTAAAAAAGATAAAGAATAATACATATAAAAAGTATTCGGACAAATTCCGAATATTTTTTATAAAAAGAAAAGTGTTGCTATCAGACTTACAAAACTAACAAATGTATAAAATTTTGTCTAATAAGATTCCACAGAATAACCCAAAAAATTCATAAAATTATCTTTCAGTTCATACGAAAAGCACCAAAATAATCGTTTTAAATATCAAAAGCAGTATTTCTTAAAATTTGATTTAAACAGATAAAATAAAAAATTTTATAAACTATCACTAAAACCAATGAATATATTAAGTAATATAATTAAAAGAACTGGAGTAAACTTTATCCAATATTTATTTTGGGATGCACAGAATAAATCGGGAATAAGTAAAAGTATCATAAAAATTTTCGTACATAGTTTTTTACAAACTGATATTTTTAAATTTTAATAAATTTATAAATGATAAATTATAAAGTAAGATATATATATATATATATATATCTTTTATTGAATATAATAATATAAAATGTATTATATAATTATAATGTGGTAATTAAAAAAGATATACCACATTATAACTCAAATAAATATTAGAAAGAAAAAAAATACTTATGTTAAAAAGCATTAAAAAAAAGCTACTAATTCCTTTGGGAATAGTAGCAACAATTGGTACAGTATTAGTACCCCATTCAAAAACAATTAACCAAAAAACAAATAATAATTATTGATATAGTAATTTAACTAACGATAAATTCCAAGTTAGGGAAGAATCATTCGTTAAAGATTTATCAGATAATGGGGAAATAATTAATGTTCCCGTTGATAATAATTATCAATTAAAATTATTATTGAATCCAGGGTTTGAATCTGATAACATTGATTTTATTCAACAATTTAATAATGATTTTATTAATAAAGTTAAAAATAATAAATTAAAATTTATTTCTGGTAATCCAAGTAGAATAATGCCAATTATTTACTTCTACTTTGAAAAAGAAAGCGACAGAGAAAATTTTACCACAAAAATCAAAGATTGAAAAGAAATTTTTCAAATAATTATTTATAAGAATGAAAATATAAAAGAATGGAATTGAGGTAATAGTTCAGGGTTTGAATATTATCGCAAAACATATTCAAATTTAAACAATGCCCCCACAAAAAGTATAAATAATTTCAAACAATCAGTGGAGGAAAATCTATCAATACTAAAAGGAGACGCAGGGCTCACAGAAAATAAAACTACTAAAATTGGTATTTTAGAAGCAGGAAATGAAAAATTTGATTATAAATA
Organism: Mycoplasma sp. 13536; assembly: GCF_055523495.1. NCBI lineage: Bacteria > Bacillati > Mycoplasmatota > Mollicutes > Mycoplasmatales > Mycoplasmataceae > Mycoplasma > Mycoplasma sp. 13536. The sequence continues at coordinate 358,827 of NZ_JBVFVC010000001.1, forward strand.
CTCTGAATTTTTCAAACGTGGCTTAAAAGTAAACGAAGAATCAGTTATTGAATCTCAGTCACCACTTGAAAAACATGGTGTTTTTGTATCAATGATTGCAGGTAGTCAATTTGGTGTTGATCGATCTGCTACAATTTATTTATCAAAATTTACAAATGGCACACAATGGCAAGATGCAATAGAGAAAATGGTTTTAGACGATGGTGTTAAAATTATAAATCATAGCTATGGGCCACAACTTTATTATATAGATAGTAAAACAGGTCAAAAATATATAAACCCACAATACTTTGAAGGTTATAACGAAAATTCTTACTTTTTAGATTATATATCTCGTAAATACGGTGTAATAAATGTTATTTCTTCGGGAAATGATGGTTATAATCCAATACACCAAATTACTCAGAGTAAATTATCATTTAATTCAATTGTTGTTGGTGCATTGGGCGAAAAAGCTAACAGCAAAAATATTAAAAAAAATGAAACATCATATTATACAAACTATAACTTAGCACCTGAATATGCAACCTTAGCTAAACCTCTAGTAGTCGCACCTGGTACATTTTACAATATGTTTTATGAATCATGAACGAAAAGAGAATATGAGTTTGATGAAGGAACAAGTTATGCAGCTCCTTTAATTACTGGGCTTGTTTCTAATTTCTTAAAAATAAATCCAACTATTTATGCGAGTGAATTTAGGATTCCAATTATTAAAACTATTTTATCAGCATCAGCAGTTAGTCCTAAATTTTCTAATTTAACATATAAAACCAGTGGGTTTGAACAAAAATATGGTGCAGGAACACCTGATGCAATAAAAATGATAGAAGCTGCAAATAATTATAAAACTGCAAAAGTAAATCCAACTTTAAATACTGGCAAAGATATTATTACAAGTAATGAATTATGACTAAGAAATGGTCAGAGCATTAAAATTTCAAGTTCGTGATTATTTAATGCAGGTATTTTGAAAAATAATGAACCATGTCCAATGACAACTATTTAGGCCCATATATAAATCCCATGGAAAGTGAACTAATTTAATTAAAATATGGTATAAATTATTTATGAGAATCAAACATAACATAGATAAGTACAAAAACTTAACAAACTACGAACTAAAAAAACAGCAATCTCTCATATTAATTGCTGCTAATATTGAAAAATCTTTATCTCAACTTAGTTTAATTACAAACCTTAGTGTATCAACTGTAAAAAGATATAAAAAAATAATAAAAAGTAATCAAGAAATTGACATCAGTCATAAAAATAAAAATCAACAAAGAAGTTGCAAAGTTACAGATTCAGAAATTGAATTAGTGTTTAAAGATTATTTAAAAACATGTGAAATTATTTTAAATAGCATTCTAACAAATAACCGACTTTCGTTTAAAAGTTATTATTATTCAGAATATGGTTCTTTTATAAGGCAAAAAATTTCTTACAAAACTTTGGTAAGAAGATTCAACCAATTAGGATTATTTAATATACATACAACCAAAAGAGGAAGAAAAATAGCAAAATTATCAAAGAAGAAAACTTCACAAGAGACAACATTGCTATTAAAAAAATATTATAAACAAATTAAACAAAATGAAAAACAAAGACAAGTTTTGGGTCTAAAGAAAAATTTAGAATTTGGTGAAATTGTTGAAATCGATGCTCAGCTTGAACCATATTTAAAAAATAATAAACCATTCTATCTTTATCATGCAATTGATGTTGCCACTGGAACATTATTAGCAGCATGATTTGAAGAACAAGAAACAACATTAGGATATCAAAGACTGTTAGAAATAGTATTTAAGAAATATGGATTTCCAAAGAAAATTTATACTGATAAAAGAAGAACTTTTTGGGGAAACGAAAACACACAAACAATTTTTGAAAAAGATTTAAATAAAAAAGGAATAGAAGTACTCAGTTCATCTAATCCCAAACATAAACCACACGTTGAGAGATCTTTTAGAACATCATTAGATCAATACCCATTATTAATTCATGAAAACGGATATAAAGATATTAATGATTTAAAGCAAAATAACGAAGTATTTCAAAATTATTACAACACGAGGAATAAAAAAATAATTTCTAAACATAATGTCTTTCAAAAAGAAGGAAAGAAAAACGGCAATTGAGCCGTTGATTTAGAGATTAATAGAAAAGTTTTAAATGGTGTTGTTAGATACCAAGGTAAAAACCTTGCAGCTTTCGATATGCATGACAAAAGGATTATATTTCCTTATAATTCTGATGTTGTGTTAGTACATTCTTCTGATGATAATTTGTATTTTAAATATAATGGAAAAAAATACTTTGCCAAAGAACCTAATGGAAAATATCTAAGCTTTACAGAAATGTGAGCTCTTGAGAAAGGTTTAGATTATTCTATCCCTGCCGTTGGAAAACTAGCATTTATCCATAAGAAAACAAACTCATTTTTTAAAACTCTTGAATTATACATCTCAAAGTTTAATAGTGTCTCTGTGAATGCACAAGGAAATAACCTTGAAGCCAATAAGATTATGGCCGAGTATTTAGAGATACTTCGAACATTACACAGAAGCATCAATGATGAAATAAAAATTGATGCATATTAATTTTAATATTTTTTAATAAAAAAGAAAATAATAAAAATAGAAAACACGGGACGTGTTTTCTGGGAGTTTTGCTTACTTTTTCAAAAGTAAGGCCCCCTTGATTGCAATCAAGGGCGGGGGGTTTAAAAATCTTTTTGTTTCATTTTGAAATTTTATAGTTAATTTAACAATATACATAATTATGTCTTGATTTTTTAGACAGTAAAAATATCAAAAAATATATAAATTTTCCAATTTAGTTGCAAAAGAAGAAAAAATTTTTTTTCTTTGTTTTTTCATTATTTTTTTTTGGAACAAAAGCATCATAATATAAATCAAAAAATAAAAAAATGATTAACCCCAACAGTCTGGGCAGAAAATTAAAAATGTAGTTCAAAAAAGTAGTTATTCTACATGATTATTTAATGCAGGTATTTTGAAAAATAATGAACCAAGATCAAATTGGTGAGGATCATTTTTAAATTTCTTTTCTAATTCGAGAAAAGCTCATGAAGAAGCAAAATGAAAAAAGACGCATAATGATGAATTATGATTAAAAGATAAAGAAACATTTGAACGGCAAGGTGGAAATTGATTTTCTGATTATAACTTAATTCTCGAGAGAAAAGATTCAAGAGGAAATTGAATAACAGTTAAAGGAGTGTACACAAAAACAAGCAACGATGAACTAATTGAATATAATGTTTTTAACTCTGGAGTTTATAGATATAGAATTAATAAGGTTTCTTCAAGTACATTTGGAAATTCAGTTGACGATATAATTGCTGTAACACATGTGGTACGAAATGAAAAATAAAGTAAAAATATTATTATTTAGTGCAATACTTATGCCTATTGTAACTTTTTCTTGTTCAACTACAAATGTTCCCACTAAAGATCCTAAATCAGATAAAGAAACTTCTAGAAGTATAAAAAATGATTCAGCAGCATACAAAGAAAATTTAAACATTGAAATAGATGTTGTAAAAATTCATTATGATCTAGAAAATAAACTTAATTCAATTTCAAAAATAAGTGAATTATACCTTCCGGTTTCTCAAGAGGTTTATACAAAAATTAATCAACAAAATCAAGCTAAGCATGGATATTTTTGAAAATACAAGTTTTTTGATCATGTAACAGATCCTCTTTATAGTGAAATAAATGAAAGTAAGGTTATCAAAATATCTACTAAACAGGAATTTGATAATATCATAATTAAAAGATATCAAGAGCTAAATTCAGCAGATGATTATAAACCAATTTGAAAAAGAGTTCTTAAATTACCAAAATATTTATCAACTACTAGAAAATAATGATCTTTATATCTTACAATCTAATAAACAAGGATCATTTCATAATCTTGTTATTCCTTTTATAACTGATGATTCTCTTGAATTAAATGTTTTCTATGATTATAATACTCGAATTGGTGATGATAGAATTGTTAAAGATCAAAAGTGAAAAGTATTAAGTTTACCTAAAAAGCAAAATTTTAAACTTAATACTTATTTTGCTGATAATAAATTTAATCTCTATTACCCACTTGAAAAATCAAAAGAATATTACAATAAATTAAGCAAGTGATACAAAGAAGAATTTAAGAAATATTACAAAGATTAATTTTCAAAATAGAATTGTTATTGAGTTAAATCTGGAAAATTTCCGAATAATAAAACAAAATTAATATTTTTTAAGCATAAGATAGATATTCAAACAAACCGGAATATCCATAACAAAAGTAAAATATTAAAGATTTCTACTTAAACAACTTAGAAAAAATGCAGGAACAAAATTCTAGTAAGGCATTTTAACCAATACTATTAAACTATAATTTTTAAAACTTTTTTGAAGTAATGCTAATACTTAAAGCATTTGCATACTCATCTATCAACTTTTATTATGTCATTGGACAGAGCAAGGATTTATTAATTTTTCACTAGCAAATAAATAATAATTAAATATAATATAAACATAATTATGCATAAAGAAAATATAGTTTTATTCGGAATGAAAAATTCCGAAAATTTAGCATGTGAAATTTCACAACTTTTAGATATACCAATGTCAAAAATTGAGCGAACTGTTTATGCTGACGGAGAAGTAATGCTTGTATCTGAACATACCGTGCGAGACAAAGATGTCTTTTTGATTGCCAGCACTTCTCGCCCCGTTAATGATAATATTATGGAACTGTTATTATTTGTTGATTCATTAAAACGTGGTAGTGCAAAGTCTATTAATGTTATTTTAAGTTATTACGGATATGCACGCCAAGATCGTAAAGCAAGTGGGCGCCAATCAATTGGTGCTAAGTTAGTTGCAGATTTATTGCAAAAAGCAGGAGTAAGTAAAGTAACTTGTGTTGATTTACACAATCCTTCAATTCAAGGTTTCTTTGATATTCCAGTTGACGAATTAAAAGGCCAATATCCAATTGCTTATGCTCTAAAGCAAACTGGAGAAAAATTTACCGTTGTATCACCAGATCATGGTGGGACAGTTCGTGCAAGAACCCTTGCTGAATTAATTGCAGATACTGTGCAAATTTGCATTATAGATAAACGTCGCACTGAAGTTAACAAAACAGAAGTTATGGGTATTCTAGGCAATATTGAAAACCAAAATGCTGTAATTATTGATGATATTATTGATACCGGCGGTACCATTTTAAAAGCCGTTGAAACTTTAAAGCAAAAAGGTGCTAAAAAAATCATCGTAGCTGCTTCACATGGTATTTTTACAAGAGGTTTTGAAATCTTTGAAAATCATCCTGATGTTGACCAAGTTATAGTTACAAATAGTATTGACAATAGTGCATGGTCTCAAAAATTTAAAAAACTAAAAGTTATTTCACTTGGTCCATTTTTAGCAAGAGTAATAAATGCAACTCTTACAAAAAACAGTATTTCATCGGTTTATAAAGATTTCCGTAAGGAAATTTCAATTTGCACAAAGGAATCCTGTTAATATAAAATATATTCAAGTTTTAAACTTGAATATATTTTTTTATAGCTTCGCAAATTTTTCTAAATAATCATCGTAGTCATCAAATATGATATTGCTATCTATTCAATCCTTACGTTTAGTTGAATCATTCCCCATAAGTGTGCTAATACGCCTTTCTGCTAAATATGCATCATTAATTGTAGCACGTATTAATGTGCGAGACTTAGGATCCATGGTAGTTTCCCATAGCTGATCTGCATTCATTTCTCCAAGACCTTTATAGCGTTGAATTTCAAAATTTGAACCTTTTGATTCAAAAGTATCCCTAAGTTCTTGCTCGTCTCAAAGATATTGACTTTTTTTGCTTGTTTTATTAGTTATTTTATACAGGGGCGGGATTGCTATATATACATAACCATTTTCAATTAATGGTTTCATATAGCGGTAAAAAAATGTTAACAATAAACATTGAATATGGGCCCCATCAGTATCGGCATCTGTCATAATTATAATTTTGCCATACTCTGATTTAGTTAAGTCAAAGTTCTTGCCAATACCAGCACCTACTGCATTGATAATTGTTACAATTTCTTCATTTTTTAAAAGTTCTAATAGGGAAATTTTCTCAGCATTAATTACTTTACCTCTTAATGGTAAAATAGCTTGAAAATTACGATCTCGTCCACTTTTTGCTGAACCACCAGCTGAATCTCCTTCAACTAAAAATAGTTCACGCTCGTGTGCTTTTTTCGAACTAGCAGGGGTTAATTTATCACTAATAATTTTCTTACCTGATAAAGTTTTTTTAGAAGTTCTAATTTCTTCACGCTTCTTTTTAGTTTCTAATCTTACATCATATGCTTTACGAATTTTCTCTATAATTATTTTAGCAAGTGGTTTGTTTTGACTAAGTCATGATTCTAAGAAACTAGAAGCTACTTCATCAACACATGCTTTAGCCTCTGGTGTTCCTAATTTATCTTTAGTTTGACTAACGAATTCAAGCATATTTTCGGGTATTTTTACCGATATTATGCAAGTAAAACCTTCCATAATATCGGTAATATCAAACATATTATTTCCTTTTAAATATCCATCTTTATGGGCATATTCATTAATAATTTTATTAAAAGCAGATTTAATGCCTAAAACATGTGTTCCGCCATCTTTAGTTTTAACATTATTCACAAAACTAAGTATTAAACCATCATTATATGAATCATTTCATTGAAATGAAAAATGAACCTCTATATCTCGATTTATTTCCTTATAAGAAACAGGAGGATTTAATGGACTTCGGGTATTATTTAAAAATTCAAGGAATTTAACTAATCCATTGTTATATCTAAACTTTTGTTCTAAATTATTAATTTCATCATAAAGTTCAATTTCTAACCCTGAAATTAAAAAAGCACTTTCTTGCAACCTTTCAGCAATTCTTTCAAAACTAAATTTGGCTTTTTTGAATAAAGCATATTCAGGTCAAAATTCAACTATTGTCCCAGTTTCTTTTGTTTTACCAATAATTTGAGTTCTTTGAATTATTTTATCTCGGGCAAATTCAGTGTAATACAATTTACCTCCCCGGGCAATTGTAGCACTTAATTTTGTAGAAAAAGCATTAGTTACACTTGATCCAACACCATGCAATCCACCTGATACTTTATAAGTATTAGAATCAAATTTTCCACCAGCATGTAATTCAGTAAAAACAATTTCTACCGCCGTTTTGGATTCATTTTTGGCTTTATCCACTGGGATTCCTCTTCCATTATCTGAAACATAAATTGATCCATCCCCTCGTAATTTAACAATTATTTTTGAAGCATATCCTGCTAATGCTTCATCAATAGAATTATCAACTATTTCTCAAAGCAAATGATGTAAACCATATACATCAGTTGAACCAATATACATACCTGGTCTTTTACGAACAGCATCAAGACCTTTTAATTGTTTAATATTCTCCGCAGTGTAATTATTTTCCATAGTTGTATATTATAATACAAAATAATTTTTGTTTAATTATAAAAACAATATACCATTAAAATGGTCTATTACTATATAACAAAATTTTAGAAAAACAATTTTAATAAAACATAATAATTAAGTTATTAAAATTGTTTTTTTTGTTACAATTATATTAATATTAATCTAAAATATCAGTAAATCTTAGAATAGTATAAATTTTCAAAATCAAAAGAATAGGGAGTTTAATTACAAATGAAAATTACAGACAAAAGAACAAAGCTTGTGGCGACTATTGGTCCTTCAAGTGATAACTATGAAACATTGCGTTCGTTGGTGGAAAATGGTGTAACTACTATTAGAGCTAACTTTAGCCATGGTTCTCACGAAGAACAATCTAATAAATTCAAGCTTGCAAAGCAAGTAAGTAAAGACTTACAAATTCCAGTATCTTTAATGTTAGATACTAAAGGTCCAGAAATTAGAATTGGAAAAATGAAAGATGGTGGTCAAGTTGTTGAAGCCGGAAATTACTTATTAATACATACAACAGCAGATAAATACAAAAACCTAGAAGGTACTGCAACCGAAATTAGTGTTGCTTATGACATGGCTCAAGACCTTCAAATTGGTAACCAAGTGTTAATTGATGATGGTAAATTATCTACTGTTGTTACAGAGGTTGGGCAAGGTTATGTAAAAGTTAGAGCCGAAAACACACATAAATTAAAAACAAATAAACGTGTTAATTTACCTGGCGTTGATTTCTCATTACCATTTTTAGCTGAAAAAGATATTAACGATGTAAAATTTGGTATTACACAAGGAATTAACTATGTTGCAGCATCATTCGTTAACTCAGCAAAAAATGTTAATGAATTAAGAAAATTACTTGATGAAAATGGTGGACAACACGTTCAAATTATTTCAAAAATCGAATCTCACTTAGGATGTACAAATATCGATGAAATTATTGAAGCATCTGATGGTATTATGGTTGCTCGTGGTGATTTAGGGTTAGAAATTCCTTATTACGATGTTCCATACTACCAAAAGAAAATGATTCGTAAATGTCGTGAAGCTGGAAAAATGGTTATCGTAGCAACTCAAATGCTTGACTCAATGGAGAATTCACCTCACCCAACTAGAGCAGAAGTAACAGATGTTTACTACGCTGTAGAATTAGGAGCTGACTCAACTATGCTTTCCGGAGAAAGCGCTAATGGTTCATTCCCGGTTGAAGCAGTTAAAACTATGACAGCAATTTCAAGACGTGCAGAAAAAGAATTCTACTCAAGAAATTACTACGAAAGACAATTAGAAAGTGTATGACAAAATTCAGACCAAAGTGACAAACGTACTAGAATTGCATACGAAATTGCTAAAAAAGTGAAATCAGGCGAATATAAATACATTGTCGTGCTTTCAAGAACTGGGGAATTATTAAAACGTGTTGCAAAATTCCGTCCTAACACCTTAACTATTGGTATTTTAAATGACGAAAAATTATTAGGTGGTTTCGGGGCTTATTCAGGTGTTTTTGTTTCTGTTGAATCAAAAACATTATTCCCATTAATTAAAGAAAGCACATGCAAAGGTGTAGAGGCATTAAGACCATACGGCATTCAAACAGGTGATAAATACATCGTTGTTGAGAACGATAAATTTACTGAAAAAGTTGTTGCTTAATTTACAAAGTATTCAAAAGGATACTTTGTTTTTAATTCTATTAATTTCCAAATAAAAAATATAAACTATGCAATACCAAAAAACTTGCATTTTAACTTTTGCTTAAGAAGCTTATTCAGAAAAATCTCGTAAACATGATTAAAATACTGTTTACACACATATAAACTATTAATTTTTTAAGGAAAAACTTATATTTGACAATTTATATAAAAATAGTTTAAAAAGTTTAAACATTGAAAATATTAAATAATAAATCTAATAACAATTTTTATCAACAAAATACAATATAAAACCACTTAAGTTAAAACTTAAGAGGTTTTATTGACTGTTTTACCTTTTAAATAGTGTTTTAAAAATACATTTTTATATCAATCATGGACTTCATTCCTAAAATCTCGGGATGTTGTCTCTAAATCTCTTGCAATATCTTTAAATGTAAATTTAAATCCTTTTTTAATTAAGAAAACTTCTCAAATACGGGACGGATCTGGTCGATAAACAGTTGGCTTTACAAGAGCTGATGGATCCAGTTTAGGGTATGTGCCAAATGAAGTTATTATTACTTCATTATTATCATAAATTGGAATTATAAAGCCACCAACCGGAGATTTATTGTTACCAGAAAATCTTTTTATAAAAATGACATTGTTTTCTAAAAGTTCATAGGCATCTTGTTTATTTAAATATAATTCTTCAAATAGTTTTTTTATCTTTAAGTCGTTGTTATATTCATCAGATTGATTTAGTTCTTTAAATCTTTTGATAATGTAAGTATCGAACTGCTCTTTAGTAGTTATTTGAACATAGGTAGCTTGAAGCCATTTTTCATTTTTAAGATCATCTAAATAAGGTGGAAAATTACTGAAAAATGTTATATTAAATGTGTCGATGTCTTTTTGCTTATATTGTTCTTTAATTGTTTTTTGATCTTCCTCTAATCATTCTTTAGGGGCAAAAACCCCTTTTTTTGTAAGTGGTTCATATACTTGGTAAATATCTTCATACATTTCTTTAAGTTGATTTTCGTAATATTCATCTGGCTTATCAGCTATAATAACAGGAGGTTCGTTTCTAACAGGTTGGCTATCATTGCATGAAAATAAAGTTATAGGAACTACTAAAGTCATGAGACTAATTAGCAATTTTCTAATTATTTTATTCATTTTTAACCACGTGAGTAGTTGCTATTAAATCATATACAGAATTGCTAAAGTCATATTTCTCATACTTTTTAATGCGATATCTATAAGTCCCTGAAGAAGTTGCTTTATATTCAAGTAATTCATCATTACTCACTGCAGACTGAATCATCTTCACAACAACCCATTTTCCATTTGATTCCTTTTTTTCTAAATATAAGTCATAATCAGAAAATCAATTGTTGTTTTGACGTTTAATTGCCTCAGATTGAGTCAAACGAATCTCAGATTTATGAGATAAATCTCATATTTTACCCTCGGCAATAGTTTTTTGTTTTTCTAGTTCTTGGCTTCTTTTACGTGATGGAGAAAAGAAATTTAAAAATGAATTTCACCAACTTGTATTTTCTTTATACTCTGGCCTAACTTCAGATTGATTTAAAAGACCAGCATTAAACATTCAGGAACTAGATATTTTTATCGTTTGATTCTTTTTTAAATTTATTTCTTTACTTGAAAATACAAAACCACTATCATTAGTTGGATGAATTTTTAGTGTTGAATAATTGTTAGCTGCTTCTAACATTGTTTTAAAGTCTACTGTTCCAGCACCAAATTTTTGTTCATAACCACTTGACTTATAGGTTAAATTATCGTGATTTGGACTAACAGCAGATGCCGATAAAATTGCTTTTACAATTGGTATTTTATAATCGCTATTTCTAATATCTGATCTATATTTGAGTAAATTAGAAATTAAACCAGTAACGACTGGTGCAGCATAACTTGTTCCATGCTCATATTCATTAACATTATAAACTGGATCATAAAAATATGCGGGAGCAACAACTAATGGCTTTGAGATATTTTCGTACTCTTTATGCAACCTATAATTAGAATAATCCGCTACAGTGTTATATTTTAAGTTTGTTTTTGTTGATCAATCAGATAATGCTCCTACAATAACAGAATTAAACGATAATTGGGGTCCTGTAATAAGGTGATCATTATCTTTTCCCTCATTACTTGCGGAAAAGACATTTATTACCCCATACTTGCGCGTTATATAGTCTAAAAAATATGCATTTTCAGAGTAACCTTCTAAATATTTGTGATGAATTTTTTCAGTACCATTTACGTCATAGCGCATTGTGTAACCATAACTATGGTTAATTAATCTTATACCTTCTTCTTTAACCATTTTTTCAATAATTGACATTCATTGGCCATCAAATTTATTAAATGTGTGTAAGTGTATTTTAGAAGTTTTATCTATACCGTGTTCGCTTCCAACTATCATCGAAACAAATGTTGAATGACTTTTGTAATAATCATCTTTTTTATCGTTAAGATCATTTATTTCAATTCCGCTTTTAAAGTGCTTTTGATAATTTTTATCAAATGGGTAAGCTCAAGCCTCAAGTACTCCTACTTTATTAACATATGAATTGTCTAAATATCCTGATGCATTTGTAATATCAATGTTTTTATTGACACTTTGCTTGTATTTTTCGAAATTTGAATCAATTCCATATCTCATATAATTGTTTGTTTTAATACTTTGGTTATAAAGATATGCAGAGGAACTGCCATAACTTTGAGAGGTATAATTTTGTGGACTAGTATTTTTGTTTTCAAAAATAATAAATTTGTAAATTTCATTCCAATCTTTAATTTTATTGACAAAGTTTTCCCTATCTGTTTCGTTTTCAAAATAAAACCATACAATAGGCATTATTGATAGTTTTTCAAATGATTTATAAATTAAATTATTTTGATTAACTTTATTTATAAAATCGTTATTAAATTTAGTTAAAAATTCTTCATTTTCGGTTTCAAAACCTGGGTTTAACAATAGTTTTAGTTCAAAGTCATTGTTACCAGGAATAGAAATAGCCTCGTTATTTTGGTTTAAAGCAATAGTTGTTCCTTGACCTCTAACTTCAAATTTTTCATTATTAAGATTTTCATACCAGAAATTTGTTTTTTGTCGATAAGTATATGGTGATGATATAAATATCGTAAGTGCGCCCAAAAAAGCACCAGAAGGATATAAAATAAGTTTTTTTATTCTTGATTTATTCATTTGTTCTCCTTTGTTAATTTCTAAAAATAACAATAAGCCAATAAACCTAATTCTAAACAGTTATAAATATGTCTTTGATATCTCTTGATCTATTATAATTATAACATAATATACAATAATAAAAAAATTGCAATGTGCATTTTAGAAAAGTGTCCAATGACAAATATTTAGGCCCATATATAAATCCCTCCGAAAATGAACTAATTTAATTAAAATGTGGTATAAATTATTTATGAGAATCAAACATAACATAGATAAGTACAAAAACTTAACAAACTACGAACTAAAAAAACAGCAATCTCTCATATTAATTGCTGCTAATATTGAAAAATCTTTATCTCAACTTAGTTTAATTACAAACCTTAGTGTATCAACCGTAAAAAGATATAAAAAAATAATAAAAAGTAATCAAGAAATTGACATCAGTCATAAAAATAAAAATCAACAAAGAAGTTGCAAAGTTACAGATTCAGAAATTGAATTAGTGTTTAAAGATTATTTAAAAACATGTGAAATTATTTTAAATAACGTTCTAACAAATAACCAACTTTCGTTTAAAAGTTATTATTATTCAGAATATGGTTCTTTTATAAGGCAAAAAATTTCTTACAAAACTTTGGTAAGAAGATTCAAACAATTAGGATTATTTAATATACATACAACCAAAAGAGGAAGAAAAATAGCAAAATTATCAAAGAAGAAAACTTCACAAGAGACAACATTGCTATTAAAAAAATATTATAAACAAATTAAACAAAACGAAAAACAAAGACAAGTTTTGGGTCTAAAGAAAAATTTAGAATTTGGTGAAATTGTTGAAATTGATGCTCAGCTTGAACCATATTTAAAAAATAATAAACCATTCTATCTTTATCATGCAATTGATGTTGCCACTGGAACATTATTAGCAGCATGATTTGAAGAACAAGAAACAACATTAGGATATCAAAGACTGTTAGAAATAGTATTTAAGAAATATGGATTTCCAAAGAAAATTTATACTGATAAAAGAAGAACTTTTTGGGGAAACGAAAACACACAAACAATTTTTGAAAAAGATTTAAATAAAAAAGGAATAGAAGTACTCAGTTCATCTAATCCCAAACATAAACCTCACGTTGAGAGATCTTTTAGAACATCATTAGACCAATACCCATTATTAATTCATGAAAACGGATATAAAGATATTAACGATTTAAAGCAAAACAACGAAGTATTTCAAAATTATTACAACACAAGGAATAAAAAAATAATTTCTAAACATAATGTCTTTCAAAAAGAAGGAAAGAAAAACGGCAATTGAGCCGTTGATTTAGAGATTAATAGAAAAGTTTTAAATGGTGTTGTTAGATACCAAGGTAAAAACCTTGCAGCTTTCGATATGCATGACAAAAGGATTATATTTCCTTATAATTCTGATGTTGTGTTAGTACATTGTTCTGATGATAATTTGTATTTTAAATATAATGGAAAAAAATACTTTGCCAAAGAACCTAATGGAAAATATCTAAGCTTTACAGAAATGTGAGCTCTTGAGAAAGGTTTAGATTATTCTATCCCTGCCGTTGGAAAACTAGCATTTATCCATAAGAAAACAAACTCATTTTTTAAAACTCTTGAATTATACATCTCAAAGTTTAATAGTGTCTCTGTGAATGCACAAGGAAATAACCTTGAAGCCAATAAGATTATGACTGAGTATTTAGAGATACTTCGAACATTACACAGAAGCATCAATGATGAAATAAAAATTGATGCGTATTAATTTTAATATTTTTTAATAAAAAAGAAAATAATAAAAATAGAAAACACGGGCACGTGTTTTCTGGGAGTTTTGCTTACTTTTTCAAAAGTAAGGCCCCCTTGATTGCAATCAAGGGCGGGGGGTTTAAAAATCTTTTTGTTTCATTTTGAAATTTTATAGTTAATTTAACAATATACATAATTATGTCTTTATTTTTTAGACAGTAAAAACACCAAAAAATATATAAATTTTCCAATTTAGTTGCCAAAGAAGAAAAAAATTTTTTTGGTTCGTTTTTTCATTATCTTTTTTTGCAACAAAAGCATCATAATATAAATCAAAAAATAAAAAAATGATTAACCCCAACATTCTGGGCAAAAAATTAAAAAAGTAGTGCAAAAAAGTAGTTATTCTACACAATAATAAAAAAATTGCAATGTGCAATTTAGAAAAGTATAAAATGGAAAAATATAATTCTTAATATTTTTTATTCTGCTTAAAAACTATTTTGTATATTTTGTTTTTTTTGAAATTTTTACCAGAATGTTTATTAAATGCTCTAATTCCATGATTTTAATGATTGTTCATTTTTTTAAAATTTATTATTCTAATATCATAATTCAAAAATTTCAGATAAAAATTTCCAAAACCAATATATTGATGTTATATTTTTAAACTTCTATATCGCAACTAAGAATTTGCGTTAATTGTTTATATGGTTTCAACTTTTATAAATATTATCATTAATTACTAATAAAACATAAATATATAACTATGATATAATAAGTAAATTCCATAAGATTAGTGGGGGCAAAAATATGAAAAATAAAGTATCCTTTACATCAAAAATAAAAAAAGAAATCTTAATAAATTCAAAAAAACCTCTTGAAGATTTATATCTTTTAAAAGGTTTGTTTTTTGCTAACTCTAAATTAGACAATGATTACTATATTTTAATTATTAAGAATACTTATATTAAAGATAAAATTATAAATAAAATAAAAAAACTGAATTTGAATTTCCTCTCTAAAGATGAATGAAAGCAAAAAATAATGCTACACAAGGACTCGATAAACTTCACTAATATTTTTAACAAAGAGGAGTATTTAACATCTTTTTTTGCAGGAGTATTTTTAGGATCTGGTAATATTTCAGATGTTAATTCTACTTCATACCATCTTGAAATCTCTACCCTATCTTTAAAAAAAAGTAGTCAAATCTTAGCCAAACTTAATAAATATAATTTTAATTTCCACTTACTTAAAAAACGTAGCCGCTATATTTTATATATTAAAAAAATAGATGAATTACTAGATTTTTTATCAGCAATTGCTGCTAAAAAGGCATGATTTGAGCTTCAAAATGTTAAAATATTGCGAGATAAAGATAATATTTTAAATAGAATTAATAATATTGATTTTTCAAATCTCCAAAAAGTTGCTAATAGCTCAATCAAACATATTGATAATATTAACTATATGTTCGAAAATAACTTAATTAACTTATTTTCAAATGATCAACTAATGTTTTTTAGGCTTAGAATTGAAAATCCGTGACTGTCATTAAATGAATTAGTTTTAATGCAAAATGAGCAAAATAACAATAATATTACTAAAAGTGGCGTTAATCATTGACTTAGAAAACTTGACAAGGTAGTAAACAACCATAAAAATAATAATGAATAAAAAGTATTGGATTACTCCAATACTTTTATATTATATACATAAGTTATTAAGCATTTTTTGCTAATTCAACTAACATTGAAAAGGTTTTTGGTTCATGAATTGCTAATTCAGATAACATTTTTCGATTAACTAAAATGTTTGATTTTTTAAGACCATTAATAAATTTTGAATAACTAATTCCTTCTGCTCTAGTTGCAGCATTAATACGAGCGATTCATAATTTACGGAAGTTTCTTTTAACTTGTTTACGGTCTCTAAATGCATATGTTCATGATTTAACAACAGCTTGCTTTGCTACTTTATAACCAATTGATTTATGTCCAAAGTAACCTTTTGCTAATTTTAGTCATTTTTTACGTCTAGCTCTTGTAACTGTTCCGCCTTTAACTCTTGCCATATTTTATTTCCTTTCTTAATAATAATTATAAATATCTTGAAACCTTGGTAGCAAGATTAGATTAAAGCTTTAAATCTCTTTAAGTCACTCTTAGACATTAAAACAGATTTACGGGCATGACGTTTTTGTTTGGTTGATTTATTTTGTGCTAAGTGTGAACGGTAAGCTTGTTCTCTTAAGATTTTACCAGTTCCAGTAACTTTAATTCTCTTCTTTAAAGCACTTTTAGTTTTCATTTTTGGCATTTTTTTCTCCTTGTTCAGAATCAGATGAGGCATTAGCAACTCCCTGATTCTTTTCTTTTAAGTATTTAGCGATTTTATTTTTATTGGGTTGGAGATTCATATCTAAAAAACGATCATTTACTAATTTAGGTTCGGTAGTTTTATCAGCTATATCTTCTAATGAAGTAAAGAATCTATCTAAAACCACTAAACCTAAGTCTTTTCTCCCTATTTCGCGACCTCTAAGTTTTACGGATACTTTAATACGATCACCATCAAGTAAAAAATCACGTGCTTTTCTACTCTTAGTTAATAAATCATTTTCACCAATCATTGGTGTTAAACGAATTTCTCTATTTTGAATATTCGTTTGCTTTTCTTTGATTTCTTTTTGTTTTTTCTTACGGTCGTATTTAAACTTCCCATAATCTAGAATTCTAACAATAGGTTTTGGATCAACACTAATTAACACTAGATCCATTTTTTGACTTATTGCCAATTCCAGAGCTTCACCCTTTGTTCGTACACCAACTTTTTCACCATTTGAATCGATAACAAAAACCTTTGGATAAGGGATATCATGATTTACAAAATGCTCTGCAACAGGCCTTTTTCTTTTATCTGAATGATTAATAATTTCTCCTTATTAAAAATAACTTAAAAAAGTAATCGCACTCGACCTACCAAAAAGCACCATTATTGATGCATTTAATTGTAGCTAAACCCAAGGCTATAGGGCCATCAGGTGAGAAGTGATTCTACTTTCTGCAATTAAACATATTGCTTATATATTTTAACAAAAAAAGAATTTTATTTAATTTGTTTTTTAAACTTTTTGCTGTTATATTATAATTATATAAATATTAAAATTTTAAGGAGTTTTATGATAAGTAAAATTAAAGGAACAATCGATTATTCCCCAGAAAAAACACAAATTAGAAATCATATTTTTGATGTGGCTCGTATTTTAGGACAACAGCAAGCATACCAAGAAATTGATACCCCCGTTATTGAAAACCAAGAAGTGTTTTCAAGAAGTGTTGGAGATTCCGATTTAGTTCGTAAGGAAATGTTTCAATTTACTGATAAAGGTAATAGAAATATTGTATTACGACCAGAAGGAACAGCAAGTTTTGTAAGAGCTTATGTTGAAAATAAATGGAACACACTCCCAAATCAAAAATTCTTCTATATAGGTCCCATGTTCCGTTATGAGCAACCTCAAAAAGGTAGATACCGCCAATTCTATCAAATTGGCTTTGAGCACGTAGGAGAAAAAAATTATTTAAAAGATTTAGAAGTAATTTTATTAGCTAATAATCTTTTAAGTGTTTTTGCTAATGATGACTTTACCTTAAAAATTAATACAATTGGCGACAAACAAACAAGAGATAAATATTCACAAGCCTTAAAAGAATATTTTCATCCTTATAAATCACAACTTTCAAGCATTTCCCAAGAAAGGCTTGAAAGTGGTAATGTATTACGTATTTTAGATGATAAAATTGATTCACAACTTGGTTTTGTTAAAAAAGCACCTAAAATTTCAAAATATTTATCAAGTGAATCAAAAACATATTTTGATAATTTGTGTAAAGCTTTAAAAGATTGAGGTGTTGATTATAAGGTATCACAGGATTTGGTTAGAGGATTGGATTATTACGATGAAATAGTTTTTGAATTTATTGCAACATCTCGCTCTGATAAATCACAAGCTGCAATTATTGGTGGTGGAAGATATTCTAATTTAATTAGTGAGTTAGGCGGCCCATCTTTGTCAAGTGTTGGTTTTGCTTTAGGGGTTGAACGTTTAATTGACTTTTTTGCTAATAGTGAATCATTATCAATTGAAAACCTAAAAGAAGCAGACCAAACCACTAAGCTTTATTTGTGTGCTTCAAATAAAGAGGCAGATATTGCTGCCTTAATGAAATTTTATATTGCTTTAAGTCAAATCCCAAACTTCCAAGCTATTTTTGAATTTAGCTTAGTTAAATCTAAGAAAGTGCTTGAAAAAGCAAGCAAATATAATGCTAATTACATTATTACAACAGATTTAAAATATCCAGATTTATTTATTATAAAAAACTTAGAGACTAAAGAAAGAATAACATTCTCAAAGCAAGACGATGGAATTATTTCACTTGTTAATTTCCTAATTAATGATATTGAACAAATACAAGAAGATACTTTAAGTGCTCTGGAAGAACTTTTAGAGGAGGAATAAATGACAAAAAAAATTAATAATAATCAATTAAGAAAAGAAAATATTGGTCAAATTGTGACTTTATATGGCTGGGTAGCAAACAAACGTAAATTTGGAGAATTAAACTTCGTTGACCTACGTGATAAATTTGGTATTACTCAATTAATATTTAATCAACCAATCAACTTTACTAAAGAAAGTGTTTTAGAGGTAACAGGTAAAGTGGAACTACGGAAAGATATTAATAAAGATCTGCCTACTGGTGAAATTGAAGTTATAGTAAAAGAATATAAAGTTTTATCTAAAGCGGCAAATGAATTACCATTCCAAATTCGTGATGATATAGAAGTTAAGGAAGAATTAAGGCTACAAAATCGCTTTCTAGACTTAAGAAGACCAATAATGCAAAAAACACTTTCATTACGTAATAAATTTATTTTTGCTCTCAGAGAATTTTTGCAAAACCAAGACTTTATGGAAATTGAAACCCCAATTCTTTCAAAAGCCACACCAGAAGGGGCCAGGGATTTCTTAGTTCCTACTCGTAATTTAAATAGTTTTTATGCATTACCTCAAAGCCCTCAATTATTTAAACAATTGTTAATGATTTCAGGTTTTGAAAAATATTTTCAAGTTGCCAGATGTTTTCGAGATGAAGATTCACGAAAAGATCGCCAACCTGAGTTTACTCAACTAGATATTGAAACTAGTTTTACTGATGTTCAAGACTTTCAAACATTGATTGAACAAATGTTCCAATATGTTATGAAAAAAACAATGAATGTTGAAATAAAAATTCCTTTTGAAAGAATTACTTATGATGAGGCTATTTCCAAATATGGAAGTGATAAACCTGATTTACGTTTTAAAAATCATATTATTGATATTAATGATTTTTGTGCTGAATCGGATTTTAACATTATTAAAGAAGCATCAAGCAAAAGATTATTAAAAATTTCTGAACAAATAAGTAAAAAACAATTTAAATCATTAGAAGAAATTGCTAAGAAAAATGCTGCAAATGCCTTGTTTTACTTTGTTGTAAATAATGGAGAAATAGACCATTCAAACTTTGCATCAAAAGTATTAGAGCCCGTTCAAAAGTTAATTAATAGCCAAACAAAACAAGATGGTACATATTTAATTGTTGCTAACACTTACCAAAAGGCATCACAGTCCTTAGGTGCTTTAAGAACAGAATTAAATACATGATTCAATTGAGCATCAAATGAATATGCATTTAAATGAATTATTGACTTTCCTATGTTTGAATATGATCATGAGACAAACTCGTGGGCTGCAGCACATCACCCATTTACTCAATTTAATCATTCATTAGAAGAAATTAATGAATTAGATAAATCACAAGTCAAAGCTAAAAGTTATGATTTGGTTTTAAATGGTTTTGAGCTTGGATCAGGATCTGCCAGAATCTTTGATCAGGAAACTCAAAAAACTGTTTTTGAATTAATTGGAATGGATGAAGAAACACAAAAATCTAAATTTGGGTTTTTCCTAAATGCATTAGAATATGGTGTTCCGCCTCATTGTGGTATCGGTTTAGGAATTGACCGAATCATCATGATTTTAGCAGGTCATAGTAGCATTAGAGATGTTATCGCCTTTCCAAAAAATTCTAAGGGCGAGGATATCTTTACTGGTGCACCATCAAATGTTGCACAAGATCAATTAGATGAAATTTATTTAACTATTAAAGATAATAAGTAAAATCAACCTATTTAAATAGGTTGATTTTTTACATTTAAATTAATCATGCTGGCATTTAATAAAATTCATGATATAAATGATAATAAATTATATATAACTTAAAAAATAAAATAACAACCAAATATTGGTTATTATTTTATTGTTAAGTGAGTAATGTGCTTTATTACCTCTTGGACTTGTCATAAGGTATACCTGCAGCTGCAGGTCCATATGAATTCTTACTTGAAATAATCATAATAATTAAGGTAATTAAGTATGGGATCATTGCTAATAAATCTGCAAATTTACTTAATGAAGCACCAAGGGTATTAATTCCATAGAATGAGAATGCAAGTAAGAATGAGAAGAATAATGACACAATTACTGAAAAACTAATTTTTCATCTTGAGGTAATCATAATGGCTAGGGCGATGAAACCAAACCCTTGCACATCTTTTGAAAGTGAAAAAATATTAATTTGCACTTGAGCATAGATCGCACCAGCAATCCCCGCAATAAATCCAGATATCGCTAGACCTTGTCATTTAATACGATTAACATTTACTCCGGCTACATCAGCTGCTTGAGGGTTTTCACCAACAGATCTAAATCTTAAACCTCATCTTGTTTTTCTAAGTGCAAACCATGAGGATATAGCTACTATAATAACAACTGCTAATTTAAATGAAACAATGTTACGGTAAGTTCCAATTGCAGGAGATAAAGCTAATTCTTCACGTCCTCTAAAAACAATAACTGATCCTGCTTTTTGAGTTCTGGTTGTTAAATATAAAACTACCATTGCCGCAATACCAGTTGCTAAAACGTTAATAGCAAAACCAGATATCGTTTGGTCTGATTTGAATTTAACAGCTGCTAAGCCAAACAATAGACCAAATAATACAGTAACAAGTCCAGCTAATAAAGTAAGTGGAATTTGTGACCAAGCACTAGTAATATTTAGTGAATCAGTAAAGATGACACTAAATATTGAATAAACAGCTGCGCCAAAGACCATAAATCCATTAATAGCAATATTAACAGTTCCAGATCTTTCAGAGAAAATACCTGAAATAGTACCTAATAGAAGGATAACAAAGAAGAAAAATGTATAACTAAGAATTATTTCCATATTACACTCCTCCTTCTACAGTTAAATCTTTAATTTTGAAAGTTTGTTTATATTTTGCTAAAACTTTCTTATTAAAGTCTAAGAATAATGATTCTTTTAATATATTAAAGTTTTGTTTACGGTTTTGAACTTGGTTTTTAAATTTATTCTTTGAATCACGATATTGGTTTAAACCAGCCTCATTACGTTTTGCAATATGGTCGAATTTAGCTTTAGATAATTTGGTGTAAAAATCTAAAAGTTCTTCTTCACTCATATTTTTTGAAGCTTTGATTTGATTGTAAACATCTTTTTGATATTGCATTTCTTGTTTTCTAAAGTTTAAACGAGTTTTAATACCAGTTATATATAGTTTAAATAAGTTAATTTTCTCAGGTAAAATATATTTAAATTTACTAATGTGGTATGTTTTAAAGTTATATCAATAAGTTTTATTTGTACTTAAATATCCATATTTAGCCATAGTTCTCATTACCCTAAATTTATAGAAAATAATTGCTAAAGCTGACATAAAGATAATGATACCAGTAATAATTGGGAAAAAGTCAAAAGTAACTTTTTCAGATCCTCTTAAGAAACTAAATCCAATTTGAGAAGTATTTATAAGAGAATAGAATATTGACGTAAATAAAACACCAATTGGACTATTTAAAGCAATTAAGGCTATTGCAATTGCTTCAAATCCAATTCCCATAGGCGCAGATGCTGCTTCTAATTTATTGTTCTTAAGAATAATTAAGAAAAACCCAGCAACACCAGATAAAGCGCCTGAAATCCCCATAATGGTTACTATAAGTAATTTTTCGTTAATACCAACATATTTAGCATTAGTTTTATTTAAACCAACCATTTTGATTTTATATCCAATAGCTGTTTTACTGTAAATAAATCACACAAAAACAACTAAAGCGATAATTAAGCCAATTCCAAAATAAATAAATAAATTTTGATGTTCGGCACTAATAAAAATATTTTTTGTTCCACTAACTGGGTCAAAGTAACTAAAAGCTTCCTTCCCAAAAGCTTCATTACCTTGTGTAAATAAATATTTTGCAATATATGTAATAATTCAGTTTAAAAAGATCGTTGAAATAACTTCGTGTACATTAAAGAATGCTTTTAAGAATCCTGAAATAAGTCCTATAAACATTCCCATGATTATAAAGACAAAGAACATTCCAACTAAGAACTCTAATGAAATCTTTTCAATATCTAATTTTAAACCAATAATAATTGCAAAGAAAATAATTGCAGGGAAGGTCATTTGACCTGAAACCCCAATATTGAATAACCCTGATTTAAAACCAATTGAAATGGCTAAACCAGAAAAGGCAAAGAAAAGGAAATAAAGTAAGAAAACACTTCTATTAGATTCAGTACTTGAGAATCTAAAAATATATGTTACAAATGAGAAAAGTGTTGTATCTTGGGGATTATCGCCAGTACTTCCAATAATTCAATAAATGATTGAAGCAAATAGTAATCCAAAGAAAACAGCTCAAATAGATGCAAAAATCTTTCTACGACTGCTTGCTTTTTCTTCAAACATAAAGAATCTACGAGTTCTTTCCCCAAAATCTACAACAGGATTATCTGCATATAAACCTTTTTTCATTAGTTTGCTCCTTTCTCTTCGTTTTTATGTGCCATATAAATACCAATTTCAGTTCTGGTTAAATCTTTAGCTTCTTTAACAGCTAAGATTTCACCTGTATTTATAACCGCTATTTTATCAGCTAAAGCTAAAACCTCATCAAGTTCATACGAAATTAATAAAATAGCTTTACCATTCTTCTTTTCTTCTAAAATTTGTTCGTGAATGTTTTTAATTGCTCCAACGTCTAAACCACGAGTTGGTTGCACAATTAAAATAAAGTCATGAGGAGAATTCATTTCGCGACCAACAATGAATTTTTGTTGGTTCCCACCAGAAAGTTGGCGAGCTTGGGAAATACCATTACGGGCTCCTCGAACATCATATTTCTCAATAATATTTTTAGTTTCTTGTTTAATAGCTTTTTCATTAAAAATACCAAATTTTACATAAGAAGAATCTCAAAGCCTACGCAAGACAGTGTTGTATTTAATGTTGTAGTCCAGTACTAAACCATGTTTATGTCTATCACTTGGAATAAATGAAAGACCAAGCTTTGAAATTTCGTAAACTGAAAGATTTTCTAAATCTAAATATTCATCTTGGTCTTGCAGCTGTTCTTTGTCATTTGATTTAGCGAAGAATAATTCTCAACTATAAAAATGCATTAATAATGCTACAGCAGAAACTAAAACAGATATATACATTATTACATAAATAACATTATTAGTTGTTGTGCTTAATGTTGCTCTAATATTTGTAAAAGCAATAAACACTAAAATAATAAATGACACAATGTATAAAATTGAATTTAGCAGAATAACAGCAACATGGCGAATTAAATTGTTTTTATCAAAGATTTGTCTGGAAATATGTAAAGCTTTAAAGATGAAAACTAAGTTTCAAGCCATTAGTAGCCCATTAATTAAGAAAATAGCTAAAGAAACTAATGGTATGATTTGAGATTCATTTAAAATAAATCCTGAAAGCCATAAAATTAATAAAGTTAATGTTGTAACTAAATATGATATTTTTGTTAAGTAAACAAGCCGGCGCGTTTTACTTGAAAAATTATAAAAGACAATATTTTCAAGTTTCTTACGGTTTTTTACTTCACTATTAAAAGATTGAAAGAAAAATACAATTGTCATAGCATATAAAAATCCACCAATTATTTTATAAATAACGTTTATATCTTTTGCTTCTGGTGTTAACACCATTAAAATCGTACCAACAATAAATGTTAAAAAGAACATTAGATCATTAAAGTAAATTTTTCTTATATTGGCTTTTTCAATTATTTTTAATTTTTCTTTAATTAAAGGTGTTTTGGTTAACTTAATTGTTCCGTTAGAAGGTTTTTTCATCCCACTAATAACATATTCTAAGTCAGTTTGACCATTGCCTTCAACTCCAGCAATAGCAACAATTTCACCGCTTCTAATTTGTAATGAAACATTTTTAAGGGGTTTTTCACCTTCTGTAGAAACATTTTGTACATCTAAAATAATTTTATTTTTCGTTGTGTCGGTATATTCATTACGGGCATTTTCAACTTCACCGCCAACCATTCGGTTAGCCATTTCTTCAATTGAAACATCTTTAACGGCAAAATTACCTGTAACTCTTCCATGACGAATAACAGTTGCATTGTCAGCAACTTCTTTTATTTCACCTAATTTATGTGAAATAAATAAAATTGTTTTACCTTGTTCTTTAAATAATTTGAAAGTATTTAAAAGACCTTGGATTTCTTGGTCTGTCAGAACAGCTGTAGGTTCATCAAAAATTAAGATTTCTGAATCACGGTAAAGCATTTTCATAATCTCAATTTTTTGTTGGGTAGCAACTGTTTCAGTACCTGTTAGTTTATTTAAGTCAAAATGTAAATCAAACTTATTTTGAATTGTTTTAATTTTTCTAATTGCTGGCGCATAATCAATAACACGAGTATTTTTATTGATATCTTCAGCACCAAGGACAATGTTTTCTAAGTTGGTATAAACATCAACTAATTTAAAGTGTTGGTGCACCATACCAATACCTAAAGCATTAGCATCATTAGGCCCTTTGATTAATACTTCGTTATTATTAACTTTAATAACACCATTATCAGGTGAATAAAGCCCAAATAAAATTGACATAAGGGTACTTTTCCCAGCACCATTTTCACCAATTAGTGCATGTATTGTTCCTTTTTCAACTTGAAAACTTATTTCTTGGTTAGCCTTAATAGTTCCAAAGGACTTAGAAATATTATTAAATTCAATAGCATTAAGTTTTTCCATTTTAACCTCCTTTCACTAGATATAATAAAAAGTAAAGGTATCATTTGTAAGAATTAAACCGCCATCAGGCGGCTTAATAAAATAGCTTTTTGAATAAATTATTGATTTACTGCGGCTAAAAGTGTATCAACTAATGTTTTAATTGAGTTTTCGTCGGTAGCAGCTTGTGATTCTTTAGTAGCTTTTGGTGCACTAACAAATGCTTTGTCATCTGCTGAAAGTGCATTGAATTTAGTTTTAGCTTCCTCAATAGCAGCTTGCATTTTTTCTCTCTTAGCTGTATCAGCAATTGTTGAAGGCGCAAGACCTACTCAACCGTCACCAAATCCACCATAGTAGTTATTTTTGTCACCTTGTTTGAAGGCTGAAATTTTGGTTTCAAGCGCTTGAATTCCAAATACTTTAGCTAAAATAATGTCATATGTTGCTTGTGCAATATTCTTTAGTACTGAAGTAGCAAAGTAACCTGAACTAGCTGGAATTGATTTAGATTGGTCAACGTCAACTCCAACAACTAATTTATCACGGTATGATTCATTACTTGTAACTGATTGTACTGTTTGAGTTGTTGCAGGTCCAGCAACTGGATAAACAATTTTAGCACCTGTCCCTAACATATTGGTAATTGCAGAGTTTTGAGCGTCATTAGCTTCAAATCCTGCGTTTAAATTAATACTATCAGCATGTTTTGTTTTTAAAGTTGGGTTGGCATCATTTCATGCTTTAATACCTTTTAAATATCCAGTAATAAAGTCTGTAACCCCAAAGAATGCTCCTCCACCTAATGTAGCAACCTTTCTTGAATCTGGTGCACTACCAAACTCTGTTGATAAGTATTTTGAAAGTGCATATCCAAGTTGTCATGAAGCTTGGTTAACATCAAAATTAAGTGCATAGAAGTATTCATAGTCAGTTTCTACAGTAAAGTCAATTCCGATAATAACAACTTTCTTTTGTTGTAATTTTGCTTTATTTGCTTTAATGAATTTACTAATTTCTTCGCCGTGGGCAAATCCTGGTAAAACAAGTACATTAGTACCAGTATCTACAGCAGTATTGTATGATTGTTGATATGTATCTTTACGTGGTTTTACTGTAACAAACTCAAATGATTGTTCTGTATCTGATTTTTGAGTTTGATCACCAATAGCATTTAACGCTTCTCAAGCTGATTGGTTGAATGATTTGTCAGTAACGTTACCTGTATCAGTAATTAAAGTAAATTTAATGTTTTTTGCTTTAATTGCTTCTGATTGCGCAAAATCATGAGTTAAAGTTGAGTTTGTTGTAAGTGCTGCAACTCTTTCTGAAGATCTTACGTAGTCACTATCACGTCTGTAGTATCCAGATGTTCGAGTTTGAGAACCCCCACAAGACACCGCAACAGCTGGCACTAGGAATGTACTAATTCCAGAAATTGTTAATAATAATTTTTTAAATTGCATAAATGCTCCTTTTTTATAGTTTGATTGAAAATATATTTAATTTATGTGCTTAATAATATTATACACAATTATTGATTTTAATAAACATAACTTAATAGTTAAATATTACTTTGTTTTTTGGAAAAGTCACTTGCGAGATATTAACAAAATAATTGCGTTTTAATTTTAACATAAATTTTACATAAAAAATGTATGCGAAAACAGAAAACACGGCAGTGTTTTCTCGTCGGTTTTGCTTACTTTTGCAAAAAGTAAGGCCCCTTTGATTGCAATCAAAGGCGGGGGATTAAAAAAAATTTTAGGTTATCTTATATTTCCGGACAACTTGTCGATAGTTATTTATTTTTTCCATCATATAATCAATTTCTTGCTGAGAGTATTTATCTAAGCTTTTGCCTTTAGGAATGTAATACCTAATTAAGCGGTGCATATTTTCTATTGAACCTTTTTGTCATGAACTATATGGTTGGCATTTAAATAATCTTTCAGTTGGAATTACCTGGTGCAATAAGACATTTTCACTACCATTATCAACTGTTAAAGTTTTAATGTCTAAGTTATGTTTCTTGATTAGTTTGACAAGAGTTTGTTTGATAGCTTTGGAGTTGCGTTTTGAGAGCATAGCATAAGACATTCTGGTTTGCCGTTCAATTATGGTCACAATACAATATGTATCATTGATTTTACCAATAACGGTGTCTAATTCAAAATGGCCGTGTTCAGAGCGATCATTAATATAAGCTGGACGTTTTGAAATTTCTGTAGCATATTTTAATGTTTTAGGTTTGGTTTGTTTTTTCTTCCTTATGCCATATTTGCCTTCAGATTTTTTAACAATATGGTCAAAATCAAGGAAATAAGGGTATTTTTTGATTATTTTATAAATTGAACTAGGTGAAGGAGCAAATTCATCAGGGGATAATTTTTTAAAAGAATTCACAAGATAGGTAACTGATTTCTTAACTTCTTTTTGCTGCAAGTTCTTTTTATTTCTATTTTTATTGTATGTATTAAGCTCACTATACCAATATTTTCTGTAGGCCTTTCATTTCTCTTTAATTGTATCACTTACAAAAAAGAGTCGCGAAAATGAATAGCCTAATAAATGTTCGTA
Source organism: Mycoplasma sp. 13536 (assembly GCF_055523495.1). NCBI lineage: Bacteria > Bacillati > Mycoplasmatota > Mollicutes > Mycoplasmatales > Mycoplasmataceae > Mycoplasma > Mycoplasma sp. 13536. The sequence continues at coordinate 386,776 of NZ_JBVFVC010000001.1, forward strand.
TAGCTTGGTAAAATTAAGGGTTTTAACCCGCATTACTCTTTTTGAACACTTAGGACAAACATAGCGATTTTGTTTATCTAAACTAAGTGGTCTGCGATTTGTAATAATTTCGATTTTACTTTTTATACTTCGAATGTCTCTATCAAAAATCTTGGCTACTTCTTGGATTGAGAAGCCTTCAGAAAGTTCTTGTAAAATATTATAAAGTTGCTCTAGATCGATTTGGTTTGCTCGTAATTTTCGATGCGACTCAAGAGCTCCTTGCATTTTCAAGATAGTGTTATAATTCTCTTCAATTTTAAAATGTTGATATTTATTTTCTTTTCGATATTTGTCAAAAACACAAATATATTTTTCTAAATTTTTCATATAATTTTAAGGTCTCCTTTATTTTTTGAAAAATTATTAATACAACTATTTTATTACAAGGCAGACAAAAACAATGTCACATGCAAAAAATCTTGCATGTGACATTTCCAATTAATAAGTTTATATTATTGGTGATTTTTTAAAAACTATTTCTATAGCTATAACTAGCTCGCAAGACTATGATAAGTTTAAAGAAGCACTAAATAAATATGGAACTGAAGACAAAGATGTCTCAAGTGTTTTTGGTTTTAAAACCGATTATACTCATGAAGATTTTATTAATAAACGTAAAAAAGAAAGTGTAGTTACAACCACATCTATAAACACTGATAACAATCCAAGATTTAATTTAGGAGTTGCTTTTGATTACAGGGGTTCTGACAACTATCATTTGTATAATTTAGTCGGACTTTCAAAAGACACAATTTTTTCACATTTCAAAGAATACGTAAATAAGAACCCAATTAAAGTTGGTATTTTAGAGTCTGAAGGTGTAATTAATAATGATTTATCACCTTTTTACTGAAACAAAAAATATGGAAATGGAGCTCACTGGAGAAATGAATTTTTCTATACAGAATCATATAGCAATCATGCTAATAATGTGGGTGAAATTTTAGTTGGACAAAAGGGGATAAATCCCACTGCTACTTTATGGAGTGTTGAATTAAACACACGTTGAAATGGACTAGCTGGAGAAATGAATTTCTTCCTAGGACAAGGTGTAAAAATAGTAAACAACAGTTGAGGTGTATTTGATCCAAAAAATAATAAGGAAAGTCAAGTATATAATAATAATTCACATTATTTTGATGAATTAATTAAGTCAAACCCAGAACTTGTTAATTTTATATCAGCTGGTAATAATTTTAAAGATTGAAAAAAAGATGGAAAACTTATAGAGGCTTATGAGCCATTGGCAGGCATTGCTTTATCTAAAAATAGTATAGTTATTGGTGCTATTAATAACGACTATTTACAAACTAAAACAAATTATAGTCAAATCGGTAGCGATAAAAACTATATAACCGCCGTTACATCTGGTGGATCTTATAATTTTTCAACGAGAACGGACGATCATTTCTTTTCTGGAAGCGGTACAAGTTTTTCAACACCGGTCATTACTGCTTTAACATCAATGGTCATTCAAAGAAATCCATATTGATTTAATTTGGGACATGATTCAATAATTGCTAAATCTGCAATAATTTCAGGATCTGTAAAACCAAGATACACAAATTCTGTTTATACAAATGAAACAGGGTTTGGAATACCTCAGTTTGAATTTGTGGATCAAGCTGTTAAAAATCTTAAATACCATAAAAAAACTGGACCTAAATTTACTACAAACCATAGTATTTATTTAAATAAAGGAGATACAATTAGAGCAAATATTTCATGATTAGCAGAAGTAAGAAATAAGCAAAATATAGTTGATTTTGATTTGAAAGTTTTCGATCCAAGTAATAATTTATTAACATCTTCTATTTTAGGCGAGAGAAACACAGAAACAGTAGAATTTACAGCTCAAACAAGTGGATATTATAATTTCAATCTTTTAAGATATGATAACAATGATATAAAAAGGGATTTAGCATTTACTTATGCAATTAAAAGATCAAAAAACTAAATTTAAAAGATTATTTTATTCTTTAATTATTCCTTCTTTAACTCTCATTCCACTATCTGCTATTTCATGTTCTAATTTAACAAGCGATCCTTACTCCTCTGAATCAAAAACTGATGATGGTCAAAGACTTGTGAGATTTCATTATCCTAACAGGTCTGTGCATATAGATAATGCTTTGTGGTCTAGTGTTAATTATGATAGATTGGTCGAAAGTTCATCTTTTGATGATGCTTTTAAAAATGAACATGCAGAAGTTATAAAAAAGCATAATGATGCTTATAATGAATATCATAAACCTATAACAAATTATGATGAAAAAGATAGAGCCGAAAAGAGTGCAAAGTTATCCGAAGCCAGAAAAGAGGTTATTGATAAATGACAAGAAAAAAATATAAAATTAAATAAAAATAAGATTTTTAGTTTAATTAATTCGAATCATGAGTTAGCTTCCGATAAATACAAAGATATTAAAGATATTTTTAAAAATACCGATTTTAGTAAAAATACTATTTTGGTTGTTAACGGCTTGAACTATCACACTGGAAGCATTAATGAGGTTGTAAAAGGTTCTGGATATTGAATTAAAAAAGTTAATATCCTTGATAAAAACATAAACCTTGAATATAAATTAGTAGAAATTCAAGCAAAAGGGTCAGGTAGGGGTGTAGCTAGTCAAGCGTTAAGCACAACATCAACAATACATTATATAGTTATTAATAAGTTAGATTCTTTAGATAATTATAACTTTACTTTTAATATCCCCAAAAATAGCAATATCTAATATTTTATAATACTAAAAAGTTAACACTACTACATGTTAACTTTTTATTTGCATTTAAAAAATTGAATAATAAAATTTAGTTACATACTATACTTTAGTAATAAATTTAATATTTATGTTAATTTTTGTTTAGTTTTCATGTAAAAATATTAACACTTAATAACTTTTATGTATATTATGCAGCCCTAAAAAAATTTTTTTATGATACACTAGGACCAGTTGTTATGGTATAATAAAATCATAATTTTATCTTTGTAAAATTATATTTATTTATATTGACAACATTAACCAATTAAAATATATAAAGAAAGGAATCACAATGTCAACAACAAATCAGTTAGTTAATCATGGCCGTGTTTCTAAAACTAAGAAACAAAATGCACCTGCCTTATCATTAACATATAACTCATTAATTAAAAAAGCTAAAAAAATGGCTTCACCATTTAAGCGTGGTGTATGTACCCGTGTTGCAACGATGACACCTAAAAAACCTAACTCAGCTTTACGTAAATATGCTCGTGTTAGATTATCAAACCAAATGGAAGTTACAGCTTACATTCCAGGAGAAGGACACAACTTACAAGAACACTCTGTTGTGCTTATTCGTGGTGGTCGTGTTAAAGACTTACCTGGGGTTAGATACCACATTGTACGTGGAACCCAAGATGCAGCTGGTGTTGCAAAACGTAACCAAGGCCGTAGTTTATACGGTACTAAAAAAGCAAAATAATATAAGTGTAATTATTAATTAATTTAATATAAAATCAAGGAGGACAAAATGTCAAGAAAAAAATCAGCACCAATCCGTGAAGTACTTGCAGATCCAGTTTTTAACTCAGTAGTAGTTACAAAATTAATTAACCAAATTATGCTTGACGGAAAAAAATCAATTGCTCAAGATATTTTATATTCAGCATTTGAATTAATTAAAGAAAAAACAAGTAGAGAACCAATGGAAGTGTTTTTAGAAGCAGTTGAAAACATTACTCCACAACTAGAAATTCGTACCAGAAGAATCGGTGGAACAAACTACCAAGTGCCTACCGAAGTTCCTGCTCGTAGAAAACAAACATTAGCACTTAGATGATTAGTGCAATATGCAAGATTAAGAAACGAAAAAACAATGGATGTTCGTTTAGCAAATGAAATCATCGATGCATCAAAGAAAACTGGTGGAGCAATTAAAAAACGTGAAGACACGCATAAAATGGCTGAAGCTAACCGTGCATTTGCACACTTCAGATGATAGTCTTTTAGTTAATATTAATTTATATTATGGCTAGAGATTATGATTTAAAAGATTACCGTAATATCGGTATTATGGCCCACATTGATGCAGGTAAAACTACCACAACAGAAAGAATTTTGTTCCACACAGGTAAAATACATAAAATTGGTGAAACACATGATGGTGTTTCACAAATGGACTGAATGGAACAAGAAAAAGAAAGAGGTATTACTATTACCTCAGCAGCAACCACTGCTTTTTGAAAAGGTAAAAGAATTAATATTATTGATACCCCTGGACACGTTGATTTTACAGTTGAAGTTGAACGTTCACTTCGTGTTTTAGATGGGGCAGTTGCTGTTTTAGATGCTCAATCAGGTGTTGAGCCTCAAACTGAAACAGTTTGAAGACAAGCAACTAATTATAAAGTTCCACGTATTGTATACGTAAATAAAATGGATAAAGCAGGAGCTGATTTTGCTGCTTCTGTTGCATCCGTAAAACAAAGATTAGGTGGAAATGCAGTAGCAATTCAATGACCTATTGGAGCTGAATCAGATTTTAAAGGGGTTATTGATTTAGTTACAAGGCAAGCTTATACATATAATGGGGAGCCTCAAGAAGAAGAATTCCCAACAGCAATTCCTGCTGGCTTAGAAGAAATTGTTGAAATTAAACGTCAAGAATTATTAGAAGCAGTTGCTGCTTTTGATGAAGAATTAATGATGGCTGTTTTAGAAGGACAAGAAGTAGAACTTGATGCTTTTAAAGCTGCAATTAGAAAAGCAACTTTAACTTCTGAATTTTTCCCAGTAGTTTGTGGAACTTCATTTAAAAACAAAGGTGTTAAGAAAATGATCGATGCGGTTGTTGATTATTTACCTTCACCTTTAGATATTCCTGCTATTAGAGCACACGAAGGAGAAAATGAAGTTAGTGTTGAAGCTAGCGATGAAGGAAACTTTGCTGCTTTAGCATTTAAAGTTATGAATGACCCTTTTGTTGGTTCATTAACTTTCTTCCGTGTATACCGTGGGGTATTAAACAAAGGAAGCTACGTATTTAACTCAACTAAGGGTGAAAAAGAACGTATTGGACGTGTGCTACAAATGCATGCCAACAGCCGTGTTGAAATTGATGAATGTCGTGCTGGAGATATTGCAGCAGCGGTTGGTCTTAAATACACAACAACTGGTGATACTTTAATTGATGAAAAATCACCAAAACTTGTACTAGAAAAAATGGTTTTCCCCGAGCCAGTTATTTCACAAGCTTTAGAACCAGAATCAAAAGCTGCTACTGAAAAACTTTCATTAGGGTTACAAAAATTAGCAGCGGAAGACCCAACTTTTAGAACTTATACAGATGATGAAACAGGTCAAACAATTATTGCTGGTATGGGTGAATTACACCTTGATATTATTGTAGACCGTTTAAAACGTGAATTTGGTGTTCAAGCTAAAGTTGGAGCTCCACAAGTTTCATATCGTGAGACTATCACCAAAACAGCTGATGTTGAAGGAAAACACATTAAACAATCTGGTGGTAAAGGTCAATATGGTCACGTATGAATTAAATTTGAACCTAACCCAGATGGTGGGTTTGAATTCGTTGATAAAATTGTTGGTGGTAAAATTCCAAAAGAGTACATTAAATCAATTCAGAAAGGTCTTGAAGAAAAAATGGCTGTTGGTATTTTAGCTGGATATCAAATGATTGATATTAAAGCTACCTTATTTGATGGTTCATACCACGACGTTGACTCTTCAGAAATGGCTTATAAAATAGCAGCTTCTAAAGCTCTTACTAAAGCTAAAGACCAAATTGGAACAGTATTACTTGAACCAATTATGGATGTTTCAGTTGTTGTTCCTTCAGATCACATGGGAGATGTAATTGGTGATTTATCACGTCGTAGAGGGCTTGTTAATGACCAAGAACAAAGAAACGATGGAGCCGTTGTTGTTAGAGCACAGGTTCCACTTTCAGAAATGTTTGGTTATTCAACAGAACTTAGATCAATGACTTCAGGTCGTGGAACTTACCAAATGCAATTTGATCACTACGAAAAAACACCTAAAAACATTTCTGATGAAATTATTAAGAGAAGAAACTTACAATCTAAAGACGAGGATTAATTCTTTGAATCAAAATATCTTGCTTTGCAAGATATTTTTTATTAATTAGTTAGCCAACATAAAGTTTTCTTAGAAAAATATTTTAAATTCCTTTATTAATATCTATTTAATTATATAATTAATAGGTAAAGTTTAATAAAGGAATAATAAAATGAAACGAAGTAAATTCTTACTTATATCTACAAATTTAGTAGCAATTTCATCATTTGCAATTGTATCATGTGCGAGTGTTGAAAAACCGCAAAAACCAGACCAACCAGCTCCACAGCCACAGCATGATCCATCCGAAATTGCAGTAAATAATTTTAAAACCGCTTATGCAGTAGTTTTAAGCAAAAATAAAGATAATATTACCCTGGAAGATGAAAATAGTGTGAATGTTGCTTTAAATGCTTTTTCATTATTAGAGGACAATGTTAAACAATTACTTACTGCAGAAAAAAGTTTATTAGATGATTTGCTTGCTAAAATAGCAGAAATTAAGCAATCTCAAGCTAATCAAACTAATTTACCAGGTCAAAATCTTGGAAGCCAAAAGCCGCCAAGCAACAAAAACACTAGTACAACTGATCCAGACTTGGGCAATGATAAAGATAAGCAATATAATAGTGTCCAAATACCTGGAGGGAAAGACCAAGAAAAAACACCAGTTGAAGATCCAGGATCCACCCAACCAGAAAAACCACTTGAACAAGAAAAAGCAGTAATAAATAAATTTCTTCCAATAAATGAAGGTGAAAGATATTTTTCTTTTTTAAACTCGCAAGAAAAGCAAAAAGATTTAAATGAATTAAACTATATCTTATATGAAGATCTAAATAAAGTTGAACAAAAATCCTATAATGGTTTATCATATTTAGAATATAAAGATAAAATAACTGGAATTATCTTTAAAGAATATAGTTATGGTTATAACCAAAGTGGCCCTCTATACTTACTTAATAAAGAAGTCCTTTTACTAATAGCCCATGAATTTAAGCGTAAAATACCGTATGGGCAAGAAGTAAAGGATTTGGATTCTATTACTATTAATAACGTATCTGAAATAACTAGTCAATCTCTTGGTTTATATCGTCCACTTGAAAAAAGGATTTATGTTAACGGAACAAACCTAAATAATAAAGGCTTTTCATTATATGAAATAGTTGGTAGTTTAATGCAAACAATCTTTCATGAATATATGCACCATTGAACCATGTCTTATGCTGAAACAGGTTTAATTGAAGGCAATAAATTAAATGTTACAGACCAAGAAGCAAAAGATATTAACCAAATGAAAACTACTGAACTTTATTATAATCCTGCAGCTAATTTTGGTCATCAAGGTCATTCGCATGGCCAAAGGCAATTTTGAAATTCTTATTTTGTAAGTAATTTTTACAATTTATTAAATTATGATGTATCGCAAAAAGGGTATCTAAGTGATGAAGTTTTAGATAAATTAAATATTACGAACAAAGAGAATCTATTGTACAACAACTTATCAATCAATGATATGTGACGTTTAGCCAATGAATTAAATACACCAGAACATTTAAAAAATAAATCTCAAAGTCAAACTTTAAGTGTATCACCTAGTGGGGTATATACTACAAGTATTAACAGGTTAAAATATACTTTTAGCATGACTGAATTAGTTCCTAGAGAATATACTAAGTATGCTTATGAATCATACTTTTCAATTAATGATCTTAATAAATCAGAACAAAGGCATGATGCAAGGCAAAGCACGGTTAATTGATTTGGACTTAGATACTATACTCAAAATCAAAATAATCAATGAATGGTGTTTTTTTATCCAAGTCATAATACGGAGGATTGGTCACATACATATTTAAATAATTTTGATTCTTTAACTGCGAGATATTGGTTTGATAAATTGGGCAATGGCTTAGATAATCCAACTAAATATAATGTTGCAATTATGCCTAATTCAGTATTTGAAATAAATGAATTTAGATTTAAAAAGGAAGGATCTGAAAGTGAAATAGGTGAATTAGCACCAGAAAAAACTAGATCTCGATCAAAAGAATTTTATAAATTATTTTTAGATACTATGGGCTATGGTAAAACTATTAGTCAAGTATTTTATCGTTCAGATGTAACAGATGGTCAACCAGGATATGGTGCAGGTGTTGTAGGTTGACCAGATAGGCTTAAATTTTCTGGCTTTATCGATGCAAATCAAAAAGTTGATGGTTTAGTTATAAAGGATGCTAATGGTGAATATAAACATAGTTTATTGGAATATTCTAACAGTTTTAACTTCTTTGGTCTTCAAAACTTTGATCAAGGTGCTAATTTATATTCTGAAGATGATAAGGGAGAAAAAATAGTTACTCAGGACCGTCAAAAACAAATTAGTAATAGATTATACCCAAATAATATCGGATATAATAATTATTTAAGTTATATTACCAAGGACTTTTTAGAAGTGAAAGAAAACTCAGAAGTATACCTTTGAACAGATCTAAATAAAGATGGCAAGGTTACAGAAAATGAGTTAAATTCATCACAAATAACCTTGCCAACTCAACGTCCTGTAACAAACCAAAGAAACACAAATCATAATGTTTCTAACTTTGATAAATTTATAATAAAAAATATTGATGGTAAAACAGTTGTTAAAAAACTATATTAATTGGAAATGTCACATGCAAGTTTTTTTGCATGTGACATTGTTTTTGTCTGCCTTGTAATAAAATAGTTGTATTAATAAATTTTAAAAAAATGAAAGGAGACCTTAAAATTATATGAAAAATTTAGAAAAATATATTTGTGTTTTTGACAAATATCGAAAAGAAAATAAATATCAACATTTTAAAATTGAAGAGAATTACAACACTATCTTGAAAATGCAAGGAGCTCTTGAGTCGCATCGAAAATTACGATCAGATCAAATCGATCTAGAACAACTTTATAATATTTTACAAGAACTTTCTGAAGGCTTCTCAATCCAAGAAGTAGCCAAGATTTTTGATAGAGACATTCGAAGTATAAAAAGTAAAATCCAAATTATTACAAATCGCAGACCACTTGGTTTAGATAAACAAAATCGTTATGTTTGTCCTAAGTGTTCAAAAAGAGTAATGCGGGTTAAAACCCTTAATTTTACCAAGCTATACGAACATTTATTAGGCTATTCATTTTCGCGACTCTTTTTTGTAAGTGATACAATTAAAGAGAAATGAAAGGCCTACAGAAAGTATTGGTATAGTGAACTTAATACATACAATAAAAATAGAAATAAAAAGAATTTGCAGCAAAAAGAAGTTAAGAAATCAGTTACCTATCTTGTGAATTCTTTTAAAAAATTCTCCCCTGATGAATTTGTTCCTTCACCTAGTACAATTTATAAAATAATCAAAAAATACCCTTATTTCCTTGAATTTGACCACATTGTTAAAAAATCTGAAGGAAAATATGGCATAAGGAACAAGAAGCAAACCAAACCTAAAACATTAAAATATGCTACAGAAATTTCGAAACGTCCAGCTTATATTAATGATCGCACTGAACACGGACATTTTGAATTAGACACCGTTATTGGTAAAATCAATGATACATATTGTATTGTGACCATAATTGAACGGCAAACCAGAATGTCTTATGCTATGCTCTCAAAACGCAACTCCAAAGCTACAAAACAAACTCTTCTCAAACTAATCAAGAAACATAACTTAGACATTAAAACTTTAACAGTTGATAATGGTAGTGAAAATGTCTTATTGCACCAGGTCATTCCAACTGAAAGATTATTTAAATGCCAACCATATAGTTCATGACAAAAAGGTTCAATAGAAAATATGCACCGCTTAATTAGGTATTACATTCCCAAAGGAAAAAGCTTAGATAAATACTCTCAGCAAGAAATTGATTATATGATGGAAAAAATAAATAACTATCGGCAAGTTGTCCGGAAATATAAGATAACCTAAAATTTTTTTAATCCCCCGCCTTTGATTGCAATCAAAGGGGCCTTACTTTTGGCAAAAGTAAGCAAAACCAACGAGAAAACACTGCCGTGTTCTCTGTTTTTCTCATACATTTTTTTATCTAAAAATTATGTTAAAATTAAAAGACAATTATTTTGTTAACATCTCGCAAGTGACTTTTCCAAAAAACATATTTATTTTCTTTTCGATATTTGTCAAAAACACAAATATATTTTTCTAAATTTTTCATATAATTTTAAAGTCTTCTTTCATTTTTTAAAATTTATTAATACAACTATTTTATTACAAGGCAGACAAAAACAATGTCACATGCAAAAAAACTTGCATGTGACATTTCCAATTAATATTCTCTTGAATATTTTTAAACTGTTAAGTTTTTTAACTTTATTCATATATATATATATATATATATATTAAAATTAAAGTAGATTAACAAATCTATTAGTTTGATTTTAGACAAATTAATTATTATATAAATATATTTATATGAAAGGAAGATACGTTATGAAATTACGTAAATTTTTATTAGTAACAACAAACTTAGTTACTATTTCCGCTGTTACAGCTGTTTCGTGCAATGCAAAGCAACCAGACAAAAGAGTATTTAGAATTCAGAATGTTAGTGCAATTACAGTAACTCAAACAAGTGCTGAATTCACCGCTAAAATTACTGGTCTACAAGCAAATGATCAACTTAATGTAAAAATTAATGATACAACTCATAATTTTACAGTTTCAAGTTTAAACAAACCAGCTGATAATGAATATAAAATTACTATTACTGGCTTAACAAAAGGAACTACATATTTATTAGATACCATTAAGGTAAACAATGACACATTATTTAATGTCAAACGCCCATTTACAACCTTAACTGATGTAGTAGCTACAAATCCACCTATTGAAAATAGAGAACAAGAAGAGCCAGCAAATCCTAATCTACCAAGAGAAGAAAATGAACCATCGAATCCAGGAACTAGTGACCCTGCTCCAAAAGACCCAACTAACGGCACCCAACAACCTCCTAAGACAGAACCAAAGGAGACAAGTACTGGTAATGATGCCCAAGAACCATCAAAGGTTGAACCAAACCCTACTCCAGTTCCTAAAGATCCAACTACAGAGCCAGGTAATAGTGATAACACCCAAGAAACTCCAAGAGAAGAAAATACACCATCTAACCCAGGGGCCAATGACCCATCTCCAAAAGAACCAGCAACAAAAGAACCTGAAACTGGTGTAAAACAACCAGATGAAGAAAAACCAAACAATGGTACTGATAATGGTTCAAGCGGTGCAGATGATTCGAGAGATAATGCCCAACCAGGGCACTATTCTGCTCCTAATCAACCAGTAGAGAAACCAATTCAAGGCAATGATGATCAAGAAACAGATACAGGAACAATAACTAAGGAAGAAGATACTAAATCTCAGCCTACTGATAATCCAGAAAGCACTAACCGTAATCAACCTTCTGATCAAAAAACTACCGAAACACCAGGGCAAGATCCAAGTAGTTCAACAGATGGAGATACATCAAAAGATAATTCTAACTCTGCAAAAGAAGAAGAACCTATTCCCCCTAGAAATAGTGCAATAGGGGGCCAAGATTCTACTAAAACTGAAGTAGCTGACAGTAAAAATTCAGAAAATGACGGATCAACTGATTCTAATGTACAAGATAGTCAACAGCAAGATGCCCAAAACCCAGGTAGTGTTGCTTCCACTGAAGGTACTAGTACTACACCAGGTACTGAGAATAATGGAACATCAGGCAATAGCGAAACAACAAACGAGGAATCTACTAGCACAGCTCAAGGTAGTTCTGATGCTGGATCTACAAGTGAAACTCCTCCCGCACAGGAAAGAAAATTTGACAGTGTTACTATAAAAGTAGATTCAAGTGCTGATTCCTATGTATTATTCGAAATAGTATCTGATAAATCTATGTATGATAATGAAGTTCGTAGAAAGTGATGAACTGCATATATTATAAAAGGTGATGAAGGTTCAAATTCAGAGGTATACAAAGATAAGGCCAATGCATGAGCTCCCACACATACTGACAAGAAAATAAGTGAACAAAATGGTAAAGTGACATTTCAATTATCCACTACAACCCCATGAACAGCTGGGAGAAATGATTTCTCAGGAACTTTTACACTAATTGGACTTTATAAAGATGGAGATAATCATAATTTCCTAAACAAACCTCTTACTTTTAAAACTTCTAAAGGTAAAGTCGAAATAATTACTCAATAATATAATACAAGCATAAGATGTCTTATGCTTGTATTTTTCTTGATACTCACTGTTTTAACGAAAAATAATAAAATAATGTAAAAATATATTAAGATAGTTGCATGGCAAAGCTAATACAAAATAGTGTACTAATGTCAAATAATATATTTACACCTTTAGTTAACTAAAACCACTTTTGATTAACTAAAGGGTATAAAATTTAGACATTTTTACACTGTAAAAATGTTAGCTTTTTTGTGCCAGGGTTTAGTGATACTACTTTTTTTATTAATATATAAAGTTTAATATATAATATATATTATATATTTATAATAACAGGGAGGAATATTGAAACGTACGAAACAAAAAAGTATGCGAGAGCAAAGAATTGAAGTTATTTCAGAAATTTATACTTGCGAACTTTTAGAACAAAATATAGATGCAAAGTTAATTGCCCAAAATAACCAAAAATTAACATTGCAGCAAATTACTAAATTGCATGAAATTCAAGAAAGATACCACTTTATCATTGATGTTTATAAAAAGTTAATTAATTTAGAGTGAGAGTGAGATAGAATTAGCCCGTTAGTTAAAGCTATTTTAATTAGCGGAGCAAATGAGTTTTGAAGTTTAGATCCAAAGATTGTGATTAGTGAAGCTGTTATTATTACAAAGTTGTTTTTTAGTATGCCTGAAAAAAATGGCAAAGAATTGCTTGAAAATAGAATTTATAAATTTGTTAATGGTTTATTAGAAAATTTTTATAAATTCTTAATTAAACTTGAATCTGTTTCTAAATAAATGAATTTAATTCAGTTGATTTATTTTCAAAGATTAAAAAAACGACTTTGTAATATCATCCAAGCCTTTATTGATTTAAAAATCTTTAACTCAGCTGTAAAAAATGTAACGTTTGATTTGCATCCTAAGGTGCATTTTAAACTTAATGGTTTTATCAATCACCTTTATTCACTTTTTGAGAAATATATTACCCAAAATATAGATAAAGAGATTTTATATAATTTTTTATGTTTTTATATTTACCATCAAGTTGGTAATAATAACTTATTATGAGGTAGAATTGAAACTGAAGTTGATTTATCATCCAAACGAAATTTAATTGAGTTTAATCACCAAAAACGTAATTTTTACTATGCTTTTTTAAATCAAATTAAAGAATTAGATAATTATAATACACAACTTAGAATCATTTTAAGGAATACTTTATAATGAATCAAGATATTCGTGATCAATTTCCTATCTTGAAAGAGTTAACATATTTTGATAGCGCAGCACTAGTTTTAAAACCACTTTGTGCTATTAATGCTTTAAATGAATTTTATCTTTCTAAGTCAATTTCTTCAAGAACTGCGGACACTCCACTTGGCTCATTTATTAACCAAAAGATTAACGATGTTAGGGAAAAAATTGCCAAATTAGTTGATGCTAAAAAAACTGAAGTGATTTTTACAAGCGGAACTACTGAATCAGTTAATTTGTTTGCAAGGATGTTTGGTCGGTTATTAAAACCTCAAGACATAATATTATTAAGTGCATACAACCATTCCTCAAACATTATTCCATGAATGGAAATTGCAAAGGAAACTAAATCAAAGATAATCATGAGCATTGATTTAGTTTCCGACTTAAAAAAATATAATAATATAAAATTAGTTTCATATAGCCAGGAAACCAATAATTTTGCAAAAGATTTTGATTTAAACTTAATTTATAAATTAGCAAAATCCAAAGGTGCTTATGTTTTAAATGATGCAGCACAAGCTATTAGTCATTATCAAGTTAGCACTAAATTTTGTGACATAATTGTTTTTAGTACTAATAAATTTTATGGTCCTACTGGACTTGGTCTTTTAATAATTAAAGATGATTTATTAAGTCAATTATCACCTGCTAAATATGGTGGAGGTAGTGTGGCTGAAGTAAAAGATGATTTAGAATGAAAATTAAAAAAGCATATCAGTGCTTTTGAACCAGGGACTCCCGATTTAGCTGGCATATATATGTTTGATCAATCGCTCGAGTTTTTTAAGAGTATTGGTTACCAAAAAACTCAAGAAATATTACTTAATTTATCAATGTATTTACATGATAAATTAAGTAAGTTAAGTAATATTGAAATTTTTTCAAAACCTGGGGATTACATTTGTCTAATTAATGTTAAGGGGATAAACCCCCAAGATGTTGCTACTTATTTAGGATCTAAAAATATCTATACTATTTCTGGAATCTTTTGTGCACAATACTTGCGTAATTTGCATAGCGAATATTCATATTTAAGAATTTCATTAGGCATTTATAATACATATGAGGATATTGATAAATTAGTTTATGAATTAGAACATGGAGGTGATTTTTATGCTTTTTAATCCAAATGAAGCACGTGAAATAATTATGGAACATTATAAGAATCCTTTGCTCAAATCTAAGGTTAGTGAAGGAGCAAATACCTATTATTCAAATACTTGTTCTGATAAATTAGAGCTTAAACTAACTTGAGATAATAATGTCTTAACAAATGCTAAATTTGATGGCCATGGCTGTGCTATTTTTATAGCCTCAACAGATATATTATTAAAAACATTATTAAATAAATCTAAAGAAGAAATAATCAATGTGATAAACTTATATGAAAAATTTTTAAATGAGCCTTCAAAATATTCTAATGAAGAATTAAAACCTTTAGAATATTTATGAGTGTTTTTTAATGTTAAAAAACACCTTAGTAGATTATCATGTAGTTTATTAACAGCCAATGCCATTAAGGAAGAATTTGAAAAAACGTTATAGTTATATTTTTCATGTCGATTTTGACAGTTTTTTCGTTAGTGCGATTAGAACCATTTATCCTGAATTAAATAATAAACCTGTTGCCATAGCGAAAAATGCAGTTCACGCTGTGGCTGAATCAATTAGTTATGAATTGCGTGTGCTTGGTTGTAAATCTGGACAAAAAATTTACGAAATCAAAAATATTGAACCAAAGACTGCGGTAGTTGCTTCGCGCTATGATTTATATAATACTCTTTCAAGTGCTATTTTTGAATATTTACGTAATAAATACTTAGCTAAATTACAAATTGCATCAATTGATGAATGTTATATTTATTTTGAGGAAGATACAATTGATAATGATGAAATGGCTCTAAAAATTGCCAAAGAGATTCAACGTGACGTTTTAGAAAAATTTAAAATACCTGTTACCGTTGGAATTTCTTTGAATAAATTTTATGCAAAAATGACAACAAATATTTCCAAACCCTTTGGAGTTGGTTTGACAAATAAAGACAATTATCGAGAAAAATTTTTTGATTTAGATATTATTAAATTCCATGGAATTGGGGCAAAACTTGCAACTAAATTAAACAAAATTGGAATTTATAAAATTAAAGATTTTTATGCTTTTGATTTATCTAATCCACTTTTAAAATCAGTTTTAGGAACAACCGCTTTTAAATATTACGATGCTTTAAATATTGATTTACAAGATGATATATCAATAGAAGAAACATTAAAAGGAATCGGTAATGAAGTAACTTTTGGAAATTCTACTCGAGACGAATTGATTATTTACAATGCATTAAACAAAATGATTCAAAAAGTTAGTAATCGATTAAATCTATATGAAAAAGTTGGTAATTTAATTACATTAGTTGTGCGGATGCCAACAAAAAACTGAGTGTCAAAAAATAAACAATTAGACTTTAATATTTTTAAATACCAAGATATAAAAAAACAAGCATATTTTCTTTATCAAAAATACTTTTTAGATAAAGAAATTCTTGGTATTGGGGTTCGTATTTCTGGCCTTAGTGAAAGTTATAATAACTATGAAAAAATTTCATTATTCTCTAATGATGTTAAAGATCTTTCACAAATTGATTTCATTATTTCAAAATTAAAACATAAGAGTAAAACAAATAAAATTTATACTTTATCTGATTATCAAAAGATTAAAAATCGTAAGAATCGCTATGGTGATAATCCACTTGGCAGTGTAATTTTTAAAAAATAGGAGTAAACATGAAAATAGGAATTTATGGCGGTTCTTTTGATCCAATTCACAAAGGTCATATTGAAATTGCAAAGTATGTTATTAATGAGCTTAATTTAGATAAATTATTAATTGTGCCAACTTACAATTCGCCTTTTAAACAAAAAACAATTTCACCAACTGACAAACTTAATATGATTAACTTAGTTTTAGAAGATAAAATGGAGCTATGTGATTTTGAGATAAAGCGTAATACGGTAAGTTATACAATTGATACTGTAAAATATGTAAAAAATAAATATAAAAATGACGAATTATATTTAATTATTGGATCAGATAACTTACCTAAATTAGATAAATGAAAAGATATTGAGTTAATTAGCAAATTAACTCAAATAGTTTGTGTCAAACGTACTAAAAAAATTAATAAAATAAATCTTAAAAAATACGGTGGTATTTTACTTAATAATCAACTTTATGAATATTCATCAACTGATTACAAAAAAGGTTATTTAAATATAGTGGATGCCAAAGTAGCTAAATATATCCAAAGCAAAGGCCTATATTTAGAAAAAATTATTCATAATTCATTAAGTGCATTACGTGCTAAACATAGTGTTGCATGTGGATCCTTTGCGGCTGAACTTGCTAAATCTCATAAATACGATGCTAAAAAAGCTTATTTAGCGGGTTTAATGCACGATATTGCTAAAGAATGAAGTGAAAATGAATCACGATATTTTTTAAATGAATATGCACCTGAATATGCAAAAGTCCCCAAACATTTCTTGCACCAACATTGCTCTGCAATGTGAGCAAAACATGGTTATTTGCTTGAAGATCCTGAAATTATTGAGGCTATAAATTGTCATACAGAAATGAAAATAGACATGAATATCTTAGATAAAATTTTGTTTATCGCCGATAAAATTTGTGCTGGGCGTAAATTTGCTGGTATTCAAAAAGTGCGTGAATTATGCTTTAAGGATTTAGATAAAGGATTTGCAAAAGTAGCTAAGATTACTTATGAATGAAATTTATCTAAAGGAATTCAATTTAATGAAAAATCATTAAAAATTTATCATAAATATATGGAGAAATAATGGAAAAACAAAGAATACAAAAAATTCTCTCTTTATCTGGAGTTGCTTCACGCCGAGAAGCTGAATCACTTATTTTACAAAAACGAATTAAAGTTAATGGAATAGTTGCAAACCTTGGTGATAAAGCATCATTTAATGATGAAATATTAGTTGATAATAAACCAATTAATCAACCCGAAGAAAAAGTTTATTATGTTTTAAATAAACCACCTAAAACTATTTGCTCATTAAAAGATAATTTTAATCGAACTTTAGTTACTGATTTAATTGATACCCCATATAAAGTTTTTCCAGTTGGACGCTTAGATTATGATACAACCGGAGTTTTATTAATTACTAATGATGGTGAATTATCAAATAAATTATTACACCCCAAATATCAAATCTTTAGGGTGTATCGGGCCAGGTTGAATGAATCATTAACAAAGCAAGAATTAAAAGAATTAAATAAAGAAGTTTTTATTAATAAAAAATATAGTAAACAAGATGTGCTAGCAATTCCAGATACTCCTAAATCCTATTTAGTAGTATTATCAGTTGGCACATATCACCACGTTAAAGAATTATTTAAATTAGTTAATAAAACTGTGCTTAATTTAAAACGTATTGAATATGCAGGCATAACAGTTGACAAAATGCCCTTAGGCACATATCGTAAATTAACCTTAAAAGAAATTAAAGATTTAAAAAATTTAGTAAGATTGCAAGAAGCAAAGTTACTTAAAAAGGAGCAATATGATTAAAAAACATTTAACAAAAAAAACCTTTAAAAATGCAATGGATTATATTAAAAAAGGAAATATCTTCTTTTTAGCTGTTGCTTTTTTATCTGGGGTAGTATTTAATGCAGTAGTATCATCTTTAGCTAATGATATTATTATGAGTGCTATTTCAGAATTAATTGGAAAAAAAGAATTAGAAAACTGAAAAATTGGAGGAATGTTTATTGGTAAGTTTTTAGGAACAGTAATTAACTTCATTATTGTTACGGGCTTATTATTTGTTATTTTATTTTTATATTTTTATATAAAAAATTACCGTTTGTCTAAAAAGCCAAAAGAACCTGAAAAACCAAAAGTACATGTTCCCACAATTGAAGAACAAATTTTAGCAGAATTAAAAGAATTAAATTCTAAATTAAGCAAACAAAATTTACCACCGAATGATGATACAAATAATGAAATTAAATAATACTTAGTAATTTTGCTAAGTATTATTTTATATTTTATAAAGTGTTATAATTAAAGCATTATAAACAAACCATATAACAATTTTAATTAGAAGGAAACATGAGAAGATTAGTTTTAAATTTAGAAAACGCAATTTGTCAAAACAAAATTTTAAAATACCAAGATAAAGTAAGCGAAATTAATGCAGCAATGAATAATTTCACTTCACTTGGTTCAGATTTTTTAGGGTGAAAAGATTTACCTGAAAATATTAATTTAGCTGAAGTCAATGATATGAAACAAGCAGCTAAAAAGTTACATGAACAAGAAATTGAATTATTAGTAGTAATTGGAATTGGTGGCTCATACCTTGGTGCCAAAGCTGCTTTAGATTTTATCCAAGGTTTATACCCTGGAAAAGAGCGCAAAATGGAAGTTATCTTTGCGGGGACTTCAATTAGTTCTAGTGCCTTGGATCAACTTTTAAAATATGCAGCTGGTAAGAAATTTGCAATTAATGTTATTTCCAAATCAGGAACTACAACTGAACCAGCTATTGCGTTTAGATTCTTTAAAAATTTATTAGAAGAAAAAGTTGGAACACAAAAAGCATCAGGATTAATTTTTGCGACAACTGATTCTAAAAAAGGAACGTTGTTTGAATTAGCAACACAAAAGAATTATCAAAAATTTGTAATTTTAGATTCAATTGGTGGACGCTTTAGTGTGCTTTCACCAGTAGGATTATTCCCACTGGCATGTGCTGGAATAAATATTGATGAATTATTAGCTGGCGCTAAAGAAGCAAACTTAGTTTACAAAGAAGATTCATTAGAAACAAATGATGCATATAAATATGCCGTTGCTCGTTATCTTTTAGGTAAAGAGTTCCAAGCCGAAATGCTTGTGTCATATGAACCAAATTTTGCATACTTTAATGAATGATGAAAACAATTATTTGGTGAAAGTGAAGGGAAGCAAAGTAAAGGATTATTACCTACTTCAGCAGTTTTTTCAACAGATTTACATTCACTTGGGCAATTTATTCAAGAAGGTTCAAAAGTTTTATTTGAAACAATTGTTACATTACAAAAACCAGAATATGATTTAATAATTCCACATGATCAAGAAAATTTAGATAAATTGAATTATCTTGAAGGAAAAACAGTTCATTTTGTTAATAATGCAGCCTTTCAAGCGACTATGGATGCACACGTGCAAGTAGGTAATGTTCCAAACATTCATATTTTATTAGAAAATTCTGCCGAACGTAGTTTTGGTTGATTGGTAATGTTCTTTGAAAGAGCTTGTGCAATTTCAGCTTATTTATTAGGAGTTAATCCTTTTGATCAACCTGGTGTTGAAGTTTACAAAACAAATATGTTTAAGATTTTAGGTAAAAAATAATTAATAATAAACTCCAGCTTGATATGGAGTTTATTATTAAACTTAGTATAATAGGAGATAATTATGAAAAGAGTTAGAACAAGATATGCACCAAGCCCTACAGGTTATTTACATATAGGAGGAGCAAGAACTGCATTATTTGCTTATTTATTTGCAAAACATTATAATGGTGATTTTATCTTTAGGTTAGAAGATACTGATATTAAGCGTAATGTTGAAGGTGGCGAAAAATCACAACTTAATAATCTTGCCTGGCTTGGAATTATTCCTGATGAATCACCCCTTGTTCCTAATCCAAAATATGGACCATATCGCCAAAGTGAAAAACTAGATCGGTATAAAGAAATAGCAAGCCTTTTGTTAGTAAAAGGTTATGCTTATAAAGCTTATGATACAAGTGAAGAATTACAAGCTCAAAAAGATGAAAGTTCTGCTAAAGGAATTCCAAGTTTTAGATATAACCGAAATTGGTTAAAAATTTCTGAAGCTGAAAAAGAAGTAAGGGATGCAAAAGGAGAATATTCAATTAGGTTTAAAATGCCTGAAAATGTTGAGTATGTTTGAAATGATATTGTGCGTGGCGAAATTTCATTTAATTCATCAGATATTGGTGATTGAGTCATTATGAAATCTGATGGGTACCCAACATATAATTTTGCAGTAGTTGTTGACGATTATGATATGGAAATTACCCATATTTTAAGAGGTGAAGAACATATTGGTAATACACCAAAACAAATAGCAATTTATAATGCTCTTGGGTGAGAAGTGCCACAATTTGGACATTTAACAATTATAACTAATATGGAAGGTAAAAAACTTTCAAAACGCGATACATCTTTAAAACAATTTATAGAAGATTATAAAAATGAAGGTTATGTACCTGAAGCTATCTTTAACTTTTTAACCTTGTTAGGATGAACTTCTAGTGATAGTCAAGAACTTCTTAGCAAAGGGCAAATTATATCCAAATTTGATGAAACAAGGTTAAGCAAAAGCCCTAGCAAATTTGATATTAATAAAATGATTTGATTTTCAAAACAATATTTTAAAAATCAATGTAATTATGCGTTATGATCAAATTTAAAATTAGGTGATATTAAAAAAAGTCAAGCTTGAATTGAGTTATTTTTAGAGACATATAAATCAAGCTGTGCTACTTTAAATGAATTAAAAGATAATTTAAATATTTTATTACAAAATAAGATTACAAAATTTGAATTTGATCAAAATGAATTAAAAGTAGTTATGACATTTAAAAACTTGTTATTAAATAAAGAATTTACAATTGAAAATATCCAAAGTTGTATTAATCAAACATCTGAGCTATTAGGCATTAAAGGTAAAAAATTATTTATGCCTCTTCGCATGGCAACTACTTCTAGGGAACATGGTCCTGAACTTGCTAAAGCTATTTATCTATTTGGACAAGAAACAGTAACTAAGTCACTAAACCAATACTAATGAAATTACATTTTAAATCATTAATTAATCAAAATGATGAATTAAAAACAATTGAATTTACTGTACCAGTAGAAACTTACCATAATGATGCTTTTAAAGTATTTGTCTTTGATGAACCAAACACAAATACCAAAAGCATGATTGAAATTTCAGAGGATCTAATCAATATACATACCAGTAATTCATCAATTTTTCTAAAATACCAGCAAGAATTTGAATTTAATTATGTTGTTAACGATAAAGGTAAAGAATTTATGCTTCCATGTATAACAGCATGAACTTTTAAAGATTTCCATGAAAACACTTATATCTTTCAATATACTTTAAAGACTAAAGACACCCACATTGGTGAATTTAAAATAACCTTAAATTTAGAATAAAAAACGTAAATTTCTTTAAATATTTACGTTTTTTTTTTTTTTTTTTTTTGGTTTGGAGTATAATTTTTTTGCATCAAAATAAAACTTATTTTAATGCAAATTTAAATACACAAAGGAATATTTATGAAAACGAAATTACTTTTAATAACTGTTGGTTCGATATTTGCAACTAGTACAGTTATTGCTGGAGTTACGTTAGGTATTTTAAATAAGCCTACTAAAGATACTCCAGAGCAACAAAGAGAAAAAGAAAGAATTGTTTCATTAACTAATGAATATGACTCTTTATTAAGTACAGCAAATGAGAAATTAGGTTCTCAAAACTCAGAAATTCAAGTTATTAAAAATGAATTGCCAGAAAATCCAAATGCAATTGATTTACAAACAGCTATAAATAAAATTAATAACCTAATTCTCGCTAAAGATCAAGAGAATTATAATATTGCTAAGACATCTTATGATAAAGCATTTGAAAATGCTATAAATGTTTTAGGTGAAAATAATTCTGAATTTCTAACTATTAAAAACCTGCTTCCTGCCAATCCAACATCAGCTGAGTTAGCAAATGCTACTCAAAAGATTAATGTAATTGTTAATGCAAAATCAGAATATGACAAAATTTTAAAACAAGCACATGGAGTTTTAGATGAAGCTGATAAGCAAAAAGTTAATGAAATTAAAGATGTTTTACCTGAAAATCCAACCTCAAATGATTGAATTCAGGCTGCGGGTAAAATCAAAAATATTTTATTAAATTCTGAATATAATAAATTAGTTAAGCAAGCTAGTGAAAATACCAATTTAATCCAAGAAGATAAAACCAAAATTGAAGAAATTAAAGCACAAGTTCCAACAACTAATCCAAGTTCATCAGAATTACAAAATGCAATTAATAAACTTAAAGATATTTTAGTAAAAGATGATTATAATAAACAAAAACAAAAAGCACAAGATTATTATGGTTTAAATCATCCTGAACTTAAATCAATTATCGATTCATTACCTACTAATCCCACAACTGCTGATTTTGAATCAGTATTAGACAAAATTAAGGCTTTAGTTAATATAAAAGAAGATTATAATAAATCCCTAAATGATTCTGAAACCTTAGATGAAGAAGATAAAGCTAAAGTTGTGCAAATTAAAAATCTGCTTCCTACCAATCCAACATCAGCTGAATTAGTAAATGCTACTCAAAAGATTAATGTAATTGTTAATGCAAAATCAGAATATGACAAAATTTTAAAACAAGCACTTGAAGTTTTAGATGAAACTGATAAGCAAAAAGTTAATGAAATTAAAGATGCTTTACCTGAGAATCCAACCTCAAATGATTGAATTCAGGCTGCGGGTAAAATCAAAAATATTTTATTAAATTCTGAATATAATAAATTAGTTAAGCAAGCTAGTGAAAATACCAATTTAATCCAAGAAGATAAAACCAAAATTGAAGAAATTAAAGCACAAGTTCCAACAACTAATCCAAGTTCATCAGAATTACAAAATGCAATTAATAAACTTAAAGATATTTTAGTAAAAGATGATTATAATAAACAAAAACAAAAAGCACAAGATTATTATGGTTTAAATCATCCTGAACTTAAATCAATTATCGATTCATTACCTACTAATCCCACAACTGCTGATTTAGAATCAGTATTAGACAAAATTAAGGCTTTAGTTAATATAAAAGAAGATTATAATAAATCCCTAAATGATTCTAAAACCTTAGATGAAGAAGATAAAGCTAAAGTTGTGCAAATTAAAAATCTGCTTCCTACCAATCCAATATCAACTGAGTTAGCAAATGCTACTCAAAAGATTAATAGAATTATTCTTGATTCTAATTACAATAAGACTTTAGAAGAAGCAAAAGCTACTTATGGTGAAAATAATGCACAAATTAAAACAATTACTGCTAAAATTTCCGATAATTCTTCTAGTTCTGAAGTAATTCAAGCAATTAATGAACTAAAAGAATTATTAAAGAAAAAAGAAACAGAGCTAAATTCTGAATTTAGCAGAATTGCTAAAATAGTTGATGACAATTTTGCTAATAATACAGAATTAGCACGATTAAAATCTGAATTAAGTGAAAATGCTGATTTAGCTAAGTTACAGGAAGTTAACAAAAAACTAAAAGAACTTTGGGATAAACTAAGACTTGAAGAAGGTAAGAAAGAAGAAAATAAACTAAATATAGCTGGTAATGATAATAAATTACAACTATTTGTGCAACCAGGGGGCAGTGGTAGAGATTTTAATATTGTATTTAGTGGTCAAAACTTTATGAGACGCTTTCATAATAGATCTGATGCTTACATAAGAGTTATGAATACAAAAGACAATATTACTTATTTCACTTTAAATTTTAATAGACACAATTCTAATTTTATAAATAATGATACTAAAATAAACTTTTCAACTGACCTTAATGGACCAAATAAACGTAATTACAACCGTGATTTTTATATAGATAAAGTGATTATACAAACAAATAAAGAAACTATAGAACTTCCATTAGAAGGTAAAGTACTTAAATTTAATGCTTCAAAAGAAACGCAAACAGTTAATTTACGTACTATACAGGAAATTGAAGAAAGTGAAAAACAAAAGCAAACAACTTAAAATTAATTTTCAAAATAACGAGGTTGCACTCGTTATTTTTCGTTAAATAAAATTACTAATACTTGATTTATGTTTCAATATAAAAACTATTTAAATATTCATCAGTTTACTCAAAGGTTTTGTTGCATGAATTCTTAAACATATGTTATAATAAAAAATAATAAATATTTGCATTTATTTAGACATTTAATTTAAATTATTTAATAATAATAAAAAAAGGAGCAAACATGGAGAATGTGAGAATTTTTGCCCTTGGGGGGCAAGATGAAAATGGTAAAAACAGCTATGTTTTTGCTTATAATGAAGATTTATATTTAGTTAATAGTGGTGTGAAAATACCTGTTAATGCAGAGAATGGTATTGATACAATTATCCCTAATTTTGAATATTTAGAAAAAAACAAAAAATATATCAAAGGTGTTTTTATCACTGATGTTAGAAATGAAAGTTTTTCGGCACTTCCTTGATTATTAATGAAAGTGGCAGGTTTAAAAATTTATACTTCAGAATTTAGTAAAGATATTATTATTGATCGCCTTGAAAAATACAATATCAAACCAAGTAGTTATAAAATTATTATAATCACTAAAAAAACTAAAATAGGTAGAATTTATGTGCAGCCAATTGCATTATCTGGAAGTGTGCCAGGCAACCTTGGTTTTAGTTTTATCACAAAAACTGGAGATTATGTCTTTATGTTTAATTATTTAGAAGGAGATTTAGGTCTTTTTGGTAAATCATGATTTTTACATTTACCAAAACTATTTTCAGGTCGTAAAGTGAGGGCATTAGTATCAGATGCTGGTAAAACAAATTATGCTGGTAAAGCATATGAGCGTTTTAGTTTACCTGAAAGTATTACAAATACTTTCAGAAGAGCTCGCAAAGACCAAAGAATTATTTTTGGAGCTTTTAGCGAGGATATGGTTAGTTTACATAATATTTTAAACTTAGCTTTGAAATATAAAAGGCCTGTTGCTGTATATGGTAAAAATTATTGGACATTACTTGAAACAATGCAGAGGATAACTGTCAATCAACAAGATGCTATGAAATTACCAACAAGTATTGATTATCGTGAGATTGAAAAATATAATAATGTGGTAATTTTAGTAACTGGTTCACCAGAAAGGTTATATAACAGACTTTTAAAAACTGTTGCAGGCGAGGATTTATATTTAAGTTTCAAAAAAAATGATCATTTTATTATGAATACTCCAATGGTCAATGGTTTAGAATCAAAAGTTAGTTATATTCTTGATGAAATAGCCAGAATTACACCACACGTAATTGAAATTCCTGATCAAAATTATTTTTATTGTCGTCCATTTCGCGAAGACATTGTTAGTTTAGTAAAATATTTACAACCTGATTATTTTTTGCCATCCCAAGGTCTATTTAGATATTTAACTGATTGTGCTGATGTAGTTGATGGTATTGAAAATAGCAAAACTAAATCAATTGTAATTTTAAATGGAAAAGTATTACATTTTCAAGGCGGGATTAAATTTTCGCAAAATGCGAAAATTAAAGAAGTAAAAGACGTTATTGTTGATGGATTTGGAGTTGGTGATATCTCCTCTGAAGTTATCGCTGAGCGAGAAGTATTAGGACGAGAAGGAGTGATTATTATTAATGCTCAATATAATCCTAAAACTCGACAAATTGTCAGCTATTTAAATATAAAAAGCATTGGTGTAATTGATGAAAATAAAGTGAATTGGTTAAATGATTTAATTAAGCAGGTTTTTATTGATTTACTATCTAATCGGGTTTACACCTCAATGTATGAAGTAAATGAGAAAATTCGTAAAACCATTCGTAAGAAAATTTTTAAATTAACTGATAAAGATCCGCTTGTTGCCTTAACACTACTTCCGGTATAAAATGAAATTAAGCAAATTTTATAAATTATTAAAGATAAGTTTTGTTGAGAAAGAACTAAACTTTACACGAAAAGCTCCTAAAAAAGAACTTTTATACCAGTTTGTAAGTTTATTGTTGTGAACATTTAGTTTTTTATGCTCAATTTCTTTTGTGTTTTTATCACCAAGTTATGAATTTAAAGTTTTTTATATTTTTAGTTATGGACTATTGTTTGGTGGTTCTATATGGTTTGTTTTAATTTTATGGCTTATAATTTTGTTTGTAAAACTATTTAATAAAGGACTTGAAAATAAATGTTTTGCTTGGTTAAATAAACGTTTTAAAGTTTCATGGTGAAATTTTAAAAAACAATTATTTAAACTTATCTTTGTAAGTTTTGTTTTAATTTTGTTAATTTATCATTTGGTTTTACATTTTGTTAATGTTAATCTTAAAGAATTTGATTTTAATTATGATAAGTTTCAAAATATTTATTTATACGGATGATGGGATAAATTTTATAATGTGGGGTTTATTAATTCAAATTCAACAATTATTGAAAATTTAATTAATCATTATTTAATAAGTAATAATATTGGGTTTTTATTTGATTCAATTTTGAACTTACTATATGTAATTTCATTTTCGTATATTTTAGCTTTAGTTTGTATTATTTTGATTACTCTATATTTAATCAAGCTCTTATTTTTTCCAGTTTTACGAATTAAAACAAAAAATAAAGTTATTTTTGCTTTTAATTTATCATTATTAAATGAAAGAATAATGTTAACAAGTTCTAAAAAGTTTTATACTTATTCAAAACAAACCAAAATGTTTTATGAGTTTTTAATTTTCTTAGAATCCAAAATCATTAATTTTAGATTAAAGGATGGTAAACTAAAAACACTTTTAAAGGAATTAGATTCTCATCCAGTACAAGACTATTTAAAAGAGTTTTTAGATAATGAAAATACTGAAAACATAGAACTTATGCAAATACAAACAAATAACAATGTACATGATGAATTAAGTTTAGAACTTGATTTATCTGATTCAATTTTTCAAACTAATCCATTTGAAAAAGGTGAAATTTTAGAAGAAAAAACACCAAAAATTAATGTTATTGAAAATTCTGAAAGTAGTATAATTAAACCAAAGCAAGGTGAAATTCATTGATTAGATGAAATATCACCAATTAACAAAGGAGAATAAGATGTTTAAGAAAATGCTTTGAAAAGATGCTGAAAATTACATTAATAATACAGCAAAACATGATTTAACTTTCCTTACATTTACCGCTGAATGATGTGGCGATTGTAAAATGATGAAAAGAACCTTTGACAATTTAGCTGAAAAATTTAGTGATCGCAGTGAAATTACCTTTATTAATGTTGATGCTGAAGAAGCTCAATTATTAAGAGATCCAACCACCAAATGAAGAGTTTTAAAGGTTCCAACTATGATTCTATTAAAAGGACAAGAAATCATTGAAAAAGGCTTTGAATATGTTCCAGAACAAGTCTTAACGTACTGAATTGAGAAGCAATTCTAGGCCCCGATACACCAAAAACAGTTATCAAAAAATAAAATAGGAAAAAAATTTATTTTTTCTATTTTTTTATTATAATAGATAGGAAACTATAACAGTGAACTATAAGGTTGTTAACATAACATAAGTTGTTGAGGTTGTGTTAAGTTTTTATAGGGAGTTATGTTCATTAAATATAGAACGGAGGAAACAACACATGAGCAAATTAAATATTAAAATCAAAGGATTTGACCACGTTACTGTAGACCAAGCTGCTAAAAAAGTTTACTTAGCGGCTAAAGAAGAAGGCGCTAAAGTTAGTGGGCCAATTCCGTTGCCTACAAAATACCAAGAAATCACAATTTTAAGATCAGTGCACGTTAATAAAAAATCACGTGAACAATTTGAAAGCAGAACACACCAAAGATTAATTGTTATTAGCGATGCTAATGCTAAAACAGTTGATAAACTTCAAAGATTAGAATTGCCTGTTGGTGTAGGAATTCATGTTAAAGAAACAAAATAAACAAAAATAAGGAGAATTAAATGAAAGGAATCTTAGGACGTAAGATTGGTATGACTCAAATCTTCAGTGAACAAGGAACTAGAATACCTGTTACTGTGATAGAAGTACAACCAAATGTTGTATCTAAAGTCTTAACAAATTACAAAAATGGTTATGTTGCAACTCAATTAGCATCATTTGATAAAAAAGACAGCAGATCAAATAAACCTGAAAAAGGTCATTTTTCAAAAGCAAATACAACACCTAAGCGCTACGTAAAAGAAGTTCGTGAAATGTCAGGATACGAACTTGGACAATTAATAAAAGCTGATATTTTTGCAGCTGGTGAATTAGTAGACGTGACAGGTGTTTCAAAAGGAAAGGGTTTTGCTGGAACAATTAAAAGACACAATCAACACATTGGACCTAAATCACACGGTGGTGGTGGTGGTTCACAACCAGTAAGACAAACAGGATCTCTTGGAGATATATCTGGAAACAGAGTTTTCAAGGGCATGACAATGCCTGGACACCTTGGACATGTTAAAACAACAGTTCAAAACTTAGAAGTAATTAAAGTAGATGTTGAAAACAATTTACTTTTAATCAAAGGTTCAATCCCTGGACCAAAAAAATCATTTGTAGTAGTAAAACAAGCTGTTAAAGGATTGCCAAACCGTGAACAAGTTAAACTTGTTGATGTTGTCGAAGTTGTTAAAATGAATGAATTAGTTGAACAAGCTAAAAAGTTTGGTATTGAAGTTAAAGTTGGAATGCATTCAGATGAACTTGAAGCATTAATTAAAGAAGCGGCTGAAAAAGGAGACAAATAATGGCTGAAACTAAAAAAACACAAACCAAACCAAAAACAAGTGCAAAACCTGCAGTTAAAAAACCAGCTGTTAAAACTTCAACAGCTAAAACAGTTAAACCTGCTGCAAAACCAGTTGTTAAAAATGAATCTCCAAAACCAAAAACAACTAAAGTTTCAATTCAAAAAGACCTTAATGTTAAAAAAGTTGAATTTTCGGCTAAATTACCATTAAACTTATTTGGAAGTGAAAAAATTTATGAACAAGCGATTTTCGATTCTATTTTATCTGAAAGAGCTTCAAGAAGACAAGGTACTCACCAAGTTAAAAACCGTGCTGAAGTATCTGGTAGTGGTAAAAAACCATGAAGACAAAAAGGAACTGGCCGTGCTCGTCACAGCTCAAGACGTTCACCAATTTGAGTTGGTGGAGGGAGAGCCTTTGGTCCTCAAGCAAACAAAAATTACTCATTGAAAGTTAATAAGAAAGTTAAATATGCAGCATTTGTATCTGCTTTAACATTATTAGCTCAAGATAAATCTGTATTGGTAGATGATTTAGCATTAGAAAGAATTAAAACACAAGATTTAGTTAAAAAGTTAGAAGGTTTCAAAGTAAATCACCTAAAACACATTTTAGTAGTTAATGAAAATACACTTGTTTACAAATCAGCGCAAAACTTACAAAATGTTAATGTTGTTAAGGCTAACTCAATAACAGTTGAAAACTTAATTGGTGCAGATATTATGATTGTTTCAAACGAAAGTTTAGAAATCTTAAAACAAAGAGGTAGATAATTATGGAATTAACGAGAATTATTAAATCACCTATTCTTACTGAAAAAACAGATAGATTAAGATCAAACGACAAAAAACCTGTTTATGTTTTTAAAGTAGACTATGCTGCTAATAAGTTCCAAATTAAAGAAGCTGTTGAAACAATTTTCCAAGTAAAGGTTGAATCAGTAAACACTATTAAAGTTGACAAAAAACCTAAAAAAGTTGGTCGTTTCAGTGGATTTACAACTCGCTACAAAAAAGCATTAGTAACTTTATCTGAAGGAACATTAAATTACTTACCTTCAACCAATGATGCTGCTAAAGTTGTAAGCGAAGAAGAAACTGCTAGAAAAGAACAAAAAGCTAAAAAAGCTTCAGACGTTGAAGCAAAAGTTGCTAAAAAATTAGCTGCTAAAAAAACAGTAGCTACAAAGCAAGCAACAACTAAAGCTAAACCAGTACAAAAACGTAAAGTGGGTGGAGAATAAGATTTTGCCCAAATATTGTTAAAACACAATATTACAAATATTAGATTAAAGTTAAGCGGAATTTAATGCTTAAAAGAAAGATCCGCAACTATTTTTAAGCAAAGGAGAACATAAATATGGCAATGAAATATCATAAGCCAACTACTAACGGTCGTAGAAATATGTCTTCTCTAGATTTTAGACAAAATTTATCAGGTCATGCACCAG
Source organism: Mycoplasma sp. 13536 (assembly GCF_055523495.1). Taxonomy (NCBI): domain Bacteria; kingdom Bacillati; phylum Mycoplasmatota; class Mollicutes; order Mycoplasmatales; family Mycoplasmataceae; genus Mycoplasma; species Mycoplasma sp. 13536. The sequence goes on from NZ_JBVFVC010000001.1 coordinate 417,467, forward strand.
AAAAATCATTATTAGTTAATTTAAAAAACAATGCTGGTCGTAATAACCAAGGTAAAATTACTGTTAGACATCATGGAGGACGTGTTAAAAGATTCTACAGATTAGTAGATTTCAAACGTAATAAAGATAATATTCCTGCTATTGTTAAAACAATTGAATATGATCCAAATAGATCAGCAAACATTTGTTTATTAGCATATGCAGATGGAGAAAAAAGATACATCTTAGCTCCAAAAGGCATTAAAGTAGGACAAGTTGTATATTCAGGTGAAAAAGCAGATATTATGGTAGGTAATGCATTACCATTAACATTTATCCCTGAAGGAACATTTGTGCACAACATTGAAATGCAACCTGGAGGTGGAGGAATTATTGCGCGTAGTGCTGGAGTTTCTGCACAAATCCTAGGTAAAGATGATGACGGGAAATACGTTGTCTTAAAATTAAAATCAGGAGAAACTCGTCGTGTATTAGCACGTTGCCGTGCAACAATAGGTGTTGTTGGAAATGAAGAACACTTGCTTGTTAATGTTGGTAAAGCTGGAATTAACAGACATAAAGGAATTAGACCTACAGTTCGTGGTTCAGTTATGAACCCTGTAGACCACCCACACGGAGGAGGGGAAGGAAAACAACCAGTTGGTCGTAAAGCTCCTCTTACTCCATGAGGAAAAAAAGCTCTTGGTGTTAAAACTAGAAAAACTAAGAAATCTTCAAATAAACTTATCGTAAGAAGAAGAAAGGATGCTAAATAATGGCTCGTAGTTTGAAAAAAGGCCCATTTGCCGATGACCACTTATTAAAAAAAGTTGATGCTATTGTTGAAGGCAAGGCACCTAAAAAGCCAATTAAAACATGATCAAGACGTTCAACAATTTTCCCAAGTTTTGTTGGTTTAACTTTTGCAGTTCACAATGGAAAACAATTTAATGAAGTATATGTTACAGATGATATGGTTGGACATAAATTAGGTGAATTTTCACCAACTAGAACTTTCTCTGGACATGGTGCAGATAAAGGTAAGAAAAAATAATGGCAAGACAACAAGCAAAAGCACACGTTAAGTTACAAAGAGTTAGTGTTTCAAAAGCTAAATTAGTTGCTAACTTATTTAGAGGAAAAAACGTTGATTTAGCTCTTGGTATCTTATACAACACAGCTAAAAAATCTTCTAAAATATTCATTAAATTATTAAACTCAGCAATTGCAAATGCAACAAACAACCACGGAATGGATGCATCAAAACTATACGTAAAAGAAGTTTATGTAAATGAAGGTCCAACCTTAAAAAGATTTCAACCAAGAAGTCGCGGAAATGCTTATTCAATTTTTAAACGTACATCTAATTTATCAATTGTACTAGAGGAGAGAAACTAATGGGACAAAAAGTTAATCCTAATGGATTCCGTTACGGAGTTACTAAAAAACATAATTCTACTTGATTTGCTGATAAAGCAAACTTTGGAAACTTATTAGTAGAAGATGCTAAAATTTATAAATTCTTTGATAAATTAGTACGTCAATACCAATTAGGTAAGGTTCAAGTTAGAAGAAGCAAAGATAATAAAATTACAGTTTTATTACACACCACAAAACCAGCAGCTATTTTAGGTCAAGAAGGTAAAAATATTCAAGAATTAACCTTACAATTACAAAAATTCCTTAAAAACAGACAAGCTAAATTTAACTTACAAGTTATTGAATTAAAACAACCTGATTTAAATGCAAGATTATTGGCAGAAATGATTGCTACTAAGTTAGAAAATCGTGAAAGCTTCCGTTCAGCTCAAAAGATTGCTATTAGGTTAGCGATGAAGTCAGGAGCTAAAGGTATCAAAACCATGGTAAGTGGTCGTTTAAATGGTGTTGATATGGCACGTTCAGAAGGTTATTCTGAAGGAGAAATGAAATTACATACTTTAAGACAAGATGTTGATTATGCAACAGCAACAGCACGTACAACATATGGTGCTATTGGTGTTAAGGTATGAATTTCACTTGGAGAAATTTTAGGAGGTGATAAATAATGTTACAACCTAAAAGAACTAAATATAGAAAACCATTTTTAGTGAAACATGATAAAAGAAAAGCAACTAAAGGTAATACTGTGGTTTTCGGTGAATTTGGGCTTCAAGCTGTAACATCAGCTTGAGTAACAGCTCGTCAAATTGAGTCAGCACGTATTGCTGCAACTCGTAGAATGGGACGTGAAGGAGATGTTATCATTAGAATTTTCCCACACTTCTCAAAAACTTCTAAGCCAATTGGTGTACGTATGGGATCAGGTAAAGGTGCACCAGAATTATGATATACAGCAGTTAAAGTAAACACAATGATGTTTGAAGTAAGTGGAGTTTCTGAAGAAGTTGCTCGTGATGCATTGCGTCTAGCAGGACACAAATTACCAGTTAAATGAAAAATAGTACAAAAAGGAGATAATTAAAATATGTCTTACGCAGATTTAAAAAAGAAATCAGTTGAAGAATTAGAAACTTTAGTTTTAGAACTTAAAGCAGAATTATTCTCCTTAAAATACAAAAATTCAATTGGTGATTTAAAAGAAACCCACAAAATTAAAGAATTAAGAACCAACATAGCAAAAGCCCTTACTGCTTTAAATGAAATTAAAGGAGCTAAATAATGATTAGAAACGCAAGAAAAACATTAACAGGAACTGTTGTTTCAGCTGGTAAATCAGCTAAAACAATTATTGTAGCAGTCGATACATACAAAAAACACCCATTATATTCAAAACGTTTTAAATCAACTAAAAGATTTGCTGTACACGATGAGAATCAAAGTGCTAAATTAAATGATATTGTTGTCATCATGGAAACTAGACCACTTTCTAAAACTAAACGATTTAGATTAGTATCAATTTCAAAAGCAGGTAATGAATAATGTTACACGAACTATCAAGAGCTAAAGTTGCTGATAATTCAGGTGCAAAAGAAATTGGTGTTATTCGTGTTTTAGGTGGATCTAAAAAGAAAACAGCTAACATTGGTGATATTATTGTATGTTCAGTTAAAAAAGCTATTCCTACTGGAATGGTAAAAGAAGGGCAAGTTGTTAAAGCAGTTGTTGTGCGTTCATCATACGGAATTCACCGTAACAATGGTACATACATTCGTTTTGATGACAATGCAGTTGTAATACTTAAAGAAGATTTAACACCACGTGGAACACGTGTGTTTGGTCCCGTGGCACGTGAATTACGTGAAAAATTCCCAAAAATTGTTTCATTAGCACCAGAAGTTTTATAGGAGGAAATTATGGCTAAAATTAAATTTAAGAAAAATGATGAAGTTATAGTTATTGCCGGTAAAGAAAAAGGAAAAATCGGAACAATTGAAAAAGTATTACATGAATCACAAAGAGTTGTGGTTAAAGATGTTAACATTGTTAAAAAACACAACAAGCCAACGCAACAAAACCAAGATGGTTCAATTACAGAAATAGCTGCTCCAATCCATGCTTCAAATGTTGCATACTTAGTTAAAAAAGCTTCAAAATCAAAAGGTAATCAATTCTCAAAACTTGGATACAGAGTAAATGCAGATGGTAAAAAAGTGAGAGTTGTAAGAAAAACTCAGAAGGAAATTTAGTAAATTATGTTAAAACAAAAATATTTAGAAAAAGCTGTTCCTGCTCTTAAAGAAAAATACAACTACTCATCATTAATGCAAGTTCCAAGAATTGAGAAAGTTGTTTTAAATATGACTGCTGGTAAAGAAGTATCAAATTCAAAGGCTATTGAAGAAGTATTAAATGAATTAACTTTAATTTCAAGTCAAAAACCATTTGAAACTAAAGCCAAAAAATCAAACGCTTCATGAAAATTACGTGAAGGTATGCCTATGGGGGGAAAAGTTACCCTACGTAGAGAAAGAATGTGAGAGTTCTTAGAAAAATTAATTAACATTGCATTGCCACGTGTGCGTGACTTTCGTGGTGTTAACCCTAAAGCATTTGATGGTAGAGGAAACTTTGCTTTAGGTATTAAAGAACAAATTATTTTCCCTGAAATCGAATTTGACAAAATTCGTCGTATTAAGGGATTAGATGTATTAATTGTTACAAGTGCAAATACTGATGATGAAGCAAGAAGCTTATTAGAACTTCTTGGTGTACCATTCGAGAAAAAAGGAGCTAAATAATGGCAAGAAAAGCATTAATCGAAAAAGCAAAACGTCATCCAAAATTTTCTACCCGTGCTTACACACGTTGTGAATTATGTGGTCGTCCACATGCGGTTTTAAGAAAATTTAAAATTTGCCGTGTATGTTTTAGAAATTTAGCACACGAAGGTAAAATTCCTGGTGTGAAGAAAGCGAGTTGATAATTATGTTTATAACAGATCCGATTTCAGATTTAGTTGTTCGTGTTAAAAATGCAAATGCTAGAAAACATAAATCACTTTCAGTTCCTTATTCAGTTAAAAAAGAAGCTATCGTTAAATTAATCGAAAGAGAAGGGTACATTTCTTCATATTCTGTTGAAGGTGAAGGAGTTAATAAATCATTAGTAATAACTTTAAAATACAAGAAAAATCAATCAGCCATTGTTGGTATTAAAAGAGTATCAAAACCTGGTTTAAGAGTTTATGTTAAATCAGACGAAATTCCAGCTATTTTATCAGGCTATGGTACCGTAATTATCTCAACATCAAAAGGATTAATGACTGGGGCAGAAGCCAGAAAGGAAAATGTAGGTGGTGAAATCATTGCTTACATTTGATAGGTAATTAAATGTCTCGTGTTGGAAATCGTGTTCTAGCAATTCCTGCTGGAACAACAGTTACTGTTGAAGGTTCTAAAGTTACTGTAAAAGGAACATTAGGAACATTAACCAGAGAATTTAGTCAATTAATCTCAGTTCTTGTTGAAAATAATGAAGTTAGAACAGTTCGTGCTAACGAGCAAAAAACTACCAAACAATTACATGGTACAACAAACTCTCATATCTCAAACATGATCTTAGGAGTTTCAAAAGGATTTCGTAAAGATTTAGAAATTAAAGGGGTTGGATATAAGGCAGTTTTAACTGGATCTCAGTTAGTAATTTCTGCTGGTTACAGCCACAACGTTACTTTAAATGTTCCATCAGATGTTAAAGTTACAGTTGCGAAACCAACTGAAGTAGCAGTTGAAGGAATTAATAAACAAAGTGTTGGCCACTTTGCTTCATTAGTTCGTAATGTTAGAAGACCAAGTGTTTATTCAGGTAAAGGTATTTCTTATAAAGGTGAACAAATCAGACGTAAAGAAGGGAAAACAGCTTCTAAAAAATAAGAAGCTTAATAGGTTAAAATTATGGCAAAATTATCAAGAAATCAAGCTAGAAAACAAAAACATAACCGTAGCCGTTACTACATTAAAGGAACAGCTGCTAAACCTCGTCTTAACGTTTTCAAATCACACCAAAACTTATATGCTCAATTAATCGATGATATTCAGGGAGTTACCTTAGCAAGCGCTTCAACTTTAGCTTGCCCTGAATATGGCGGGAATGTTGCAGCAGCAGCAAAATTAGGTGCTTTAATGGGTGAAAAAATTAACAAATTAAAAATTTCTGAAGTTGTGTTTGACCGTGGTGGATATATTTTCCATGGACGTGTTAAAGCATTTGCAGATGCAGTTAGAGAAAAAGGAGTTAATTTCTAATTATGAACGCAGAAAAAGAAACCAAAGTAAATAACACACAACCTAAAACAGGAACTAAAGAGGTTTTTGCTAAAAGAGCACCTAGAGCTCCATTTAACCGTGATCAAAAACCTGGACCTAAAAAAGACGGCGAAAACCAAAAAAGAGAATTTAGTCCAAGAAGAAAAACATTTTCAAAGAACCGTGCACCAAGAGTCGAATCTGAATACAGCGAAAAATTAATTGATGTTGCTCGTGTTACTAAAGTTGTTAAAGGTGGAAGAAGATTTAGTTTTTCAGCATTTGTAGTTATCGGAAATAAAAAAGGTAGTGTTGGATTTGGACATGGTAAAGCAAACGAAGTTCCGGATGCAATCAAAAAAGCTATTAAAGATGCTAGAAACCATTTGGTGACAGTTCCATTAAATGAAAAAACTGGAACAATTCCTCATGAAGTAAATGCTAAATTCTTATCTTCAAGAGTTATCTTAAAACCTGCATCTAAAGGGAAAGGGCTTATTGCTTCAGGGACAGTTCGTGCTGTTGTTGAACTTGCTGGGTATACTGACATCGTTACTAAAACATATGGTTCACGTTCAAAAGCTAATGTTGTTAAAGCAACTGTTAAAGCTCTTTTAACTTTAAGAACACCTGAACAAATTGCAGAGATTAGAGATAAAGATGTAAAGGAACTTAAAAAATAATTATGGCAGTTAAATTACATAATCTAAAATTCACTGAAGGTTCAAGACCTGAAAAACACCGTAAAGGTCGTGGGCATGCAGCTGGTAAAGGGAAACAAGCTGGTAAAGGGCAATCAGGACAAAACAAGCGTAAAGGTCATAGATTAGGATTTGAAGGTGGGCAAACTCCATGATTCCGTCGTATTGGAAAACGTGGGTTTACCAACGTAAATCACGTAGAATACCAAGTGGTTAATTTAAAAGATATTGAAGAAAGATTTGAAAATAATGCAACAATTACCGTTGAATCATTATTTGAAGTTGGTCTTGTAAAAAGACGTTTACCAATTAAATTATTAGGAAATGGTCAACTAACTAAAAAAGTAACTATAACAGTACAAAAAGCTAGCAATTCAGCTCGTGCAGCTGTGGAAAAAGCTGGCGGGACAGTTATTGAAGAATAATTTATACAAAAACTTCCTTGTAAAAGGAAGTTTTTTTAATACTGGCATATTCGTGGCTTAGTATCATTACCATTTTAAGAAAAATACTGTTATATTAAAATATTTGTATAAAAAATTTTTTTGTGGTAATATTGTAATGGGCATATATTAAATACCTTTATATTGTTTTTTAGAAACATCTATTATGTTATTTATAGTTTAAAACAAAAAACAATATTGAAAACTTTTAAATAATAAATAAGGAGATATTTATGAAAAAGAAAATGAAAATTTTTTCTTTAACTTTAATAAGTATAGCTAGCTTAACACCTTTCTTTGTTACATCAACTGTAAAAAAAGAGGTTTCAAATACGATTTGATACGAAAATTTAGAAAGTAATAAATTTGAAGTAAGGAATCAGTCAGTTATTAGAGTTGAGAATAATGGCGATTTAGAAATAAAACCAATTAATAATAATTTTGAACTAAAACTACTTTTAAACCCTGGATTTGAAACCGATAATGAGGATTTCATAAATAAATTTAATAATGAGTTTATTGAGAAGGTTAACAAAAATAAATTAAGATATAAATCTTTTAACTCTTTGACAATGATGCCAGTAGTGTGATTCTTTTTTGAGTCAGAAAACGATAGGGAAAATTTTGTCAGTGTCATAAAGCACTGAAATCAGATTTTTAAATTTATAGTTTTTAAAAATAATATTCAAAATAATGAAGCTCGTGTTATTCATGATTTTGAAAGAATGGGTTCTAGTTCTACTTCCCCCAAAAGAAATGTATATGTTTATGGTGGATATGGAATTGATGCTAATTTTGAACAATACAAGTTAGATGTGTTGAAGAATGCAGATATTGTGAATGCTAAAGATCATCTAAACAATTCCTATGTTAACAAAATAGGAATTGTTGAATCATGGGCCTATCCCTTTGATAGTAAATATAAAGAATATTTTAGAAATGGTATTGAATTAAATGAGTTTACTAATAATTATGATCCCGAATCAAAAACACATTCAACAATGGTATCTATGATTGCTGCAGGGCAGTATGGAATTGACAGGTCTTCTAAAGTATATTTATACTCAATGATAGATGACAACCAATGAATGTCCACTATAGAAAAAATGGTCAAAAATGATGGTATAAAGTTAATTAACCATAGTTATGGACCTTGAATGTCGTATGTTAACAAAACCGGCAATACAATTGAAAACGAAAAATATTTTAATGGTTACAATGAAAATGCCTATTTTTTAGACTATATATCACGTAAGTATGGTGTAATAAATGTTTTTTCCGCAGGAAATAACGGAACAAATGCTAAACATTTAATAGCTGATAAGAAATTATCACTTAATAGTGTAGTCGTTGGAGCACTATCAAATTATGCAACTAAGAAATATGTAAAACATAACTCGGTTGCTTATTATTCAAACTATAAATTAAGGGAGGATTTACACAATCTTTCTAAACCCTTAGTGGTAGCACCCGCATTATTTTATAATCCTGTTTATAATACTAATGCTTACTATGATGGAACAAGTTATGCAGCTCCGGTCGTAACAGGTCTTATTTCTAATTTAATGAAATATAGGCATGATATTAGAAATAGTAATTTTAGGGTTCCGATTGTTAAAGCTATTTTATCAGCATCAGCCGTTACTCCGCAAAGATCAGATTTAAAATATAAAACAAGTGGTTATGAACAAAAATTTGGATCTGGTACAGTTGATTTTAAAGCAATGCTAGAAGCTGCTAATAATTATTCTGTTGTTACTTCTAATTTATCAAAATATAAAGACCATGTCTTTACAAGCAAACAAATACAGTTAGAAAAAGGTCAAAAGATTAAAATATCAAGTTCTTGAATGTTTAATGCTGGAATTTTGAACCAAAAAGAATCTAGACCATGAGCGAGAAATTGATGAAATTCATTTTTATCTTGATTTTCTCCTACTTGATCTGCTGCCGAACAAAAGTGAGATAGTGAACATAAAAATGAAAATCAACTAAGTTTAGTTGGTGTTAAGAATCGAAGTTACAATAATTTAGTTACTAACTATGATTTAAGACTTGAAAAACTCGCAAGTGATGGTACTTGGCATATTATCAGAGAAGTAAAAGAACGACTGACAAACGATGAATTAATTGAATATAAAGTGATTGATTCAGGGATTTATAGATATAGCATTACTAAACCTGGTTACTATCCAGATTCTAATTCTATAGATGATTTAATTGCTGTAACTCATGTGTTGAGAAATGAAAATGAGTAAAAAATTTGTATTTGCATTAGCATCTTGTTTAACACCACTAACTACATTTTCATGTGCTTCATTATTTTCTGAAGAATATTATAAAAACCAAATTCAAGAAATGTACGACGAGATTTTTCCAAAATATAATGATTTCACAAGAGTTGCTGTTTTTGCTCCTAAAGAATGATTAGAAGAAGATCAAAAAACAATTAAAGAGCAATATAGACAAAAAGGTATTGACACATTTAATATTACTTTTTTTAGTATTTACCCACCTTATTTAGAAGATATTAAACAACAAAAATGACGTGCAGCTGATTTTGCTCGAATAACTACTAAAGAAGATTTTGACACTTATATTATAGAAAGGTTTAAAGAACTTAATAAATCTCAAGAATATAATGATAGTAGTAAGATTAAAAAATTATTCGAAGAATTATATTTAAATAACCAAGATGCTTATGAAATTTTGAAAACTAATGACATTTATATAAAAATGCGATCTAATAATATTAAAACCCCGAGAGGTGGATTTATAATCCCAATATATAATAATAATAATCAAGTAACAATTAATACAATATTTTCATATGCTGGACCTAATTTTAATTATAATCAACCTGACCAATACAGACCAGATCCTTCATGAATTTGAGAAGTATTTTTAATTAAAAAGAATTATAATGTTCAATTTCACGCAATTACAAATGAAAGTGGTGAAACGGTAAAAGATTTTAGGGATAAAGTATTAAGGTGATTTACTCAAGAGTTTGCTAAGCATTATTTATAGGAAAATAATAATGTTGAATTTATAATTTAAAAGATTCCTAAGTTCAATTAGGAATCTTTTAAATTATAATTATATTTCTTAATTAAAAATATTTATCTTTAGTTATTTATCATTTTAATATTTTTGTTTTGATCTATAGCGAATTTATACTCTTTATCAAGAAGATTATAACCAGGTTCTTTTGTGTCACTTAGTTGTGTTACTATCCAATTTCCTGGGGTTAACAAATCACCTTCTCTTAACCCAGGGTAGTCGAGAAAAATTATAAAAGTTACGTTTCCACCATTTTCATTTAACTTTTGTTTTGGGTTTAGGCTTGTTGTATCATTATATACTCTTAATCTGTTAGACTCAGGTTCAATATTAATGTTAAAATTACTTTTTTCTAGTTTAAGTCATAAGTCTTTTGTTACAGTTAGTACAAAAAATAAGTAATCCCTATAATGAGAATCCCTATGCACTACTAAATTAGTTATTTTGAATTTTTGTTCTTGCAATTCTTTTTTTGGTTCTGTTGGTGGAATTTGAGATTCATCTGTATTGCTTTTGACAGGGTTTTGAGTTGTTTCATTATTTTGTGCATCTGTAGTATTTTTCTCCTCTTTGTTCTTTGAATCTTTAGTTTCTTCTACATTAGAATTTTCTTGAGGAGTTTCACTGTTAGGAGTTTTTTGTTCTGCACTATCCCCTGGTTGTTCAGATTCATTACCTGTTCCAGTATTTTGGCTATTTCCGCTGTCGCCTGGAACAGCCTCATCGGATGGTGGATTTGGTTTATCTGGTGGTGTTTGGTTTTGAGCTTGTTCTTTATTATCGCCTGATCGAGAACCACTTGGATCTTTAGTATCTTCTGGATTAGATACATTATTTGTGCTATTGTTTGGATTTTCTTCATCTGGTTGTTTTCCGCCGTTTCCGAGTTCTTGTGTTACTGGATCTTTTGGGGTCGGCTTAAGAGATTCTTGGTTACCATTACCATTAGTTGGTTCCTTAGTTGGGTCTGTTGGTGCAGGATCACTAGTTCCTGGATTAGAAGGTACATTTTCTTCTTTTGGGTCTTCTTGAGTATTATTTGTATCTTTTGGTTTTATATCTGAACCAGGTTGTTCTGATTCATTACCTGTTCCAGTATTTTGGTTGTGGTTTCCATTGTCTCTTGCAGGATCTTGGGCTGGTGGATTTGGTTCAGTATTATTTCTGCCAGAATTTTCCGCTTTTAATTGCTTAATTTTAGCATCTAATTTATCTAATAATTCTTTTTTGCTACTTAATTTAGTTTTAGCATTTGTGTCTAAATTATTATATGTACTTAAAGCTTGGGTTACTTGTGCTTCATCATCTAAAGTTACATTGTCTTCAGTTTTGTTTAAAACTGAAGCATAGGTTGTTTTGAATGCTTTTACAACAGTTTCAGCAGGATCAATTGGTTTTTCAACTTGCTTACCGCATGAAACAGTAGAAAAAGTTGTTATGGCTACTAAGTTTGTAGTTATGAGTATAAAATTACGTAATTTCATTATATTTACCTCCATAATGAATTTTTTTTAATAAATTTAATTTTAAAAAAGTATTAAGTTTATGTCTATACTTACAATTATATATATATATATATATATATACCAAGAAAAATGTTAAAAATCTTGTTAGTGTAAAAAATACTATAATATATGATATTTTGTTTAGAAAATTAGAAATTCTAAAATTATTAAATAATAATTTATAAGTTATTATATTTCTCCTCCAGCTATTTCTTTTTATTAGAATTTGTTTAATACTAAAAAAAGGTGAATAGAAAAAGACAGGGAACAAATATATAGTTAAAACTGGAATATTTATTCCCTGTCTAATATAAAGTGCCTCAAATTTTATGGAATATTGGTAAAAAGCATTCAAAATATAATGAAAGAGTATAAAGCGCTTTACGGAAGAATTTAAAAAGTGACCCTTTAATTCATTATATATAAAATATATAAATGATGTAGATAATATATATCCCTACGTTTTATATAGTTTTATTAAAATAGAGTCAAAAGATCCTAGAAGCCAACAAAACCGTTAACTTATTATTGGACACAAAATTCACCTTTTTTTGTAATGCTGTATAATTAGATAGCAATTTAATTTTTAAAGTTTTTTTTGGGTTGTTTTATTGATTAATTATGTTTCAATTATTGCAAACTAAATAAGTTTTATAACCTATTTTTAGCTTTGTTATATTAAAAAACTAAATTCTAGTTTATTTCAAATATAAGTATAAATTATTAAAAATACTTGGCAGTTTAAAACTTGATAGAAAATTTTATATTACTGGCCTAAATTAATAAGCTTTAAAAATTAAAATAACAAAATGTAATCATTAAGGAGAATTATGAAAACTAAGAAGATAATTATAGAAGCAGATGAATGAACATTAGTTGATGACTTTACACCAAGTACAAGCAAAAAAACATCATTTCAAAGTGAAGCACAATTAGAAAGCGAATTAATTAAACAATTACAAGACCAAAAATATGAATATTTAAATATTCATAATAATGAAGATTTAGTGAAAAATTTAAGAATCCAAATTGAAAATTTGAATAATTGCAAATTTAATGATAGTGAATGAAAAACTTTTTTTCAACAAGAAATCATAAAGAAAACTGATTACAATTATAATTATTATGAGACAAAAACTATTCAAGAAGATTATATAAAAACTTTTAGCTTTGAAAATGGTCACCAAGCAAATATTAAATTAATTGATAAAGAGGATATACACAATAATAAACTACAAGTCATTAACCAGTATGAAACTAAGGGAAAGTATGAAAATAGGTATGATGTAACTATCTTAGTTAATGGATTTCCTTTAGTTCATATTGAATTAAAACGTAGAGGGATTCCAATTAGAGAAGCTTTTAACCAAATTAATAGATATCACCGTGAATCATTTTGGAGTGATGAAAGTTCTTTATTTCGTTATATCCAAATTTTTGTAATTTCAAATGGAACAAATACAAAATATTATTCTAATACAACCCGATATAATTTCCTTGAATCACAAACAATTAAAAACCCAAAAGCAACATCAAGTAATTCCTTTGAGTTTACTTCATTTTGAGCTGATAAGAAAAATAAAACAATCACAGATTTATTTGATTTTACCAAAACATTCTTTGCAAAGCATACCATTTTAAATATCTTAACTAAATATTGTGTTTTTACTGTTAATAATAAATTATTAATCATGCGACCATACCAAATTGCGGCAACTGAAGCAATTATTAATAAAATTAAGTTGGCTAAAAATTATAAAGAATATGGCACTGATAAATCAGGTGGTTTTATCTGACATTCAACCGGAAGTGGTAAAACCTTAACTTCATTTAAAACCGCAATATTAGCTACTAAATTAAAAGATAATAATGGAAATAAAAGTATTAAAAAAGTTTTGTTTGTGGTTGATCGTAAAGACCTTGATTATCAAACAATGCTTGAATATGATAAATTTCAAAAAGGTGCCGCTAACTCTAATTCATCTACAAAAATTTTAAAAACTCAACTTGAAGATGATGGTGCACAGATTGTTATTACAACAATCCAAAAATTGTCCAACTTTATCAAAAAATATCCTAGACATAAAGTTTATAATGATGAAGTAGTGATTATCTTTGATGAATGCCATCGTTCTCAATTTGGAGATATGCATAAAGCAATTAAAAGTAATTTTAAAAAATACTATATGTTTGGTTTTACAGGTACGCCAATTTTAGAAGCTAATGCTGCAGGTAGTGGTGGTATTAAAATTTGAACAACTCAAAAGCTCTTTGGTCCAAAATTACATAGCTATACAGTTTTGAATGCAATTGAAGATAAAAATGTTTTACCATTTAAAGTTGAATATGTCAATACTGTTAAAGAAAAAAGTGAGATTGATGAAAAATATGTGCAAGATATTGACAAAGAAGCAGTTTTATTAAATCCTGTTCGTATATCAAATATAGTGAGTTACATTATTGAACACTTTGATCAAAAAACATATCGAAGCAAAAGCTATAAATATTCAATTACAACAAAAGCTCAAACAAAGCAAGAACAATATGTCAAAGGATTTAACTCTATTTTTGCTGTTGCTTCTATAGAAGCGGCCAAAAAATACTATGAGGAATTTAAAAAACAACAAAAAGACCTTCCGCGAGAAAAACAACTAAAAGTTGGCTTGATTTATTCTTATGCTCCAAATGAAGAAGTTAATAATCAAGTTTTATCAGAAGAAAATAGCGAGAGTACTAATGATTTAGATATATCATCTCGTGATTTTCTTAGCAATGCAATTCTGGATTATAATAAGATGTTTAATTGTAACTTCGACACAACAGGTGATAAATTTCAAAATTACTATAAAGATATCTCATTAAGAATGAAAAATAAGGAATTAGATCTCCTTATTGTAGTTAATATGTTTTTAACTGGTTTTGATGCTACAACATTAAATACTTTGTGGCTTGATAAAAATCTTTGAATGCATGGTTTGATACAAGCATTTTCACGTACCAACCGGATTTTAAATAGTATTAAAACATATGGTAATATTATTTCCTTTAGACGTATTGAAAAACGAGTTAAGGATGCTATTGCTTTATTTAGCGATGAAAAAGCTTTAGGTCTAGCTCTTATAAAAACGTTTGAAGAATATTATAATGGATATACAGATGAGGAGGGAAATTACAAAGAAGGTTATTTAGATATTATTAATGCCTTACAAGAAAAATTTTCATTAGATAAATGACCAATTGTTTCAGAGCAAGAGCAAAAAGATTTCATAAAATGGTTTAATGCATATTTAAACATGAAAAACCTACTTGCAACTTTTGATAAGTTCCAAGGAAAAGAAATTTTGAGTGAACGAGACCATCAAGATTATTTAAGCCATTACCAAGATATTAAAGATGAATGAAAGAAAAAACTAGACTCAAACCCTAAAGAAAGTATTCTTGATGATATTATCTTTGAAATGGAATTAGTGAAAGAACATGATATTGATGTTGATTTTATTATGAATAACCTTGCTGAGTACTATGAAAAAGCCAAAGATCCAAAAGAAATTGATGTAAGTGATATTTTTAAATCAATTGAAAGGTTGTTAAATGCTAGCACAGAATTAAGAAATAAAAAAGATTTAATTAAAGAATTTATTGCAGAACTAAATTCAAATAAATCTGAAGAAAGCTTAGATTATAAACAAATCTTAGAACTATGAAATAAATATATTTCAAGAAACCTAGAAAAAGAATTAGATACAATAACAAAAGAAGAAAATTTGAATTATGAAAAAACATATAGTATAGTTAAAGATTGTTTTGAGTCAGGTCCTTCAAAACTATTATATGGCGATGATGTAAATCAAATATTTAATAATAGATCTAGGTTTAGCAAACAAATTGTTAATATCAAAACAAGGAAAGAATTAGTTATCCCTAAGTTGCTTGATTTAATTGAAAAGTATAAAGATACTATGTAATAATTAAATATAGCATGCAAAATTTTATTAAACACCCAATACATAAAATTGTATATTTTATAAATCGAAAAATACCACAAATAGTATAGTGGTATTTTTCGATTTAGTTTTAGTAGATTTTTTAATTGTTGAACTAATGTAATTATTGTTTGATTTTTAAAATATCTAACTAGTTTTCAAACTTTCAAGATCTTTAATAATTTGATCTATCGCTATTCTTAAGTCATTTGCCTTTTTAACTGTTTGATCAATTTGCATATTTAAAGTTTTAATATCAATTTTTTCTCTTGTGTCTTCTTTTTGTACATAACTTGAAACTGATAAGTTATAGTTATTTTCTTTAATTTCTGTGTTTGAAACTACTTTGGCAAAATAGTCAATATCGTCACGTTTGACAAAAGCATTAAGAATATTTTGAATATTTTCTGGGGTTAACTTATTACTATTAGTTACCTTTACAAACTCATTACTTGCATCAATAAATAAAATATTATTATCGGCTTTGGATTTCTTTATGACCATGATTGTAGTAGCAATTGATGTTCCAAAGAATAAATTGCTTGGCAATTGGATTAAGGTATCAATATAATTATTATCAATTAAATATTGACGAATTTTTTGTTCAGCTCCGCCACGATACATAATACCAGGGAAACAAACAATAGATGCTACACCTGTTACATCCAAGTATGCTAATGAATGCATAATAAAAGCAAAATCACCTTTAGATCTTGGGGCTAATACACCAGCTGGAGAAAAACGTTCATCATTAATTAAAAGTGGGTTTTTGTCACCGTCTCAATCAACAGAATATGGAGGATTAGAAACAATTACATCAAATAAAATTTGGTTACCGTTATCATTTGCAAAATATTGAGGATTTGTTAAGGTATTTCCAAGAGCAATATGAAATTTATCATAACCTACATTGTGTAAGAACATATTCATTCTACATAAGTTGTATGTTGTATAGTTTAATTCTTGGCCATAAAATCCTTGTATATTATTATTGCCAAGTATTTTAATAGCTTGTAATAGTAATGAACCTGATCCACAAGCTGGATCATAAATATTTTTAATTTCAGTTTTGCCAACACTAGACAATTTAGTTAATAATTCAGAAACTTCTTGTGGTGTATAAAACTCACCACTTTTTTTACCACTATTTGCAGCAAACATACCAATTAAATATTCATATGCATCACCGAAAACATCAATACTAATATCATTATAATCGCCAAATTTTATATTTTTAATATTATTTAAAAACTTAACTATAGATTGATTTCTATGTTCTACAGTTTGGCCAAGTTTTACATCATTTAAGTCTATATTATTAAATAACCCATTGAAATTACTACTTGCTTTTTCATTACTACTTGCTGATTTAGAAATGTTCTTAAAGATATCCCCTAATTCAATATTTAAATCTGGATTGTTTGTTGCTCTTTTAACTACATTTGCAAATAATTCAGAAGGTAAGATAAAGAAACCTTTATCCTTAACTATTTCTTCTTTTATTTCTTTTGCTTGCTCGTCAGTTAAATTTTCATAATTAAAATCAATATCACCTATATCATGTTCATCTTTATTTATGTAATTTGTTAAGTTTTCAGAAATATATCTATAGAACATGAAACCTAAAATATATGGCATTAGTTCGATACCTGTTAATTGACCACGATGATCATTTGCTGCTTTTCATAAATTTCTATGTAATTCATCTCTGTGCATTAAATTTTCTTTATCATTATTCATATTAACCTTCCTTTTCTATAATTTAAATATTATTAAGTTGTTTTATTATAACATATTTTAGACTTTTAATCCTCAAGCATTATATATTCTGCTTGCTTAATTACATCTTTAATAGCTGACTTTTGATATTGTGGAGGATAATTATATTTCTTTAAACATTCTTTAATTTTGACCCTCATTTGTGAGCGGGTGGATTCTTTTGACGCTCAATCAGTTAGTGCATATTCTTCAACAACTTCTTTGAGTTCTCTAGCAATGAGGATTAATGTCTCATCACCAAGTAATTCTAGAGCATCTTTATCCCGTGCTAGTGCATCATAAAAAGCCCTTTCACGCCCGAAGACTCCGAGTTTTTGTGCTTCGTATTCATCAGCAACCATTTCACTGGCAAAATTAGTTAGTTGTAAAATTGTTAAAGCAGGTGTAAAACTTGCATCACGACCATGGTATTCTTCAAGAATTCTTCTGAGCCTTTTTGAATATTCTTGTGATTTAAAGTAATTGTGTCTACGAGATTCAGCAATTGCTCTTTGTAGTAACTTTTGCACTATTTCGACAAAGATATGGGGAGGATTGCTTTTACGTAGTTGATCGATTTTTTCTTTTGTTAATAATTCAATTGCATTAAATGATGATTTTTGCTCTGCTGTTAATGATCTTACTTCATCACCTTTTATAGCTTCCGCTAGTAACTGCGATACATATTCATTCATCTCTTTGGTGGATATAATACCAGGTTTGTTACGAAGTTTTAAAATATAACTTCGTATAGCTAGATAATAAAGAATGTCTTTTCTTTCTTGTTTGGTAACAATTCCGGCACAAACCACAAATGCTTGTTTTAAGGAAAGTGATAAATCAAACATAAAGGGATCTTCGCGTTTTGCTTTATCTTCTAAGATAAATTGTGCACCTTCTTGAATTGCACGAAATCTAGTTAAAGAATCCTTGGCCCAGAATTTATCTTTTGGTAATTTATGAAACCATTCATTAAGGATACTTAATTTTTCTTTGATAACGTCATATATTTCATTTTTAATATCTTGGATGTTGTTTTCTTTGTCACGAAGAGTATATTGATCTAAGGCTTCTTCTAATGCACTATTTAAGCCAATATAATCAACAATTAAACCAGAAGATTTTCCAGGGTAAACTCTGTTTACCCTGGCAATTGCTTGCATTAGGTTATATGATTTTAAACGTTTAATAAAATACATAACTTCTAGATCTGGTACATCAAAACCAGTTAATCACATATCACAAACAATTGCAATCTTGTATTTAGAAGTATCTTTTTTAAATTCGTCACCCAATTCTTTACGCAATGCATTATTACCAAATAATTTTCTTAGCTCTTCAGGGTCTTTGTTTGACTCAGTAACAACTAAGATAGTGCTATCTTTGTATACTGGATATTGAGATATTATTTCTTTATATAGTTTGGCTGCTGCTATTCTAGTTTGACAAATAATCATTGCTTTGCCATTAATAATTCCCTTACGGTTTTCATAATGTTCAATAATATCACTTGCAAAAACTTTAATCATGTCATGGTCTTCAAGTATTTGTTTGATCTTAGACATTTCATTTTTTGAACGTTCGATGGATTTTGCATCAGCTTGCTGCGTATTTTCTAAATCTTTGTAATATTGGTCAATTTCTTTGAGTACCTCATCATTAGTTCAAACCTTAGCTAACCGTGATTCATAATACAATTTAACTGTTGAACCATCAATTATTGATTGGGTCATATCATATGCATCAATTATTTCGCCAAAAATATCTGTTGTTTGTTTTGTTTTAGTTGATACTGGAGTTCCTGTAAAACCAATAAATGTTGCATTAGGTAGAGCATCTCTAATATATTTCTCAACACCATATTTAAAAATTGCTTCCATCTCTTCTGTTTCTGCATTTTTTTCATATGAAACAGTTTCATAAATTCCGTAGTGGCCACGGTGAGCTTCATCAGCCATAACAATAATATTATTACGCTTGTTTTTTGGTAAGTGTTCTTTATCAAATTTAGCAATGGTACTTAAAATAATCCCGCCCTGTTTAATATTTGAAAGTTTTTTAACCAAATCTTCACGTGAACTTGCAATTACAGGCTCGCACTTTAAATAATCTTTAGCACTAAAAAATGTTTTATATAATTGAATATCTAAGTCAATTCGATCAGTTAGTAAAACAATTGTAGGAACATTAAGTTCTTTTTCAATTAGTAATTTATGTGCAAGCATTACCATTGAAAATGATTTTCCACTGCCTTGTGTATGTCAGATAATACCAGCTTTACCATTTCCGTTTGGTTTAACTGTTTTTATAATTGAATTGAGTGCTTTATTAACACCAAAATATTGATGGTATTGAGCCATAATTTTAATTGGCTTATCATTTTTATCAATTATGTAAAAAATGTTATTTTTGATAATGTCGATAAGTCTGTTTTTATCAAATAAACCGTTGATAAAAACATCAAGTTTATTAATATAATCATCATTATAACCTTTTTCACCTGAGACACTCTTTCATTCATTGTAGCGATCTATTTTTGATGTTAAAGTACCCACTTTAGTATCAATACCGTCAGAAATAACTAAAAAAGAATTGTAATTAAATAAAGTTGGAATATCATACCTATAACCATCATGTTCTGAATTAGAACCAAGTTGTGCATAAGCATGTTCTAAAGTTGCTTCTTGAGCATCTTCATTAAATGATTTTAATTCCATCACAATTAAAGGAATACCATTAATATAAATAATAACATCTGGGATTCTGATACTTTTTCCCTCTTGGAATTTAACTTGGTTTGCAACTTGAAAAGTATTATTCTCAGGGTTAGCAAAATCAATAAATCTAATCAAAGGATTTACAAAAAAATCCTTTGATTCAATTGTAATTCCATCAACTAATATTTTATGAAATGCATAGTTCCTTTCGAATAATGAAGGATTATCAAGGTTTTTGACAGTATTTATAGCTTCCTGAATTACATTATCATCATTAATTTTATTAATCTTTATTAATGAATCTCTTAATAAAGATTCATTAATAAAATCATCCAAATTTCTAGTTTGGATTCAATGATCATTATCAATAGTTATTCATTGATAACCTTTTTGTTCAAGTAAAGATATAATACTTATTTCAATGTCTTTTTCTTTTATCATAATTGTAACTTTCTATATTATTTAGTGTAAGTAAAATTATATTTTTAATATTATAGGATTAGGTTATTTTTATATTAAATAGTTCTTATGTATTATATCAAAAAGAAGAGTAATTTTATGCAATGTAAGTGTACATATCATATATGTAACAATATCTAGTTAATTAACACTATCGGCAGTGTTGATGATTTGATAGAGAAAAAGCAGGAAATAATATTAAAAATCAAAGAATATCGCAGAATTAAATTCATGAAATATGCTTCATTATCTAATTTAAAAGAAGATATTTTAGAACACATCGAATTAGAAAATGGTGCCCAACCACCTAAGGAGCAACATGTATATCAACTTATTCCAGGATATGTAAGATTTGTCCAGAACAGAGATTATAGCTCAGATGCACATCTTACATATATTCCAATCTCAAAAAGAAATCATTTATGCAGTATTTCTGATATTATGATGGATAAATATGGAGATGCGGGGGCCGTTAGATATGGTATTGCAGGAGCATTTAACGTAGCTTTGTTTAAAATTATTCCTAAAAATTTTTACGAAATAGAATATATTAGAGATTTTCTATCACAAAAGAAAATAAAAGACTTGTTATATTTATCATCACAAGCATCAACTAGACCATCTCTAAATGAAAAAACATTTATTGGTATAAAAATGCCATTATTAAGTAAGGATATATTATTTAAATATCAGGAAAGTATGGAAAATATTTTAAATATCGAATTAAAATTAAAAAACGAGATAGAAAAATTAAAACAAATAAAACAACATTTATTAAATAAGTACTTCTAGTTAATTAAGAATATGGGTATTGTTGATAACTTAAATGAAAGCAAAAATATATCCCCTAACTAATATTGTTCAATTTCAAAAAGGCTTTGAGGTTGGTTCATCTAAATATAGTGAAACTAAAAACCCTGGAAAAATCAATTACATTAGAGTTGGTGATTTAAAAACTTTGGGAAATACATTTGTTGATACTTTGGATAATTGCACATATGCAGATTTTGAAGATATACTTGTAGCTTTTGATGGAGCACCAGGGCGAAACAATATAGGTCTAGTTGGAGCCTATTCTTCTGGTATATATAAACTTATTTGTCTTAATGAAGATAAAGGCTTAGTCTTTTTTGAAATAAATAGCAAAATTAATAAACAAATAATTGATATTCATACATATGGAACAACAATAATGCATGCTTCAAAATCAATAAATTTCTTAGTTTATGCTAATGTATCCTATAAAGAAAAACAAATATTAAACTGATATTTCAAGCAAATAATTCAAAACAAAAAGAAGATTAACATTTTAAAGCAAATAAAAGCTAATCTTCTAAATAAATACTTTTAGATTTACCAGTCAACAATTTTATCAACAATTGCTTGTTGTTCTTCGCTAGTTTTTCTAAGGTATATCCTTGTTGTTTCGATTGATTCATGTCCCATGAGATCTGCAAGCAAGGATATATCTTTTCTTTTTTCTAAAAAGTTTTTAGCAAATCTATGACGAAAGGAATGAGGATAAACAACATTTAAATTCATTTTATATTTTTTAGCTAAAACTTTTAGTTGATGAGAGAGTCCTCTGGTGGTTATTTGTTTCTTTGTTTTATTAAGAAACAAATAACCAGTATCCCTATCAACTGAATCATAATACTCTAATGCTTTTATCCGCAATTTCTTAGGTATAAAAATTCTCCTTATTTTTCCTGATTTAGTATATAAATCTATATAACCTCGTTTTAAATGTTCGTATTTAAATTGAATAAGTTCTGAAACTCTAGCCCCTGTTGCTCCTAAAAATCTTACAATAAAATATCATTCATAATTTTGATCTTTAAGTAATTTGTTTTTTAAGAATTCATAATCTGCATCACTAATGACATTTTCAAGGTAACTTTTTTGTTGCAATTTAATAAATTTTAGTTTTAGTTTTTCTTTGTTAATATATTCAAGGTATTTGTTAATACCTTGAATTCTTAAATTTACTGTTTTTCCTTTATAGTTATCAACTAAAAGTGCTTTAAAAGCTAATAGGTTTTGTTTGTTAATTTCATCAAAATATTTAAAGTATAAATCTAATGCAAATTGATATGAATCAATTGTATTTTTTGATAAATTTTGATGAAGTAAAAATGTTTTAAAATCTTTCATTTGGTACCTCCACTATTGAAGGTACCAAATTTTAAAAATATTTATTTAATAATTGTTGTTTTATTTGTTTGAATTTATTTATCTTTTGTCTTAGCAAAGATAATTCATAAATAAATGATTTATATTTTTTATCATATTCTTCAATCTGATTTTCAGATAATTTTGGTACAAGTATTTTTAAGAATGTTTCGTTATTGATTCCAGCCATAGTTGTCCCTACTGAATTTAAATCTCTTTGAATATTAAAATCATTTGAAATAATTATTGCTGATAATAGTGAAATTGGCAATTTGGTAGATTCACTAATACCTAAAAAACCAGTTGAAAAGATCGAATTTTTAACAATATCCAAATCATAACCCGTGAGAATTATTTTTTTATTTGAATCTCTCATTTTAGCAAACCAAACACTATTTTTAATAGGTGTCATGTTTGCTCTTGATGGTTTATTTTCATATGTAATTAAATCACCGCCTGATATAGTATTTATACCATCTACTTTCGAAGTATTAATATAAATTTTTGTATTATCAAATTTATCAATGCCAGATTTTATTATTTGTGGATCATAGTCTTTGATAAACGTTTTTTCTTTAAACTGCTTCAATGATACTGATAAGATCTTACATATTATCTTGATTCTTTCTTGATAATTTTCTATCAAATCATCAACACTGCCGATAGTGTTAACTATGTGTTGTTGGGTATTGAGTGGTGGTAGTGTCAACTCCAGTTCATTTAAATTTTTTCTGGTTAATCTAGGGACTGCAGAACCTTCCCTGTGAACATTTAAGTTTTTTGTTAATAATCAATAATATAAATATCTAGGAATAACTTTTGTAACATCTATTTTAGTATAAAATAACGTATTAACAGTTCAAAAAGGTTTATTAATATAAAAAGGTGTTGCAATTGTACCTACTCTTCCAATTAATACTGATTCTTTATCATATAGGTATTTTGAAGAATATCCAATTATTCCTCCAGTCCCTAAAATTGGTATTTCACTTGAATCAACTTCAACATTTTTTTGATCTTTTCCATAACAAATTTTTAATATTTCTTTTAGTTTCATAATATGAGAACTTATAAAATTAAAGAGATTGCACAAATTATTAATGGTTCAACTCCATCTACTAAAAATAAAGCATATTGAAATGGTGATATTATCTGAATAACCCCATCTGATTTATCATCATTTAATGGCAAATATATTTATACATCCAATAAATTAATTACTAAAGAAGGTTATGATAGTTGTTCAACTACATTAGTTCCTAAAGGTACTGTTTTGCTTTCATCAAAAGCATCAATTGGCTATTTAGCTATTGCAGGGGTTGAACTTTGCACAAGCCAGGGATTTAAATCATTGACATGTAATCCAGGTCTACTTAATAACGAATATATGTATTATTGACTTTCGACAAAAATCGAATTTTTTAGTTCCATATCTAGTGGTGCTGTTATGAAAGAACTAACTACAAATATATTAGAAAACGTCGAAATAAAATTACCAAATTTAAATACCCAACAACACATAGTTAACACTAATTGGAGTTATTAATATGAAATGTAAATTATCTGATATATCGATAATAACAATGGGACAATCACCTAAATCGTCTTCATATAATAGAATCCAAAATGGGCTGCCATTTTTGCAAGGAAGCACTACATTTGGTGATACATATCCATATTTTGATATTTGAACCAGTGATTGGAATAAAGAAGCGGATATTGGTGACATCTTATTTTCTGTAAGGGCACCTGTTGGCCAATTAAATATAGCTAATACTAAAATTGCTATTGGTAGAGGTATTGCTTCGATTAAACCAACAAAGGTATCATCAAAATATCTTTTCTACCTTCTTAAGGCTAATAGAAAAAAATTCTTTACTTCTTCAACTGGAACAATCTTTGAATCTATAAACAAAGATGCACTATTTTCCATTCAATTGAATATACATTCTGATAATGAACGTAACCACATAGTTAACACTATCTTATTTAATCTCTTCTTCTAAAATCTCTTTAACTTTTTCTTCTAGTTCCATGCCCTCCTTCATTAGTTTTAATAATTCAGCAGATGCAACCTTTAGTTGTTCTTTAATCTCTTCTGGAGATAATTTATTTGATTCATCTGCTCCAACATATCGCCCAGGGTTTAAACTATAATCCTGGGCGATTATTTCTTCCAATGTTGCTTTTTTACAAAAACCTGGAAGATCTATTAAAGTATTAGACTTAAAGTCTTTATAGGCTTTAAGGATTTTGTTTATATCATCATCTTCTAATACTCTAATTTTACGAGAAATTAGTTTACCCATTGCATCAGCATTAACAAATAAAATATCTTTATTTGTTTTATCTTTATTTAAGATTCAACATTGCACTGAAATGCTGACATTGGCAAATAATTTATTAGGTAAAGCTAAGATTGCATCAATTTTACCAGATTCAATCATAGCTTTACGAATTTTATAATCATCTTGGGTATTAGACGTTGTTGCTCCATTAGGCATTAAGATTGCAGCTTTTCCTTTTGGAGAGAGCTTTGCATACATTAATGATAATCAAGCATAATTACCGTTTTTTTCAGATGGTTTACCAAAGACTCAACGTGGATCTCCTTGCAGCGAAGGTTTCCAAAACTCTTTTAAGTTGTATGGTGGATTAGCAATTATATAATCTGCCCGCAATGATTTATGTAAATCGTCGGTAAATGTATCACCATTACGATCACCAAGGTTTCCTTCAAGTCCTCTAATGGCTAAATTCATTTTAGCCATTTTTCAGGTTCCAGGATTTGATTCTTGACCAAAGATTGAAATGTTATCAATCTTACCTTGATGTTCTTTAACAAACTTAGAACATTGTACAAACATTCCGCCTGAGCCACAACAAGGATCATAAACTCTGCCTTTATAAGGTTCTAAAATATCAACCATTAATTGAACTACTGATTTAGGGGTAAAGAATTCACCACCTTTAGTTGGAATATATTTAGCAAAAGCTCCAACATAATATTCGTATACTTGACCAAAAAAGTCCCCATCAGCATCTTCCATATTTAAATTATTAGTAAAAAAATCAACTAATTCACCTAAAGCAGTTTTATCTAAATCGCTTTTTGAATATGTTTTTGGCAAAATCCCTTTTAATTGGTTATTATTTTTCTCAAGTAAGACAAATGCATTATCAATTACTTGCCCTAAATTATCTTGTTTGGAATGTGATGCTACATAACTTCACAATGATTCTTTAGGTACTATAAAAACGTGCTCAGCTGTATAATAATCTTCATCTTCTTCGCGTCCATCATTATACTTAATTAATTCATTATATTTAGCGATATATTTATCGCTAACATATTTTAAAAACACTAGCCCTAAAACGATATTCTTATAATCAGCAGGATCAACTTTATCTCTTAGTTTTTCAGCAGCTTTCCATAAGATATCTTCATTTATTATTTGTGACATACCAAATTACCTCCTTTTTATAATAATTTATATATTATACATTAACAATTAAACTATATAAATATTAAATAACTTAATTGTTAATGTTAAATAAGCAAGCTTTTTGCTTGCTTGAATTAAATTTCATTTGGTGGAGATAAGGGCAGACTAGCCCCTAAAATAGATAAAAATTTTAACATTTTAGTGAATTATAAACTATAGTAAATTAGACATGGAAAAATCAACCTAAAGTACTTGAATGATTTTCCATGTCTAATTTCATGTTAACTTTCTGAAAGGTTTTAAAGACTTGTTTTAATTTTTTAAATAAATAACTACACTTGAAGGATCAATGTTGAATTCTTTTAATATATTTTTAGCTAATTTTACTATTCTATCGGCACTAAAACATGTTTCAACAAATACCTTATTTTGAATTTCGTATGGAACATGCATTCCAAAACTAGAATGGCGAATATATGGTTTGGATGTCTTAGTAAGTGTATAATCCCTATCAGCTAATTCATTAAATTTTCCTGGAACTATATCCTTAATTTCATCCATTAGACTTATGAAAAATTGTCTGAAACTTTTAATTGATATTGTTTTACCATTGAATGTATACATTTTAATTTTTGTAAATGCTAGGTTTGGCTTTTCACTAAGGTTATATGTGAGACTGTTATTTTCCCCTATTTCCTGTTTTTTAATATCTATGTTCTTGCCTTTATGCCTATTGCAAATTTTGTGAACAAGCTGTGCATTTTCAAATTTTGTTTGCCCGCCATGTGAATAAGGAACGATATGGTCTATTTCGCCTTCATTCACATCAAGAATTTCATTTTGACAAATAGCACATAAAGATTTTTGGTTTTCGGCAAGTTGTGGTTTTAAATATGTATCAAAAGTTCTTGAATCTTTTTTAAAGGGGTCATCTCCCACTATTGATGATATTAAATGTATTATAGTTAAAATTCTTTTTAGTACCCTATCCCTTGAACCACTAGCAGCGTAACAAGCGTTATGATACTCATCATCATAAAGTTTTTTATAATTAATCTCTTTACGGATGATATCAGATTTTGCAATAAGCTTATTTCTATCAAATAAAGAAAATGCTACCATTATTGAGTCATAAAAAGTTGCACTAAATGTATTTAATATTTTTTTATTATCATAATCAACTGCAGCAAATGCATCAGTGCCAAGCACTTCTTTTACAATACTTAAAGTTTTGCTAAATATTTCTTTGTCTTGTTGGACTTGCTTTTCATCATCATATTGGTGTTCCTTCATGTAATTATTTAGGTGAACTTTCATACTTTGTTTATATGATCCAAAATCAATTAAAGCAAAGAATCTTAAAATTTTCTCTTGATAATTCATTCTATTATTTTCTGACTTAAACATAACTGCTACATTTTGATTTTTAGCAAGTTGGTTAATCATTGAATTATAATATCCACGATATACACAGTTTCTTATTTCTTGTTCTTTTAATGTAACAGCACCTTGATTTAGTCTTTCAAAGATCTCATATTTAACATCATTTGAATCTTTATCAATAACTATGGTTCTAATATCAGTCTCTTCTACAACATTTTGAAGCTTGTCATCTAAATCTTTAAAATATTTCCCTTCTAATTCGCTAAAAACTGCCATTCCTTTTAATTTATATTTATTTCTAATAAAATTTAAGAATGACATAATTCTTTGCTGTCCATCTACCACTAATAATTTTTCATTTTTTTCTTCGCTACAATAAATTGTTGGAAGTGGAATTTTCATTAACGCAGACTCAATCAATCTTGATGATTTTTCTATCGAATAGACAAATTCCCTTTGAAATTCTGGATTTGTTTGAATTCTGCCTTTTTGTTCCATTGTATTAAACTCGCGAATAGTTAAATCTTTTGATTTAAAGTGTAGTTCTTTTTTCATATTTTATTTCTCCATTTTTTAAAAATTTCATGCTAACTTTTTTGTTATATTTTAATCCGCCAGTTTTATTGTAAAAGACAATTTTTACCCCAATTAAATAAGGAATTTTCCTTATTTAATTGGGGTAAATACCTTTTGGTCTAAAATTAAAACTTTTTTTACTTTTGTAATTTTGGTGGAGATAAGGGGAGTTGAACCCCTGTCCACATATGAATACTTAGCTACTTCTACAGTTTAGGTTATTTTAATAATAATATAAGCAAAAAATAACCAAAACAACTTATATTATTATGCTAATCTCATTATTAAGTCGCAACTTTAATAACTATCCTTAAAAGCCTTGTTTAACTAACTTAAGGAGCATTAATTAAACAACTTGCATGCTATTTATTAAGCGAATGCAAGATTTGCTTGTTGTTGGTACATGCTTAATGTAGCAACTTTATCTTCAGATTTTCCGTTTAAGAAAGCCTAGTAGGAATTATAGTCTCCCACACTACTGCAATAACTAAGAACCCATACATGTCGAAACCATTATATCCCCAGATCTAATAGTTTTTTAAGGTTTTGAGAATCTTTTTATTAACTTCTTCTTTAGCGAGTTTTGCCCGTTTGTCGTATTTTTTTAAACCTCTTGCTAAGGCTAACTCTATTTTAACAAGGGAATTCTTGTTAAAATACATTTTTAAAGGAATTAATGTTAAGGGTTGAGATTCTAATTTAAATTTTAACTTACGAATCTCATTTTTATGCATTAGTAATTTTCGATCTTGAGTTTCATTACATTTTACTTGCATATATTGTTTAAAAAATGATTCTTTAAGTCATAATTCATTTTTATATATTGAACAAAATGAATTTGTTAATGCAACTTCAGAAGCCCTGGCACTCTTAACTTCTCAACCAGCTAAGGACATTCCAGCCTCAAATGTTTTTAAAATCTCATAATCACGTTTTGCATTTTTATTTGTTGTAATGATTTTCATAAGTTATTAATATTTTACTATATTTTTTAAAGTTTATATTTATCTTAATTAAATTGTTTTTGTTTCTTTTTTGGAAAAGTCACTTGCGAGATATTAACAAAATAATTGTCTTTTAATTTTAACATAATTTTTATATAAAAAAATGTATGAGAAAACAGAAAACACGGCAGTGTTTTCTCGGCGGTTTTGCTTACTTTTGTCAAAAGTAAGGCCCCTTTGATTGCAATCAAAGGCGGGGGATTTAAAAAATTTTTAGGTTATCTTATATTGCCGTACAACTTGTCGGTAGTTATTTATTTTATCCATCATATAATCAATTTCTTGCTGAGAGTATTTATCTAAGCTTTTTCCTTTGGGAATGTAATACCTAATTAAGCGGTGCATATTTTCTATTGAACCTTTTTGTCATGAACTATATGGTTGGCATTTAAATAATCTTTCAGTTGGAATGACCTGGTGCAATAATACATTCTCACTACCATTATCAACAGTTAAAGTTTTAATGTCTAAGTTATGTTTCTTGATTAGTTTGACAAGAGTTTGTTTGATAGCTTTGGAGTTGCGTTTTGAGAGCATAGCATAAGACATTCTGGTTTGCCGTTCAATTATGGTTACAATACAATATGTATCATTGATTTTACCAATAACGGTGTCTAATTCAAAATGGCCGTGTTCAGAGCGATCATTAATATAAGCTGGACGTTTTGAAATTTCTGTAGCATATTTTAATGTTTTAGGTTTGGTTTGTTTTTGCTTCCTTATGCCATATTTGCCTTCAGATTTTTTAACAATATGGTCAAAATCAAGGAAATAAGGGTATTTTTTAATTATTTTATAAATTGTACTAGGCGAAGGAGCAAATTCATCAGGGGATAATTTTTTAAAAGAATTAACAAGATAGGTAACTGATTTCTTAACTTCTTTTTGCTGCAAATTCTTTTTGTTTCTATTTTTATTGTATGTATTAAGTTCACTATACCAATATTTTCTGTAGGCCTTTCATTTCTCTTTAATTGCATCACTTACAAAAAAGAGTCGCGAAAATGAATAACCTAATAAATGTTCGTATAGTTTAGTAAAATTAAGGGTTTTAACACGCATTACTCTTTTTGAGCACTTAGGACAAACATAGCGATTTTGTTTATCTAAACTAAGTAGTCTGCGATTTGTAATAATTTGGATTTTACTTTTTATACTTCGAATGTCTCTATCAAAAATCTTGGCTACTTCTTGGATTGAGAAGCCTTCAGAAAGTTCTTGTAAAATATTATAAAGTTGTTCTAGATCTATTTGGTCTGATCTTAATTTTCGATGCGACTCAAGAGCTCCTTGCATTTTCAAGATAGTGTTGTAATTCTCTTCGATTTTAAAATGTTGATATTTATTTTCTTTTCGATATTTGTCAAAAACACAAATATATTTTTCTAAATTTTTCATATAATTTTAAAGTCTCCTTTCATTTTTTTAAAATTTATTAATACAACTATTTTATTACAAGGCAGACAAAAACAATGTCACATGCAAAAAACTTGCATGTGACATTTCCAATTAATAAATTGTTTTTGTTTGTTATGGCTGTAATATTTAAAAAAACGTTTTACAATCATAAAAAAAACTTTATAATATTATTAATTAAAATTTAATTCATTTTAAGAAACTATTAATACTTAATTATTATAATAGAACAAAGGAGCAATATATGAAACGTATATTATGCGAATACAAACCAACTCAAAATAAGCAATTTCCTTGAGTTTTAAGACACCCAAAGGTTAAAACTGCATTAGGAGTTTTTAAAACTCGTAAGGATGCTTTAAACTGATTCTTATCATTAAGATATGAATCATGAGCACAATTCCATACACCTAAAAAAATCTGAGGAGGGCACGTATATGGTGTCTTTAACAAAGACGGTGTATTAGAATACGAACTAGAAGTTGACAAATACGATGGTAAATTATCTTATGGGGAAACTTCTAAAGAAATTAATTTAACTGAATTTAATACAATTAATTTCTTTGAAGTTGAAAATCATTTAGCAACTTTAGAACCAAATGTTGATTATAAAATTTTAGATGATCATACTACTTATTTCCCTGCAGTTGACGACTTTATTCCACCTGTAAGAAAAAATTCTAAAGATGTTAAAATTGAAGAATTAACTAAAGAATTAAATTCATTAGATGAATTATTAAAAAACCTTGATGGTAAATCTGCCAAAGAAATTGAAGAACTTAAAAATAAACTACAAGATACTAACCAAGATAAAGAAGCTTTACTTAAAGAAATTCACGAACTAAGAAATAGATCAATGGTAACTAAAACAGTTGTTGAACAAAAAGTTCACGAAGTAGTGAAAGAAGTACCAGTTTACATCGAAAAAGAAGTTTTAAAAGAAATACCTGTTGAAATTATTCGTGAAGTTTTAGTTGATCGCCCGGTTGAGGTAGTGAAAGAAGTTGTTGTTGAAAAAGTAGTAGAAAAACCAGTTGAAGTTATTAAGGAAGTAATTGTCAACAAAGAAGTACCTTCACAAGGTGCATGTCCAATTAAAGATTGTGATAAAGTTAGATATGTATATTTCTATGAAGGATGCAAAGCAACTAAACTTCGTTCATTAGCTTTATATGCTAAAAACCTTGAAGCTATCGCACTTTCATACCCACAAGACTTAGTTACATCTGTTAGAGACTTCAGAGAAATTGAAGAACAACTGAGAAATGTTTTAAATGCTGAAAAATCATTAGCATTAGAATTAGAATTACCAGAAGATAAAAGATTACTAAAATTAGTTGCTAAATCATTAGCAGCCTCAACAAAATTACTTTCAAGTAAGATTAAAGGATCTGAAGACCTTACTTATGTTCCTGAAACCTTTATTTATTACAAAGAACAAACACCAGAGTCACGTTTAGCACGTGTGCTATCATTTGTATTATATGGTAATAAGCATGTTGCATTTGTACCGGAACAAGACTATAAATACACTCTTTCACCTAATTCATGTAAAAAATCACACTTTGTGGTATTTGAATCATTTGAAACTGTTGAAAAATTAGTTCCAAGTGTCCAAGAAGTAGTGCAAGAAGTGGTCGTTGAAAAAGTTATCGACCGCCCAGTTGAAGTTATTAAAGAAGTAATTGTTGAAAAACCAATTGAAATTGTAAAAGAAGTACCAGTTCAAGTTATTAAAGAAGTGGTAGTAGAAAAACCTGTTGAAGTTGTAAAAGAAGTAGTAAAGGAAGTAATTGTTGAAAAACCAGTTGACGCTCCAGCTACAAATGAAGGATGACCAGTTGGATTCTGAGCACTTATCCTATATGCCTTAGGATATGTAATCTTATTAGCTGTTGTTGTTATTTTAGCAGTCTGATATTACAATGGGCTATAATTAACTTAAAATGCAAACATTTGTTTGTATTTTTTATATACTTTAAAATAAGAAAAAATACATTCAATTATCTTTGAATGTATTTTTGAATTATAAGTCAATATTTTGCACGTATTTTGCATTTTGTGAGATAAAATCACGACGAGGTTCCACATTCTCACTCATTAAGGTCTCAAAGATGCGATCAGCACGATATGCATCTTCAATTTGCACTTGAAGCATTTTACGCTTTTCTGGAAGCATGGTTGTTTCACGTAGCTGTTGAGCATCCATTTCACCTAGTCCTTTATAACGTTGAATTGTAATTTTGATGTTAGGGTTTAAAGTCGCGATAATTTCACTACGTTCTTTTTCATTAAATGCATAGTAAATATTTTTATTTTGTTGAATTTTGAATAAAGGAGGTTGTGCTATATATATAAATCCATATTCAATAAGGGGTTTAAAATATCTATAAAAGAAGGTTAGTAGCAAGGTGCGGATGTGGGCTCCATCTACATCAGCATCAGTCATAATAATAATTTTATGATATCTTAATTTATTGATATTAAAATTGCTGTCGAGTCCAGCACCCATAGCAGTAATTAAAGACATAATTTCTTCGTTTTTAAGGATGCTTTCGAGTCTTGCTCTTTCGGTATTAAGGATTTTACCTTTAAGGGGTAAAATAGCTTGAAAAACTTTGTCGCGTCCCATTTTAGCTGAACCACCAGCAGATTGACCCTCAACAATGAAAAGTTCACAAATTTCAGCATTTTTTGATGAACACGGGGCTAATTTACCAGGCATTGAACCAGTTTCAAATGGAAGTTTTTTACGTTCTTTATCTCTAGCAGCAGTTGATGCAATTCTTGCTCTACGTGCTGAACTTGCTTTTTCAAGAATTTTTTTAGCTAAATCAGGATTTTCATTTAAAAAACGTTCAAAGACTTGTGAAAAAACTTCATTCACAGCTTTACGGGCATCTTTTGAACCAAGTTTTCCTTTTGTTTGCCCTTCAAATTGTGGTTCAGGGTGTTTTATTGAAATAACAGCAACAATACCTTCAACTAAATCTTCACGGGTAAAGCGATCATTTTCATTTTTAATGAAGTTTTTTTCTAAAGCATAGTTATTAACTAGCCTCATAATTGCATCATAAAATCCAGTTAAATGTGATCCACCTTCATGGGTAGAAATATTATTAGTATAGGAAATTAAATTAGATCGATACAGATCATTTAAATATTGCATAGCAACTTCAACTTCAATATTAATTTCCCTTGAATTTATTTCCTGGCGATATTTATATGAATTACTTGCATAAATAATATTTGTTAATGGTAATGAACGTTTCGTTAATTCGCTAACATAGTCAATAATACCATTATTATATTGGTATTCAACATAGCTTTCATCTCTTTCATCAGCAACTGATACAAATAAACCTTTATTTAGGTATGCAATTTGACGTGCATGATCAATAATTAAACTTTTATCAAATGGCATTTGTTCCATTATTGTATAATCAGGAGTAAATTGAATAGTAGTACCTGATTCATCGCCTTCATATTCACCAATAACATTTGTTGGATGCACAGTATTTCCACCATTTTCAAATTTAGCATAGTAAATCTTACCATCACGCTTAACCCATGCTTCTAATTTTGAACTTAAGGCATTAACAACACTAGCTCCTACTCCATGCAATCCACCACTAACTTTGTAAGCACCTGATTCAAATTTTCCACCAGCATTTAATTTAGTTAAAACAACTTCTAAGGCACTAATATTAAATTGTGGGTGGATTCCAACAGGAATTCCCCGTCCATTATCTTGAACTTTTATTTCGTTATCTTTTGTAATTGTAATATTAATTTTGTTGGCAAAACCAGCCATTGCTTCATCAACTGAGTTATCTACTATTTCTCATACTAAATGGTGTAATCCTGCTTTTGATGTTGAACCAATGTACATCCCAGGACGTTTACGAACATGTTCTAAACCTTCTAAATGCGCAATA
Organism: Mycoplasma sp. 13536; assembly: GCF_055523495.1. NCBI lineage: Bacteria > Bacillati > Mycoplasmatota > Mollicutes > Mycoplasmatales > Mycoplasmataceae > Mycoplasma > Mycoplasma sp. 13536. The sequence goes on from NZ_JBVFVC010000001.1 coordinate 451,697, forward strand.
GCACTTGCATCGTATTTTTGCTTCTTATCTTCCATTTAAACCTCCATTTTGATTAATTTTATGAATGTTATAATATATAAATATATTATAACATAAACCATGGATTACTGTAATTTTTTATAAAATACATCGTTAATAGACTCTTTTCAAAAACCTTTTTTAGTAGTTTTAGAGATATTTTCCAATTCTATAATTGTTTTATAATATTCAAATTGCTCTTTTGTTTGTGTATAGTAAGGTTTTTTAGGATTTTCTGCCTGAATAAAAGCAACTCTGGCTAAACCTTCGGAAATTAACCATGAATTTATTAATGAATTAATGGAATAATTAAAATTATTATTATAATAAACTAGGGCAACGGTGCGCTTATAAGAATCAGTAGTAACTCTTTGAATAAAAATATTTGCATTGCTATTAATTTTACTAATAAGCATTCGCTTAGCAAGTTTAGCATATTGATCTTCATATTTAGCTAATTGATCATCATTATAACGAGGTTTTAGTGTTTCAGGAGTATCAACACCGTAGAGGCGTATAATTTCTTTTTGCCTACTTTGGTTTAAAACTTCAATAGTATCTCCATCGGTTATTTCTAACACTTTAATTTGTTCATAGTTTTTATTTATAGGATTAAGCGCGCAAGATACTAAACTAAAGTTAAGTAATATAAGAACAAAACTAAAAAAACTTTTCATATTTATATAATAATATTAAAACCCTACATAACTAAAAATTGACTAAAAAATACCTTTAAACCCCTTACAAATTTATTTTGGGGTTTAAAGGTATTACTTATAATATGATTTATAGACTCTATAGTATCATTTTTCTAGACTATACAGGTAATTTAAACCTGATTCATCTTTCTCGAATTCAAGGAATTTTATTTTAATTTCATAATTTTTAGGGAGCACGAAGACCTCCCATGGATAAACACCAGGTATAACTGAATTACTTGTTAGCGGTACATGATATCCTAAAAAAAATAGAGTAACTTTATTTTTATCATATAATGGAATAACAAATGTTTGTTCGTTTCATTTTGCATTACTTAATGAAAAATGTTGTCAAATATAAATATCATTGTTCTCAAGGAGTTTGTATACATCTTGATTATCTAAGTATAATTCTTCAAATAATTTTTTAATTTGAAAATTATTGTTAAAATCTTCAAAGTTATGCAATTCCTTAAATCTTTCAATAATATATTTATCGAATTGATTTTTACTAGATATTTTTATGGCATTATTGAATTTATTATGTGGATCTTTGGGAAAATTATCAAAGAATTCTGAGTTGAAATTAATTGAATCTTGAGTCCCATCATCTTTTGTGTATTTTTGTTGTCTATGTTCTTTAACATCAAGATACTGATTCTCCAATCAATCTAAGGGAATAAATGGGCTTTTTTTTATAAAAGATTTATGAATTGGAAGAAGTTCCATTTTTATTTTGTTAATTTCTGTTTCAGGGTTTGAAATTCTTGTGCAAGCTAATGTAATTAGAGGTGTAATTGTTGAAATAATTCCAAGAAGGATTTTTTTAATTGTTTTCATTTCTAACCACGTGAGTAACTGCAATTAAGTCATCTATAGAGTTAGCATCTGGATAATAATGATTTTTAGTTTTTTGCATTGTATTATTAATGGTCGTTAAAGTTAGAAAGCATCCAAAACCCGCTAAACTTTCACATATTAAAAACATGTTTTTTAACTCCTTTTTCATAGAATTTTCCTTTTTTAAATATATTTTGCTATTATAATTGCTTTATTGCTTTAATTTTGTATTAGTAAATATAATACATAATAATTATAATATTTTTTATAAAAGTTTTTCTTAATTTATTAACAAAGCATTTTGTTTGAATTAAAAATTTACTTTTTAATTTCATAATAAAAACCCCACAAGCTTACCAATTTTTTAGGTTTAGCTTGTGGGGTTTTCTATAAAATAAGCATGATGTATGTTTTGAAATTTAAATAAATTTCTTTCGAATTAAATATTTTCTTTTTATATAAACAATTTATTAAGCTTTATTGTTTGAACCTAATTCATGAATTTTTTGTTTTACAGTTTCACACATTGCTTCAAAACCAGGTTTGTATAATTTACGTGGATCAAAGTTTTTACCTTCAAGGTCTTTGCCACTTTCAATATAAGTTCTAAGGGCTTTGTGGTTTGCTTGTTGTAATTCAGTATTAACATTAATTTTGGTTACACCTAAACTAATTGCTTTTTGAATTTGATCTAAAGGAATACCGCTTCCGCCATGAAGTACAATTCCAATTCCAGCAGCTGCTGAAATTTCTTGTAATTTTTCAAAATTAAGTGATTTTCATGAAGCGGGGTATGGACCATGTATATTACCTATTCCCGCCGCCAAAACATCAATTCCTAATTGAGCGATTTTGTTTGCTTCAGTTGGATCTGCAAATTCGCCATTACCAACGATTCCATCTTCTTCCCCACCAATTGTTCCAACTTCAGCTTCAAAAGACATATTTCTTTCATTTGCTAATTCAACTAATTCTTTAGTTTTTGCATAGTTATGTTCAAATGGGTAGTGTGAACCATCAAACATTAATGATGTATATCCATCAGTTTTAATGGCTTGTTTTGCTCCCTCATATGATCCATGGTCTAAATGAAGCGCAACAGGTACTGTAATGTTTAAATCATTGATTAAACCAAGCACCATCCCACTTACTACATTAAACCCTCCCATGTATTTAATTGCGCCTTCACTAGTTGCTATAATAATAGGTGAGTTTTCTTGTTGTGCTGTAATTAAAGCCGCTTTTGCTCATTCTAAGTTGTTAATATTAATATGAGGAATTGCATACTTTCCTGCTTTAGCCTTTTTTAACATTTCTTTTGCGTTTACTAATGCCATCTTATCTCCTAATAAATTTTATGTTTAGAACATCAAGTTCCATCATCGTTTCTTAAAAAGTTTTTGTCTACAGTTAATAGACGATATAATTCTCCCATTTTACGTTCTCTAATTTCTTCATATGAAATTTCTGAATTATTGATTAAGAATTTATTGATTCAATTTTCCTTAAGTTCTTGTTCAACTATTTCAAAAATTTCATTAAAAGTAAAGTTTTGTTCTGAATTATTTAAAACAAATTGGCTCGCTACCTCGAGCATAGTTGTGTTTTTCATTTTGAGCCTTTCCATTTTGAATTTTTAATTTTGTTTTAACTTGCTTATTAAGTTGATTATTATTATATATTAAAAAAGTATAATTATTATTAATTAATGATAAAAATTTATATAATGGATTTTGGTTATATAAATTTATTCAGATATTTAAATTTTTGATTGTTTTTAAGTTGTGCATTTGCCTATATAACCTGTATTGTTTATATAAAGCAATTATATAAAATTTAAGTATGATACAAAAACACTGATACTTATCGAAAGGATAACCATTTTTTCTAAATTTTAATAAGGAATTGAAGCCTCATATCGTTTTTATTCAATTTTTTCAAAAGAACCAAAAAATAATGTTTTAATCGATAAAATTGTATTTAACTTTTCTTATTTATTTTCAATATTTTAATAAAACTGGCATTATGATTTGGACACAGTTATTATAAAAAAACTCATAAAATTATTTTATTTGAAAAGTGAGATTTTGAAAATCCCACTTTATTTTTGATACATATTTATGATTAAACAATTTAAGAACTAAATTATATCACTAAATTTTAAAAATACAAACAAAAAATTAATTCTCTTGAATATTTTTAAACTGTCAAGTTTTTCAACTTTATTTATATATATATTAAAATTAAAGTAGATTAACAAATCTATTAATTTGATTTTAAACAAATTAATTATTATATAAATATATTTATATGAAAGGAAAATACGTTATGAAATTACGTAAATTTTTATTAATAACAACTAACTTAGTTACTATTTCCACAATTACTGCTGTTTCGTGCAATGCAAAGCAACCAGACAAAAGAGTATTTAGAATTCAAAATGTTAGTGAAATTACAGTAACTCAAACAAGTGCTGAATTCACCGCTAAAATTACTGGTCTACAAGCAAATGACCAAATTAATGTAAAAACTAATGATACAGTTCGTAATTTTACAGTTTCAAGTTTAAACAAACCAGCTGATAATGAATATAAAATTACTATTACTGGTTTAACTAAAGGAACTACATATTTATTAGATACCATTAAGGTAGACAATGACACATTATTTAATGTCAAACGTCCATTTACAACATTAACTGATGCAGTAACTACAAATCCACCTATTGAAAATAGAGAATAAGAAGAGCCAGTAAATCCTAATCCACCAAGAGAAGAAAATGAACCATCGAATCCAGGAACTAATAACCCTGCTCCAAAAGATCCAACTAATAGTAATGCTAACCAAGAACCACCTAAAGAAGGAAATGTACCTCCTAACCCAGGTCCTACTGATCCAACGCCAAAAGACCCAACCAAAGAGCCTGCTAATGATAATGGCACCCAAGAACCTCCAAAGACTGACCCAAATCCTGCCCCTGCTCCAAAAGATCCAGCAACAGAAGAACCTGGAACTGGTGTAAAACAACAGGATGAGGAAAAGACAAACAATGGTACTGATAATGGATCAACTGGCGCAGATAATCCCGAAAAACCTTCTGTTCCTGAACCTACACCACCTACTGATAATGGATCTGATAAACAAGATGGTGGTTCAACAAAACCAGATGAATTAGAATCTGAAAAAGATAATGGTAGTGAGAATTCTAAAACAACTGACGCTACTGTACAAGACAATCAACAAGAAACACAAAAACAAGATCAAGATAATGTAGACTCTACTGGTGGAACCAGCAATACTGATGTTTCAAATGATAGGGGACAAGCTAACCCTGAAACTGACGAAACTTCCTCAGGTAATTCTGGAAATGGATCTACAAACAATGCAGAACCAGGTTCTACAGAATCTAGCACTGGCAACTCTGCTTCACAACCTGACAGTACCACTTTAAATGGGGAAACTAACTCATCAGATTCAAATAGTACACCTACTAACCAATCTCCAAAAGAACCCGAACAAGAAAAGACAAATAACGGTACAAACACTGGCAATACTGATCAACAAACAACAGATTCAACACCTACTGAAGAAAAACCTTTAAAATTTGATAGTGTAACTGTTGAAGTTGACTCTCAAAACAAAAATTACATTATTTTCAAAATTGTTGCAGATAAAGATATTTACGAAAAAGTAAAAGATAAATTATTTAAATATGAATTACGTGCAGAAAATAATACTTATGCAGATGATACTACAAACGGATCTAATAGAAAAACTTGGATAGATAGCCAAACTGCAGATAAAGTTACTTTCAAAGTTGCGCCATTTTATCCATGAAACACAGGTACTTACACTCTGACTAGTCTATGAGATAATTCAGATCCTAAGAAACAAAACCTTCTAACAGGAACATATAAGTTTACATTTACTAAAGGTCAAAAAGTTGAAATGATAAACTCTTAATTTAACTATACTAAAACTACCTAACTTTAATAATGAAGTTAGGTAATTTTCAATATTTTTTATAAAATCCATTTATTAGAAAAGTAAGATCATATGCAATTTCTTATGCGCATGATTATGTTATTTTACATTAAATTAGGGGCACTAATTCCAAGTAAGTTTAAACCAATTTTAAACACCACTTGAACAGCATATACTAAAGCACTATAATATGCTTCTTGTGGGTGATTTATTAAACGTGTTTGTGAATAAAAACTATTAAATAAATTAGTTAAATTTATTAAGTATTGAGTTAATAAATTTACTTTTGTTGTTTTAACAATAGTTTGCAATAAATTTGGGAATTGATCTAATTCAATAATTAATTTTCTGGCTTTATTAGTAATTTGATTGTTTGGATCAACTAAAAAAGGTTTTAAATTATTACGTAATGATACGGTTCTAGCATGAGCATATTGTAAATTATAAACTGGGTTAGAGGCATCCATTAAGTTAGCTTGATCAATATTAAAATCATATTTTGTGCCAATTTCTCTAGTCAGCATACCAAACCTAATTGCATCAGAAGAGGCGACATCTAATAAATCATTTAATGTTACACTTGTTCCAGCACGCTTAGACATTTTAAACTCTTGTCCATTTTTTAATAATCTGACTAATTGGATTATTAAAATATTAATATTATCAGGGTCATAACCTAATGCCTGGAGTGAAATTTTCATTCTTGCAACATATCCAGAATGATCAGCGCCCCAGATATTAATTAATTTATCTGCTTTTTGTAATTTAGTTTCATGATAAGCAATATCAGGTGTTAAATAAGTATATGATCCATCGCTTTTAATTAATACACGATCTTTATCATCGCCGAATTTAGTGGTATTTAAGAATAAAGCTCCATCTTTTTGGTATGTATTTGGATTTAATTTAATTAAAACAGGTTTAATTAAATTCTTGGTTGTTAATGCTTTTTCGCTTGAAAAAGTATCAAAATAAATGTTAATTTTTCCTAAATCCACTTTGATTTTATCAAGTAAAATTTGGGTTGCTAATGATTTTAGCTCACTTTCTTTAGTAGCAAAATTATTTAAAAAATAATCATTAACTTTGTCTTTTATTTGTTTTGCAGCTCAAATAATATCATCACCTTTATAAGACTCTTCTGGCATTTGCTCGTAAATTCCAAAGAGTTCTTGGTAACGAATATATACCGATTTAGCTAAATTATCAATTTGATTTCCAGCATCATTAACATAATATTCAGCTTCAACATGGTGCCCGGCATATCTTAAAATTCTTATTAGTGAATCTCCAAAAACAGCCCCCCGCACATGACCAACATGTAAAAAACCTGTTGGGTTTGCAGATACAAATTCGACATTAATTTTTTCAGGTTTAACAAAGTTGGATCCATAATTTTTGTTTTGTAAAATAATGTTGCTTAAAACTTTGTTTAAAATTGAATTTTTTAAAACAAAGTTTAAAAATCCAGGTGTTGTTACTTCGACAAGTTCAAACATATCTAGATTATCTAATTTTTCTTTTAAAACATTTGCAACTGCTAAAGGGTTATTTTTTGTGTATTTTTTTAAAATAAAAGCAAGGTTTGAAGAAAAATCAAATTCAATTTCAGATGTTTTTTTATTTTCAGGAATATTGGGCTCAGATAAGGTGAAAACTAAATGATCTGCATCAAAATTTGAATCAAAATATTTTTCGTTTTGTAATTTTAAGACAACTTTCTTTAAAGAATCTTTAATTTGGTTTGTTAAGTTCATTATGCTCCTTAATTTCTTTTTTTTTAATTATATAAATTGTATTAAATTTAAAAATATTTATAATATAAATATGTTAAAAGTTTATTTATGTGGGCCAACAGTGTATAACTACGTACATATTGGTAATATGCGCCCGATTATCACTTATGATTTAATGCTTAAAGCAGCAAGAGCATTAAAAGTTAATTTTAAGTTTGTGCATAATATTACTGATATTGATGATAAGATTATTAATAAAGCAATTCAAGAAGGTGTGAGTGAAACTGAAATTGCTAAAAAATACTCTGATGATTATTTAAATATTTTAAAATTATTTAATGTTAATACTATTACAAACTTAGAATATGTAACAACTAATTTAACTGAAATTAATAATTTTATTAGCCGCTTAGTTAAAAAGGATAGTGCATATGTTTTAGATAATAATGTTTGGTTTGATACCCATAAATATCAAGATTATTATGGGGAAGTATCTGGACAAAATTTAAAACATATGGTTTTTGAAAAAACTAGTTTTCAAAAACATAATCAAGCTGATTTTGCACTTTGAAAAAAAACAAATTTAGGTATTAAATATGATTCTAGTTTTGGATTAGGTCGTCCCGGGTGACATACTGAATGTGTTGCATTAATTAATAAGCATTTTGGATCAAGTGGAGTTGATTTACATGGGGGTGGCGTGGATTTAACATTTCCACACCACGAAAATGAAAATATTCAATTTTATGCATTATATCAAAAAGACTTAGCTAGAAAATGACTTAGAACTGGGCAAATTAATTTAAATAATGAAAAAATGTCTAAATCTTTAAATAATATTATATTGGCTAATGAGTTTATTAGCAAATATTCTCCTGATCATTTTAAATTTATTTTATTGTTAAATTCATATACATCCATAATAAATATTGATGATAATATAGTTAATAATGTTGAAACAATATTAACTAAAATAACTAAAATATATTTTATGGGTATATTGCATAATCTTAATTTTAATATTTATAATCAAGAAATATATCAAAAATTAATGCAAAATATTTTTGAGTTAAATTTTGCTGCTTTTATGAAAACCTTAAATGACATAATAAAATCAATAAATTTAAATAAGGATCCATTATTAATTAGCACAATTATTAAAGTTTTTGATGATTTAGGCTTTGATTTTCAGAAAATAAATTTTGAAAAATATAAAAATATTTACAAAAAATGGCAGGAATTTTTAAAAGATAAAAACTATTTTGAAGCTGATAAATTAAGATCAGTGTTAATAAAAGAAAAATTATTATAAAAAAGTACTAAAAATAGGAAAAAAAGGGGGTTGATATATGAGAGAATTATTAGTGTGTGGGAAAAATTCAGTTATTGATGCGATAAAGAGCAATATGAAAATTTCAAAAATTATAATTAGTAATAAAGATAATTTAAAATTATTTAACAATAAAAATTTTCATGTTGAAGTAAAAGAACTTAGTTATCTTAATAAATTGACCAAAGATAATCACCAAGGATTTATTGCTTACTTAGAATCCTTAAACTATCGTGATCTTGAGTTTTTAATCAAACATAAACCTAAAATTGTTTTAGTCTTAGATAAAATACAAGATCCACATAATTTAGGAGCAATTATTCGTAGTGCAAATGCAGCTGGGGTAAAAGATGTTATTTTACCAAAGGAAAATGCTGCTTCAATTAATTCTACAGCACTAAAGGTAGCTTCTGGTGGTTTTGTAGGTTTAAATTTTTATCGCGTTAATAGTTTATCGGCAACAATTACAAAACTGAAGAAAACTGGCTATTGAAGTTATGCAAGTGCATTAGATAAAAGCGCAACCTCGCACACAAAAATTAAGTATAATAGCCCAACTATTATTGTAGTTGGGAATGAAGGTGAAGGAGTTTCAAAAAGTGTTTTATCAGTTTGTGACTCTAAAGTTTATATTGATCAAAAGGGAACTGTTCAATCATTAAATGTATCAGTAGCAACTGCTATTTTGCTTTTTGATTATTTAGCTAAAAATGAATAAGATATTTATTAATAAGTTAAGTCCTGAATTTATAATGCTTTTAAAGTTACACGACAAAAAACTTATTACAACGAATAATTTGATTAATCGTTTTGATAATTTATATTATGAAAGAATTCGTAATTTAGTTTGAAGAATTTACTGATTATACCGTAAATATAATATTGAACTAGATGAAATTAGAAATCAATTATTCATGGTATTTTTAGACATGTTATCACAAGATATGCTTCAAAATATTGATAATTACGAAGCTTGGTTTTGAAATACTTTAAAATTAAAAACCCAAAATTATTTTAATAAATTTTATAATTCACAATATAAATTTGAATCAAACGTTAGTTATAACCAATTGAATTTAAATGAATTAAATTCTAAATTAAAACGTGAATACGATATTTGAAATGGTTCGTGTCAAACGATTGATGACATGAAAAAATATATTTCAGCAGATGAATACGAGTTTTTAAAGAATAAGATAAATTTTAAAAACACAAGACTTTCAACTTGAAAGCAAAAGGAAATGATACAAGCAATAAAAAACAAATTAAACAATAATTCATTTTTCTAATCATGGGAAAAATATAATAAAGGCTTAATAATGATTAAGCCTTTTTCATTATCTTTCTTTATTATTTATCAATAAAATTTGAATAAAATAGTATAATATTAACAAATATCAAATGTGATATTTTTTATTAATCTAATATAGGAGATTTTATGGCAAAATTTAAAAGAATTTTTATGATAGTCACAGACGGACTAGGTATTGGACCAGACCGTGACCAAAAGAGTTTTGGTGATCATGGAGCAAACACACTTAGATCTGCTTCTATGGTTGAAGAATTTAAAATAGATACATGGAGAAAATTAGGAATTGGTAATATTACTGATTTAAATGGGAATTACCATGTATCAAAACCTTTAGCATATATGGCTAAAGTACAAGAAGTATCTAATGCAAAAGATACCTTAGCTGGACACTGGGAAATGATGGGAATTAAAACTTTAGTACCATTTCCTACTTTTACTGAAACAGGTTTCCCAGAAGATTTAATTGAAGCTTTATCAAAAGCTTGAGATAACCGTCCAATTGTGGGAAATAAATCTGCATCGGGAACTGATATTATTAACGAGTTAGCTCATGAAGAAAAGGAACGTGGTGCTATAATTGTGTATACTTCAAATGATTCAGTATTACAAATTTGTGCACATGAAGAATGAACTGGTTTAGATAATTTATATAAATACGCTAAAGCAGCGCGTGAAATTTGTTCTTCTCGTCCTGAGTGGAATGTTGGGCGGATTATTGCTCGCCCATATGTTGGTGATTTTGGTAATTTCACCCGCACTTTTAATCGTCATGATTATGCAAATAAACCACAAGAAATGATTTTAAACCGTTTACAAGAAAAAGGTGTTGAGGTTATTTCAATTGGTAAAATTAATGACATTTTTGTGGGTCAAGGAATTAGCACACACTATCCAAGTGAAGGTGATGCTAATGGAATGGACATTACTATTGATTTAGCAACAAAAGGCGGTGAAAATAAATTTATTTTCACAAATTTAGTACAATTTGATTCACATTATGGTCATCGAAGAAACGTTCGTGGCTTTGCATCAAATATTGCATCATTAGATGATAAACTAGGTAAATTAATTAACGCGATGAATGAAGATGATTTATTAATTATGACTTCAGATCATGGTAATGATCCGCTTTATCCAGGTTTCAACCACACTAGGGAATTTTTACCAGCAACTATTTTTTCAAAATCATTTACTAAACCAAAAGTATTACCTAATTTTGAAGGGTTAGGAACCTTAGGAAATATTGTTGCCAGAAACTTTGGTGTTGATATTGTAAGTGAAACAGGTGATGATATTTTTGATCAATTAATATAAAATAAATTCAGAATATTAATAAAAACATGCAGTGATCATAACTGCATGTTTTTAATATTTATTTAATTCTAAAAACATTGTTTGTTTGCAATAAACAGTATGCTAAATACTAGCAATTGATTAATAAAAACAATATATGAGTCATTTTAGCAACCATTTAATGAAAATGACGTTTAGAAAAGAAATCAATGATAAATAGAAATATAACAAATTTATTTTATGTTTTGCTTATACCTAAGGTAAATGTTTTTTAAATTCAATATCATATCATTTTTTTAATCTATCTCTGAAACTAGTAGGTCTTTCACTTTCCTTTGGAGTAATAATGTTTCAATTAAGGTTATAATTTTTTTTAACTAAAAAAACTCTAAAGGAAGGATCAGGTTCATAGTATTGATGTGTTACACCTGGAGCTAAAGAGTCGAATGGGAATATTATATTTAAGGTTGCAATGGTATTTTCATAAGTAACTATAATTGATCTATCATCGGGGCTATCCTCATGATAATTAGCACTGTCTATAAAAATATCACTTTCTTTTAAAATAACATATACATCTTGATTATCTAAATATAATTCTTCAAATAATTTTTTAATTTGAACATCTTGATTAAAATCATGAAATTTATTTAATTCTTTGAAGCGATTTATTATGAACTTATCAAATTCTTCATTGGTAGTTATTTTAATAAAATCTTCTTTTATTCATTGGAGGTTACTTTCAAAATGTGGATTTTTATTAAAAAATGTTTTGTTAAATACATCCTGGTCTTTTTGCATGTATTCTTTTTTAATAGTAAAATTAGATTGATTTACCCATTCCCGTGGTGCAAATATGGCTTTTTTGGTAAATTTTTTATGTTTTTTATTGATGATACTATATATTTGGTTAACTTCGGCATGGGCTACTTTTTCATCTATTGTATCATAAAATGGTCAGTGCTCATGACTAGGTTTTTTTTTAGTGTCTTGTATATTATTTATGGATTTATCAGGTTTTTTTTGTTCATCTTCTTTGCCATTAACATCACTAATCTTATCCACAAAAACTGGAGGTTGTTCTATTGTTATTACTATAGGTAGTTTATTTTCAGTTTTCTTATCTTTGGTATTGTCATCAACCAAAGGTTTTTTAATAATTAGTTGAGGTTCATTTGTACTACATGAAAAACTTATCAAAGGAAGAAAAAATGACCCTGATAATAATAATTTTTTAATAATTTTCATCTCTTACCACATGGGTTACAGCAACAATATCATCAACAGAGTTTTCAAATGAACTTTCTGATAGTTTTCTAACTGTATATCTATAAAGGCCACTTTGAGGAACTTTATATTCTATTAATTCATCGTTAGTTACAATTGTAACAATACTTTCAACTGTTTTTCAGATTCCATTATTTTCTAATTTTTCAAGAATTAAATCATAGTCTGAAAATCATCTATTTTTTTGCCTCTTTTTAGCTTCTTCTTTTTTAAGTCAGTGGGCATCTTTATGTGTACTTACATCATAAGAATTAGAAATTAACAAAGATTGATTGGCATTGTATTCCCTTGCTATAGCAAATCTGTTTAACCTGTTTCCTCAATAGTTATTGTTATTTAAAGAATAATATGAAAAAAGTGGCGAACTTTTTAATATACCCGCATTAAAAGTTCAGGAACTAGATATTTTAATTGTTTGGCCTTTTTTGAGTTCTAGTGCATCACTTGCAAGCACATAAGTACCTAAACCTACAGTTGGGTTAATTTCCTTAACTTTATAGTTTTGTGCTGCTAAAAGCATCGCTTGAAAATCTACAGTTCCTGCTCCATACTTTTCTGCATAACCACTAAATTTATATTTTAAACCTTCTATTTTTGGGCTTACAGCTGAAGCTGATAAAATCGCTTTTACAATTGGGACCCGATTATCACTATTTCTTATTTTTTCATTATATTTCATTAGGTTTGAAATTAAACCTGTTACAACAGGGGCAGCGTAACTAGTTCCGTTATAGTAATTATTTACGTTATATACAGGATTATAAAACTTAGCTGGTGCAACAACTAAAGGTTTTGAAATATCTTTGAATTCTTCAATTATCTTATAATTTGAGTATTTTGCAACTTTATTATATTTTAGGTTTTGTTTTGTTGCATTATCATCAAGAGCGCCAACAACTATTGAATTAAATGATAATGTCTCCCCTGCAAATGAATGTTCGTTGTCTGTTCCATCATTACCTGCAGAATAAACATTTATAACTCCATATTTTCTAGAGATAAAATCTAGAAAATATGCATTTTCTGCATAATCTTTTATATATGATAGTTGTATTTCTCTATTATGTCTCATTTTACGACCATAACTATGGTTAATTAATTTTATGCCATCTTTTTTAACCATTTTTTCAATTGATGACATCCATATGCTATCGAAGTTATTGATTGTATGCAAGTATATTTTAGAAGATCGATCAATTCCATATTGACCTCCAGCAATCAGAGACACCATAGTTGAATGAGTTTTGGAGTCGGGATTTTTTTCAGCATTAAGGTCGTTTATTTCAATACCATTTTTAAAATATTTTTGGTAGTTTGTATCAAATGGATATGATCACCATTCTAAAACACCTATTTTGTTAACATATGAATTATTTAAATGATTTGAAGCATTGACAATATTTGAATTTTTACTTACTGAATCAATGAATTTTTTTAAGTTAAGATCAATATTTCTATCATCATCTAAAAGTCTAACAACGGATTTTGGCGACTCTACTTCTTCAGGTTCTTTATCAAAGGGTTTAAGTGGATCAAGATTGTTGGAATTAATATTATTTAATTTGTTTTCAAAAATTATAAATTTATAAATTATATTTCATTTATATACCTCAGTAACAAAATGTTTCCTATCCTGTTCGGTATCAAAGTAAAACCATACTATTGGTAAAATACTAATAGTATTAAAATTTTTATACATTAAATTATTTTTATTTACTTTGTTTATAAAGTCATTATTGAATTTAGTTATAAATTCCTCATTTTCAGTTTCAAAACCTGGATTTAATAATAATTTCAGTTCAAAGTAGTTATTGACTTGTATATCAACAATATGATTATTTGAATTTTGTGCAACTGTGATAGGTTGTTTTCTAATTTCAAATATTTCACTTTTTAAATTATCATATCATTCATTAACAATCACAGACTTCTTAGCAAGTGAAGGTGTAAAAATCGCTGGTAATCCTGAAAAACTGATTAAACACGAAAATAATAATTTTGACTTCTTTTTCATAATTTGCTCCCTAAATATTTATATTAAACATAAGTTTTATTATTTGTTTATTTTGTATATATTAAATTATACCAAAAGTTTGTAGAATAACTATTGTGTTAGACTGGTATTTTTCGGATGTCCAATGACAACTATTTATATATATATATATATATATATATATATATATATATATAATATTGAAGAAACCAAATTTATTTAAAAAATAGTATAAATTATTTATGAGAATAATACACAACTTAGTTAAGTATAAAATTTAAACAATTACGAATAAAAAATATTCGGATTTTGTCCAAATATCTTTTACATGTCTACAAAGTTAGAATGTTATTTAATAAATTTAATAAAAAAGATTAAATTGTAGTTATTAAATAATAAAACATAATTATACATAAAATTATTTGCCATAATGTGCATAACTTATAAGTTAAAACTTGATACTTTAAAAATTCTTATTTTAATTATGTATATAATTCATTATCTCTTTACAATTTTACTTAAACTAATCCCGCGCTTAGTTTTCCAATCCTCTCACCCATTGCTTGAGCTACCTATCACAAAATCGGCTGCACCTGAAGGTGAGGCGAATTTATAGTCATTTAGTAGAATATTATTTACAATAACTCCATCATTTATTAATTGATTTCTAAGTTTTAATGCATTTTTACAATGTACAGGAAATGATTTTGTTGTTGTGTCTGATATTCTTGAACCTTTAAGGACGGTAAACACATTATTTGATCAATACCCAATTCCATTTGAATTTCTATTTGTTATATAAAATAACCTTTGTTTTGTTTCTTTAATGTCATGGTTATTATTATGTAAATTTTTGTTATTTTTCTTATTAATATCTAAAACAGAATAACCCAATATTTTAACTAACATTTTAATGTTATAAAGAAATTCATTCATTGATGATATTTCGCTTTCGCTAAGGATTGTATTCTTATATGTATTTTTGTTTAAAACATTAAATTGTTTATTACTTTTTGCAATTGAAACTAATTCATTTTCTAGGTATTTTACCAAAGATTTATTTAAATCAGTTTTATATTTACTGACAAAACTTAAAGTGTTTTTTGGAAAAGTCACTTGCGAGATGTTAACAAAATAATTGTCTTTTAATTTTAACATAATTTTTAGATAAAAAAATGTATGAGAAAAACAGAGAACACGGCAGTGTTTTCTCGTTGGTTTTGCTTACTTTTGCCAAAAGTAAGGCCCCTTTGATTGCAATCAAAGGCGGGGGATTAAAAAAATTTTAGGTTATCTTATATTTCCGGACAACTTGCCGATAGTTATTTATTTTTTCCATCATATAATCAATTTCTTGCTGAGAGTATTTATCTAAGCTTTTTCCTTTGGGAATGTAATACCTAATTAAGCGGTGCATATTTTCTATTGAACCTTTTTGTCATGAACTATATGGTTGGCATTTAAATAATCTTTCAGTTGGAATGACCTGGTGCAATAAGACATTTTCACTACCATTATCAACTGTTAAAGTTTTAATGTCTAAGTTATGTTTCTTGATTAGTTTGAGAAGAGTTTGTTTTGTAGCTTTGGAGTTGCGTTTTGAGAGCATAGCATAAGACATTCTGGTTTGCCGTTCAATTATGGTCACAATACAATATGTATCATTGATTTTACCAATAACGGTGTCTAATTCAAAATGTCCGTGTTCAGTGCGATCATTAATATAAGCTGGACGTTTCGAAATTTCTGTAGCATATTTTAATGTTTTAGGTTTGGTTTGCTTCTTGTTCCTTATGCCATATTTTCCTTCAGATTTTTTAACAATGTGGTCAAATTCAAGGAAATAAGGGTATTTTTTGATTATTTTATAAATTGTACTAGGTGAAGGAACAAATTCATCAGGGGAGAATTTTTTAAAAGAATTCACAAGATAGGTAACTGATTTCTTAACTTCTTTTTGCTGCAAATTCTTTTTATTTCTATTTTTATTGTATGTATTAAGTTCACTATACCAATACTTTCTGTAGGCCTTTCATTTCTCTTTAATTGTATCACTTACAAAAAAGAGTCGCGAAAATGAATAGCCTAATAAATGTTCGTATAGCTTGGTAAAATTAAGGGTTTTAACCCGCATTACTCTTTTTGAACACTTAGGACAAACATAACGATTTTGTTTATCTAAACCAAGTGGTCTGCGATTTGTAATAATTTGGATTTTACTTTTTATACTTCGAATGTCTCTATCAAAAATCTTGGCTACTTCTTGGATTGAGAAGCCTTCAGAAAGTTCTTGTAAAATATTATAAAGTTGTTCTAGATCGATTTGATCTGATCGTAATTTTCGATGCGACTCAAGAGCTCCTTGCATTTTCAAGATAGTGTTGTAATTCTCTTCAATTTTAAAATGTTGATATTTATTTTCTTTTCGATATTTGTCAAAAACACAAATATATTTTTCTAAATTTTTCATATAATTTTAAGGTCTCCTTTCATTTTTTTAAAATTTATTAATACAACTATTTTATTACAAGGCAGACAAAAACAATGTCACATGCAAAAAAACTTGCATGTGACATTTCCAATTAATAAAAAATAAATAACTATCGACAAGTTGTACGGCAATATAAGATAACCTAAAATTTTTTTTTTAATCCCCCGCCTTTGATTGCAATCAAAGGGGCCTTACTTTTGGCAAAAGTAAGCAAAACCGACGAGAAAACACTGCCGTGTTTTCTGTTTTCGCATACATTTTTTTATCTAAAAATTATGTTAAAATTAAAAGATAATTATTTTGTTAACATCTCGCAAGTGACTTTTCCAAAAAACATATTTAATTAAGTTAAATATATTATAACATTTAATATATATATAAATATATATATAAAAAGACAAAAAATTAAAAAACTTGATAATGCAAGTACAATAATAACTTTTAAATAAGTTATAAATTATTATGTAATAATAATTTATATTCTACTTATTTTAGTATATAATTTTAATTACAAAATAGTAATTAACGTATAACAAAGTTAGGAGTTTAAATGAAAAAAGTAAATATTAAAATTAAAGATATTGCAAAAATGGAATTTGAAATATTAGAATATGCGAATCCAGGTGATTATATTAGTTTAAAAGGTTTAACAGACGAGCAAAGCCAAATAATTTCATCACATATAGCAAGTGCAATTAACAATATTGATAAAGTGGCTAAAGAAAAAATTTATCAGCAAGCTATTTCGGAAAATACTAAAGCCATATTAGAATCACAAGAATATAATGATCTTAAATTAAGTAATGAAAAAAAATTATCAGCCCAAAAAGATGATTTTTATAACAAAATAATACCAAACAAAATTGAATTAGCAAAAAAAGAATGAGCAGATAAACAAGAAAATAACCTTAAATTAAAAGAGCAAGAAATAAAACTTAAATTACAAGAAGAATTGAATAATGCAAAAAATAACTCTATTAATTTACAAACTAAACTAACAGAAAAAGATCAACAAATTAAAGCATTAAATAAGCTATTAGAAGAATTAAAACAATCTAAAAAAGATGAAATAAATGATGCAAAGAAACATCTCGAACTACAAACTGTTGATAAACTTAAAAATAAAGAAATGCAAGTAAGGCACGAATTATCACAACAACTAAATGACCAAGAAAAAGAAATAGTAGTTTTAAAAAATACTAACCAAAACTTAGATAAAAATCTACAAGAAAAAAACAAAGAAATAGAAGCGTTAAAAAATCAAATTAATGGGTTAACTATTAAACGTAGCTCTTTAGGTCACATTCAAGCAGCCGGTGAAGATTATGAAACTTATATTCACTCTTTATTGCAAAATAACTTTAATTTTGATGAACACATTAATTTTTATAAAGCAACACAAACTAAAAACGGATTAAAACCAGATATTATTATTGAGTTTTATGATAAAAAATCTTATGATCGTATTTTAATTGGTAAAATAGTTGTAGAAATAAAAGCTAAAGTTAGTGAAAAAGGTTCAAAGAAAAATGAGGAATTTTACTCAAAATTATCAAAAGATACTTACAATAATGATGCAGATTATGGTATTTTAATTACTGAACTAAATCCAGATGAAGATATTTTTATTGAAATGGTTCAAGGTCATAACAATATTTATGTAGTAAGGGATCGTTCTTTTATCACTCTAGTTAGAATGCTTAGATTGTTATTTGAAACAAAGGCTAAAGTAAATGTTGATTTGAAAGATTTTAAGGATAAAGAAACAATTAAATTTGAATTTAAAAAATTCTTTGAAGAAGAAGTTGAGAAGAACTTTGAAAGATTAAAAGATCGTTTAAAGGTTATTGGTGTAGCTGCTGAAGACATCATTAAATCAGCACGAAAAATTGAAGAAAAAATGGATGAAATTGAACGTACTTCAATTAAGAAAATGGAAGCTGCTTTTGAAAAGAAATTCCAAAAACAAGATTTCTTAGAAAAATTAGATTCACTTAACCGTCGTAAATTAGAAAATATTAAAGAAATTGACCCTATCGAAGACTAACAAAAATGTTTAAGGTTTATAACCCTAAACATTTTTTAATATTATTTATTCTCTTCGTAACTTGCTGTATATTTACATTTAGGAAATCCAGTGCAGCCAATAAATTGTTGTCCTTTTTTGTTATTACGCACTAATAGTTCTTGTTGGCACTGTGGACATGTTTGATTAATAGATGGTGTTTCAAATGTATAAACATTCATTTTTTGCGAAGCATATGCAAATTCTTCTTGGAATTTATCTCAAAAATCTTGTAATACCTCGTTTTTAGATAATTGCTTATCAGCAATTTTATCTAATTCTTCTTCAACTTTTGCTGTATAACTTTCGTTAATAATATTTGAAAATACATCAGTTAATGAATCACAAATTGCAAAACCAAATTCGGTTGGAACTAGTTGTGATGATTCGTTATTAACAAACTTACGTTCTTTAATTAAATTAACAGTAGTAGCAAAAGTTGATGGCCTGCCTACTTTAATATAATCAAGCATTTCGATAAGGGAACCTTCATTATATCTTGGAGCAGGTTTTGTAGCGTGTTCTTCAAAATTAAATTTTTCTACATTTATAATTTGACCTTTTATATAATTTGGATCAATATGTTCTTGTTCTTTTTGTGTAACTACATAATACCCATCAAATATAATTTTAGAATATGATTGTCTAAAATTATATTTATCATTAGAGAATTCATATAACTTAGATTCCCTGATAGGTTGAGTTATTAAAGCCATGAGTGTTGTATCATAAATTAGTTTATAAATTTTTAAATCATACTCAGTTAATTCAGGGTGCATTTTTGCTGCTTTTTCAGGTGTTAAGAAAACATCAGTAGGTCTAATCGCTTCATGAGCGTCTTGATCACCACTGAAACCTTTAATTTCTTTAGCAACATATTTATCGCCTCATTTTTGCTTAATATACTTTTGGGCTGCATTTATAAAATCATTTGATAAACGTGTACTATCGGTTCTCGGATAGGTAATTAATCCACCATTTCCAAAACCTTCATATAGTTTTTGTAAAATCCCTTGGGTTGATGCTGCAGAATACGGACTTTTCTTGTATAATGCTGCTTGTTTCAGTGGACTTATTGCACTAACTTTACGTTGGGATACGGCAAGGTTTTCAACGAGCAATGTTTTAGGTGCAGTTTCAAAATGCTTCTTAATTTTATCTATTTCATTTGATAAAATTCAACCCTTACGATCAGATGGATTATTAGGATTATAATAATATGTTAAAAGCGGATTATTTTCTAATTTAGCATTTAACATAAAGTATTCTTCAGGTATAAAATTTTGTATTTCACGCTCACGGTCAACAACTAATTTAAGGGCAATAGATTGTACGCGCCCTGCTGTTGGGATACCTGGCGAATTTTTAAATTTGGCTTTCATTAAATTTGATAGCCGAAAACCAATAATACGATCAAGCATTCTTCGAGATTTTTGAGCATCAATTAAACCTTGATTTAAATCAACAGGGTTTTGGATTGCTTTTATAATTGCATCTTTAGTAATTTCATTATATTTAATTCTTTTGAAGTTTTCAATTTTAAAATAGCTTACTAAATGGTTTCCAATCCCTTCTCCCTCGCGGTCTGGGTCAGTTGCAATATATACAAAATCGGAGTCCTTTAATTCTTTTTTAATTGCATTAACTATTTTAGTTTTAGTACGATCTAATGAATATTTTGGCTCTCATGATTCTAAATCAATTCCCAAACTATATTGACCGTCTGTTTTCATTTTTAAGAAATGACCAACAGAAGCTATAACTTTATAATTACTTCCGAGGTATTTTTGAATTGTGGAAACTTTATTTGGTGACTCCACTATAACTAAATTTTTCATATTATAAAATATACATTTTTTTTAATTATTTACAATAAAAAAACTAAAAAAGGTTTTGTTACTATTTTTTAGTTTAATATGTTTAGAAATATACAATTATAAAAGTAGCAAATATGGTATAATTTAATTATGAAAAAAATATATTACAAAAAATTGAAAAAATTAATTACTTTATCAGTATTACCTCTTGGTATCATGGTGCTGCCTTTTACAGTTTCAACAGCAAAGAAACAAAAAAATCAATCAATAAATTGGTATGATAACTTAGATAACAAAAAGTTTGAAGTTAGGGGTCAGGGTGCAAGAATTTCTTTAAACCAAAACAATGAAGCAGTTTTAGTACCTCTTAACAATAATTTTGAACTTAAATTATTGTTAAACCCTGGTTTTGAAACAGAAAATGAAGAATTTATAAGCAAATTTAACAACGAGTTTATAAATAAAGTCAATAAAAATAATTTAATATACAAAACAATGGAAAAGTCTACAATGATGCCCATTGTTTGGTTTTATTTCGAAACTGAACAAGAACGTCAAGACTTTGTGCAAAAACTAAAGAGTTGAAAAGAAATTTATAAATTTATTATTTTTGAAAATAACGACAATATTGAATCAAACTATCGCGATCCACTCAAACCCATTGATGAACCACCACTCGAACTTGAGCCGCCATTAAAAGATAAAGGTCTCGTATATTATAATCTTAATATTGATCCATTCTTTCAAGAATATATTGATTCAGTAAATAAAAATGTAAATATTGTTAATGCCCAGGATCATTTGGGTAATTCTGAGGTAAACAAAATTGGAATATTAGAATCTTGAACACATCCATTTGACAAAAATTACCAAAAATATTTTAAAAATGGCATTGAAATTAATGATCTAAATGCAGAAAAATCCAACAAGAAAAAAACTCATTCAACCATGGTATCAATGATTGCAGGTGGAGAGTATGGAATAGATCGATCTTCAAAAATATATTTGCATACATTTAATAAATTAGATAGCAACTGAATCCCCGCAATCGAAAAAATGGTTAAAGATGATGGTATAAGATTAATAAACCATAGTTATGGATATACTATGTACTGAGAAAAAAATGGTAAAAGAGAAATTCGTCCTGGATATTTAGCTGGTTATGACGAAAATGCATATTTCTTAGACTATATATCGCGTAAATATGGAGTAATAAATGTTTTTGCAGCAAGTAATGATGGAAAAGATGATGAACACTTAATTACGGGTACGCAATTATCATTTAATTCAATTATCGTAGGTGCACTTGATGACAATGCTACAAAAAAGAATTTAAAATATAATGCAATAGCTGAATATTCTAATTATAGAATAACCGATGAATTCAAAGATATCTCTAAACCATTAGTTGTTGCTCCTGCACAGTTTTATAACCCTGTTTATAATGTTAATAACTATTATAATGGCACTAGTTATGCCGCTCCTGTGGTAACTGGGTTAATTTCAAACTTATTTAAATATAACGAAGGGATAAAAAATAGTGATAATAGGGTTCCAATTGTAAAATCTATTTTATCTGCTTCTGCAATTAGTCCAAAAGGTGAAGGTTTAAAATATAAATTTAGTGGTTATGAGCAAAAATATGGTGCTGGTACTGTTGATTTTAAAGCAATGTTACAAGCTGCTAATAACCATAAAGCTGCACAAATTACTCCAACGACAAAATCAGGCACTTATGTATTAGCAAGTGAACGTCTTGAGCTTCGAAAGGGTCAAACCATTAAAGTATCAAGTTCATGAACTTTTAATGCAGGAATGTTAAAAGTTGACCCAATGCAATCATATTATTCTTTAACAAATAACAACTACTGGAAAAATAAAATAAGTAGATTTGCTTTATCTCGTTATATTGAATCAAGAGAGCCAATAGGTGCCTTTGATACAAGGTATGAATCTTACAACCCAAAGACTCACAATGCTTATTTGTGACTTAAAAAAGAAGAAGCAAAAAAACAACAAAATAATAGGTTTTTTTCTGACTATGACTTAATTCTAGAAAAACAAGAACCAAATGGAATCTGGAAAACAGCCGAAAGCATAGTTACAATTGTGACTAATGATGAATTAATTGAATATAAAGTTCCTGAAAACGGAATTTATAGATATACAGTAAGAAAACTATCTGAAAGTTCATTCCAGCATTCAGTAGATGATATTGTGGCAGTAACACATGTGGTACGTGATGAAGATTATTAAAAAATTATTATTATCTACATATATCTCAATACCATTGCTTGCTTTTGCGTGTAACTCAAAGCAACCACAAGTAATTAAAGAACCTTTTAAACCAGATCTAAGTAAAGATAAAAAAACTCAAAATAAACCTTCAGAAGATAAGAACCCAGAACCCCCAATTTTAAATAATAATATTAATGATAAAAAAGATGTCCAAACATCACAAACTCATGAACCAAAAAAAGTAGAGGATAAAATAGGTGATCCCGCACCAAATAAAGAAGAAGAACTTATTAAAGAACTGCAAGAAATGTATGAAGTTATGTTCAGGATATATGAACCCTTTACAAAAACTGGAGTTTTTGCTCCCAAAGAATGATTGGAGGAAGACCAAGAAACAATTAAAGAACAATACAAACAAGAACGAAAGGGCACATTTAATATAACATTTTTTAATAACTATCCTCCTTATTTAGAGGACATTGAAAACGAAAGAAGATTAGAAGCACAATATATAAGAATAACTACAAAAGACCAGTTTGATACCTATATTGTACAAAGGTTTAAAGAACTGAATAAATCTAATGATTTTAATCAAAATTCACAGATTAAAAAATTATTTGAAGAATTATATTTAAATAATCAAGATGTCTATGAGATTTTAAACGAAAATGATATTTTTATTAAAAAAGTATCAGGGAACTATAAAAACACTGATGGTGGATTTATAATCCCTATTTATGATGACAAAGAAGTAACAATAACTTATTTAGGATTCTATCATGCACCTGATCCGTCAGAAATTGTAGCACCTACTGTTTACTTACCTGATCCATCTCGTATTTGAGAAGTATTCTTAATTAAAAAGGATTTTGCAGTAGAATATAGGTTTATGTTGCGCGACGTCAATACCACAACTCTTGAGTTCAGAAATGAAATCGCTGATTGATACAAAAATAAATTTTTAAATAAATTCTCATAAATTTTCCTTGTCGGAAAAAATTACATGTATAAAATGTATAATTAACCAGGCGTGTTGAATGAAAAATTAATACTAAAAATATAGTGAACCCCAAAAGTTGGACCAAACAAATTGGTAAAACTTGAGGGGGTTTTTATTATGAAATTAAGATTAGAAGATAAACTGAAGATTATAAAGCTATATCATTCTGGCGAAATCTATAGTAAGATGGGTGAGATATTCCGCGATACTAAAACAACAATTAATACCACAATTCGCCAGTACCGCCAGCATGGATTAGAATCATTCAAAGAAAGAAAAAGCTGGACAAAATATAGTGCAGACTGTAAATTTGATATTGTAAACCAAATTTTGAAAGGGAGATCCTATCTAAGCATTGGATCTGAGCTACTAATTAATATTAGCTTAATTCTTTCTTGAGTAAAAAAATATCAATTATTCGGGTATAATGATATTATAAACAAAACGAAAGGTAGATCCCCCATGACCATACAAAAGAATAACAAACCAAAACCAGATAAAACACAAGCCAAAATTAAAGCACTTGAAGAAGAAAGAGCAAAATTAAAAATGGAGTTAGATCTCCTTAAAAAATTGAGAGCCTTGGTTGAACAAAGAACAGAGCAAGAAAATAAGAAGAAGTAATACATAAGTATATAAATTATTACAAAATTAAAATGACTACACCTTTAGGATATAGGCATCGATCCTAAATTAATTTTTAGTCTAATTTTAGGGGTTTGCTATAATCCCTCCTGTAATTTTTTATTAATAATACTCACACAATTTTTACAAACATAAGTTACATTTTTGTTTAATATTCTTAAGAAGAATTATTAATTGGAAATGTCACATGCAAGTTTTTTGCATGTGACATTGTTTTTGTCTACCTTGTAATAAAATAGTTGTATTAATAAATTTTAAAAAAATGAAAGGAGACTTTAAAATTATATGAAAAATTTAGAAAAATATATTTGTGTTTTTGACAAATATCGAAAAGAAAATAAATATCAACACTTTAAAATCGAAGAGAATTACAACACTATTTTGAAAATGCAAGGAGCTCTTGGGACACAACGAAAATTACGATCAGATCAAATCGATCTAGAACAACTTTATAATATTTTACAAGAACTTTCTGAAGGCTTCTCAATCCAAGAAGTAGCCAAGATTTTTGATAGAGACATTCGAAGTATAAAAAGCAAAATCCAAATTATTACAAATCGCAGACCACTTAGTTTAGATAAACAAAATCGCTATGTTTGTCCGAAGTGTTCAAAAAGAGTAATGCGGGTTAAAACCCTTAATTTTACCAAACTATATGAACATTTATCAGGGTATTCGTTTTCGCGACTCTTTTTTGTAAGTGATACAATTAAAGAGAAATGAAAGGCCTACAGAAAATATTGGTATAGTGAGCTTAATACATACAATAAAAATAGAAATAAAAAGAATTTGCAGCAAAAAGAAGTTAAGAAATCAGTTACCTATCTTGTGAATTCTTTTAAAAAATTATCACCTGATGAATTCGCTCCTTCACCTAGTACAATTTATAAAATAATCAAAAAATACCCTTATTTCCTTGAATTTGACCACATTGTTAAAAAATCTGAAGGAAAATATGGCATAAGGAAGAAGAAACAAACCAAACCTAAAACATTAAAATATGCTACAGAAATTTCGAAACGTCCAGCTTATATTAATGATCGCTCTGAACACGGCCATTTTGAATTAGACACCGTTATTGGTACAATCAATGATACATATTGTATTGTAACCATAATTGAACGGCAAACCAGAATGTCTTATGCTATGCTCTCAAAACGCAACTCCAAAGCTATAAAACAAACTCTTCTAAAGCTAATCAAGAAACATAACTTAGACATTAAAACTTTAACAGTTGATAATGGTAGTGAAAATGTCTTATTGCACCAGGTTATTCCAACTGAAAGACTATTTAAATGCCAACCATATAGTTCATGACAAAAAGGTTCAATAGAAAATATGCACCGCTTAATTAGGTATTACATTCCCAAAGGAAAAAGTCTAGATAAATACTCTCAGCAAGAAATTGATTATATGATGGATAAAATAAATAACTATCGGCAAGTTGTAAGGCAATATAAGATAACCTAAAAACTTTTTTAATCCCCCGCCTTTGATTGCAATCAAAGGGGCCTTACTTTTGGCAAAAGTAAGCAAAACCGACGAGAAAACACTGCCGTGTTTTCTGTTTTCGCATACATTTTTTATGTAAAATTTATGTTAAAATTAAAACGCAATTATTTTGTTAATATCTCGCAAGTGACTTTTCCAAAAAACAAAGGAAAAATTTCTTCAATTAACCATTTTGATTTTTTAGGTTTAATAATATAATATACAAGAGTATATAAGCAAACTATATAAATTATTTAGAAATAAGCTAAATACTCCTTGGCTATTAAAAAATCTCAATAGCCCAGTAAGACCATAAGGAGAAACAATGAACAAATACGAAATTATGATGATTGTTGACCCAAAAGCTGATGCAGCTGTAGCATTTGATTTATTAGCAAATGTTTTTGGGGCTGGTGTTAAAAAATCAGAGAAATTAGAAAACAATCGTTTAGCTTACAAAATCAATAAATCTGCATTTGGACAATATGTTTTAGCAAATGTTGAAACAGAAGGTTCAAAAATTGCAGAATTTACCCGTCGTACAAATATTATTAAAGAAATTTGAAGAGTACTTGTTATTAACTTAGATACAGAAAAAGGATTTGAACCAAACCAAAAATCAGGTTCTGCTGGACAAAAATTAAATAGACAACCACGTAAAAGAGTTTATACAAAAGATTCTAAAGAAAAACAAACAGTTCAAGAATAAGAATGTATTTAATCTAGAAAGATCATTTATTAAAATTAGGAGGAAGTTGAAGTGTTAAACAGAGTTATATTAATTGGGCGCACAACCCAAGAAGCTGAATTATCTTATACTAAGCAAGGTGTTGCATATTCAAGGTTAACTTTAGCAGTTGACCGCAAAAGATTTAATAATGAGCGTCAGACTGATTTTATTCCATTTGTATTATGGAGAAATCAAGCTGAATTTGCTAAAAATTATATTCGCAAAGGTACAATGCTATGCATTGAAGGAGAGATTCATATTAGTCAATATACCAATGCAATTACAAACCAAATGCAAAGATCTTTTGATGTGGTTGTAACTGATGTTAAAATACTGCAATCACGAACACAAGGTTTTGGTAATGAACAAAAAACAACATTCTCTAACCAAAATCAGCCTAATACAAGCAAACCGCAGCTCAATAACGTTGAAAATTATAATAACTTCCCTGGCTCAGACTTTAGCAATGTGCTTGATGATTCATCGCAAACAACTGATCCAAAACCTAACGAACAATTACATGAATTAGATGAAATTATTTTTAATGATGATACTTCTGGATTGACATTCCAATTTGACGAAGAAAATTAGGAGTTTTATATGGCATTTAATAAAAACAAAAAAACTTTTTTAAATAGAAGAAAAGTTTGTCTATTTTGTGAAAACAAACAATCATATATCGATTACAAAGATACTGAAGTTTTAATTAAATATATTTCAGAAACTGGACAAATCAAATCAAAATCATTAACAGGTACATGTGCTAAGCACCAAAGAAAATTAGCAACTGCTATTAAAAGAGCAAGATTCATTGCTTTATTACCATTTACAATTGTACGTACACGTTCAAATTCAAGATAATTTGAAACTTTAAAATATAAAAAGAAGAACTGAAAATTTCATTAACAGTTTTTCTTTTTTTTATTATAATATCTACCAATATGAAAAATAGACTAATTTTATTTAAAATTTTAGAAAATAAGAAAATTTTAAATCTTTTTACAGATATTTCATACCCTTGTACACCTTGCAATAGAGAAGAATATTGCGAGAATCTTTTTGATACCGTCTCCCCTCTGACTAATTACATATTTTAATAGTTAGAAAGGAGCAATTTGAAAACAAATACTAAAAAAAATATTAAACACATTATTGAATTAAAAAATATTGTTAAAACGTTTGATAATAAAACAGTTTTAAACAATATTGACTTAAAAATAAATCGTGGTGAATTTGTCACCTTACTTGGTCCTTCTGGGTCAGGTAAAACAACTATCTTAAGATTAATTGGTGGTTTTGAATGAGCCACCCGTGGTGAAATTAAATTTAATGGTCGTGATATCAAGGACCTTTCACCTCATAAAAGAAATGTTTCAACTATTTTCCAAGACTACGCATTATTTACCCACTTAAATGTCTATGGAAATATACTATATGGGTTAAAACTTAAACGCGTCCCACGTGATACAGTAAGTAGTTTTAGATTAAATGAATTAGAAAAGAAAAAAGTAACTTGAGAAGCAAAAGCAAAAGCTAAAATGGCTGACCTAGACAAAATTCAAGATAAATATTTAGAAGAATTACAAACTTTAAAACCAGGAACATATAAATTTAACAAGCGTCAAACTTGACTTGATGATTCAGATTTTAAATATTCATATTGAGAAAACTTTGTGGATTTAAAGGTTCAAGATTACGAAAATAAACACTTTAAGCGTCGCATGACTAAAGATGAGCTTAACGAAAAAACCAAACGAATTATTGAAATTGTTGGATTATCAGGTAACGAAACAAAAGCGATTTCTGAATTATCTGGAGGGATGAAGCAAAGAGTGGCACTTGCTCGTAGCCTTGTTATTGAACCAGAAATCTTATTACTAGATGAACCCCTTAGTGCCTTAGATGCTAAAATTCGTCAAAGAATGCAAGTGTTACTGAGAAGTGTTCAACAAGAACTTGGTTTAACTTTTATTTTTGTTACCCATGATCAAGATGAAGCCTTAGAATTATCTGATCGTATTGCAATTATGCGTGATGGAGTAATTGAGCAATATGATACTCCTAAAAATATTTATGATTATCCAGTTAATATTTGAGTAGCTAAATTTATCGGTGATTCAAATGTTTTCCATGGCAAAATGACTGAAGATGGAAATGTTAAATTATTTGGACGTGAATATAAAACTATTCATGAAGAAGAAGACTTTCCAAAAAACATGGAAGTCGATGTCTTAATTCGCCCAGAGGATATTGATATTACTAGTGGCCAACAAGTCAAAAAAGAAGGTAAGATTGTTGGTGAAGTTGTGGACGTTTCATACCGTGGGTCATATTACTACCTAAAAATTGAAGCAAATGATGGTAATATTTTTAATGTTGAAACTGCAAAGAAATTTGATCTAAATGAAAAAGTATACTTAAGTTGAACAATTGATTCAATCCATTTAATGAAAAATGATCCAAAGTGAGATTATAACCATAATGAATTCAAAAATTAAATCATTATTCACTTTCGATAAAAAAGCCTATTTATTTCTGCCTTACTTATTAGTAGCAATCTTTTTAATTTTATTACCTATTTTAATGATTGTGATTAGTGCCTTTTCAACTGAAGACTTTGATGCTTATGTTTTAATCAAAGATACAAATACTTGAAATATTATTTTCAGATCTCTATGAATTGGTGTTGTTTCATCAATTTTATGCTTGCTAATTGGTTTTCCATATGCATATTTTGTGTCAACTTCAAAATCAAAATTATTCAAAATTTTCGCACTAAGTTTAATTGTTAGTCCTTTAGCAATTTTCACAGTTGCAAGGATTTATTCAATTAAAGGATTAGCCTTAGCAGTTTTTGCTTCAAATCCTAAATCATTAAACAACGAGTTCTTTATAATTTTTGGGTTAACTTATCTTAATATTCCTTTAATGGTTATGCCTTTATATACAGTATTCAAAGATATGCCAAAGAATATTATTGAAGCAAGTCATGATTTAGGATATGGTTTAACTGGGACACTTTTTAAAGTAGTAATTCCTTATGGAACTAAAGCTATCTTAAGTGGGCTAGGAATCATCTTTTTATCAAGTGCTACGACATTTATCGTTAGTGCTAAATTATTACCAGATGGTTCACAAAAACAATTAATTGGAATAGTGATTAACTCAAAAATAAATCCAGGTAATAAATATGATTTAAGCAGTGGATCAATGTTAGTTATTGTTGTATCAGCCATTTTTATTGGATTATATTCATTATTACAACTAGCACCAAAACTAATTTTTAAACTTAAAAAAGGGGCTCACTATGAATAAAATTACTAGTTTTTTAAGAAACAGTTATATTTATTTAATTTTAGCTTTTATTTATGTACCATTAGTTTTTGGGGTTATCTTTAGTTTTAATAAACCAACTCCAAAAGGTGAATTTAACCCAACTTGAGTTGGCAGCACCCTTGATAATTGAAAAGGTTTATTTGATGCTGGACGTGATTTAAGTTTAATTAATACAATGCTATTAGGTTTTATTGTTAGTGCTTTAGTTATTAGCCTTAGTCTAATAACTGTTTATGCAATATACCGCAGAAAAAATCGTTTAATACGTACTACACTTTCAGTTACGTCAAATATTCCATTAATCAACCCTGACAATATCACTGCAATTGGACTGGTTTTAGTTTTTAGCTCTTTTTTTGGAATTGTTGCAGTAGATAGCGAAGGATTTGGAAGGGTTATTATTGGTCATACAGTTATGACTCTACCATATGGAATTCTATTGATGTTACCCAGAAGTGAAAAATTTAATAATAACTTATACGAAGCCTCGCAAGACTTAGGTTACTCTAAATTTAGATCATGAGTTAAAACATATTTAGTTTATATGGTTCCTTCAATTATTAGTGTTTTAGTTGTTAGTTTAGTTTTTAGTTTTGATGATTTTATTATCACAAGAACTGTATCTAATACCTCAACACTGGGTACAAAACTTTATGAAGGTGCTTTTGAACCATGAGGTTTAGTTCTTGGTTCGATTGTGCTATTTATCGTTTTAATTTCAAACATTGCTTATGCAGTTTATAAATCTAAAAAGTAATTAAAATGAAATTATGAAAAAATATAAAACAAAAATATTGCTATCTGGAGGAATTGTTGCAATTGCCTCTGTTTTTGGAGCAGTTTTAGGTACAAAATTAACCACAAACTTCAAACCAAGTTTTTATAACTATAAATCATATATGTCAAGTGACAATATTGACAAATTAAATGAAACATTTGATTACAAAGAATTTGATGAAATTAACCAATTCAGCACTGCTTTAATTAATAATAAAGCAGTTGCTGGTATTGGATCTGATTTTTTAGCTGCTGAATTAGTTAAAAAGAAACTAATTGGCAAAATTGACTATGCTGCATTACTAAATTTGCCTGAATTAGATGGGTTTTTAGAATCTGATAATTTAAAAACTTTTGTTAATTCTAATGCTTTTTCTAATCTATCAGTAAGTGAGCAAAATTTATATAAGGATAAACTTAATGCCGCTTTAAAACAAAAACAATTAATTAAAGCATATGTAAAATTAACACTTCGACCAGAAATATGGGACCATCTTCAAAAATATCAACTTGAAAATGGTGCTGAAATGTGGGAATATTTCTATCCATATTTTTCTCAAGATATGGTTGTTGCTTATAATATTAAGAAAAACCCAGTTGCTCAAGAAATTTCTGATGAAGAAGGATCAATTGATATTAAAAAGTATGAAGATAGTTTTAAAAATACTGATATTAAAGATCCTTTATCATTTATAAATGTTCTCAAGATTCTTGGTATGAATAATTTTAATAAATGATATATTACTGATGCAATTAGGGATAATATGATGTATGGCTCTGCATATTGGCCATTACCTCAAGGTAGAACCGAAAATAATTTTACTGGTCAAGTTTTAGACAATGAAACTGACGGTAACGAAACCTATAAAATTTTAATTGATGCATTTGCTGATTTAATTAAGGATGGTACCGGATACCATGTAAAAGACGCAAAACACATTTCCTTTAATGGTGATGGTTTGGAGATTGTTAATAATTTAATTAATCCTAATCGTAATGATGTTAATGTTGCTATTATGTATAATGGTGATGCAATTGATGCTTATTATGGATCAGATAATTTTCCCAATTTAGTGGAAGATGGGCACATCAGAGCCATCAAACCTAAAAACAATATTTTATTACTTGATGGCTTAGTTGTTTCATCTGGTGTATCTAAAGAAAATTCAAAATTATATGCACAAAAGGCATCTGAAAGTTTTTTCCAAGGAACCATAGAAATCATTAATTCATATAAAGAATTACTAGAAAATAATAATGTTAAAGCATTAACAAATGATATTAATCAAGACCAATTTATTGATATTCAACATAAAACAATGTTTAAACGTTTAGCAACTAATTGGAAACAACTTAAATTTACTGAATTAACTGAGCTAAATGATTCTTATAAAAGTTCTGATATTGAAAACTTTATCGATAAATTTAGCAATTTAATTGATTTAAGTTTAGATGAAAATAGAGAAAATTATCAAGAATACTTATCAATACAAAAAAAATACCAAAATGGCCAAGATGTAGAATTTGAGGACCGTATAAATCTCTTTATCAAGATTATTAAAAAACATCTTGATACTTATGCAAATGATTTTTATACAAAGATTATCGAAATTGTTAATAGTAATGAACAAATTCCGCAAGAATTTACCACTTCACAAGATACATTAAACAACGAATTTGAAATTGATTTATTTACTGGTTTTATTAGAGATAGTTTTAAAGATCTAAAGGAAACTTTAAAAGACTTAAATGATATCAATGAGAAAAAAACTTTTATTGGTTTATTTTTAGCAAGAAAAATAGTAATACTAGATTTTAGTAATGCTAAAGATAAATATAATTTTACTAATTTTGATTATGTAAATTATGTGCCAACTAATATTGCTGATTATGAACAAGTTTTACAAAATTACTTTTTAGATCCGGTTAGTGGCCAAGATGCAATTGCGATAAATCTTTATGAAATTAATAATAGTGGTGGTTTAATTCACGAAAATATCCACCCTGTTTCAGATGAATTACAGTCTAAAATTACAACTTATTATTTTAATAAAACAAAATCATAAACAAAAAACCCTCATTAGGGTTTTTTTCTCTCTTATTTTAAAAGATTAATAATTTCGTTAATTGCCGCAATAATTGTGGTTCGTAATGTTTCTAAGTTATTATAAGAATATTCATAATTAATACGATATTCATACCTAGTATATGTATAAGTACTGGTGGTATTTGCCTGGTGTGTTTTTGTTGGTGTATAAGAATTAAGTTGTTCTAATATTTTATTTAATTTAGTAAGAGTGTTACTAATTTTGCCCTTTAATGTGGAATTTTCATAATCTAAATTCTTAATGTTATTTTTTAAAATTTCAATTTGACTTTGAAGGTTTTTAATCATGTTATTTGCTTGATTAAGTGCACTAATTTTATTTAGATTTTCAGCTATTAATTCATTATTTTTAGATATTTCCCTGTCTAATTCTTGTGTTAATTCATCAATACGGTTGTTATTATTTTGGTTTTGTTGGTTTAAATTATTTATAACTTGGTTTTGGTGAAGAATACGCTTAGTTAAATCTTGGTTTTCATTTCTTAATTGGCTAATTAAGGTATTCTTATCGGATATTTGGGCTTTTAATGCATTATTTTCGCTTGTTAAGTCATCATTATGAGTTGATAATTGTGCATTAGTAGCCATTTGAGTATTTAATTCCTTATTTAAATGATTATTTTGAGTTTGTAATTGTGCATTTTTTTCTCTTTGAGATGCTAAATTGCTGTCTAATTCCGCTTTTTGGGTATTTAATTGTGTGATTATGTTATTTTTATTTGCTATTTGAGCAGTTAAAGAATTATTTTCATTTACTAATGTATTGTTCTGATTTGATAATTCAGAATTATTATTCCTTTGGGCATTTAATTCATTTTGTAAATTACTATTTTCTTTTTCTAATTGCTTGATTAACTCATCTCTTTGAGCTAAAACTATGTTTATTTCATTAATTTGATTTTGTAATAATAAAACTTCGTTTTCCAGATTTAAAACTTGGTTATTTTTTTCGTTTATTGATCTTTGTAATGCAAGATTATCATCTTGTGTATTATTTAATTCAACATTTAGCCTTGCGATTTCTTTGTTTAATACATCAATATCATTTAGTTTAAGTAAAATATTGTCCTTTAAATCTTGGGTCTGTTTTTTCAAATCTTTTATATCCTCATCGCGTTTTTGAAGCAGGTTTTGAAGTTCTATATTTTTATTTTGGTTAAACTCATTTTTTAAAGCTAGTATTTTTATTTCATTTGTTAAATTATCTATTTGTGATAATTTGCTATTTAAAACATTTTGAAAATAAGTGTGACTCACAACTAATTTATTATTTTCATTTATTGTGGTGTTAATTTCACTAGTAGATGCTTGTATATTTGTTTTAAGAGAATTCACATCTTCTTTATTTTGTAATATTTGGTTTTCTAAGTCTTGTAATTGGGTTTTACGGTTTTGAATTTTTTCATTTAAGTTTTTCAAATTTGCATCAGAAATAACTTTATTGACATCACTTTCATCATTAAAGTTTTTAAATTCTAATTCTAAATTCGTCAATTTAGTTTTTAAAATTTTATGCTCATTTTCTAAATTTTGTATATGTACCAATTTTTTTTGTAAATTAAGATAATCTTCCTTAAGATTAGAATGAATATTTTCCAAGTTTTGAAATTCTCCAGATATTTTTTGTGGCAATTCTTTTAATAAATCAGAAAAAGAAGTGCTCATGAACTTAGTAATTTCTTGAATATTTTGAGACGAAATTCTGAGTTGTTTTTCAATTTGTGCATCTTTTAAGATTTTATCTAATTTATTAATTAATTGTTCATGCTCTATTTCATATTTATCTATATTTGAAATTAAATCCTGATCATTTGAAAAGGTTAATTTTAATGCATTAATTATCTTTTTGTAATCTGAAACAATTTGATTTTGATAAGTTTTAAGGTTTTGCAATGCTTCAGTATATATCTTGTTAATTTGTGTTTTTTCAAGATTATTAACAATTGCGTTATTAACTTTCTCAATATTTTCACTTAAAAAACTATTTATTACATTGTTGTAATTAATAAGAATTTGATATAAAGATATTGTTTGATTTATAAGTTTGTTTTCTATAGTTGCATTATCAACTGATTTTTCAGCTATATTAGATTCTAGTGTCAATAATTCAGGATTAAATTCTTCAATAAATTGATAATTTTTGATAGTTATCAAAAATTTATCATAAAAATCTAAAAAATCTTTTGTAGCTACAATAGTGTATTTATCATTTTTAATTGCTTCGATAGCTTCATTCATACCAGTTAATAAATTCATATTTTCTTGTTGAATTGCAAGGTTATGATCTGAATTTATAAATTTATCTTTATTATTGGCAATTAACTCATTTAATGAGTTGTTTTTTTCTTTAATGCTTGTTAAAAATGCATTTCAATTATTTGCTGCATTTTTAACAAGTTCATATAGTTTTTCATTTGATTCATTTGTGTTTTGAGTGTCATAAAGATATTTAACTAAATTTTGCCTGTATAAATCATTATTAATTATTTCAATTAGATAATTCATATTGTTATTGATTGATTCAATTAATTGATCATGTTTTATTAATAAATCGCGCTTAGTGTTAATCGTAGCTAAAATTTCTTTGTTTTGGTTAATCTTAGTGTCATTTTCACTAATATTTTGCTTATATGATTCTATTTCAGCACTGTAATTATTTGTTTCAAATTTTAATTGACTTTCTAATGCAATTAATTCACTTTGTAATAATTTTGTATCAATTGTAATATTAACAGTTTTTGCATCTTTTGGGCCTTGGCTTTGCTTATTAACCAGCATTAATGTTAAGGGTATTGAACCAGCAATTGTTCCTAAAGCACCTATAACTATTAAATATTTTAATTTGTTTTTTAATTTTAGTGTCATTTTTCCTCCTAATAGTTTAATAACTAATTTTAAGGCACGAACTAAAACAAAAATTAATGCGATATTTTCAGTTTTATGGTAAAATATAAAAAAATTTAAAAATTTTAATATTTATTAAAAAAATATAGAAAATGAGGTAAAAATGAAAAAGAAATTAAGTTTAAAAACAAAAGCTCTTTTATCTGTTGCATTAATTACTCTTGTTTCCGCTTCAACGGTTGGTGGAATGTTTTTATATGCAAAAAATTCAGATGAACTAAATGGAACATATTCAGGATTTACTAGAGAACAACTAAGAAATGATTTCTCTCAAATTCGAGATGCAGATAATAAACTTAAACCAGAAATTGCTATTTTAGATCCTTCTAAATCTAGAACTGTTGCGACTATTAATGAAACATATGATAAATTCACATTTGTTTTTGATACGGAAAATTCATATGATTTTGATGAATTTTTCCAAAGATATTTCGCAATTTTTTCTGAAAGTTTTGTGTTGCAAGTTAAGTATGGATCATTTAGTTTTTACAATGAATATGTTACTGCAGTGAAGCCAAAACAATTCATTGACTTTACTCTATGATTCTTTAATAATATTTCATGAGGTCCAGATTTATTAACGCTGAATAGTTTTAGGATTGTCCCTGGAGTGGAACAAAATGGTAATGCTATTACGCTTGGTTCGCACTCTTCATTACATAAAGAAAGTAGTGAAATTAAATTTTTCCCTGATGCATTTTTTGGATCAATGCCAATTTATTCTTCAATAACAGGAAATGGTAATGCTCGTGATGCTTTAAGTTATTCATTATTTAGAGATAAAAGTTCAAAAGCTATTCTTGATAATTTCTTAAAGACTATTCCGTATGCTACTGCATTAAAAAATAATGCTTCACAGCAATTCCTTTCGCTTCTTAATCCAGATAACTTATTAAATAAAGAGTTTTTGGTGTTGCTAGCTCCAAACCAAGGAAAACCTGGACCAGCAGGCGAAGATGGAAAAAAACCAACTACATTATTAAATGAAGAAACATTAATTATCCCAGTTAATAGCACTGAAGCAAGTTTAAAAGAATTTCTTCAAGACAATTTTTCTGATCAAAATGTAATTAATGAATTTTTAGAAATTTTTAAAAATTCTTCAAATGCTAATGCCAGTCGTAAATTTGAAAAATCAAAGATTGTTAATGTTAATTTAACTGAAAATTCTTTAGGTTTCACTCTTTTAATAAATGGCGATGAATATGTACAAACATTAGAACAAGAAAAACCAACAACTTTAACTCCTTATTGATATTCAACATACACTTCATTTAAAGAAACTTTAGATACTAATATTGAAAGTTTCTTAGATTTTTATGGATATAAGGCATATGAATTTAATAAAGATAAATCTAAACGTAAGTTCTGAATTTTCAAAGATGGTAATGTGCAAAAAATTTATCAAACTAAAACCGAGGCTTTAGATAAAAATAAATCTGCTATAAAAATTAAAAACCTCAGTGAATCATTAGCTAATTATATTTTTGAGATTGAACTTCAATCTTTATCAGTTAGTGATGGTGTATTTAAAGCGCAATTTGACAAAAATATTAGTATCGAATTTGATGCTAAAAACTTGACAAGCGATATGCTTAATGCATTTGATGAATTTAAGCGTAGCCTAGGGTATGGTGGAGCTATTAATCCGGTTGCCTTGCAATATGGACCTGAAGATATTTCAATGTTAGATAATGATGGAAAACCATTGCCAGGTTTAGAAACTCGTAAATACCAAGTATACGTGGAAATTTATGATGGTTTAATTGAGCGTGTTTTAAGAAAATACCCACACCTCAGAGTTAAAAGAACTGGTCCGCATATTGTTAAAACTTTAAATTCAAATTATGTTTATGAATATTCAGTAGCTGAAGGTGATTTTTATGGAATTATTGATTCAGACCGTATTGGAGTTCCATTACTTTTAGCAGCTAGTTTAGATGACTTTGATGGTTTATCTACTGATTTCCTAAAATATGTTGGAGCTCATGAATATGGACATCACTTTACTTTAGATCAAAGCCAGTCATTAAATGATAATGGTAAGGCTGTAGTAGTTGGCGGATTATCAACTCGTGGAGGTATTAGTGAATCTTCATATTATTCAATTGATGCTTTAAAGAATTATTTAGATGCTCGCACTAATTTAGAAGTCACTAGAGTTAATTCACTAGGTAAAGAATCAGACAAGGGAACATTTTTAAAGTTTAACTTCATTAAAAATGATGGAACAAAATACATTGAAACAACATCAGATATTTGAGGATCAGATGATAACAATCGTCAAGATATTTCAAAAATTATCGCAAATCCTAAACGTAGATTTTTACAATCATTTGCCGGATTACAAGAAGCGGCAAAATTGCGCGATGTTAAATTAGGTGATTTATTTATTGCCAACTCATTTGATGAAGAATCTGGGACTTTAAATCCATATATAAGTGGAATTTTAAAGTCATTCTCAGGAACTAAAGATAATTATAAATTTGAAGAAGTTGTCATTGGTACTTTACTCTCAGGTTTAAAAGACGGAATGTCTACAAGTTTAACTGAAAAAGCATTAAGAATTAATCCTGAAAATCCAAACCAATATACTTTAGATCCTGTTACTTTTGAAGTAACAGAAAATGGAAGAATGGTTAGTTCAGTTAACATGTATGATAATCAAGGTAACCCTGTAATTAACGTACCATTAAATACTATTTTAAGTTCTCAAGAATTAAAATATGTTGATGATAAAGTAAAAATTATTCGTGATACATTTAATGCTTTAATTACTCGTTTAGTTTCAGACAGTGGCTGAAATACAACTAATACTATTATTGGTGGGAAGCCGCAGTTAAGTATTGGCTCATTTTATGGCCAACCCTTAAGCCCATTTTTATCAAATAATTTATTATATCGTAATGATAATGCCGAGCTCAATCCCCTAAACAACAATATGTTTTCTGAATCGAATCCAAGAAGGGCTTTTGAATATACGGCAGTTGAAAATAATCTTTCTTTAATAGAGCAACTTAAAGAGTTTTTGCTTGCTTCTGAACCTGATAAAATTAGCGACAATAGTGGATACTACTATTACTTTATTTCACAAACAAATAATGTTTATGCCTTTGTAAATAAAGATAACAATGAATTTAAGATTAATACAGCCTATACAATGCCGCGGACACAATACAATGATGCTCATGTTGCTTCATACTTCCAACATACTAATGCGCTTGCAGCTTTACGAAATCAAGGTATTAATGCTACTTCACGAATTCAAAGAGCCTTTCATTCATTATTTGCAAGAACCTTTACTGGAATTAGGGATGCAAGGGCAAGATATATCTTTTTATTCATAAATGATCAAAATCAGTTACAAGATCCTGAATTATTGGACAACTTTAACCAAAATGCCGAAAAAATTAATAGTAGTTTTAAAAGAATTGTTTTAAATAACATTCGCTCAAGATTAACTGGCAAAGATCAAAAAACACTTTATGAAGCATACCCTGAAGGCAAATATTCAGAAATAACTGATGATGGACAAACTAACAAATCACCAAGCTTTAGTTCGCTACGGGATTTATTTGAATATGTTTCAGTTGATTATTCAAAAGCTAGATTAGTTGATGCTGTTACTGAATCATATAATTGAGATATAAATTACGTTAAAACTAAAATAGATTTTGATAAATTTAAAGAAGCAGCAACAAATGAAGCTGAAATCCAAGGCATCTTAAACGATGACCAATTACTTGCTAATGAAATTATGGAGCGATTTATTAAATCAGGGCACTTTATCTTTGTTAAGGATTTCAACCCTGCAAAAGAATTAGTTAATAATACTGCTTTATTTAGTAAAAAATATGGTGTTATCTTTGACGAACCTAATTTTGTAAAAGGTTTTGTGTTAGATAAAAATGTCACTCCAAATAAAGAAGGAACGACAAATGTATTTGACGTTAATGATATTCAAAATGCTTTTTCTGAATATATCCACAGGATATTTTCTGATGAAAGTGAGAGCAAAATTAACCAGATTATTGATAAATTAAATACACAAGATTTGTGAAGATTAGTTGGGAACACAATGTGGTTTGATGCTCATGGTAGCGAATCCCCAGTTGACCTTGATTTACTTTATTCTGCTTTTAGCGATGGAACTCCATCTAGTGATGTATTAAATTACAATTTAACTAGAGTTGAACCGCTGCTTAGTGATAAATTTACCGATTATGTTTACAATATTTCAGAAACTTTAACCAGAGATTATGTGCAAACTACTTATATTCCAAATTGAGATGATTTTGGTGGCTTACCTAAATATGTTACAGGGGTTAATGAGGCTAAAACAGGCCTTGATTACGTAGTTGATGCTACTGGCCTTGACTTTTGGTTAGATAGAAGAAATGTTCAAAGTGATCTTAATGCTTCAGTATACAAAGCAGTTAATGCAGCTAAATATGATTTATACTTAAAGAATGTAAAAAATGTATATTATGAATATCAAAAACAAAGTAAACCTTATTTAGAAAAAATAGCTGAGTATAAGGATGCGCTAGAAAATAACGGTAGAATTGTAAATGGTCAAAGAGTTCCTTTTGCTAGTGAAGAAGATAAAAGAAATTATGAATTAGAATATGCAGCTGTACAAGGCACATTTGGTGGTATTACTGCTGTGTTTACTGCAAAAATATTAGCAGAAAAAACCAAAATATATGATGAATTTGCAAATAATGAATCTAGCGCTATGTCTCGGAGCGAAAGTAGATCCTCTTCATACTTTGGGAAATTATTATCTAAAAATAACGGTTACTTTAAAGACCGTTTCCAAAAAGTGCAAATTGGCATGGAATTATATGATGATAATGGCACCGAAATATTTGATGAATCAATTCGCCTTAAAGATTTTGATGGAAACAAAATTACATCACGACCAAAAGCATTCTTTGTTTCGCAATTACTTAACTATGGTGTAGGGTCTCGCAATGTTGCTGGAATTTTCCGTCACAAAGGTTTAGATGCTGTTGCAATGTATGGTTATATTAAAAATGACCTTGCTCAAAAAATTAAATTTATTAAATTTACCGATTTAGAAACTAAAGAAGTTAAATATTTATCAGTAAATATCAATAAGACAAACAATATTTTTTACTTACAAAAACAAGGTGATGCAAATTCAAAAGTACATATTGAAGATTTAGGATATACTTCGTGAGTTTCTGACTACGGAATCATGGGTAAATATCGTGATGCATTATTATTACCTAAACATTCATATTTATTAGAATTTGTTGATGAAAATCAACACTTTGTTGCCAACTTTAATTTAGGTGATTTAGAAACTATTGCTGAAAATGGTAAAACTTCTTCTCAAGCACCTATTAAAATTACAAATGAAATTAATAATAATCAAAAAACAGGAAAAGCAATCATATCAATTGATTACCAATTTAATATTACAGGATAGGAGGTAGTGTGAAAAAATTTAAATTAAAAACTTTTTTACTTTTAAATACATCAATTGCTCCTTTTGTAGCTCTTGCATCTTGTACTACTAACCAAGATCCAAGATATGAACAACGACGAAACTCAGCAATTGATTATGATTTGGGTTTAGCAACAGAACCAATCAATAACTTAAATTATGTTAAATATAAATCTGTTGACAAAATTTTACCTTCTTTAGTAGACTCATTCATTAAAGACGGGCCAGATGAAAACTTAAAAAGATTGATTAAAACAAATGATTATGCACTAGTCTTAACTGATACTTCTGGATCAGTAAATGATAAAGGTGAACTTTCATCATCCTTTGATGATTTTTGAAAACTAAAAGATTCATTAAAAGGTCCTAATGAAAATGGCTATGGGTTAGTTTCTTCATCTTATTACCAATTAAATAATTTTAATGTTATTGGTGGTTTAGGCAAAGCTTCATCAACATCAGATATTACCAAAACAGGAACATATTATGGTTTTAGAAATCCAAAAAACTCAGGTAACTTTATGGCAGTTACGGGCTTTGTAAATGATAAACTTAATCGTTGGAGTAACGGAGATTATATTGATGCACAGCACATTCGTGATTATTTTGAATACATCCTTGATTTAAATACTGGATCTCAAAAATTAGATGAAATTCTTAAATTTGGAATTCGAGGAGCAGAAAAATTTGTTAATGCTCAAAAAGATTATTTAGCTAAACATAATAAAAACTATTTAAATCCATTTGGACGTCGTAGGTATGTTTTAAATGAATTTAACGAATATATTCAGGACCCAGATCAAAAAGTATGGGAACCACAAATTCAAGATGCTTCAGGTAACTTTGTTGATACTGAAGAAGTTGAAAAAATAAAAAAAGCAGCTTTAGAATTTGGATTTTATACGGGGCAATTGTTCTTAGATTATAGCAATCAAACAATTAGTGAAAACATGGTTCTTAATCCAGAGTTCAAACTAGATGCTCAAGTTCAGAATTTCAATATTGCTAAAAATGGTGTAGTAAAAACAATCAAACTTGTTAAAAATCCATACATGAACCCATATCAGGAATTTAAATTACTGGATGGAAAATTAGCTAACGTATATAACCAATTAGCAAACTCAGAAAATTCATTTACTATGATTTTTGATCAAAATAAAACACCAACTTTAACCTTTTTGGCCTTCCAAATCATGAAAGAGTTATACCCAATTAACCGCCGCTATGTGGAAACTGTCGCTGGTGGGATTGATAAATATGGATCAGATCCTAAGACATTTTTAACAAGTGGACCATTTTTAATGGATAGTAAAGATGTTGTTTTAGGTCCACAAGGGCAAATTATCTTGACGAAAAATAATGAATACTTTGATGCTAAAAATACAATATCAAACAAAATTAAAATTTATTTTTCATCTGATCGTAACATAAATACAACATTTTTCGAAGATGGATATATTTCACAAACCTATATTCCCGCTACAAAAATTAGTAGTTATTGATCTGATGCTCAATATAAAAACTTTTTAAATAAAAATACAGGTTATGGAACAATTGCTTATGGATTTAACTTAGATTCTGAAACAAACGGTGCAAGTTATTTACAAGATACCGATTTAAGAAATGCAATTTATTATTCAATTAACCGCGAAAATATCATTAAGTTTGTTGGTTGGGATTTTTCATTCCCAGTAAACACCTTTACATCATATGGTCAATACCGTACTGAGAATGGTAAAAATATTGAAACTTACTTTAGTGATTTAAGTTCTAAAACTAAAGATAATGTTGAATATCCATTGCAAAACTACGATTTTGTTGTGCACTTAGCTAAAAGCTTCTTATTTGAAAAAACAGATCGTAAAGATTTTGCCTATAACTTAGATACCGCACGCTTTTACATGAACAGATTTAAAGCTAAATATCCTAATTTATCTAAATTATCTTTAAGATATTTAAACAATTCATCTGATGAACAAAAAAACGCAGGACTTTTCTTAAAAGAAGCCTTGCAAATTGCTTTTAATGGATTTATTAAGTTAGATATTAAAAGTTTACCAGAAAACACATTTGCTTCATATATCGAAGAAGGAAAATATGATATTATCTATCAAAATTACGATAAACTAGGTGGTAATGGAGCTGAAGATTATGTTTCTGCCTTCTTTAAAGATGACGGAATTAATACCTTATCACAAAAATCAATTGGTTTTAAAACTAATCCTGTAGGTTCATTTGGTTATACTGACTATATTATTGATTTAATATTAGAAGCAAATAACCTAAAGAGCAATTTAACAACTTTCCAAAGTTTATTGCAAGCTGAAGTAACAAAAGTTGAAAATGCTGCTAATGCTGCTTTTGGGCAAGACTTTAATAATTTAAAAAATCAACCAGAAGGTGCTTCAAAAAACGGTCAAATTAATAATTTTGTTAACCAGAATGCTGCAAAATTAGCTAGTGATCTAGG
This sequence comes from Mycoplasma sp. 13536, assembly GCF_055523495.1. Taxonomy (NCBI): domain Bacteria; kingdom Bacillati; phylum Mycoplasmatota; class Mollicutes; order Mycoplasmatales; family Mycoplasmataceae; genus Mycoplasma; species Mycoplasma sp. 13536. The sequence goes on from NZ_JBVFVC010000001.1 coordinate 495,735, forward strand.
GATGAATTTTAAAACCGAATTTGTTTCTTATATTTTAGAATACCTATTATTAAATAATGATAATATGAAATATGCTCGCCTTAAAAAAGCATACAAAAACTTTTTGATTAATACAATGTCAGTCGATGATATTGTTAAATTAACAAAAACAACTAAAGAAAGATTGAATATTCAACAGTCTATTAATAACCAAGAAGTAACATTTGATTTTTGAAAGAAATTTATTGAACTTTCATTTAGCAAAGATGGTGAATCATTGGTAGATTATAGCGATCGTTTAAGCGCCTTTTTCTCAGCCAACTTCACAAATGAAGAAATAGCTCAGGGTTGAACCCAAGAATATGTATTTGTCTTTATTGGAGAACTTGAAAAAATTGTGCGCGATGCTTCCTTTATCGTGACATTAATGGAAGTTGATACAAACTGGGAAATTACAAGAGTTGCGGGAGTTTCATCATTATATAAATTTTCATTACAATATGCATATGACTATACAAGACCACCAAGATCAGGATTACCAAGAGGGAGAAATAATTAATAATGTTTAATAAAGTTGTACACGATCTTAATCCAATTTATTTTGCAGGAAAACGAACTAATGATTATTCATTATTTGAAAAATTATTTTCATTTAATTCTACTTTTGCAAAATCATTAATTAGATTAACTAAAATAATTTTAGAATTCTTTATTATTGGAATAATTGTTATTACTATAACATTTTTCTTAATTAATGCAGTTCCTGGATCTAACTCTTTAACAGCCGGACTTGACGAAGGTGCTAGAAGAGCAATCGAAACTAAATACGGACTTAATTTGCCAATATTCCAGAGGTATTTAAATTATCTTGGTGGATTATTCAAAGGGGAATTTGGTATTTCTATTTCATTATTTCCAGGTCGGGAAATTCAAGATTTTATTTGAATCAGATTTTACAAATCATTTTTAGTTGGAATTTGTTCAGTTATTTTAACTGTGACAATAGGTATTTCAGTAGGAATTTGAGTTGGTAAAAATCCGGGTGGATGAGTTGATAATATTTCAACTGTACTTGTAAGTATTTTTTCAAGTGTTCCGTCAATTATCTTTGCTTTAGTCTTGGTCTTTATTGGCCGTTTAGTAGGTCTGCCATATATTTTTAATGAAAATAACTTAGTTACTTATATCTTACCAGCTTTTGCCTTATCGCTTGGAAGCATTATTGTTTATATTAAATATATAAGAACTGAATTAAATCGCGAACTAAACTCTGTGCATGCAAAATTTGCATATTTAAAAGGTCTTTCAAAAAATCGTTTTGTATGAAAACACGCCTTAAAACCAGCATTATTCCCAATTGCGACATTTTTCCCAGCAGTAATTTTTGGTTCATTTATTGGAAGTATTTTTATTGAACAAATCTTCTTTATTCCTGGATCAGGGGCAACATTGCTGCAAGCTATTCAAACTAAAGATTACAACATCATTTTATTCTTAATTATGATGTTTACATTATTAACAATTTTATCTTATGCTACAAGGGATATTTTATATGAAGTAATCGACCCAAGGGTCAGAAGAAGGGGGTCAGGTGCCTAATAGCAAAAAAAGCATTAGCGAAAAATTTAATAATTATTTAACCAAACTGAAAAATCGTAATGATTTAGGAGAAACAAATTTAAATAATTTAGCGACTACTCCGAACCCATTAATTTCACCATTTCAATACCAAGCTTGGAAAATCATTGGCAAAACAATTGATTATTCAACTAACCAACACATGAATGCTGAGGCAAAACCATTCAAGGAATTTGTTTACAGATATTCAAAAAGCTTTACTGGTGTTTTTGGCTTTATTTTATTAGTAAGTCTAATTTTATTATCATTTATAATTCCATTTACTACCCAAGCACCATTAGCAACTGATGTTAACAATCGTTATTTAACTTTTAATACCACAGATTCAAATGGTATTCATCATATTTTTGGAACTGATCATTTAGGAAGAGACTTATGAGCAAGACTTTGACATGGGCTAAGGTATTCGCTGCTTTTAGCCATTGTCGTAACGACAATTGAAGTTATTATTGGCTTAACAATAGGTATAATGATGGGCCAATTTGAAAAAATTGATAAGTTTTTTACTTTTATTATTAAAATTATTTCAGTTGTCCCAACGATTTTAATCTTAATTTTAATTACTATTGTTGTTAGTCCTACGTTTTGGGTCATTGCCTTAGCTTTATCATTAACTTCATGAACGGGTATGGCCAACCAAATTAGAGCCCAAGTTAAACGTGCAAAACACTTTGAATGAGTATCTGCCTCACGTGTGTTGGGGACTCCAATGACAAAAATTTTACTTAATTATATTCCGGTAATTTTACCAATTTTAATAACCCAATTGGTATTCACAATTCCTGGAGTTGTACTATCAGAAACATCATTAGCCTTTATTGGTCTTGCAATTGATGATGCTTCAACATTAGGGAATTTAATTTCTGAAGGCCAAAAACAATTCCCTGCATATTTAAGATATGTATTTGTGCCTTCGACTATATTAATTTTAATCACAACTAGTGTCCAACTTATTGGATCTAGTGTGCAAGATGCACTTAGAAGACAAAGATAAAAGGAGAATCATGAAAAAATACTCAAAAAAATATCGTTTCCAAAAACCTAAAAAAGCCAAAAAAAGTACTGAATTTAATAATGATATTTTAGAAATTATTGTTGAAGAACCAATTCTTGAAGTAGAACAAGAAGTAGAAGAGCAACTAATTATTGAACCAGAACCTGTAATGGAGCCTGTGTTAGAACCAGAACCAGAACCAGAACCAGAACCAGAACCAGAACCAGAACCAGAACCAGAACCAGAACCAGAACCAGAACCAGAACCAGAAGTAGTCCAAGCATTGGAGGACCTGAAACCAGAAATTATTGAAGAACCTGTGGTTCTTGAAGAAGAAACTTATACTGGCCCTATTAACGAAGAAACTGAAGAACCAGTTCATCTTCCTTTGGTTGTGAAACAACCAGAAGAAGAAACAGACTACTTGTACACTGGTCCAATTAATGAAGAAACCATTGAAGAGGAACAACCAATTGTAGAACCAGAACCAGAACCAGAACCAGAACCAGAACCAGTTCCGGTATTTGAAGAACCTAAGGTTCATGATTGCCTGGAAGAATGTGGACCAGCTGTAGAATTTGTTCCATCACTAAGCTTCAGAGAAACTGAGGCCGAGGTTTTTAACCAGGGAGTAGAGGTCGCTACAGCCAAAGCTCCCGTAACTAGACAAATTGTAGTTTTTAAACACGAACAATATAAATACGAAGCAAAACAGCCAGAAATAATTAGACTTGAACCAGTTGTTCAAAAATATATAACTTCTCCACCTAATCAAATTATTGATAAACTAGTTCAAAAAGAAATTATAGAAGATACTAAATTTATCAATGAAAAATCAGTCGTAGACAAAAATCCTCAAGATACAGTTTTTGTTTGCCAAAATGATAGTGAAGCTGAAACTGATGAATATTTTGGTCCTAAAGGTTTTTATCACAAACCAGAAGTTTTACAGGTAGAAAAGCAACAAACTTTTGTACATAATACTAAAAACAACAAAATCTGTAAAATTGAAAAATATTTTGGAAGATTTTATGCTTGCCAATGTGATAGGCAACATACCCATAAAGAAACATACTTTAAAGTTTTTTCTAAATTATTTGATAAAAATAAAACGAGTCAATTTGATTTTGAACAATTTTCAAAAAATGTTCAATATAAAACTTTTTCAAATGGAACTAAATTAAAAATTGCTGCTGAGATTAACGACTTGTATTTATCATTTACTAACCCTGCTGTCCCTGGACAAAAAAATAAAGTTTTAAGAGGTACTTCTCTTAAAGTATATGAAGGGAAAGTTCATGCAATTATCGGAGAGTCAGGATCAGGTAAATCAGTTATTACATCATTATTATATGGATTAACTGGAGACAATGCTGTGATTGATTCAGGTGAAATTAAACTTTATAATAACCATGTTGAAAACTTTAGTTTTAATGATTGGGAGAAATCAAACTACCGTGGCAGAGTTGTTTCTGCGGTTTTTCAAAACCCAATGTCAACATTAAATCCAACAATGAAAGTTGGAGCTCAAATTATGGAGGGGATGTTACTTAATAAGGTTGTTAAAACTAAAAAAGAAGCTTATGAAAGAGCTCTAGAATTTTTAAGATTAACTAAAATTAATGACCCTGAAGCAGTTATGAAACTTTACCCTCATGAAATGAGTGGTGGAATGATCCAAAGGGTTGTAATTGCTGCTATTGTTGCACTTGAGCCAAAAATTTTAGTTATGGATGAACCAACTACAGCCCTTGATCCAACAGTACAAGCCCTAGTGTTAGAAGTTATTAGAGAATTACAAGAAAAGCTAAAATTAGCTATTGTATTCATTACTCACGATTTAGGAGTTGTTGCTTCTATAGCTGATTATATTTCTATTATGTATGCAGGGCAGATCATTGAAGAAGGAACTGCAACTGAAATTTTAAATTACCCTCAACACCCTTATACATGAGGATTAATTTCAAGTATGCCTGATGTTAATAAAGGTAACCGCCTAGCAACAATCCGAGGAAGTGTTCCGTCTAACTTAAATAAAATTGTTGGAGATGCCTTTGCCGTTAGAAATGACTATGCAATAGGTAAGGATTTAAGTAACGAACCAGATTTTTACTGAATTTCAGACACACACCGTGTTAAATCTGCTTTATTAGATGATAAAACACAAAAATATTATGCACCTTATTTAATTCAAGATATATGAAAGGAGTATCTCAATAAAAATGAAACCAGAAAGAACTAAAGTTGAATATACTCACAATAAATTTTTATTCCAAAAAGTAACTACAGTTCGTTACCAAACACCTGGTGTTGAAGATATGCTTACTCCTAAACATAACGAGAAGATTCTTGCAACATTGCGCAATGTTGACATTACTTATGGGGAAGGGCATAAATCATTTAAAGCAGTTTCAGATTTAAATTTAAATATTTACCATGGTGAAGTGCTAGGTTTAGTTGGAGAATCAGGCTCTGGGAAAAGTACAATTGGAAAAACTTTAGTTGGGTTAGTTCCATACAGTTTTGGTGAAATTAAACTTTTTGATAAGGTTTTACCTAAAAAACTTACCAGAGGCTTAAAAATTGGAAAAGCACTAAAAGAATATAAAGCAATTGAAAACTTTTTAACTAATAAAGTTCAAATGATCTTCCAAGATCCTGCAAACTCTTTAAATCCGCATGCAAATGTTGAAACCATTGTTTCAGAAGGTTTATTAAATACTAAAAACTCACGTGAAATTTTATTCTATAATTTTGATCAAAATACTTTGAAAGAAGTTTATGAGAAAATTGAGAATAATGACCAAAATAAAGATTTCTTTGGTAAATATTTAGATGAATTAAATCAAAATATTTACCAAGATGAATTTGCTGCCTATGAAGCTTTATATAATAAATTTTTACATAAATTACAAGTTAAAAGACTTCCAGCAGCTTTATCAGTTTTAGAAAAATATAAACTTGAACGAGATCAAATGAGTAACCTTACTGAAAAAGAAGCTCGGAGACTTTTAGTTCGTGATATCCTAATTTCTGTTGGGCTTGATGAATCAGTTTTACGTAGATATCCACTTGAATTTTCAGGAGGTCAACAGCAACGGATTGGTATTTCGCGTGCCGTTGTCTTAAGGCCGCAACTTCTTGTCGCAGATGAGCCAATTTCCGCGTTAGATGTTTCAATCCAAGCGCAAGTTGTTAATATTTTTAACGAACTGAAAGAAAAATATAACTTAACAATCCTATTTATAGCCCATGATTTACGTATGGTGGAATATATTTCTGATCGAATTGCAGTTATGAATAAAGGTCGCTTATTAGAAGTTGGTAAAACTGAAGAAATTATGAATAATTCACTTCATCCTTATACCAAAAGTTTATTAGATGCAGTTCCATCAATTAAAGCTAAAAAAGGTAGTTTAATTGGTTATGTATATGATATAAATATGCATGATTATAATGAAGATAACCAGCCTGAATGAATTAAGATAAATGATGATCATTATGTTTTAGGCACACCCCGTGAAATCAATGAGTGAAAGAATGGACACTATTAATAATTAAAAATTAGCAATAAATATTAAATGGAAATGTCACATGCAAGTTTTTTGCATGTGACATTGTTTTTGTCTGCCTTGTAATAAAATAGTTGTATTAATAAATTTTAAAAAAATGAAAGGAGACTTTAAAATTATATGAAAAATTTAGAAAAATATATTTGTGTTTTTGACAAATATCGAAAAGAAAATAAATATCAACATTTTAAAATCGAAGAGAATCATAATACTATCTTGAAAATGCAAGGAGCTCTTGAGTCGCATCGAAAATTACGATCAGATCAAATCGATCTAGAACAACTTTTTAATATTTTACAAGAACTTTCTGAAGGCTTCTCAATCCAAGAAGTAGCTAAGATTTCTAACAGAGACATTCGAAGTATAAAAAGTAAAATCCAAATTATTACAAATCGCAAACCACTTAGTTTAGATAAACACAATCGCTATGTTTGTGCTAAGTGTTCAAAAAGAGTAATGCGTGTTAAAACTCTTAATTTTGCAAAGCTATACGAACATTTATCAGGCTTTTCGTTTTCACGACTCTTTTTTGTAAGTGATACAATTAAAGAGAAATGAAAGGCCTACAGAAAATATTGGTATAGTGAGCTTAATACATACAATAAAAATAGAAATAAAAAGAATTTGCAGCAAAAAGAAGTTAAGAAATCAGTTACCTATCTTGTGAATTCTTTTAAAAAATTATCCCCTGATGAATTTGCTCCTTCACCTAGTACAATTTATAAAATAATCAAAAAATACCCTTATTTCCTTGAATTTGACCACATTGTTAAAAAATCTGAAGGCAAATATGGCATAAGGAAGAAAAAACAAACCAAACCTAAAACATTAAAATATGCTACAGAAATTTCAAAACGTCCAGCTTATATTAATGATCGCTTGGAACATGGTCATTTTGAATTAGACACCGTTATTGGTAAAATCAATGATACATATTGTATTGTGACCATAATTGAACGGCAAACCAGAATGTCTTATGCTATGCTCTCAAAACGCAACTCCAAAGCTACAAAACAAACTCTTCTCAAACTAATCAAGAAACATAACTTAGACATTAAAACTTTAACAGTTGATAATGGTAGTGAAAATGTCTTATTGCACCAGGTTATTCCAACTGAAAGACTATTTAAATGCCAACCATATAGTTCATGACAAAAAGGTTCAATAGAAAATATGCACCGCTTAATTAGGTATTACATTCCCAAAGGAAAAAGTCTAGATAAATACTCTCAGCAAGAAATTGATTATATGATGGATAAAATAAATAACTATCGGCAAATTGTCCGGAAATATAAGATAACCTAAAATTTTTTTAATCCCCCGCCTTTGATTGCAATCAAAGGGGCCTTACTTTTGGCAAAAGTAAGCAAAACCGACGAGAAAACACTTTCGTGTTTTCTGTTTTCGCATACATTTTTTTATTTAAAAATTATGTTAAAATTAAAAGATAATTATTTTGTTAATATCTCGCAAGTGACTTTTCCAAAAAACAAATTAGCAATAAAATAATTATGTTGCTAATTTTTTTATTTCTTATGGTATAATACGTCTATGCATCAAAAAATTAGTAAGAAAAAAGAACCGATTTTACAGTATACTGTTTTACTATATATTGAAGAAGGAAATCCAATTAGTAGTGGATATTTAATTGAAAAATACGGTGAGAAATTAAATTGTTCTAGTGCTAAAGTACGCTATATTATGAATGAATTAGAAAAAGATGGATATCTTAAAAAATCACATAATTCTAGCGGGCGTACCCCAACTGTTGAAGGATTGGATTATTATGCTAAATATTTATCACGATCTTGAGATCAAAAGATGAAAGATAAAGTTGATAAGATTTTAATGCAAAAACATATTAGTATTGATCAAACTGTAGAGGAAGCCGCAAGTATCATAACTGATATGGCTGGAATTACTTTAGTAACTAACGAAATTATTAAAGATTCATTGCTTAAAAGCATTGATATAGTCCCAATTGCTTTAAACAAAGCAACAGTTGTATTAGTTATTTCAACAGGTGAAGTATTTTCTAAAATAATTACATTTGACAGACAAGTTTTAGTTAGTGATCTAAAAATTGCGGTTCGGATTTTTAAAGAACGCTTAATTGATTCTAAGTTGCAAGAATTACCAGGCAAAGTTGCTTTGCTTAAAGATTTGTTATCTGAATCAGTAAATAATTATCAATCAATTATTGATTCAATTGTAAACCAAGTTTTTAATACGTATTTAAAACAACAAGAAACACAAAAACGCATTTACGGAAAAAATAATATTATTTTAAGTAAACAAATTCAGCGCCAGGATTTAACTAAAATGATCGATTTAATTGAGCATAGTTCAGTATGGGAAAAAATTCAAGATGCTAGTGAGGTTGATCAAAATATTAAAATTTCAGTTGGGCCATCTGGTACATTTATGTCGAAACGTATTGAAAATAATTCTAAAATAACTGAAATATCAGCCGTTGGTGCTACTAACACTGATTTTGATGTCATGAAAACTGCAATAAATGTACTTGATTCATTTTTCAAAGAATCAAATAAAAATAAAGAGGTAAATAATAGTGAATTTAAAAATTAAACATAATGATTTATTAACAGCGAGATTTAAATTATTAATTGATGGAAATGAAATTAAAGAATATTCAATTGAAAAGCAAATTACTATTGGTAAAAATGAATTTTTACCAAACTTTGATGATTATTTAAAAGGTCGCAAAGTTAAAGACGCTTTAGAAATTAAACTAACTTTTCCAAGAAATTATGAAATTAGTAATTTTGCTGGCAAAAAAGCATTAATATTAGTTGAACAAATAAAAGTGAGCGAAGGGCAAAATGCTCAAATTCTTGAATTAAAAGCAAAAATTGAAGAACTAGAAAAAAAATTAATGCTTAAAGATGTTGAATTATTTAATTTAAATCAAACATATAAAAATAAGGCACAAGAATTTAGTCAAAAAGCACAAGAAAAAATTGATCAAGCTACTTTAGAATACAAAAATAAATTAGATCAAGAAAAGCTTGAAGTAAAAAAATATGCAATTCAAAGTTTTGCACAAGACTTTGCAATTCCATTTAGTAATTTTATGGCAGCTATAAGAGCTGGGGAAGTTTCACAATCAACAGAAGTTAAAAACTATATTTATGGTTTCAATATTGTATCAAAGCAATTTGAAGAATTATTAAATAATCATGGAATAGAATTAATTATTCCAGCTTTAAATGAGGAATTTGATCCTAAAAGCCAAGAAGCAGTTGATTTTAAGGAATCAAATGGTTTAGAAAATAAAATTTTAAGAGTAGTTCGTTATGGACTATATTTAAATGGCAGAGTTATTGTTCCTGCCTCTGTAGTACTTTCTAAAAAAATTAGCAATTAATTACTTCATTTGCTAATTTATGTGCTATAATATTCTTAGTTGGATTAGACAACTATTTTAGAAAAACAAATAAATATAAATATTATTAGGAGAGTTAATGGCAAAAGAAATTGTATTAGGAATAGATTTAGGTACAACTAACTCAGTTGTATCAATTACAGAAGGGAAAAACCCAATTGTATTAGAAAATCCAAATGGAAAACGCACAACCCCTTCAGTAGTAAGTTTTAAAAATTCAGAAGTAATTGTTGGAGATGTTGCAAAACGTCAAGTAGAAACAAACCCAAACACAATTACATCAATTAAAAGATTAATGGGTACTGATAAAACAGTACGTGCAAATAACAAAGATTATAAACCGGAAGAAATTTCAGCAATGATCCTTTCATATATGAAAGAATACGCAGAATCAAAATTAGGACAAAAAGTAACTAAAGCAGTTATTACAGTTCCAGCATATTTTGATAATGCTGAACGTGAAGCAACAAAAATTGCCGGTAAAATTGCTGGTTTAGATGTTTTAAGAATTATTAACGAACCAACTGCTGCGGCACTTGCATTTGGTTTAGAAAAAACTGATAAATCAATGAAAGTATTAGTTTATGACCTTGGTGGAGGAACATTTGACGTTTCGGTTTTAGAATTAGAAGACGGAACTTTTGAAGTTCTTTCAACTAGTGGAGATAACCACCTTGGTGGAGATGATTGAGATAACGAAATTGTTAAATGATTAGTTGCAAAAATTAAATCAGAATATAACTTTGATGCAACTAATGACAAAATGGCTAAAGCTAGATTGAAGGAAGCTGCTGAAAAAGCTAAAATTGATCTTTCAAGTCAAGCTGTTGCTACTATTAATTTACCATTTTTAGCTGTAACAGAAAATGGACCGGTTAATGTTGAATTAGAATTAAAACGTAGTGAATTTGAAACAATGACAGCCCACTTATTAGATAGAACTCGTAAACCAATTGAAGATGCTTTAAAAGAAGCAGGAGTTACTGCAAGAGATTTACATGAAGTATTATTAGTTGGTGGATCAACTAGAATGCCAGCTGTGCAAGATATGGTTAAAAGAACTTTAGGTAAAGAACCAAACCGTTCAATTAATCCTGATGAGGTTGTGTCAATTGGTGCTGCTATTCAAGGAGCTGTTTTAGCTGGAGATATTGATGATATTTTATTATTAGATGTTACACCTTTAACTTTAGGAATTGAAACAATGGGTGGAGTTTCAACACCTTTAATTGCAAGAAATACCACAATTCCAGCAACTAAATCTCAAGTATTTTCAACAGCTGCTGATAATCAATCAGAAGTTACCATTAGAGTTGTACAAGGGGAACGTCCAATGGCTTCAGATAATAAATTACTTGGGCAATTTAACCTTGGTGGCATTGAGCCAGCCCCTAGAGGAGTTCCTCAAATTGAGGTTAGCTTTTCAATTGACGTTAACGGTATTACAACCGTAACTGCAAAAGATTTAAAAACTAATAAAGATGCAACAATAACCATATCTAATTCATCAAAACTTTCTGAGGAAGAAATCCAAAGAATGATTAAAGAAGCTGAAGCTAATAAAGAAGCAGATGAAAAACGTAAAGAAGAAGCAGAAACAGTTGTACGTGCTGAATCTTTAATTGCTCAAATAAAAAAAGCAAACGAAGAACAAGGTGATAAACTTGATGCTAAATCTAAAGAAGAATCTGAAAAACTTATCAAAGAATTACAAGATTTATTAGATAAAAAAGACATCCCAGCTCTTAAAACTAAACTTGATGAAGTTGAAAACATGATGCGTAACTTTGCAAACTATGCTGCACAACAAAATGCTACTAATCAAGCTAACCAATCAGAAGCTGATGAAGATACAGCAACAGTTGTTGAAGAATAATTAAATTAAAATATTCGTTTTCTAAACGAATATTTTTCTAATTTATACTTTATATATTAATTGGAAATGTCACATGCAAGTTTTTTGCATGTGACATTGTTTTTGTCTACCTTGTAATAAAATAGTTGTATTAATAAATTTTAAAAAAATGAAAGGAGACTTTAAAATTATATGAAAAATTTAGAAAAATATATTTGTGTTTTTGACAAATATCGAAAAGAAAATAAATATCAACACTTTAAAATCGAAGAGAATTACAACACTATTTTGAAAATGCAAGGAGCTCTTGGGACACAACGAAAATTACGATCAGATCAAATCGATCTAGAACAACTTTATAATATTTTACAAGAACTTTCTGAAGGCTTCTCAATCCAAGAAGTAGCCAAGATTTTTGATAGAGACATTCGAAGTATAAAAAGCAAAATCCAAATTATTACAAATCGCAGACCACTTAGTTTAGATAAACAAAATCGCTATGTTTGTCCGAAGTGTTCAAAAAGAGTAATGCGGGTTAAAACCCTTAATTTTACCAAACTATATGAACATTTATCAGGGTATTCGTTTTCGCGACTCTTTTTTGTAAGTGATACAATTAAAGAGAAATGAAAGGCCTACAGAAAATATTGGTATAGTGAGCTTAATACATACAATAAAAATAGAAATAAAAAGAATTTGCAGCAAAAAGAAGTTAAGAAATCAGTTACCTATCTTGTGAATTCTTTTAAAAAATTATCACCTGATGAATTCGCTCCTTCACCTAGTACAATTTATAAAATAATCAAAAAATACCCTTATTTCCTTGAATTTGACCACATTGTTAAAAAATCTGAAGGAAAATATGGCATAAGGAAGAAGAAACAAACCAAACCTAAAACATTAAAATATGCTACAGAAATTTCGAAACGTCCAGCTTATATTAATGATCGCTCTGAACACGGCCATTTTGAATTAGACACCGTTATTGGTACAATCAATGATACATATTGTATTGTAACCATAATTGAACGGCAAACCAGAATGTCTTATGCTATGCTCTCAAAACGCAACTCCAAAGCTATAAAACAAACTCTTCTAAAGCTAATCAAGAAACATAACTTAGACATTAAAACTTTAACAGTTGATAATGGTAGTGAAAATGTCTTATTGCACCAGGTTATTCCAACTGAAAGACTATTTAAATGCCAACCATATAGTTCATGACAAAAAGGTTCAATAGAAAATATGCACCGCTTAATTAGGTATTACATTCCCAAAGGAAAAAGTCTAGATAAATACTCTCAGCAAGAAATTGATTATATGATGGATAAAATAAATAACTATCGGCAAGTTGTAAGGCAATATAAGATAACCTAAAAACTTTTTTAATCCCCCGCCTTTGATTGCAATCAAAGGGGCCTTACTTTTGGCAAAAGTAAGCAAAACCGACGAGAAAACACTGCCGTGTTTTCTGTTTTCGCATACATTTTTTATGTAAAATTTATGTTAAAATTAAAACGCAATTATTTTGTTAATATCTCGCAAGTGACTTTTCCAAAAAACATTTATACTTTATATAAATAGTATATTTAAATAAAAATATATTTATGATATAATAACACTATTAAATTATAAAGGAGATTCAATATGAAGAAAAAATTATTATTTACCTCTCTAACATTTTCAATATTAACCCCAATTATTACATTTTCATGCACCAATTCCTCAGAACCGGGAACTTCTAAAACACCAGTAATAGAAGTAATTTCAAATATAGAATTAACAGAGCAAGAAAAACAAAATTTTGCAGCAACTAACGAGAATAATATACCAAGATCCGTAAAAGTTTCTAAGAATATTGCTGATAAGATGCAAGATTTAGTTAAGTCTAGAGACTTTGTTCCTCCTACAGCTAAGCAAAATTTAAATAAATTAGCACCAGCAGGAACTAGGCTTAACAAAGGATTTTTTGATAATGTACCACAAAAGAATAAATTACATAATTCAATTGCTTGAATCAGAATTACAACTAAAGATGAATTTGACCAATTAGTTATCAATAGATTTAAAGAATTAAACAATAAAGATGGTGTTGTAACAAGTGATGCAGAAATAAAGCAAGAATTTGAGAAAAATTATTTAAATAATCAAGATGTTTATGCATTTTTACAAAATAATGATATTTATGTTGCTGATATGGGCACAGGACTTAATTTGACAAATGGATTTTTATCTAATATTGTAGTACCATTTGATTCTGGTGATTCAATTGTGATAAATCTCTTCCCCGGCACAGGTGCTAATGAGCAGCAAGCTCAATTTGAAAATTTACTTCAACTACAAACTTCAACTTGAAATGTTTTCACATTACCTAAAAGCAAAAATGTTACCTTCAAAATTCTTGATTTTATGAAATCAGAAGATGCATTGACCGGCATTTTAGAGTTTTTCCCTAAATTGTTTAAATGATATAACACTGAGTATGTAAATTTTTATAAAGAGCAAGCTATCGAGTAATTATATAAAACTACTTATTTTCACTTTAATAAGTAGTTTTATTTTTTACTTTATTTCCTTTAAGTATTGCAAATTTATTATTGAATTGTAAGTAATATTTATCCTAAAATTATTATATAATTAAAATATAAGCATTTTTAATTCGATATAATAACTATTATAAAGGATGTACCATGACCACAAGAAAGAAACTATTTTTAAGTATTTCATTATCAATTTTGCCTATTGCAACATTTGCCACTGTATCTTGTAATAGCGGAGAAACTCCACAAAAACCAACTAACCCTTGGGATCCTGAACCAATAAATGATCCTTTTTTCGCTGCATTTAGAAAGAGTCAGGAACCTAAATGAAAAGCACAAGAAGAAATTCAAAAGATTTATGATAAACTTGAACCTAAATTTAAAGATCTTGTCACAATAAACGTTTTTAATACCCCGACAACTTCATTTAATGGAGATAAAATTCTTGGTGGCCCTTACTATATGTTAAATATGAATTTTTTCCAACCAGTTGATGCAAGCAAAAAAGTTGCCAATTGAACTAAAATTCAAACTAAAGAAGAATTTGACCAAATAATTATTAAAAGGTTCCAAGAATTAAATAATCGTGATGATTTAATAATAAGTGAAACAGAAATCAAAGAAGAATTTCAAAAAATATTTCTTAAAAATCAAGATGTATATGAATTTTTAAAAACCAATGATATTTATATTGATGATGATGATCCGCATACAGCTTTTGAATATTATCATATGGTACCATTTGAATCAGATAATTCTATAGAATTAAATATAATTGATGACGTATTACGTAGATGGGTAACAACTGATGTAATTCCATATACAACTTGAGCCGTTTTTAGTTTACCAAAAGATAAAACAGTTTCAGTTAAAAGAGTTAGTGTTGAATATAGAGAATCAGAATCTGAATTAGAATATTTATTAAATTTTCAAAGAGTATTATTAGAATGGTATAATGGCAAATTTAAGAAACATTTTAACGAATAATATAGGGAAATGCCAACAATATTTGTTGGCTTTTATCTATAAATAAAATAAAGAACTGATTAATAAATTTAACTCTGTAAAGATGGAATGGTAAAATTCAGCTTACCGTATCCAGCAAAATTGTCATGAATGCTGATAGAAGCATCTTTCAAACTTATGTGGACATTCATAAGAAGAGCGGCACATTTGACCTAGAAAGCCAAAAAATCGCCTTTACAAAGGTAAAGTAGAGGCACTTGTTCAAATGATTGACGGTATCAAGAATACATAACCAAGAACTATCGTGACCTTGAGAATTGACTTAATACGCAGCTGGAGGCAACAATTAATATCTTAAAGAATAGTAAATAAGAACTACCCTACTTGGGAGTAACATCCTGGGTAGGCTTTTTCTTTTTGGTCCAAAATGATTGACATATACACCAAAAGTGTATATAATTATTAGTAACAAAAAAGTGTATGCTTTTAATGTACACGATAACTGGATACACAGAAAAAGTTGATAATGATATAATATTCATACAAGGAGTTGAATAGCATGTTTAAACTTAGATCAAATAAAGAAATTGGTGCTTATTTAAAAAAGTTAATTTCATCAAAATATCCTTCAGATAGGCAGTTTTGTAAAGCTTATGTTGATTTGGCGGTAGATCCAGAAGACTTGCGTAGTGGTGAAATAAGAAAAATGACAAATAGGCTTTCACAAATACTCAAAGGAAAAAAAGGTATTCAAACTTACGACTTGCCAATATTCTCTAGGCTGTTAGATGTATCTTGTGAACAAATGCTTAGTGCAGGATCATATTTTACACCAATAATTAATAGACGAACCAACTACAATATAGCCTTTTCAAAAAATAAACAAGATTGGATTGAATATATTAATCGAGAGGACTGTATTGCAGCATATGCAGATGAATTTGGTAAAACGGTTGTTGACTACGCTATTGAATTCAAAAATTATGGTTTTATTAAGTTTTTAATAGAAAATGGTTATATAGCTTTAATTTCAGACGAAAGCTGGAATGGTGACTTTAATTTTGGTGCTGGAACATCCATAAAAACAAGACCATACGAAGCAAAAACCCTTGAGGATGCATTTTACGAAAACAAGATTCTGAGAACTCAAATTATTTCAATGGCTTTAGAAAATGGTGATTGTGATGTGTTGGAGAAAATGAGGGCAAGAGAAATACCTCCTCAACATACCATGTCTACCTATATGTTTAGATATTGTCCAAGAGAACTTAATTTTGGCGATTATTATGACGAAACATTCATTGATGTGATTTTACAATCGAAGTCTAAAAAAGTTATCAGTTATTTTTGTGAAGAGTATGTGGTGGTGTCGTATCGGAAAGAAGAGAGAAAATTTTTATGGTTATATCCTTTCTTTGATAAACTCATTATTCATGCTGTAAAAATGTGTAATAGTAAAGCATCAATGCTACTTGATGTGGCAATTTCACATAACAAAAACACTTATACCGCTCTAAAAAATGAGATTCTTAAAGTGGCTCAACTAATTGAAAAAAATCCACATGTAAATAGGAGTTTTCAAGACGTAATAGCCGATGTTTTGAGATATTATCATATAAGTGAAGAAAAGGATATCATAACTTTCGATTTTTTTAACTATAGAGATCATTGTGATGTAGTAGCAACAAATATTATCCGAGTTGACGTTAAATCAAAGGATGTTGAAATCCAAGCGAAAATTGAAAAGTTAAATGAGATTCATAATAAAATCATTGATATTAAAAACCATTTAGTAATGAATAATGAACTCCTTGAAAATTAATGGAGGTAATCAAAATGTCAAAGTACAATACTATCGAAGTGTGAAATAAGGTATTTGGAAATAGAACTGAGCTTGAAGATTACGCAGGGAGGCTTATAAAAAAGTCGGCTTGTGGTAATCCAGATAGCAAGTTTTTTCCAACTATAGACCATATTAGACCACTTGCCAAAGGCGGAAGCGATATTCTAGAAAACATTATAATTTGCCATCGTGATACCAATGAAGAAAAAGATGATTTATTTCCTCATTGGGCGGCAAATGGCACTAGATATCTAGCCAAGCGTGTCAGAGGCACAAGAAATAAATATGAAATATATGAACAAGAATAATAGGAGGTTATAAAATGTCAAAAGGACACAAAGTTTCTAGTAATACACACACTAAGCAGCAATTAAATCATTATGCAAATCAGCATAATCCGAATAACAGCAGTTATCAAGGAAATGGTAGCAAAAATTAAGTTGATTTCAAAATTGAGTTGTAGCTTAACCGCTATGACTCTTTTTTATTGCCTGAAAATGAGCAGTTTTATAGTTACTTGTCCATTGAGGCTTGGAAGGAGCATAGTTATGTTCCAACAAACTAACAAAGAACAAGTAATCAAATGAAGCCAAGCAGGACTTTCGTTTGGTGAAACACCAAAGCAAACCAAAATATTTTTAATCTCCCCACCCTTAATAGCAATTAAAGGTGCCTTACTTTTGACAAAAGTAAGCAAAACAAACGAGAAAACACTAAGTGTTTTCTATTTTCCCATATCTTTTTTAAGTAAAAAATTATGATAAAATTAAAGCATAATTATTTTGTTAATAACTCGCAAACGACTTTTCCAAAAAACAAACACAAAAATTTTTAAAAATTGTTTACAAGCCTAATGTAGAATAACTACTTTTTTGAACTACATTTTTAATTTTCTGCCCAGACTGTTGGGGTTAATCATTTTTTTATTTTTTGATTTATATTATGATGCTTTTGTTCCAAAAAAAAATAATGAAAAAACAAAGAAAAAAATTTTTTCTTCTTTTGCAACTAAATTGGAAAATTTATATATTTTTTGATATTTTTACTGTCTAAAAAATCAAGACATAATTATGTATATTGTTAAATTAACTATAAAATTTCAAAATGAAACAAAAAGATTTTTAAACCCCCCGCCTTTGATTGCAATCAAAGGGGCCTTACTTTTGAAAAAGTAAGCAAAACTCCCAGAAAACACGTCCCGTGTTTTCTATTTTTATTATTTTCTTTTTTATTAAAAAATATTAAAATTAATATGCATCAATTTTTATTTCATCATTGATGCTTCTGTGTAATGTTCGAAGTATCTCTAAATACTCGGCCATAATCTTATTGGCTTCAAGGTTATTTCCTTGTGCATTCACAGAGACACTATTAAACTTTGAGATGTATAATTCAAGAGTTTTAAAAAATGAGTTTGTTTTCTTATGGATAAATGCTAGTTTTCCAACGGCAGGGATAGAATAATCTAAACCTTTCTCAAGAGCTCACATTTCTGTAAAGCTTAGATATTTTCCATTAGGTTCTTTGGCAAAGTATTTTTTTCCATTATATTTAAAATACAAATTATCATCAGAAGAATGTACTAACACAACATCAGAATTATAAGGAAATATAATCCTTTTGTCATGCATATCGAAAGCTGCAAGGTTTTTACCTTGGTATCTAACAACACCATTTAAAACTTTTCTATTAATCTCTAAATCAACGGCTCAATTGCCGTTTTTCTTTCCTTCTTTTTGAAAGACATTATGTTTAGAAATTATTTTTTTATTCCTCGTGTTGTAATAATTTTGAAATACTTCGTTATTTTGCTTTAAATCATTAATATCTTTATATCCGTTTTCATGAATTAATAATGGGTATTGATCTAATGATGTTCTAAAAGATCTCTCAACGTGTGGTTTATGTTTGGGATTAGATGAACTGAGTACTTCTATTCCTTTTTTATTTAAATCTTTTTCAAAAATTGTTTGTGTGTTTTCGTTTCCCCAAAAAGTTCTTCTTTTATCAGTATAAATTTTCTTTGGAAATCCATATTTCTTAAATACTATTTCTAACAGTCTTTGATATCCTAATGTTGTTTCTTGTTCTTCAAATCATGCTGCTAATAATGTTCCAGTGGCAACATCAATTGCATGATAAAGATAGAATGGTTTATTATTTTTTAAATATGGTTCAAGCTGAGCATCGATTTCAACAATTTCACCAAATTCTAAATTTTTCTTTAGACCCAAAACTTGTCTTTGTTTTTCATTTTGTTTAATTTGTTTATAATATTTTTTTAATAGCAATGTTGTCTCTTGTGAAGTTTTCTTCTTTGATAATTTTGCTATTTTTCTTCCTCTTTTGGTTGTATGTATATTAAATAATCCTAATTGGTTGAATCTTCTTACCAAAGTTTTGTAAGAAATTTTTTGCCTTATAAAAGAACCATATTCTGAATAATAATAACTTTTAAACGAAAGTCGGTTATTTGTTAGAATGCTATTTAAAATAATTTCACATGTTTTTAAATAATCTTTAAACACTAATTCAATTTCTGAATCTGTAACTTTGCAACTTCTTTGTTGATTTTTATTTTTATGACTGATGTCAATTTCTTGATTACTTTTTATTATTTTTTTATATCTTTTTACAGTTGATACACTAAGGTTTGTAATTAAACTAAGTTGAGATAAAGATTTTTCAATATTAGCAGCAATTAATATGAGAGATTGCTATTTTTTTAGTTCGTAGTTTGTTAAGTTTTTGTACTTATCTATGTTATGTTTGATTCTCATAAATAATTTATACCATATTTTAATTAAATTAGTTCACTTTCCATGGGATTTATATATGGGCCTAAATAGTTGTCATTGGACACGTTCCAACACTCATATAAAAATATATTATGAAAATTCACAAAAATAGTATAATAAAGTTAACTTATGAATTTGATTCAATTATTTGAAATGCAAAAAAAATTAGATGAAAAGATCGAAAAAAAACAAGAATCTTTATCACCTAATTTAAATAAAAAAGAAATTATCTTGCAGCGTACTCTTGCTCTAATAGTTGAGGCTGGTGAATTTGTTAATGAAGTTCAATCCTTTAAATATTGAAAACAAAATAAAAATATTTCAAAACACAAAATTTTAGAAGAATTTGTGGACTTGCTTCATTTTTTTATTAGTTTATCATACCAACATAACGTTCCATATACTTTGACTCCAAAGGTTAATGAGTATAATGATCTAAACTTACAGTTCAAAAATTTATTTATAAATATTAGTGATATTTTAAAAAGTCCTAGTCAAGAAAATATTCAAATTTCTTTTGAAATAGCATTAGGTTGTTTTGAAATGTTAGGGTATAATTATAATGAGTTATTTGAAGCTTACTTTTTTAAGAATCAAAAAAACTATAAAAGATTATATAGCAATTACTAATTTGCTTTAATTTTGCCTTAGTGGTGGAATGGTAGACGCTGCGGACTCAAAATCCGCTGGAGCAATCCGTGCAGGTTCAAGTCCTGTCTAAGGCACCAAATAAATTATATATAGCTGATTATAAATCAGCTTTTTAATTATTTTTACATAATAGGAGGTAAAATGGATATTAAATATCAAATATTATTTGAACGTTTAAAACATTATATGGAACTATCAGGAATTTCTCGATTTGAAGAAACTATTGTGAATAGCTTAAAATCAGGAATTAAACCTGGAACGTTTAAAATTTCACGAGACAAACTTGGTTCAGTGATTTTTTATAAAAAATCAAATAAACCAAATGTACCTAAAGTAATGATTGCAGCCCATATGGATGAGGTTGGCTATATGATACGTAGTATTAAAGATAATGGAAATTTAATGGTAACACCAATTGGAGGAATTTGACCTTCCACAGTGATTGGAACAAAAGCTATTGTTATATCATCAGAAACTAACCAAAGATTTACTGGAGTCTTTGGGCATACAAGCATTCACATTATTACTAATGAAAAGTATAAATCAGCCATGACTAATGATGAATTATATGTTGATTTAGGATTTAAAACTAAACAAGAAGTTCAAGACAATAACATTAATATTGGTGATCAAATTTTAATGACTGGTGAGACAATTAACTTAGCTAATAATTTAGTAGGTGGTAAAGCAATGGATAACCGCGCTGGTGTTACAGCACTAGAATTTATTGCTAATAATATTGTAGATTTAGAATTAGAATGCGATGTATATTTAGTAGGTACAGTTCAAGAAGAAGTTGGAACTAGAGGAGCAAGGACTGCTGTACAACTTATTAACCCTGATATTGCCTTTGCCTTAGACACTGGCGCCGCACATGATACAACTGGCGCCAAAGAAGGTACACCAGTATTAGGAAAAGGTGTAAGTATTTTAGTTAAAGATGGAGGAACGTTACCAGATCCAAAATTAATTAAATATTTATTTGAAATTTCTAAAGAGAAAAATATTCCAGCTTATAAATATGTTGCTGGTGGCGGTGGAACTGATGCTGCTGAATTACAATTTGCACCAGGTGGAGCGGCTGTAATGACTATTTCAATTCCTCAAAGATATCTTCATAGCCCTATTGGTGTTTCATCTTTAGTTGATATTCAAGCAACAATTGATTTATTAACTGAATTTATCAAAGATCTTACAAAAGACACATATAAACAAAAATTGCAATACAATTAAGAACCTTGGCACTTGTCAAGGTATTTTTAAAAACTTTCAATTATAATCTAGATAGGTTTGTTTTCCAAATAAATAATAAAATTAATATGGTATATTCTGGAAAATTGCCACAATGCTGAACAAATATTTTTTATTCCATTTTTTCTAAGTTTTTATTTCTTTTGTTTTAAGTTTGAAACTATACTTATTTAAACGGGAGGAATGAAACAATGAAAAAGCACTTTTTAAAGTTAACCTTAGCACTTGCGCCAATTGGTTTTGTTGTAAGTTGTAATAGCGTAACAAATATAGATAGAAAACTTAAAGATGATCAAAATGATTCTGAAAATACTACTCAAAACATCCAAAACGAGTTAGACAAATATGGGAAAGATAATCGTAATTTATTTACCTTAAGTGATAATAATCTTTTATCACAGGTGGTATCAAACCAACAAAAATTATTTTATAGTACATACCAAAAATCTATCATTGCATGAGATAAAGATCAAGAGTTTGATTGGGCTGATGTAGATTACGAAACCACAACCGTTTTTAGAGCTAATAATCCAAATAACAACTATTTTATTGTAAATCATAGAAATCAAACTGAACCCAATTATCTAATTACTTATGAAATTAAGGATGATAAATTAATAATTTACTATAAATATGCAACAAAAGATGGAGACAAATTTATTTATTCAAAAGAAGTTTTTAGTCAAATTTTTGAATTTAAAACAACCCAAACTAAACAAGAAAATACAACACCTAAAAATAATAGTAGCGAAAATTCTAGTGATAAATCACCAGAACCAAAAAATAATCAAGACAATCAAACAGAAAACAAAAACGCAGTTGAATCAGAAGATTCAACTGCACATGAATTACTAGTTTTAAATGATATGGGTGGAAATATTGGTGATGTATTTGATAATATGATCGAAGGGTATATAAAAAACACTAAAAACAAAGAAAAAAACCAAAATAAAAAAGAAATTCAATTAAAATGATACGGAAAAAACCAAAGCCGTTCTAAACCTTATTTATCATTTGATAATTCAAATGAGAAATATGCCTTATTTTATGTTAAAGAAGGTAAGACAACAGGATGAGAAAACGGTTATATTGTAAATGCAACTTTTAATGAAGAAACAAGATCATTAATATTAACATACCAAATGGGTGATAAAAACTATACAAGAGAATTTATTATTCCAAAACGTCAAAAACCTAAGCAACCTAAGGATCAAAATAAAGACCGCCAACTGGATAATAAAACGCCAGCACCAAAAGATGATAACAAAAATAATAGTAAAGATAAAACAGAACCGCCAATTCAAAAAGAAGATGAAGCTACTGATTCTAGAGAAACTAACGAAAACCGTGAAAATACTGGTCAAGGTTTAGATGGTAAAAATAAAGGTACCATTGATTCAAAAAATAACGAGCAAACTAACCAAGGAATATTGTTTTTAAACAACAAGGATCAAAACTTTGGTAAAATTTTTGATGATATGTTAGCTCAATATAAGTCAAAAAGTTCAAACAAAACAAAATTTGAGCAAGATAAAATTATTACCTTGCAATGGTATACTGTTACAACAAAAAGGCGAATACCATTCCTTTCTATTACTGCTTCAAGAGGTAAAAATGGTGTTTTATATGTAAAAGAAGGAGTTGTAGCACCTTGGAAAAAAGATCAAAAAATTCCATCAATATATGATGAAACAACTAGAATTTTAACAATAACATATCGCATTGGTGATCAAGAAATCACACAAAATTTTGAAATTCCAAATAATACAGAATTTTCTGATAATGCATTAACTAGTGAAGATAAATCTAAAAAAGCCGATGAAACACAACTTATACCACCCATTAGCGGAGAATCTGATATACAAGAAGATGGTTCGACAAAAACAAATGAAGGAGAAACTAAAAAGAATAAATTAAGTGAGAATTCTGAAACAACTGATAATAAAGAGAAAAATAATGCACAACAAGAAGTCCAAACTCCTGGCACTCAAGACTCAACTGGAAGCACCGATAATTCTGATGCATCAAATGGTAGTGAACAAGCAAACTCTGAAACTAGCAAAACTAATCAAGGCAATTTTGGTTCTGGATCTACAAGTGAAGCTACACCAGATACATCAACACAAACAGAACAAGATTCTGTAGGATCTAGCACAGGCGGCTCAGCTTCACAATCTGACAGCACAAGCACAAACAATCAAACTAGTTCAACCCGTTCAAATAGTGCAACAACTAGTGAATCTACGGAAAAACAAGACGGGCAATCATCAGGTGATACACAAAATATAAAAAACGAGGAAACGAATAAAGAATCAATCCCAGAAAACAAATCTTCTGATTCAAATACTAACCAAACAAATAATTTGGATTTATTAATTTTAAATACTGAAGAGAATTTTGGGAAAACATTTGATGATATGTTAAATACATATAAAGTAAAAACACAGTATAAACCGAAATATGAAAAAAACAAAGAGGTGCAATTACAATGATATAAAGGTAAGAAAAGCACTAAAAAATTCTTTTCAATTGCCAGCTCTGGGGGAACTAATGCTGTTTTTTATGTAAAAGATGGTAGCGAAGGAGAATTTGAAAAGAAATATACTAAAAATAGTAAAAAACTAATCGCTATTTATGATGAAGGAAACAGAACATTAACAGTTACTTATGAACATAATGGTCAAAGTCATACTCAAACAGTTACTATTCCTCATGCCAAGACAAATTAAAATATTTATTTCAATTCAATAAGAGAAAAGTTAACATTAAATGTTAACTTTTCTTAATTTTTATTTTCTTTTTTTAGTTCTTGTAATATTTTATCAATTTCACTACCAGTTTTAGAAACCGTATCTAAATAAAACCTTACCTCTGGCACTTTTCTTCAGTCTAATGTTTGAGATAACAATTTGCGAACGTAACCAGAAGCATTATTTAGGGCAATAATTCCTTTTTGCTCGCTTTTTGCTAAAGTTACAAATACTTTAACAAGACCTAGATCTGAGGATAATTTTGCTTCCATAACTACTGGATCATAAATATTTACATTATCTAAATCATATGCAAGAATACTTGCAATTAGTTGTTGTATTTGATTTTCTTTTTTTCTTAAATTAACTAGATTCATAAAAATATTATACATGTATTTAAGATTATAGTATTAAAATAGTAACAGGGAATTAACTTACTTATAAAAATTACCTATTTTAAAGTTGATTTTTAGTGTTAAATTATTAATTAATTTTATTATTAAAAAAATTATTAATTGGAAATGTCACATGCAAGTTTTTTTGCATGTGACATTGTTTTTGTCTGCCTT
Source organism: Mycoplasma sp. 13536 (assembly GCF_055523495.1). Classification (NCBI taxonomy): domain Bacteria; kingdom Bacillati; phylum Mycoplasmatota; class Mollicutes; order Mycoplasmatales; family Mycoplasmataceae; genus Mycoplasma; species Mycoplasma sp. 13536. Next base: position 520,547 of record NZ_JBVFVC010000001.1, read on the forward strand.
GTAATAAAATAGTTGTATTAATAAATTTTAAAAAAATGAAAGGAGACTTTAAAATTATATGAAAAATTTAGAAAAATATATTTGTGTTTTTGACAAATATCGAAAAGAAAATAAATATCAACATTTTAAAATCGAAGAGAATCATAATACTATCTTGAAAATGCAAGGAGCTCTTGGGACACAACGAAAATTACGATCAGATCAAATCGATCTAGAACAACTTTATAATATTTTACAAGAACTTTCTGAAGGCTTCTCAATCCAAGAAGTAGCCAAAATTTTTAACAGAGACATTCGAAGTATAAAAAGTAAAATCCAAATTATTACAAATCGCAGACCACTTAGTTTAGATAAACACAATCGCTATGTTTGTCCTAAGTGTTCAAAAAGAGTAATGCGGGTTAAAACCCTTAATTTCACCAAGCTATACGAACATTTATTAGGCTATTCATTTTCACGACTCTTTTTTGTAAGTGATGCAATTAAAGACAAATGAAAGGCCTACAGAAAATATTGGTATAGTGAACTTAATACATACAATAAAAATAGAAATAAAAAGAATTTGCAGCAAAAAGAAGTTAAGAAATCAGTTACCTATCTTGTTAATTCTTTTAAAAAATTATCCCCTGATGAATTTGCTCCTTCACCTAGTACAATTTATAAAATAATCAAAAAATACCCTTATTTCCTTGATTTTGACCATATTGTTAAAAAATCTGAAGGTAAATATGGCATAAGGAACAAGAAGCAAACCAAACCTAAAACATTAAAATATGCTACAGAAATTTCGAAACGTCCAGCTTATATTAATGATCGCTCTGAACACGGCCATTTTGAATTAGACACCGTTATTGGTAAAATCAATGATACATATTGTATTGTGACGATAATTGAACGGCAAACCAGAATGTCTTATGCTATGCTCTCAAAACGTAACTCCACAGCTATAAAACAAACTCTTGTCAAACTAATCAAGAAACATAACTTAGACATTAAAACTTTAACTGTTGACAATGGTAGTGAAAATGTCTTATTGCACCAGGTAATTCCAACTGAAAGATTATTTAAATGCCAACCATATAGTTCATGACAAAAAGGTTCAATAGAAAATATGCACCGCTTAATTAGGTATTACATTCCCAAAGGAAAAAGCTTAGATAAATACTCTCAGCAAGAAATTGATTATATGATGGAAAAAATAAATAACTATCGACAAGTTGTCCGGAAATATAAGATAATCTAAAATTTTTTTAATCCCCCGCCTTTGATTGCAATCAAAGGGGCCTTACTTTTGACAAAAGTAAGCAAAACCGACGAGAAAACACTGCCGTGTTTTCTGTTTTCTCATACATTTTTTTATCTAAAAATTATGTTAAAATTAAAACGCAATTATTTTGTTAATATCTCGCAAGTGACTTTTCCAAAAAACAAACAAAAAGAATTTGCAGCAAAAAGAAGTTAAGAAATCAGTTACCTATCTTGTTAATTCTTTTAAAAAATTCTCCCCTGATGAATTTGCTCCTTCAGCTAGTACAATTTATAAAATAATTAAAAAATACCCTTATTTCCTTGATTTTGACCATATTGTTAAAAAATCTGAAGGCAAATATGGCATAAGCAACAAGAAGCAAACTAAACCTAAAACATTAAAATATGCTACAGAAATTTCAAAACGTCCAGCTTATATTAATGATCGCACTGAACACGGCCATTTTGAATTAGACACCGTTATTGGTAAAATCAATGATACCTATTGTATTGTGACCATGATCGAACGGCAAACCAGAATGTCTTATGCTATGCTTTCAAAACGCAACTCCAAAGCTATAAAACAAACTCTTCTAAAACTAATCAAGAAACATAACTTAGAGATTAAAACTTTAACAGTTGATAATGGTAGTGAAAATGTCTTATTGCACCAGGTCATTCCAACTGAAAGATTATTTAAATGCCAACCATATAGTTCATGACAAAAAGGTTCAATAGAAAATATGCACCGCTTAATTAGGTATTACATTCCCAAAGGAAAAAGTCTAGATAAATACTCTCAGCAAGAAATTGATTATATGATGGATAAAATAAATAACTATCGGCAAGTTGTACGGCAATATAAGATAACCTAAGAAATTTTTAATCCCCCGCCTTTGATTGCAATCAAAGGGGCCTTACTTTTGGCAAAAGTAAGCAAAACTAACGAGAAAACACTGCCGTGTTTTCTGTTTTCGCATACATTTTTTATGTAAAATTTATGTTAAAATTAAAACGCAATTATTTTGTTAATATCTCGCAAGTGACTTTTCCAAAAAACAATATTAAAAAAATATAAATTTGTTATTATGTAATTATTAAAAAGTATTAAAATTATAGGAGCAAAGCACATTATGAGTAAAAGCATGATTCAATTTTGAAATAAATTTGAATTCATCTTTTGAATTCTATTTCTATTTCTTGGTTTTGTATTTAGTATCATAGAATTTTTTAAAATTAACCTTACATTAGGGTTTATCCTCGGATCATTAGTATCTTATTTATTATTTAAGATAACAGCTTTAATTTATACATCATTATTTTTACAGAGAAGAAAGATTTACTATTTTCTTTTACCCTTAAAAATGTTGTTTTTTTTTAGTTTATTATTTTTAATGATTTATTTGATGAAATTGATAAACCAAATTCATTTAGGAGATACAAACATGCATTGAGCTCATGGACGTATTAATTTATTTAGTTTTATATCATGTTTATCATTAAGTGCAATTGCTATTATAGTGCATGTAATTTTAATTAAAAGAAAGGTGACGAATGGAAAACATCAAAAATTCATTATTTAATTGACGTCAACCGCAGTTAGTTTCATTGTTTGTAACTGTCATAATTGTTCTAATTTTGTCAGTTTGAATCTATATAAAAGTTAAAAAGACAAATCCACAAAAAGCTTCTAAAGGCATAGTTTTAATTGCTGAAGCTTACGTGGGTTCAATTGAGAAAACTTATGAGGCTGTTGCTGGCCCTGGAGATAATTTAAAAATTGCAAGATTTTACATCTTAAGTTTAGGAACTTTTTTATTAATAGGGAATGGTGTTGTTGTCTTTGGACTAGAACCAATTGTTACCTCATTTTCTGTTCCATTTTCTTTAGCTATTTTAACATGGTTTGGGGTTCTTATTATTGGAACTATTTATAGTAAATGAAAATTTTATGCAAAATTATTAATTCCAACTGAATTAATTGGTAAGTTATCTATCTTAGTTTCATTAAGTTTTCGGATCTATGGAAATATTATTGGTGGTGCTGCTATTTTAGCCATGTCCTATGTTTCTGGCGGAATTATGTGACAAAAAGTTTTTTCAGTTGGATATGGACAAGAATTATATTTCTTTTCACTTATTATTACACCATTCTTTCATTTTTATTTTGATATTTTTGGTTCTACGCTACAGGCATTTATTTTTGCTTTATTAACCTCAGTTTATTGAGTGTCTGAAGCAAGTGATATTAAACCAAAAAAACAAACTACAAGTAGAAAATTATCTTTTAGGGATTGAACTAGAAGAAAAACAGAAGCAATTTATTAGGAGATTATTATGTTAGAAGTAACAACTTTATTACAAGAGGCAACTCAAAGTGCAACACAAGTTGCAAATAATAATGCATCAACTTCAAGTGTTAGTGCTGGATTATTAGGTGTTGGTGCAGGTATTGCTGCAATTGGTTGCTTAGGTGCTGGAATTGGCCAAGGATATGCAGCAGGAAAAGCTTGTGAAGCTGTTGGTCGTAACCCTGAGGCTGAATCTAAAATTAGATTGATGCTTATTATAGGCGCTGGTATTGCCGAGACAACTGCAATTTATTCTTTATTAATTGCCTTAATTATTTTATTTACTAAATAGTTGGTTAAATAATGGTTTATTATAGTGAAGCACAACAATCAGCAAGTGTAAATGAACAATTTGGAACTAGATTTAAAGACCTTTTTGCAGGTCTCTTTCCAAGTATACCCTTAATGATTGCGACAATTCTTGCTTTTATAATTGTATGTAGTTTACTTTTTTATTTAGTTTATAAACCAATTAAGAAATTAATGAAAGAACGTGAACAATTTATTCAAAGTAATATTGATGATTCAATACAACAAAAACAAGAAAGCATTTTAAAACTTAATGAAGCCAATCAAAGTTTAAAAAATGCACATATTCAAGCAGAACAAATCATTTCTAAAGCAAAAATTAAAGCTGAAAAAACAGCTGAAGTATATTTAAATAGTGCTAAGACTGAGTCAAAACGATTATTAGAGGAAACAAATATTGATATTGAAAACCAAAAGAAACAATTCGACTTTAATTCACGTAGGTATGTTGTAGAAATTGCAACTGAGTTAGCCGAAAAAATTCTCAAAAGAGAAATCACACAAACTACACAAGATCAAATTATTAATCAATATTTAAATACTGATAAAGATGTTGAGGAACTATAATGTTTCGTAAAACTCATACATCTGCATATGCTATTGCCATTTTTGATTTAGTTTTAGAAGATGATAGATTTGTAGAACTCGAACCATATTTTGAATTACTTAAAGAATTCTTAAATCAAAATCCTGAATTTATTGATTATTTAAAAAATGATGGTGTTCCAGAAACTGAACGTTTAAAAACAATTGATTTAGCTTTTGCTGGTTTTAATTGAATAATTCTTAATTCTCTAAAAGTAATCGTACAACGGAAAGCTGTCAATATTTTAAAAAATATTATTATAGAATATTTAAAACTATCAAACCATCATTTAAAAATAAGGTATATTGATGTTATTTCGGCCTTTCCTTTAAATAATGAACAATTACAAGAAATTAAGGAAAAATTACAAAAAACCACGAGGCGTGCAATAAAAATTACAAACCATATTGATAAAAGCTTAATCAGTGGTTTTAAAATTGTATCGCGCACTGAGGTTTTAGAACTTAACTATAAAAGAGAATTACAAAAACTAAAAAATCAAATTATTTGAAATAGAGAGGAGGTATAATGCCTCTTAAATTAGATGAAATTTCACAAATTATTAAAGAGCGTATTAAAAACTTAGGATCAAAAGTTGATCGTTCTGAAGTCGGACGTGTTGTTTCAGTTGGTGATGGAATTGCAATAGTTTCTGGACTAGAAAAAGTCAGGTATTCTGAATTAGTACGTTTTGGCAATGGTATTTATGGTCTGGCTTTAAATTTAGAGGATGAAACTGTGGGGATTGCTTTATTAGGTGATGCTTATTCTGTATCTGAAGGTGATGTTGTATCCCGTACAGGTCAAGTCATTTCTGTTCCAGTTGGGGACCAAATGCTGAGCCGTGTTATTGATGCATTAGGTATGCCTTTAGATGGTAAAGCACCAATTAACAACAACCACACTTCTGAAATATTTAAAACTGCTTCAGGAGTTATGACGCGTAAAGAAGTAAATCAACCTTTAGAAACTGGTATTTTAGCAATTGATGCTATGATTCCAATTGGCAAAGGACAACGTGAATTAATTATTGGTGATCGCCAAACAGGTAAAACCTCAATTGCAATTGACACAATTATTAATCAAAAAGGTAAAAATGTAAAATGTGTATATGTTGCAATCGGACAAAAGAATTCGACTGTTGCACAAATTGTACAGAAACTTTCTGATGCAGGCGCCTTAGAATATACAACAATAGTTGTTGCTGGTGCTAGTGAATTAGCTCCAAAACAATATATTGCACCATATACGGGAGCAACCATTGCTGAAGAATGAATGAAGCAAGGACAAGACGTTTTAATCGTGTATGACGATTTATCTAAACATGCGATTGCTTATCGTACTTTATCATTATTATTACGCCGCCCACCTGGACGCGAGGCCTACCCTGGGGACGTTTTTTACTTGCATTCACAACTTTTAGAAAGAGCTGCTCGCTTAAACTCACAATATGGCGGAGGTTCAATAACTGCATTGCCAATTATAGAAACTCAGCAAGGGGATATAAGTGCATATATACCTACAAATGTTATTTCGATTACTGATGGACAAATTTTTACTAAAGAATCGTTATTCAATGCAGGTCAGCGCCCTGCTGTTGATATTGGATTTTCAGTCTCTAGGGTTGGATCTGCTGCTCAAACTAAGGCAATGAAACAAGTTGTTGGTTCTTTAAAACTAGAACTAGCTCAATATAATGAAATGCAAGCATTTGCTCAATTTGGTTCTGGTTTAGATAATTCAACTAAATCAATTTTAGATCATGGTGCAAAAGTATACCGCCTTTTAAAACAAGATCAATACTTTTTGTTGCCCTCTTATATTCAAGTAATATTATTAATTGGGGTTAAAGAACGTATCATTAACCCTCTACCTTTTGATAAAATAACATCATATCGTGATAATGTAATTGATTGAGTTACCCATGATCAAAGCGGAATTGATATTGCTAATGATATTTTAACAACTGGCATCTTATCACAGGAAACATATGCAGCTATTGAACAAAATTTAGTTCGTATTGTGAAAGCAATTATTTCAATTATTCCAAACTATGATGAAAAACAATTTGAATCATTGCCCAAAAAATATATAGGTACAAATAATGCCTAACTTAAATGGATTAAAAAACCGTATTAATGTTATAAAAAGTACAGAAAAAATCACTAATGCTATGGAGCTAGTGTCAACTTCAAAATTACGTCGCCTTAGAAATGAATTTTTTAGTATAAATTCATACCAAACTACTTTAAAAAATATCTTTAATGATTTGATTAACAATGTTGATCCTCGTAAGCTGTATTCAATTTTTCCTAAAAATAGTGCACAAGGCAAATTATATATTGTTATTACAAGCGATTTAGGACTTTGTGGATCATATAATTACAATATTATTAATTTGCTTAAAGAACAAATTAAACCCGAAGATAAAATTATTGTGCTCGGAGATAAGGGGGTAGTTTTATTAAAAAATTCTAAATTAAAGGATCAAGTGATTAAGTTTATTGGTAATGTTGGGGATTCATTAAGTTATGATATAAGTTCAACAATTATTAAGGTTTCACTTGATTTGTATTTAGAAAATAAAGTTTCTGCTATAAATCTTTTATATACAGAATTTATCAATAATTTAGTACAAGAAGCACGAAATTTACAATTATTTCCATTTGTTATTGATAAAAAGAAGATTGGTTCAAAAATATCACAATTAATTGAGTTTGAACCAAATGCAGAAACTGTGCTTGTTAAATCAGTTCCACTGTTTTTAACTAGTACATTATATAATCATGGGTTTAGTTCAAAAATTTCTGAAATTGCATCGAGGCGTAATGCAATGGAAAATGCCACTAATAATGCTGGAGAATTAATTCAAAATCTGCAACTAGAATTTAATAGACAGCGTCAAAGTTTAATTACACAAGAAATTACTGAAATTGTTTCAGGAGCAGATGCTACTTAAAAAAAGGAGTTTTTATGGTTAGAAACGAAGGTACAATAGTTCAAATTTTAGGTCCTGTTGTTGATGTGAGATTCCAAGAAGGAAAGTTGCCAAAACTACTAAATGCACTTAAAACAGAATTTGAAGGCAAAGTATATACCTTTGAAGTAGCTCAGCATATTGGCGATGAAACTGCTCGTACTATCGCAATGTGTGATATTAATGGATTACAAAGAGGTTTAACTGTTTTAGATACTGGAATGCCAATTCAAGTACCAGTTGGTGAAAAAGTTTTAGGAAGAATGTTTGATGTACTTGGAAATCCAATTGATGATTTACCACTTGATAATGATGTTCCAAAATCATCAATCCATGCAACTCCACCAAGTTACGAAGAACAAAAAACATCTTCGGAAATTTTGGAAACTGGTATTAAAGTTATTGACTTATTAATTCCGTATGTAAAAGGTGGAAAAATTGGTCTTTTTGGAGGAGCAGGAGTTGGAAAAACTGTTTTAGTACAAGAACTTATTAATAATATATCTACACAACATAATGGACTTTCTGTTTTCGCGGGTGTTGGCGAAAGAACCCGTGAAGGCAATGATTTATACCATGAAATGAAACATGCTGAAGTTTTAGATAAAACAGCTTTAGTTTTTGGACAAATGAATGAATCGCCTGGCGCTAGAATGCGTGTTGCACTTAGTGGTTTAACTATGGCAGAATATTTTAGAGATAAACGAAATCAAGATGTTTTATTATTTATTGATAATATTTTTAGATTTACCCAAGCCGGTTCGGAAGTATCAGCTTTACTTGGAAGAATGCCTTCTGCTGTTGGTTACCAACCTACTTTAGCAACTGAAATGGGTGCTTTGCAAGAAAGAATTACTTCAACACATCGTGGTTCAATTACATCTGTACAAGCTGTTTATGTTCCAGCAGATGATTTAACTGACCCAGCACCTGCTACGACCTTTACTCACTTAGATGCCAAAACAGTTTTAGATCGTACGATTGCATCATTAGGGATTTATCCTGCCATTGACCCACTAAATTCTTCATCTCGTTTACTGGATCCTTTAATTGTTGGATTAGAACATTATGAAGTATCACAAGGTGTTGTTTCAATCTTACAAAGATTTAAAGAGTTACAAGATATTATTGCTATTTTAGGAATGGGTGAACTTAGCGAAGAAGATAAAGCAATAGTTGCTAGAGCACGTAGAATTCGTAATTTCTTATCTCAACCTTTTACAGTTGCTGAAAAATTCTCTGGTATTAAAGGGGTTTACGTTCCTTTATCAGATACCATTAGAAGTTTTAAAATGATCTTATCGGGTGATTTTGATGATTATCCTGAAGAATTATTTAGATATGCTGGTAGCATTGACGATGTAATTTCTAGATATCAAAAAACACTAGAAACAAAATAAATGGCTCAAACATATTTAAAAATTACTGTTCCAAGTGGTATATATTATGAGGGTTGGACAGATATAGTGACATTAAAAACTTCATCAGGTTATATCGGACTGCAAGCAAATAAATCACCTTTATTTTCAAATATAGAAATAGGCACTTTAACAATTGGGTGGGAATCTAATGAAAATTCAGAAAAATATTATATTGGTGGTGGGCTAGTTTACGCTAATGGTTCGAAAATTGATATTATAACTGACGATATTTTAAAATTATCAGAAATTGACCTTGAAAAACAATTAGCCGAAAAAGAAGCTTTAGAAAAGCGTATTGCCCAAGGCAACCAAGATACTTCTGATATTAGTAAATTAGAAACAAAATTAAAACGTACATTATTTAAAATAAAAAGTTTGACAAATAATTAATTTATGTATAATTTATATTAATTATGGCAAATTTATATAATAATAGAGAAAACAAAAACCAAGAAGGTTTTAACCCATATGTAGATAATAGTGAGAAAGTTGCTCAATCTAGCACAGCTGCTAAAATTGCATTTTGAGTTTTAGGTTTATTAATTTTTTCAGCAATATATTTTTTAGTTAAAAGAAATGCATATTTAAAACAACAAAATTACATTAATGAATCAGCATCAACAATTGATGTTCAACTTGCTAAAAGATCTGATACATTAGTTAAGTTATATGATGTAGTACAATCACACAAACAATTTGAAAAAGATACTTTTTCTGAAATTGCTCGTTTAAGAACTTTCAGATCATCAAGTAATCTAACAAGTGCACAAAGAACTGAATTAGAAGGTCTAAATAACTCAGTATTTGGTAGATTAATGGCTGTTTCTGAAAACTACCCAGAACTTAAGGCTTCTGAATCTTACAAAACATTAACTGAACAAATTGTTTACCTTGAAAGAGAAGTTGCTGCTGCTCGTAGATTATACAATACTAATGTTACACAATTTAATGCATCAATTTTTGCATGACCTGGTAGTGTTGTTGCTGCTACACTAGGACTTTCTACATTTGGACTATTTGCTGCATCTACTCAACAAAGACAAGATGTTTCAATGAAAGGATTATAATGTAAAACCAAACCATTTTAAAGGTTTGGTTTTTTATTTGTCTTTTTTACTAATATTTTTATTAGTAAATATATGTTTAAAGATAAAAAACAAATTTCGCCATGAGATTGCTCTTTATATGTATTTCGCGAGTATTTAAGTTATAAAAAATATGAAGATATTCCCCTTGACGAATTAAAATTTAAAGCAAAATATAATCAAGAAGGAATTAGTTTAAACAATTATAATATGTTGCTTAAAGAATTTGGTTATAGCATTAATGCTTATAAAGCAAGCATCGAAGAAATTAGTAAACTTTCCAGCAATGAATTACCATTTGGAGCTATTATAAGTTCTGGTAATTATAACCATATGATTTTGATTAATAAAATAGATGCAAAATATATAACTTATTATGATCCAGGACTTGGAACTAAAACTAAAATTTCCACTGCAGAATTTGCTGATCTAACAAAAGGTATATATATTGAATTTCTTAAAGATACTACTTTGGTTAATCATACAGGTGTAACTATAAAAGAACAAGGTAATAATAAAGATACCAATTATAGTTTGTTTTTACTTTCCAAGACAAAAATAATATTACTATTTGTATTATTATTTGAATTGGGTATTTACATCCTCGTTCCTTGAATTAATAAACGGATTTTAAATATTATTATTCCATATAAGTTAAAAGATGAAGTTATAATTATTGCATTATTAATTTTTATAAGTTTTTTATTTATTTATTTAATCCAAACTTTAAGTTACCAAATTAGGCGTAACTATTTTTATAACTATTCATATCAGCAACTTTTTGCTACTTTAGAAAAATTTTCTAAAGAAAATTATGGCATGCTCAATATTATGCCTAATGTTGAGATTAAAACAAGGCTTGGCAACCTTTTTTATATTCTCAATATTCAAGAAGTTTTCTTGCCTAATTTTATCGTCAATTGTGTCGGTTTTTGTGTGTCATTGCTAATATTACGAAATATCAATTTAGTTTTATTATTAATTTTATGTTGTTTTGGTATTTTAATTTTAGTTATTAGCTATTTTAAAAAAATAATTTATGAAAAAAATTATTTAAAAATTCAAGGTAATTCATATCATTTAGAAACCAAATTAGATAATTATTTAAAATCATTAAAAGAAGCACAAGAAGATTATTTAACTAAGAGAATTTTATTCGATTGACAAACAAATTCAAAAACTTTTAAAGATAAATCACTTAGTTTTGAAATTCACAACAACAATCTTAATAGTTTTCAAAATATCATTGAAATGTCCTTGCATCTTTTTATAAGTATAATAGGGGTTTATGAAATTTGGAATCAAAGAATGGAATACTCTAACTTTATTTATTTTTTAACATCAATTAATTTATTTATCCGACCGATTAAAGGGTTTTTTCAAAGTTTTGATTCTTATATTGAATATTCTCAAAAAATTAAAACAATTGATATATTTGATAAAAATACCAAAAATCAATTAACTATTCCGAAATTTAATGAAACAATTAAGTCATTACAACTTACATATGCTGAATTTAAGTATCAAGATTTATTACCTACAATTGTGAATATTGATCGTTTAATCTTGCAAGATAAAGTTAAAATTATTGGAAAAAATGGTAAGGGTAAAAGCACCATTGCAAAACTTCTAGCAGGACTATTACCCCTTAATAAAGGGGAAATATTTGTGAATGAAAAAATTTCATACTTGTTTTTTAATGAACGTTTAAAAGAGCAAATTTTATATTTAAATTCTGAGCGTAGCGATCTTCATTTATCTGTGAAAGATTATTTAATAATTAATGACAAAAACTCATTTATTGATTTGCTAAAAAATAGTAATTTAGATATTATTCTAAAAAGTGTTAATTTGGATTTAAGCTGTTTTTTAGACAAGCAGGTTAACAGTTTGTCAAAAGGACAATTGGCATTTATTAAGTTGCTTAAATTATTTTTACGTGATTATGATGTAATTATTTTTGATGAAGCTTTTGAAAATTTAAGTATTAATACTTATAATGACTTAAAAAATCGTTTAAATAGTTTACTATCAAACAAATTAGTTATTGAAATTAGTCATAGTAGTCGGTATATTTTTGATGGAAATAGTAATGAGGTAAATTTAGATGAACTTGTTTAAGAAATATTCTTTAAGTATTTTCCTGCTTTGCTTAATTTTTGCTATTTTTATATTTTTACTTTATAAAATTAGTTTTTTAAAAACTTATGAATATTATAACGTGCATATTCATAAGTTAAAAAACGAATTATATATTCAAAATATTTCGTATGAAAAACTAAGTGAAAATAATTTTTTATTTAATGCTAATATAAATAATTCAATTCAAAAATTTGATCTAATTGTACAAGATAAATTAACTGATGAAGGTATTTTAATAGATAGTGAAGAATTAAAGAAATTTTTAGAATCAAATAATATTTATACAATTCAAGGTTATATTTCAATTGAGAAAGAAACGATAAGCCAAGTTATTATTGTTTATTTGAGAAACATTTTGCCAATCTAATGATAATAATGTATAATACATTATTATAAGAATTGGAGGCAATTATGTTTGAAATATTTGCAACAAAAAATGATGAAGGAAGAACCTTATACAAACTCTTGGTGAAATATTTGAATAATTTAAATAAATCTCGCCTTGAAAAATTATTTCGTAAAAAAGATATCAAGATTAATAATTTAAGAACAAATGATAAAACCATAAAGATAAAAGAAGGGGATCATATTATCGTTTATGGTGTTTTTGATGTTATTAAGAAAGAAACTGCAATTAAAACTAAAGTTAATTTAAATATTATTTATGAAGATGAAAACATTTTATTAATTAATAAAGAGCCAGGAGTTGTGGTTCATGGTGAAGAAGATTCTTTAGACAATCAAGTTTTAACTTATTTAAATTTTCAACATTTAGATAGTTTTAAACCATCACATGTTGGTCGTTTAGATAAAAGCACAAGTGGCTTGATGCTTTATGCAAAAAATTATCCTACATTAGTTGAATTAAATGATAAGCATCAGTTTTTTGTAAAGAAATACTTATTTAAATCAAACTTAGAATTAATTCCAGGTCAAAAACTTGAATTATCATTATATTTAAGTAAAGATGAATTACACCACCGTATGAAAGCACACAAAAATAAATTGCCAAATTCTCAAATAGCACAAACACTATTTTACCTTGAAAATAATGACAAAATTGCCCAATTAATTACAGGCCGCAAACATCAAATAAGAGCTAGTTTAAAATATTTACAAAAACCCATTTTTGGTGATCGAAAATATGGCGGCAAACCAGATGATCGATTAATGTTACATTCATTTTGCTTACAATTTCAGAATTTAACGGGTAATTTAAAATATTTAAATAAAAAAGAATTTTTTACAAATAAACCAAAATGATAGGAGTAATATGAAAACAATAGATAACGAAAAAATTAAACAAATTGTTGAATCATTGCTTTTTGAGCCAAATAATGAAGTTATCAATAATATTTTAGATAATTGAAATGAATTAACCAGAAGCATCAAACTCTTTGACCAATTTGATTTGTCTAATATCAAACCAATGACCCATATTAATGAAACTTATTTAATTGATTTTTTACGTGATGATATTCCCAATACCACAAATTCTATTACTAAGGAAGATATTTTAAAAAATGCCAAAAACAAGGATCAAGATTACATTTTATTAACAAAGGTGGTAGACTAATGCGAAAGTTACTTGTTAAAGGGGATTATAATAATGCAATTGAATCTCTAAAGAATGATAAAAATAATGCAGTTGCATCACTCTTAAAAATTGAGCAAAAGAAAAATTTAGATTCTCCTTTAAATGGTGCTGTTGCAACTATTAAAGATAATTACGCAATTAAAGGATATGAAACAAAAGCTTCTAGCATGATTTTGGAAGGTTTTGATCCCAATTATAATGCAACAGTTGTTACTAAATTAAAAGATGCTGGAGTTTTATTTGTTGCCAAAACACACCAAGATGAATTATCTCTTGGAGGAACTGGAACATACAGTGCTTATGGACTTATAAAAAATCCATATGATTCTAATAGATATGCTGGTGGATCATCTTCTGGATCTGCCGCTACTTTAACAACTAATATTTCTTTTTCAATTGGAAGTGACACAGGTGATAGCGTTCGCCTACCGGCATCTTTCGTTAAAAAAGTTGGTTTTAAACCTTCATATGGTTCTATTAGCCGCTATGGGTTATTTGCATATGCTTCATCTTTAGACACTGTTGCATATTTCACTCATAATGTAAATGATTCAATATTAGTTTCTCAAACTTTGTTTGGTAAGGATGCAAATGATATGACATCAGTTGATGTTGAAATTGATAATGTTGTAAAAACTAAACCAGCTAAGGTTGTTTTGCTTGATCTTACGGATCAAGTAAAAGATTATTATATAAATTCATGAAATTCATTAATTAGAAAATTAGAGGAAGATGGAGTTGCTGTTCAGGTAGTTAAACCAAATTACAAAATTTTAGAATTGATCCAACCAGTTTATCGAATTATTTCGTTTTCTGAAGCTAGTTCCAATTTAGCTAATTTAACCGGTGTTAGTTTTGGCAATAGAGTTGAAGGGAGAACTTGAGAAGACACATTTAAAAATACTCGTTCATCAAAATTTGGTCATATGGTTCAAGAAAGATTAGCATTAGGCAGTTACTTTTTATATAACGAAAACCAACAAGAAATTTTTGTTAAAGCTCAAAAAGTTCGTCGTTTAATATCTAATTATTATGCAAGTTTATTCCAGCAAGGTGATGTATTGATTTATCCTGCAACTGCTGGCATTGCGCCTAAATTCACAGATACTTCAAGCAATAATGTTATTAACTTTATTTTAACTGGATCTAATTTACTAGGAAACCCATCGATTACCTTGCCACTAGGCGTAAAAGACAATCTTGGTTATAGCATTGCCTTAGATTGTTCATTATATCAAGATAAAAAACTACTTGGAATTGCTGAATATATTGAAGAATTAATCAAAGGAGGATTATAATGCATGATAATTTTGAAGTAATTATTGGAATTGAGATTCACGTTGAATTAAAAACTAAAACTAAAATGTTTTCGTCAACTCCAATTGATTATTTTGCTAGACCAAATACAAAAGCAAATCAAGTAGATCTAGGTTACCCCGGTACTTTGCCATTAGTCAACAAAGAAGCTGTAAAATACGCTTTAACTTTAGCTAAAGCATTAAATATGGAAATTGATGATGAAATGCATTTTGATCGCAAACATTACTTTTATCCAGATTTACCAAAAGGTTATCAAATTACCCAATTTTACCGCCCAATTGGGAAAAATGGTGAGCTAGAAATTAAGGTTAACAATTCTAATAAAAAAGTGAAAATTGAACGTATTCACCTTGAAGAAGATACAGCAAGGCAACATCATAGCGAGCAAGGCACTAAACTAGATTATAATAGAGCAGGTATACCTTTAATTGAAATAGTTACATATCCGGTCATTAGAAGCGCAAAAGAAGCTTCTGCTTATGTTGATATGATTAAGAGAATTGTGCTTGCTCTTGAAATATCTGAAGGTAAACTTGAACAAGGAAGTTTGCGTGCTGATATTAATATTTCGCTTCGCCCGTTTGGGTCTAATGTATTTGGTCCAAAAGTAGAAATCAAAAACCTTAATTCACTTTCAAATATTGAAAAAGCTATCGAATATGAAATTAACTTGCAAACAAAACAAATATTAACTAATGATCCAATTTTACAAGCAACTAAACGTTTTGATGCTGATAAAAATGAAAATATAATAATGCGGGTTAAAACTGGTGCTATAGATTATAAATACTTTCCAGAATCAAATATTCCACTAATTAAACTTTCCAAAAAATTTATTGATTCAGCAGTAGTTCCAGAACTACCAAACCAAAAAGAACAACGATATACAGATGTAAAGATACAAAATCTTTATATTCAAAGCTTGTTAGATGATATTAAATTAGCAAAGTATTTTGATAGTATTGAATATGATGACAAAGAAAAATTATCTAAGCTATTCTTTGCTGAAATAGTTTCGCTTGCTAATGCTAAGGGTCTTAAAGCTTATGATTTAAATATTTCTGCATCAATTTTTAAAGATGCAATTATATTACTTGACCAAGGGATTATCTCAGGAAAATCTTTTAAAAAACTTGTGCCGTTGCTAGTTAATTTTAATGGTGATTTGACTTCTTTAATAAAAGAGCACAATTTGCAACAAATTTCAGACCCTATTTTAATAAATTCCTTAATATCCAAAATTGTTGATGAAAATCATGAAATTGTTGCCGAATATGAGCAAAGACCAGAAAAAGTTACTAAGTTTATTCTTGGTGCCTTAATGAAAGAAACTGGTGGTCAAGTAAACCCTGTTTTAGCTAGTGAAATAACTACAAAGGTTTTAAATGATCTTTTTAAGAACAACTAAAAATCATTATAAAAAATATTTACGATTAAAGAATAAAAAAACACATTTAAGAAGATTTTATACTAATTTGATTTATCCAGATAGGTTTGAATTTTTAAATGTTATTTATAGTACAATTTTAAAATATATTATTTTATTTTTTACATCAACTTTAATTTGAAAAAAAAATGATGATAATAATAAAATTAAACGCAATAAATTGGTTAATTTAGTTTACTCTCACTATAACTCCAAAGAGACAAGTTTTGTGTGAATTTCAACAATTTTTTATGTATTAATTTCATTTATTCCAGTCATTTATATTGTTGGTTTTCTAAATCTTATGATTAATAATGCAATAACACCATTAAAAGAATATGTTGAACCATTAGCAAAATCTCGAAGTGATTCAGTGCCAAACAACATTTTTCAATACTTATTTAATTCAATTGTGTTCCAAAAATTTATTCCAGGAGGGGAACATTATTTTATATTAGATAATCAAAATCCAGATGCAGGATTTAATTCATTTTTAGCTTTAATTCCAGGTTCTTTTATTGCCTTGCCTTCTTTATATATTGCAAGCGGCGGATATGGTAAGGTAATTTCTGCTTATAATTTTATTTTTTCACATAGTAGAACTGGAACTTTTTTAGGAAATCGTGTCAAAGGTTTTTTCTTGGTTTTAGTTATTTCGGTTTTACTTTGATTTTTTAGTAATCTTTTCATATTAACTGAAGTAAAAATTTGAAAAACTTATGGGGATATCAGTTATTGATTATCAGATTTTATTTATTTACTTTATGCACTTGTTTTTTTAAATGTATTATTTTTAGTTTTATTTAAATTGATACCATCATTTAAAATTAGATTTAAAGACATATTTAAGGGTACTATTGTTGCTAGCCTCCCCTCATATATTTTAATTGTAATATATATTTATTTAAATGAATTTGTATCTTATAGTAAATTTGGGTCTGCAGCAGGGTTTTTCTTTTCGATAAGTTTTTTTATTAACTGATTTATTTATTTTATGTTTTTAGGAATTATTTTTAACAATGCTTATTATAAAAGTTTTGTTAGTGCTCGGACTATTCCTAAAAGAATTTATGCATTCCTTTAGGCAGGCTTGTAAGCCTGTTTTTTTGTTTTTTGTGTTTTTTGCTATACTCCTTTATTTTTAAATATATGAAGCGCAAAACATTTGGACAAATTTTATTAATATTATTATTTTTATTTTCGGTTGCTGGAACAATTGTTATCTTACAAGTTTATGTTAATAAACCAAGCAAAGAAGAATATAAAAATGAGGAAAAAGTTTATATTTATTACGTAACTGGAGCAGTATTGCACGATGGCATCCATAAATCAACGAAAAAACTCACGTACCGAGAGCTGTTATTTCAAGCATCCGCACAAGGTTTTGCGGATCTTTCAAGTTTTAAAATGAATAATTTTGTCCCTGATAATGGCAAGATACATGTTCCTTATTTAGATCTGAAGCTAAATTGGGATGATTTTGATAATATTAAACAATTAAGTACTTTAAAATTATCAAATAAGATAGCTCAGGCTTTATTAGACCATAGAAAGGAGAATAAACAAACAACATGAAAAGCTATTGGTGAGATAAGTGGAATTGGGCAAAAGACGCTTGAAAAGTTAATGAATTATTTAGTCCTAAATTAAAGAATTTAATCATATTTTTTTTAATATCGTTTGGTATCTTATTTCTACAAGAAAACAACACTTTATGAATTTTGTTATTTTTAACTTGCTTCTTGCTTTTTTTTATTTTAATGCCATGAAAATTCAAATTCTTGATTATTAGTTTAGTAATAATTTTTATCTCATATTTTATTAAGCAAATATTAAATAATATTATGCTTAATTATTTTAATAATATTTACTGAGTCGAGTTAGTAGATACAAATAGTTATAAACTAATTAATATTAATAATCAAGCTTTTTATCTTAATATTAATAGCATCAATACAAAATTGAATTTATGGGATAAAATATATATTGAAGGTAATACTAAAGGCAATTATTTTGAAAATATTCAAAATGTTAAGTTTTTAAAATCATATGATTTTCGCATACATATCTTTAAATTTTTTAACTCTCATAATTCAGTATATTCTGAATTTGTAATACCGTTATTATTTGGTCATAGTGTTAATTACAAAAATAGTCCGTTTTCTTATGCAAGTGAATTAGGTTTAGTGCATATTCTAATTATTAGTGGTATGCATTTTCAGTTGCTTGCAATGTTTTTGAATAAAGTTTTCAAAGGAAAAACAAAAAATATAACTTATATTATCTGCTTTGTATACTGAATTATTTGTCTTAAGTCCATCTCAGTAAATCGCGCCTTTTTTTCGATTCTTTTAAATAGTGCCTTAAACAAAAAAACATACAAAGAATATAAATTTAGTTTAATAGTGGTTTTAACTATATTTTTTACTTCAAACCTAAGGGTAAATTCACAAGGGTATTGACTAAGCTTTATTTTGTCGATATTTATAAGTAATATGAAAAAACAGAATAACAATAAATGGTTATTATCTTATGTTGCAAATTATTTTCAAATATGGATAATTTCGGCGAGTTTAATTGTGATATGAAAACAAGATATAAATATCACATCTTGATTTTTGAGTTTGGTTATATCTCCGATATTCGAAATATTGTATATTTGCCTACTTTTACTAATATGACTTCCGCCAGCACTTGTATTTATTAGATTTATACTTGATAATTCTTTATCATTATTATTATTTTGAAAAATCAACCTTAATGTTAATTGAATAATTATGTCTATTTTATTTACAGGATGCTTTATATCCTTTTTAACTGTTTTTATAAATAAAAAAGAAAATAAAATATAATAAGAGTATGAAATTTATTTTTGGTGATGAATCTTATTTTATAAATAAAAATCTTAATGAAATTAAGTCTATGTATAACCTTGATCAAATAATTGTCTTAGACGAGAATTATGAATTTTCAGAATTAATTGAGTTAATCGCAATGGAAACTTTGTTTGTAGATAAAAAGTTAATTATAGTAAAAAATTTAGATCTTATCGAAACTACTAAATATAATAAAAAACAACAACAAAATGCAGAATTATTAATTAAAACTTTGGTTAAATTTTCTGACAGTAATGAAGTAGTATTTGTTTACATTTCTGCAAAAATGGCAAATAATATGCTTACCAGTTTTTTAAATCAAAATGCAACATTATATGAATGTAAAAAAATACCTAAAAAAGAAATAGCGGCGCAATTATTATTACTTTGTAAAGAAAAAAATATAAAATTCTCATATACTGATATAAATTTATTTTTAGATAAAATGCCAGATAATCTTGAAATAATTATGAACGAATTTAATAATTTAACACAAACTTACCAAACTATAAATTTTGAAGTTATTAATTTAGTAATTGCAAAATATGCCAAAAATGAAGTTTTTTCGTTCCTTAATTCAATAGACACATTTAACCTTACTACTATTTACCAAAAGTATTTAGAGCGTATTTCTGAGGGCGAAGAAATCACATCATTAATTGCCCAACTTAGCACTATACTAAGCGATTGTGTTAATTATTATTATTTAATTGCATCTGGTCTTAACAATGTGCAAATTACTGAAAAACTAAAGCAACCCTTATGAAAAATTAGGAAATTATCAACTATTTTGAATAATTTTGGTTTTAAAAAACTTAAAAATGTGATTTATGAATTAGGAAAACTAGATATTTTATCAAAAACAAGCGGGGTGAATGTAAATGAATTATTTGAAATCTTTCTCGTTAAAAACTTTTAAAATAAATTCTAACAATGAATACTTTATTTTTTTATTTAATAAATGCCAGGAAAAACTAGTACCAGAAAGTTTTAAAGAATATTTAAAGAATATTTATAAAAAAATTGAAATCATAAGAAATAATAATCTCAAGATTGTTTTAATTTTGCCTCATTGATATTATTTATCAGAGTTTGAAAATGAAGAATTAGCTAATAATATTGATGAAAATTATAAATTTTTGAGTTCTTGGTTAAAAGAATTAGTTTTATTACAAAATATAACAATCCTGCAATTGATTAATTTTAAAGAACTTGGCTTTTTATCATACTCTATATCAAAAAAGTCAAGTTCTATCAATGATTCGGTGAATACAGAAGATTCAATTGAACGAGTTGTTAATTTTGAATCGATGGGAGCGAAATTCGACCATAATAATGAATTTTATTATGGTATTGATGAACATCAAACAAAACTTTATTGAAATTTATTTTTAATCAAATCATATTTTGAAAAAGAATATAATGTAACTGGTTTTGTATTTGAAGGCTTTGAATCGCACATGAGGAAATTCTCAAAAAATATAGTAATGAAAGAAGTAGATTATTTAAATCGAGTTTTTACTGTTTTTAAAAAGGAAAATAGTTCAAGAATTTACAGTTATACAAGCATCATAAAGAATAATAAACACCTAGATTTATTAAGTTTTTTAGATAATAAGATTTATGAGTTTAATTTTGGAAGTAATCTTTCAGTAAATATCTTACGGACAATGTTGTTAAATAAAGGAATTTATAATATTAATTTTGATAATTATTTAAACTCAAAAAATCATGAATATCTTTTCTTAGTTCAAAGACTAAAAACTATTATTCATGAACTTGTATTTAATAACCCGCAAATATCTTTTACATATTTAAGTAATTTATCTTTAAGAAACTGAACAAATAAAGGTTTTTTATATAATTTTGATTTCTTAGATTACTTATACGATTATTTAATTGAACAAGTCAACAACTTAAATATACAATTTGTAATAAAGCGAGAAGGCGAAATAAATACAAAGTACTTATATCATAATATCCATAAAGGAATAATTGAAAAACAATTAATTTATGATAATGAAGTTTATATTCGTAAAATTAACATAACAAATAAGATATATCGTGAACGGAACTTCATATTAATGCCTTATGAATCAAAAGAAAAAATTCAAAGAAATAATTTTTAACTCTTTGAATTTTTTTTAGTTTTTAAAAAAATTGAGAGATAGGTTCTTTTGATTCTGCTTCTTGTGTATCTTTTGCTAATGCATGCTTCAATAAATTCCTCATACGTTTGATGGTATATATTTTTTTTAAATAAATTTTCAATTCCTTCATCGACCATTTTATATGATCGTAAAGTTTTTAAACTACTTTTGTTAATTATTTTTTGAAACTTCAGGTAAGTTTCGTTGATTTGTTTAAATTTTTTAATATCCATTGGTGTATATTTACTAATATCCTGGTTATGTAAAACCATTTTACGTATATGAGTTGCAGAGGCAAAATTATCTTGGGTTTGGTCAGAATGAAATCCTATTGTTCGTTTAATACAAATTGGCCTTATATTAAAATTATTTTCTACAATTGTTTTAACATACTCAATTCCCAAAATGTCATTTGGAGTATTTAATGAGTAATTTGCTAAATCTTGCATTGCTAAAGATGAAGATCTTGGGAAGCTATTACCACCAGTTTTTAAATATTTTTTTAAAAGTGCATTATATTCTGTTTTTTTATATTTTAAAATATAAGCAACTTTTAAAAATTGTGTTATATCAGCTGTTTCCGAGCCAAAAACTAAATAATTAATTTTATGTTTATTTAGTTTCTTGACAGCTTCACTAGCAAATATATGTGCAGCTTGGGTTGAAATATTATTTTTAAGTTTTATAAATTTGTTAACACCGTATTTTTTGGCAATTTTTTTGCGTGCTTTTCAAGATACGCATATGTATTCAGCCCGCTGTGAAAATTTATAACTCATAGCGACATAAATTTTTGAATTAGGGAATTTTTGTTTAATTCATTTTAATTGAAAAATATGGCCATTATGAAAAGGGTTATACTCAGCTACAATTCCAACTTTTACTGGTTTTGTTTTGTTATTCATATTGTTTTATTATAAATTAATAACTAATTTTTTTGTTAATTTTTCCATTTTTAAATTTTGATTTTTATATTATAATAGTAATGCTATTTGATAACATAGTTAGAAAATAAATTTATATTAATTGCAAGGAGGAAAATATGGCTATAGTACCAAAACGCAAGACATCAAAACAACGTAAACACAAAAGACAAACACATAGTGCTTTAGAAACACCTAATTTAATTAAATGTTCAAATTGCACAAAATTAATTGAACAACATACTTTATGTCAACATTGTGGTTTTTACAAAGGTAAAAAACATCCTGCTTATCTTGCATTAAATGATCGTATTAAAAATAGTTAAATTTAATAAATAAATAGACAGCACAAAATTTGCCTGTCTTTTTTTATTTTTTGTTCACTTAATCATTTTTTATATCATCTTTTTGGAGGAAAAAATGATTTTATACAAAATTGGAGAAATTGTTTTCAAAAACAAATCAAGTATTATATTCGAAAATAAAGGTGATGGATATATGGTGAATGTTGCAAATATCCAACGTTTTGAGGTTGGTACAAAGTGCAAAATTTATTTATATGAGCACAATACCGAGTTTTACAAAAATATTTATGGATTTAAAGATTTTAAAGAAAGATTATTGTTCACTGATTTAATTTCAGTTGAAAAGGTCGGTCCAAAAATTGCCATGATGATTTTAGATAAGGGTTGAGAAGTAGTTGCTCAATATATAGCAACGGATAATTGAGCAGAATTATCTAAAATTAACTTTGTTTCAGAAAAAACAGCTAAGTATATTTGTGTCGAATTAAAAGCCAAATGATCTAAATTAGTTGATTTAAGCGAGGACAAACGTGCTGAAGTTAATAATTTAACTGACTTAACAAATACACTTAGCTCATTAGGATTTAAGCGTAATCAAATTGAATATGCTATAGCTAATATTACTGAAAAAATTGATCTTGATAAAATGGTGGAAGAAAGTATAAGCATAATAACCACAAACAGTGATTCACAACTTAGAACTTAGGCCTTCTACATTTGATGGTTTTATTGGCCAAAAAAATTTAGTTAAAACATTAAAAACAGTCATAAATAGTTCTAAAATTCAACAAAAAACTCTCCCACATATTTTGTTTTATGGCAGCCCAGGTATGGGAAAAACAACATTAGTATCAATAATAGCAAATGAAATTGGTGCTAAAATCCATTATATTCAAGGAGCAAACATTGAAAAAAAGAGTGATTTAATAAATGTCCTATCAGTTATAAATGAAGGTGATATTGTTTTTATTGATGAAATCCACAGTATTAATAAAACAGTTGTTGAGTTTTTATATAATGCAATGGAGGATTTTGTCTTTGATTTAATAATTGGAGTAGATGGTAATTCGCGCTCGATGCGAATGAAGATTAAAAAATTTACGCTAATAGGGGCAACTACCCGTATTAATGATTTGCAACAACCATTTAAAGACCGCTTTGGATATATAGGGCGGTTAGTGAATTACGAACAAGATGAAATTTGCAAAATTTTAAATAATTCTGCTATGAAAATTAATGTTAATATTTCAAGT
This sequence comes from Mycoplasma sp. 13536, assembly GCF_055523495.1. NCBI lineage: Bacteria > Bacillati > Mycoplasmatota > Mollicutes > Mycoplasmatales > Mycoplasmataceae > Mycoplasma > Mycoplasma sp. 13536. The sequence goes on from NZ_JBVFVC010000001.1 coordinate 544,516, forward strand.
GATTGTGTTAAAAAAATAGCAGAATATTCACGTAAAACTCCGCGAATTGCTAATCATTTATTGCAAAGAGTAAATGACTTTGCAATATCTTTAAATAATGGTTTAATAGACTTATCAGTTATTAAAAAAACATTTAAATCTCTTGATTTATATCGTTATGGTTTAACAAAGGATCACGTTGAATATTTAGAACTATTAAAAGAAAATTTTTATGAAAAATATGTTTCACTTCTGACTTTATCAAGTTTAATAAAATTTAATAAAGAAAATATTGTAAGTGATATTGAACCAATTTTATTATTCTATAATTTAATTGAAAAAAACTCTCGCGGTAGACGAATTACAAGCGAAGGCATTGATTATTTATACCATAGTAAACGCAATTAAAGATTTTCAAACTCAAAAATTATAGAATTTTATCCCAGGTAAACATTAAAATGCAATGTTTATCTGGGATTTTTTTCTTAAATTTAGCTACCAAAAAATATCTATTAAATGGAAATGTCACATGCAAGTTTTTTGCATGTGACATTGTTTTTGTCTACCTTGTAATAAAATAGTTGTATTAATAAATTTTAAAAAAATGAAAGGAGACTTTAAAATATAGTGAACCCATAAAATTGGACTAAAATTAATTTAAGGATTGATGCCTATATCCTAAAGGTGTCAGTCCTTTTAATTTTGTGATAATTCGTTTTTTGTTGTAATAATTTATATACTTGCACATCGCTTTTTCTAAGTCTTCTAGAGTTTTGAATTCTTTTTCATGACCATAAAACATTTCGTTTTTCATGGTTCCAAAAAATATTTCAATAACACAATTATCATAGCAATTTCCCTTTCGCGACATACTTTGTTTAATACCTCTTTTACTTAATTTGTCACGATATTGTTTCATTTGATATTGCCATCCCTGGTCAGAATGCAAAATTAAACCATTAAGATTTTTATACTTTTTAAAAGCTTTATTTAGCATTTGATTCACTTGTTCAAAATTAGGACTTTTTGAAATTGTGTATGAAACAACTTCGCGGTTATGTACATCTATAATTGGTGATAAATATAGTTTTCCACTTGCTATTTTGAATTCAGAAACATCAGTGCTTCAAGTTTGATTCAATTTTGTGGTTTTGAAATTTCGTTCGTAATAAGTATTATGATTCTTTTTGTCAACAATCCTTGTAAGGAGTAAGTTATTACAAATTTTTCCAATTTCACCTTTATATGATTTATATTTTGATTTTGGCTGTAAACCAAATAAATTAAGTAATTTCATCAATCTTTTAACCCTTTTATGGTTAATAATATAACCTCTATTTCTTAGTTCTAAACAAATTCTTCGATATCCATAACGGGATTTATTCTCATTAAAAATATTCGTTATTACTTGTTTTAAATCAAAATCTTTATCATTTTTTGAAAAACTTTGAACAATATAAAAGTATGTTGACTTTGCTAATTGGAAAAAGTCTAGCATTAATTTTAATTTATATTTATGCCTTGATTCAAATATTACTTTTGCTTTTTCTTGTTTGGTTGCTCTGTCCTTTGTTGAACCAAGGCTCTCAATTTTTTTAAGAGGTCTACCTCCATTTCAAGCTGGGCATTTCTTTCTTCGAGTTCTTTAATTCTAGATAATGTTTTATCTTGTTTTGGGTTATTATTCTTTGGCATGGTCATTGGCATTTTACCTTTCTTTTTATTTATAAGACCATTATACCCAAATAATTTAAATTTTTTCACTCATGAATTAATTATTCCAGAATTAATTAATAGTTTTGCTTCCAAAGAGCGGATTGATTTGCCATTTAATACTTGCTTAATAATTTCTAATTTAAAACTAGGACTGAAGTTTCGTCGTTTATTTCTTTCTGTAAATATTTCTAATCCGTGGAGGTTGTACAAATGCTTTATAAACTGAATTGTACGCATATTTACATTAAAAATTTCGGCAATTTGTTTGCTACTCTTACCAGTTTTATATAGTTTTATAATCTTTAGTTTATCTTCTAATTTTAACTTCATAATAAAAACCCCCTAAGTTTTACCAATTGATTTGGTCCAACTTGTGGGGTTCACTATAAAATTATATGAAAAATTTAGAAAAATATATTTGTGTTTTTGACAAATATCGAAAAGAAAATAAATATCAACATTTTAAAATTGAAGAGAATTACAACACTATCTTGAAAATGCAAGGAGTTCTTGGGACACAACGAAAATTACGATCAGATCAAATCGATCTAGAACAACTTTATAATATTTTACAAGAACTTTCTGAAGGCTTCTCAATCCAAGAAGTAGCCAAGATTTTTAACAGAGACATTCGAAGTATAAAAAGTAAAATCCAAATTATTACAAATCGCAGACCACTTAGTTTAGATAAACAAAATCGCTATGTTTGTCCTAAGTGTTCAAAAAGAGTAATGCGGGTTAAAACCCTTAATTTTGCAAAGTTATACGAACATTTATTAGGTTATTCATTTTCGCGACTCTTTTTTGTAAGTGATGCAATTAAAGAGAAATGAAAGGCCTACAGAAAATATTGGTATAGTGAGCTTAATACATACAATAAAAATAGAAATAAAAAGAATTTGCAGCAAAAAGAAGTTAAGAAATCAGTTACCTATCTTGTGAATTCTTTTAAAAAATTATCCCCTGATGAATTTGCTCCCTCACCTAGTACAATTTATAAAATAATCAAAAAATACCCTTATTTCCTTGATTTTGACCACATTGTTAGAAAATCTGAAGGCAAATATGGCATAAGGAATAAAAAGCAAGTCAAACCTAAAACATTAAAATATGCAACAGAAATTTCAAAACGTCCAGCTTATATTAATGATCGCTCTGAACACGGCCATTTTGAATTAGACACCGTTATTGGGAAAATCAATGATACATATTGTATTGTGACCATAATTGAACGGCAAACCAGAATGTCTTATGCTATGCTCTCAAAACGCAACTCCAAAGCTATAAAACAAACTCTTCTAAAACTAATCAAGAAACATAACTTAGAGATTAAAATTTTAACTGTTGATAATGGTAGTGAAAATGTCTTATTGTACCAGGTCATTCCAACTGAAAGATTATTTAAATGCCAACCATATAGTTCATGACAAAAAGGTTCAATAGAAAATATGCACCGCTTAATTAGGTATTACATTCCCAAAGGAAAAAGTCTAGATAAATACTCTCAGCAAGAAATTGATTATATGATGGAAAAAATAAATAACTATCGGCAAGTTGTCAGGAAATATAAGATAACCTAAAATTTTTTTTAATCCCCCGCCTTTGATTGCAATCAAAGGGGCCTTACTTTTGACAAAAGTAAGCAAAACCGACGAGAAAACACTGCCGTGTTTTCTGTTTTCGCATACATTTTTTTATCTAAAAATTATGTTAAAATTAAAAGACAATTATTTTGTTAACATCTCGCAAGTGACTTTTCCAAAAAACAAACAAAAAATATCACTAATAATAGCATATAAAAACCCGGTTTTATGGTATAGTATAATATATGAAATTTTTAAATAAAATATTTAAATTAACATCATGAAAAAGGCTTTTAATTAGTACTTTGCTTTTAATAGCAGGTCTACTTTCAATTATCTTTGGTAGTCTTTTTTATTTTAACTCCAACGTTAATAAAACCTATGAGTATAATCCAGGAACTCAAATAGTTGTTAAGATAAAAAGTGACAAACCCGATTCTATTGATAATTTAAAGATTTCAAAGTCTATTAATGACCGTTTAGTTGATAGTTTTGGTTATAGCGGAATTAAGGTAGAGCCTTATTCTAGTGATAAAATATTAATTTCTAAAAGTGGTAAACTTTCACAGCTGGAGTTAAGTAATTTTATTAACAAAGTTATACAAAAACCTTCAATTATCGCAACGTCAACTGATATGAAGCCATTATTTTATTTAGGTAAGTTTAATAATTCTCAAGCACTTGATTATAAAAACGTTTATGATTATAATATTCCGTTTAAACCTGGAAGTGCTGAATATGTTGAACAAAATGGAAACAACAGTGTTAAAATAGCCTTAAATGGAAATACTGGTGAAACAGAATATTCTAAAGCCACTGAATCACTAGTTGGCAAAGAAATTTTGATTTGACTTAACATTCAAAACCTATATGAAAAAGCAGTTAATGAATATCAAAGTGATTGACAAAGTGCAAATCAAAATTTATATAATTTTATTCATGTTAACAACTCAGTTAAATCAAAAAAAACTGATTCAAATGAAGAGACTAACAATACACTTAAAGAAAGTGAATTAAATGTTTCAAAAGAATATTTAATTCATAATGCACAAGTATATTATGTTCATAATGGTGAACATCTTTATTTATCAAATAAAGCAACTTTATCTAATTCTGAGTCTAAATCGTTAGTTGAAAAAATTAATTTTGCTTTAGGTGATTATAGCTTAGAACTTTTTTCAACACATAATTCTCAAGATCGTTCAGGTTCACAAAATACTTATTTATATGCCATAATTGGATCATTAGTTGCCTTCGCAATTTTAGCTTTTATTCAAATTATTAATTATGGACTATTAGGTGTAATTGCTGCTATTTCAAGTGCTTTATATGCAGCCCTTACTTTAGCAATGTTTACAGTGGTTAGAGGAGAGTATTCTCCTGCAAGTTTAAGTGCCTTTTTACTAGGTATGCTAATTTTATTTGAATCTTCATCTGGCTGGTTTGAAAAATTCAAAGATAGGCATCTAGGAGGAGATTCTATCAAGAAAGCTATTATTAATACTGCACGATTTAATTCATTAAGAATTATTGACAGCAATGTAATAATTTTTGTGTCCAGTTTAATTATCTTCTTTTTAGGAACCAACGAAATTAAGCAGTTTAGTTCGTTTACAGTTTTTGGTACAATAATATCACTTATAATCTCATTGATTTTTTTAAAGTTTATTATTATTTCGATCAGTACTTCTGATTACTTTATTGAAAAAATTAAATTATTTGGTATTACAAAATTAAGCCACAAAGCATATATTTTTAAAAATAAAATAAGTGTAAATTATTTTAAACACTTCAAATTCATCTTAATTTTATTTACTGCCTTAATTTTAATTTCAACCGTTATTTTTGGTGCACTAGCTGGAATCAGAGGGAGTGCTTTAAATGGGTTTAATGTTTCAAATAGTTTTAATGGATATTACACAATTAACATCACTTCACTTGATAAATCTAAGTATTTCTTTGATTCAGAATTAGCTAATAATTTTATCAATTATATTAATGATTCGGCAGTTTTAAATAAATCATTAATTACCCAATCATCAATATATTCAATTACTGGTCTTGATGGACTAACCGGTGTATCAATACAACTATCTCATCATGATCAAGATATTTTAAAACAAATACAAGAACTAGCAAATTCATATAGTAATAATTTATTAAGTGTCGATAGTGTTAATATAACAAATATTTCATCACTTAATGACTTGCAATGAGTTGTTATTGGTATCGTTATTTCATCTGCAGTTATCTTACTTTATGTTGCATTTAGACTTGGTTTAGTCTTTAGCATTGTTTGAGCTCTGTCAAGTGTTCTTGATTTCTTAATTATTTTTGGATTACTAATATTGACTAGAATTCAGATCAATAACTATAGTTTAATCATCTTTTTAATCATCTTTATTTGGTCTAATAATGAAAAGATGCATATTTTTACAGACTTAAAGGAAAATGTAAAATTAAAATATCATAAACAAGTGTTAATAACACCAGAAATTTTAAATGTTGCTAATTATACAATTACACAAAACCTCAAACGTTTTATAGTTTCGTTCTTTGGGATTTTAGCATTAGGTATTGGTTTAATATTTATTGGTACAAGTACCAATAATTTACCTACTATTTTAATCTTTATTTCATTACCGTTAATTCTTGTTTTCTCTTCTTATTTATCTATTTATGTTTGAGTGAAAATATTCAGTTATAGTGAAGGGATCAAACAAAAACGAATTGATACAGGTTATTGAAAAGTTAATAAACTTGAAGAACAAACTTTTAATGGAATTAATGATTATTTATAATTTAAACTTAGTTTATAACACTCTTATTTATAAGGGTGTTATTTTTTGTACAAATAGAAAATAAAAAATTTGGTATAATAATCTTGTTATGGATAAAACAAGAAATAGATTTATAGAATATCAAGATAATTTTTTAGACTTAATAAAATCTAATTCTACATATAATCTAATTAAGCTTACGTCTGAAATAATTGCATTTACATTTGAATGAATGAAACGCAATTATATTGAGATTGTTAGCCTTCCAGTGAATACTCAAAGCATATCAAGTCCTATGGGTTTAGGCAGTGATTCGTTACCATATAAAGTTTTTTCATCTTCAAAACCAAATTACTCTTTTTATCTTGCAGATAGTATGCAATTTTATTTAGAATTGTTATTAAGAACTAAGGGGATTGAAAGAGTTGGTTATATCTCTCAGTCTTTTAGAGGTGAAGATATTGATCAAAGACACCTACATCAGTTTTATCATTTTGAAATTGAAATTATAGAAAAAAAACCAAGCAAAAGAATTAGTTATTAACTATTTAAAGAAGCTTATAACAAGATTAGTTAATAAAAAACCCGGGTTACTTAATTCTTATAATGCAAGCAATGTTTCCAGATTGAAAAAATGGATAAAACAAGAAGTTTATGACCTTGACTTTTCAGATGCGGTAAGCATTTTAGAAAATGAGCATAACATAGGGATAGACAATAAAAATGGATTTATTAATATAAATAGTCATGGTGAAAAATATTTAATGCTGAAATTTTCGGACAAAATTTTGTGATTAAATAATTTTCCTTGAATAAACACCCCTTTTTACCAAAAAAGATTTGGTGAATATTCTTTAAACTCAGATCTTTTAATTGGTATTGGTGAAACTGTGGGACTAGGCCAAAGATGTTTTGACTATGATGAAACTATTGCCTCTATTAATGATCACCAAAATAAACCTAATGAATATAACTGGTATCTCCAAATGAAAAAAGAACAACCCTTACAAACTTCAGGTTTTGGAATTGGTATTGAAAGATTAATTTTATTTATAACTGGATTAGAGGATATCCGTGATGTACAAGTAATTCCGAGGCTTACGGATTTGGAGGTCTTACCATAATGATAATTAAAATATTAAATAAACTAAACAGTCATATAAACCAATTTAACAAAGAAACTAATTCTAACCTTAAAATAATATTAAAAGGTAGCGCTGTTTTTTGATTAGAACAGCAAGCAAAAGATAATATGCCCGCTGATTTGGATGTTGTTTTATTATCAACTAGTTATGAAACAAAACTTGCATTCTTAAAATTTATACAAACTTACGAAAAAATAGAAGTTGCAAAAAATGATGGTAATTTATTTATTTTTAATTTAGATTCTTTAACAATAGAAATAATTTTGCTAGAACAACTTAATCTAAAATTTACAACTAGTTCACAATGGGATGGTATTTTACTTTTAAAAGGTAAATGGTTATTTACGCAGAAGTTACTTGCTCTACCATATATAATGAGTGATTATTTTCCACATGATAGGGATAAAAAAATCCGCCGCACAATTGAACAATTAACAAATTGAAAAATTTTGGTAAATACTAGTGAATTATTTAATAGTGAAACAATAGACTTTTTGAAGCATTGTCTTTGAAATAGTTTTTTTATTTTTTACAAATATAACTATACAGAAATGTTAATTTTTGATTATGGTAAGAAAGGCTTTTATAAAAAGTTAACTAAAGACGATGAGATAGTTGACATTATTGTAAAATTTTACGAATTTTTCGCTAAAGATCAAAAGATTCAACTAATTGTAAAAATTGGTGAAAGAATCTTACAAAATAAAGAGTTTATTACTAACTTTTTATTAAATAATTATAATATTCCCTCATTGCCTGGCTCTGAAATAAATTTCTTAAGTAAAGTTTTTGAAATACAAAAGAACAACTTCAAAGGGTTTTATTTTAAGGAAAATAACAAAAAAGAAAAAAAATTATTTATAAGTCATAGTGATGAAGCTGGAGGTTTGTTAGTTGGGAATAATGTTTACAACTTAGGTACATGCAATTGAATTTCAGGAGATTATGATTTATATAATCTTGATGGGGAATATATTAAACGAGTAAACGGAACTGCAATAACTAGCGAAGTATATTCAAAAGAATATCAATCAAAGATCGCAAGAAAACAATTAGAAATTGATTATGAGAATTATGATAATAAAATTTTACAAGTGATTTCAAGTCAAAAACCTGAGTTTAATGATTCTTATTTTATCACTAGAAACCATGACAATCGCATTAATACCCTTGCATTAAGAATGATAGAAAAAACAAAGATTGCAAATCTTAATTATCTAATAACAACACGTGAGGAAGTTCAGTTACAAAGTTCAAAACTAAAAGAAGTTAAGGATATTATAGGTTCAAAGGATTATATTTATAATTTAGAAGTATCTAAATATCAAAATTGGGATAATGAAAATTTATTAATCCGTGTTGCTGATTTTTATACGGGTGTTAATCCAAAAATGTTAGAACATATTTCCGAAATTTTTAATGATTATGCTCTACCTTTTCAATATTATTTTGGTGCCGGATCTACAGACCAAACAGAGTTTCAATTTGAAAATTCAATAACAATTGTTATACCAGCTAATGAAATTCATTCATATTCATCTAAAATTTTCCATAAAAATATATTTTATATGCTATTTGCGATAGGTATTTTAAATGAAGAGTTTTCTAAATAACCTTTATAAATATACTGGTTCTTTAGCAATTTCCTTAATTGGATCCGAAGCATTTAAATTTGCTTCGTCATTATATATATACCGTATTACTGGAGATTTTTGGCTAGTATCAATTTTATATTTACTTATTCAACTGCCAACAATTATTGTTTATATTTTTAGTTCTAAAATAGTTGATTTTTTTAAAAGATTATCTGGTAAATCTATTTTATTTATTTGCGACGTCATAAGCGTTTTATTTTTAGCATCTTTAATTGCCATGTTTTTTGCAATCAAAGATAGTTATATATTTTCAATTTTATTAATTATAGTATCTGCTATATTAGGATTTATACATTCTTTTAGATTTATTTATATAAAAAATATAGTTTACTATATAGCAACGAATGAAAAGCAAATGTGAAAGATGAATATTGGATCATCATTTGCAACTTCAGTTGGTTTTATGGCTTCACCAATTTTATCTTTTTTTATTTATCAAAATCTTAGTTTTTATTATTTGATTATTTTTAACTGTATTACTTATTTATTATCTGGATTCTTATACTTATGACTTCAGACAAACACTGAGAAATCAGTATTTACAACAACAAAGCTAAATAAAGCTAACCATAGGACTATAATAGAACCAAAGCCATACAAAAAGTGGATTTATGTACTTTCTGCCTCGACCATAATTGGTATTTTTACATATCCACGGGGCAGTGGGTTGCCGCAATATTTTAAGTTAATGTCAGATTTTTCAATAGATATTTGAAGTTTTTATATAAATATTATTTTTTCAGCTAGTGCATTGCTATCATCTATTATTCAGTTTTGACTTAAGAAAATTAAGGCAATTAAAATATCTTGAGTTTTATCAATCATATCTTTAGCTGGATTTGTATGATTACTAGGTTTAATATTTATCAAAGATCAATTTACAAATATAATTTTATTTATAATCTTTAGTTCAATACAACAATTCTTATTCTCGCTATTTTTAAGTCAATACTATAGTTTAACTTATGAATTATTTGATGCCAAAACCTTCCATAAACAAAATGGTATTTCATTAAGTTTTAGAATTATATTAAGTTCGTTGCTTATTATTTTATTAACCTACCTAGCTACAATTTGAGTTACATATACATTTATTGCATATTTTGTTGTAATCTTAGTTTCAACAATACTAATTTGAATTTATCAACCAAAAATTAAAAAAAGTGGATACTAGACTACAAAAAGATTAAATTTATATAAAACATTTAGCGTTTTCACGCTAAATGTTTTATGTTAGTTTCTTTGTTTTCAAATCATCAAATAACTGATTTACTTCATTTTGTGAAATATTTCAATTCGATTCATAAGAATTATTACTATAAATATCATTTGTATATTGGACTCATAATGAATATGATCCATCATTAAGTGCCTGATACTTAAGTTTTAAATTACTATTATGATTATGTTTTTTCACAAAGTTTTCAAAGGTTGTTTTTAATATACCACTACCTTTGCCTGTTATTATAGTTAAGTCAGAAATTATTCCTTCTTCAAGGTCAAAGATATGGTTTTGTAAAACAATTAAAGCATCTTGAGACTCTAGTCCATGCAAATCTATTGTTTGCGTCATACTTTGATAATAATACCAGCTTTTTGCATGATGCTAAGCGCCATACTGTGAAATAAATCAGCATCATGTTCAAGCGATTCATAAGTTTGAACACAATTTCGATAAATAACAACTGGTTTATCTTGTTTTGATTTATTTAGTCATGTTTTTAAATTTAATGCAAATTGCATCACACAAATATCGGTGCATGCACCTGTTATGATAAATTCATCATAGTTATTTATAATATTTTTATCTAATTCTCAAAAACCATTTGTTGTGTTTTTGTAAAGTACGTTAGATTCATCATCTAAAACAAATTCTTGTAATTCATCAATGATTTGAGCCTCGCTACTACCAGCAATACAATGCTCAGGATAGGTTTTCATTTCTAAATCATGTTCACTATGTGCATCGCAAACAAACATGACATCATTTTCTTTATTACTAGATAAAAGATCAACCATATCAGGCACAATTCCAGCAATACGTTTATCACTTAAATCACCAAAACGTACAAAACCATTTAGCATATCGATAACAAAGAATAATTTTTTATTTTTGACAGTTTTCACAATAACTTGTCCCCCTTCCATTTTCCTTAAAATCAAGTTTTACTTTTTTAATTAAGTGTGTTTTACATCTTAAACATTCTAAACCTGCTCTACCATAAACCTTCAATTCATTTTGAAATTTACCATTAATACCATTTACTGAGCTATAATCTTTTACACTGCTTCCGCCATATAATATACTTTTATCCATAATATCTTGCGCATTTTTTAATATTTCACATAATTTTGGATAAGAAATATCTTTTGCTTTTGTCATTGGATAAATTTGTGATTCAAACAAGGCTTCATCAGCATAAATATTACCAATTCCGAGCACTAAAGATTGATCTAAGAGAATTTTTTTAATACTAATATTACGGTTCTTAATCTTTTGATATAAATCATTAGCATCTACATCTCCAGGTAATTTTGCTAATTTTTTAATTTGGTAAATTGAATCTATGTTGTTTGATTCAATTATTTCAAAAGAACCAAACATACGTGTGTCATTATAAACCATTACTTTCTGATTATCTAAAAAGAAATAAATACAATCATGTTTATAATTATATAAGTACGGATCATTAATATCACGTATATAATATTTTCCGGCCATTCTTAAGTGTGAAATTAATCTTGAATTATCACTAAAATTAAAAACTAAGTATTTGCCAAAGTTTTCAATATCATTTATTAATTTATTTTTGCAAAAATTAATAAATGAATTTGGATCAGTATTTTTAATTATTTTCTCAATTTTAACTTCTGTTTTAAGAATTGTTTTTCCTTTGACGTGGTCATTTAATGATCTTTGTACAATTGTTACTTCTGGATATTCTGGCATTAACTTATTATAATATATTTTTATAAATTACACTAAGCTTTTGCCATGTTTTTGGAATAACGAAATTGTGGTAAAATAGTATTACGATTATATGTTTTATCACATAATAATCAATTTTTAAAATTTAATAAATAATAATATTTTTGGAGGAATTATGACACCACATATAAGTGCAAAAAAGGGAGAAATTGCTAAAACAGTAATTATGCCTGGGGACCCACTCAGAGCTAAAAATATTGCTGAAACATTTTTGGACCCTGGATATAAACTTGTTAACTCAGTACGTAACATGTTTATGTATACTGGAACATACAAAGGAAAGCAAATTACCATTGCAGGTAGCGGAATGGGATGTCCATCAATTGGAATTTATTCATATGAATTATTTAATTTTTATGATGTAGATCGTATTATTAGAATTGGATCTGCTGGTTCATATATTGAAGAATTAGGATTATATGAAGTTGTACTAGCAACTGAAGCTTATGCTGATTCGGATTCATTTAGAAAACTTGCTTTAGGTAAGGATGGAAATATTGCATACCCTGCGGAAGCTTTAAATAAAGAAATTGAATCAATAGCTAGTGATTTAGGTCACAAACTTACTAAGGGTCGTGTACACTCTTCTGATGTATTTTACTCTGTAGTACCGTTAGAAGAAAGAATTAAAGAAACACAAGCTGTTTGTGTTGAAATGGAATCATATGCATTATTTACAAATGCTGAAAAAGCTGGTAAAGAAGCAGCATGTTTATTAACAATTAGTGATAATTTAATCACTAAAGAAGAAACTAGTTCACAAGAGCGTCAAACTGCTTTTGTTAAAATGGTGGAGATTGCTTTAAACTTAGCAAAATAAACTTATGCGTATAGTTGATATTATTGACAAAAAGAAACGCAACCAAGAATTATCCGAAACTGAAATTGAATTTTTAATTAATTCGTATGTAGCAGGAAATACACCAGATTACCAAATGAGTGCATTTTTAATGGCTGTTGTCTTCAATTCGATGACATCACGTGAAATTGCCTGAATGACTAAATATATGATGAATTCAGGTGAAATTATTGATTTATCCGAGATACCTGGCATTAAAGTTGATAAACACTCAACTGGTGGGATTGGAGACAAAACCACCTTGGCCATTGCTCCAATTATCGCTGCATGCGGAGGATATGTAGCCAAAATGAGTGGTAGAGGACTAGCTCAAACTGGCGGAACAATCGATAAATTAGAATCAATTCCAGGTTTTAACACAGAAGTAAGCCAAAATGATTTTATCAAACAAGTGAAAGATCATAAAATTGCGGTAATTGGACAAAGTGCTAAATTAGTACCTGCTGATAAAAAATTATATGCACTTCGTGATGTGACTGCTACAGTTGATTCAATTCCATTAATTGCGTCATCTATTATGTCTAAAAAGCTTGCCACAGGATCTAATGCTATTTTATTAGATGTTAAATGTGGTAATGGAGCTTTTATGAAAGATGAAGCAAGTGCAAAAGAACTAGCACAAACTATGATTAACATCGGAAAAGAATTAAACGTTGATGTACGAGCCGAAATTACTAATATGAATCGCCCATTAGGTCGTGAAATTGGTAATAAAAACGAAGTATTAGAAGCAATTTGAACGTTGCAAGGAAATGGACCAGAAGACTTTAATGAACTTATTTATTCTTCTTGTTCAACTATTTTGTTGCAAGCTAAACTTGCAACAAGTGCTGAGCACGCAAAGCAAATGGTGCAAGAAGTTATACAAAATGGAATGGCACTTAAAAAATTCTATGAATTTGTTAAATTACAAGGCGGAAATTTGGATAAATTACTCGCCCCAGATTTTTGAAATCCTAAATATAAATTAGAGATTAAGGCAAAACAAGAAGGTTATCTTGAAATTTTTGATAGCTTAGCTTTTGGGCTTGTTTCTATGAAATTAGGAGCAGGGCGCCAAACTAAAGAAGATTCTTTAGATTTTGAAGCTGGGATTACGTTAAATAAGAAGACCAACGAGTATGTTAAGGTTGGGGAAACATTATTTAGTTTATTTTCATCAAAGCCAATTGATGAAAAATTAGCAGTTGAATTAGAAAATGCTTATAAATTCAATATGACTAAAATAGATAACAAAGTAATTCTTGATAAATTACAATAAAAGAGGTATTATGGATTATAATAAATTAATCGATCATACACTTTTAAAACCAGAGGCAACTGAAAAAGATATTAATAAGCTTATTTCAGAAGCTCTTAAATATAATTTTAAAACTGTATGTGTAAATTCTTCATGAGTGAGATATGTACATGATAAACTAGCTAAAACAAGCATTGGTATTACTAGTGTAGTTGGATTTCCGCTCGGGTCAATGATTACCCAAGTTAAGGCTCAAGAAGCAAAACTTGCTATTGATCATGGGGCCAGTGAAATTGACATGGTAATGAATATCGGACGCTTTAAATCAGGTGATTATGAATATGTTTTAAATGATATTAAGAAAGTAAAAGAAGCGTGCGGTAACCGCATTTTAAAAGTTATTATTGAAACAGCCTTACTTTCTGCTAATGAGATTAAAAAAGCAACCGAAATTGTTATGAAATCAGGTGCTGAATTTATAAAAACATCTACTGGATTTAGTTTTAGAGGTGCATCTTTAGATGACATTAAAATTATGAAAGAAACTTGTGGAAATAAACTATTAATTAAAGCGGCAGGTGGAGTAAGTAACCTAGAAGATTTAATAAAAATGTATGAAGCTGGTGCAACACGCTTTGGAACATCACGAGCTGTTGCAATAATGGAAGGTTTAAGCTCAAAAGAAGGATATTAATTTTATACATTCTATAACCCATAAGGTTTTCCTTATGGGTATTTTTTAATAAAAATAAGACATTTTACAAATGCCTTATTTAATTTCAAAGATGATTTCTTGGAATAATTTATGTTTTTCTGCAACTAAGTCAAGTTCTGGTTTAGTTTTAGCTATTTCTTCAAGTTGTTTATATCTTGGTGCAAATAATTCATTATAAATTTCATCACTAAGACCAATATATAAATCATAATTTAAGTTAGCTTCAAGCGGTTCAGCATTACCCAAATGTCCGTTTGGATTAGATATATATGGAGTGACAAAACTGTGTTTAGGTACAAAATTTGCAATACGTGCATTATAATCAATATATTGATTAATATTAGTTTTGTTACTGTTAATACCTAACTCAATATTTATTTTATTTGCTTCACGAGTAAGATTTGAAACACTTAAATTATTATATCTATATAAAAATAATGGAATTCTCTTGTTATCTAAATTAGGTATTCAATCTGGGATATAGTTTAACTGAAGTTTGCTAAGAATGCTTAAATTATTTAAACTATTTTCACTGATATTCAACGAAACTGGCAGCACAATTTTAACAATGTGGTTGATATTTGCTGGTATTAAGCTTGATATTTTGGTTTGTTTTCTATCTTCTTCAAATTCATTATCAATCAATGGAAATGAATTTGAAGTTTGATCACGAGAGTATAAGGTTAATGGCAAAATATGGTTTGCACTATTATCAGAATACGTAATTTGTAAAAAGTCTTTAGCGACTAAATCATTATCATATTGAGTTGCAATAGAATTTTTAGATTTTTCAAAGGCTTCATTAATTTTTTGTTTATCTTCATCATTATAAACAATATCGTCTCAGGTTTGTGGATTTCCTTTTTCGCTTTCAATTTTGGCAATTGCTCTACCACGTATATTTTCATTATCAATTGTTTCAAAAAATTTATTTGGCGAATCATAACCATGAGGACGATTAAAGATATTATTAACTAGTAAGCTAAAATGTGGTGAAGTTTTTTGAATTATTGATAAATATTCGGTTTGTAAGTCATTATTTAATAAGGTTAGTAATTCATCAGATTTTTTAAAGTATTTACTACTTTTTTCAAAGATACTTTGTTTTAAAACTTTATAAGTGGTAAAATCTCAATTTTTAAATAATTCTTGTGTATCTTTTTTATAATTATTAATTAACAATTTGATATCTTCTTTAAATTGCGAAATTTTTGAACTAGTAGTTTTATTTTCTAAAGAATTATAGATTTCTAGTAATGTATTAATGTTTAATTGTGTAAAGATTGTTTCGCGGTAAAAATCAAAGAATTCCCTCATACTTTGCAATTTAGTTTCTTCAGTTTTTAATGACGAAATCAATCCTGTTAATATATTACTGGTATATTGAGCTGCATAGACATTTAAGTTTGCGATCATCTCCCCAATATTTAGTTGATCTAAAACTTGCCTTGCATTTTTAAGTAAACCACTGAGAAATTCTGTAAACTTTTTATCTTGAATAAAAGTTAACCAAAGTTCATATAATTGAGAGTTTTGAGTCTTAATATTTTCTAAGAAGTTTTTATTTTCTTCAATGGCTGTAAATTCAACCAATAATTCTTTTGCATAATCCCTGGTTTGATTCAACATAATTTCTAATAAATTAATAAAACCTTCTTTTTGAGTTGTTTCTGAGATATACTCAAATTTATCAGAGTTTAATTGCAATTGTTGCTTTTGGTCCTTTTTATCATCATCTCCACTTTGTATAGGCTTATTTGGTTTTGTCGGTTCTGGATTGCTCGTACAACTTACTAAAGGAAATAAAGTTGGTAGCAATGCTGTTGAAATTAATAATTTTTTAATTTTTTTCATGCCTTAATTATATAATATTATGGTAATATATAATTAATATTTATATATATTTATAAATTAACATGAATATTTTAAAAAAGTAGCTTAAAAAATGGAGTTTTATGGCAGCATTAACAATTATCTTAATAATCATAAGTTTTTTAATTATTATCATTTCTTTTATTATGTCACCAGATTCAAATGGATTTTCTGGAGCTTTAGTTGGAAGTGGTGATTTAGATTTATTTAAAGTATCAAAAGAAAGAGGGATTAAGAAAATTCTTAAATATTCAATGATGACTTTTGGGTTTTTATTACTAATTTTATCATTACTTTTGAGGATTTTTATATAGTATATGAACGAAGCAAAAATAGTTAAATATATTTCATCTGCAAAATCACGAACATTTTTAGAAATTGCAAAGTATTTTAGAATACCACCATCAAATAACAGGGAAATAACTTCACTCTTATCGGTTTTACAAAAAGATAACAAGATTTTTAAAAACAATAATGATGAATATTATGCTGTTAAGTTTCTTGAAAGCGTTGAAGGTGTTTTGTCTGTTAATGCAAAAGGAATGTTTGGATTTGTTGACTATGATATCGATTTAGAAAATAATACAAAAAAAAGTGTCTTTGTGAAAAAGTTTAACTTTAATACAGCAATGCATAATGATACTGTAAGAGTTAATATATATCAAAACGTGTTTGATGATCAAATGCCTTGTGATGGAGTGATTACCGAAGTTATTTGTCGAAATACTCAAGAAATTCAAGGATTTATTAAACTTAAAAATGACTTAACTTATTTTGTACCAGTAGATACAAAATACCGTGTTTTTACTTGAAAAATTGAAACATGCATTGTTCAAATTAAATTAAATGATTTAGTAAAAGCAAAGATAACTAAAATAGAAGGCAGTTGCATTTCTATTGAAATTATCAAGGTTATTACTAATGAAGCTGATCCAATGGTTTATGTTAAATATTACTTAGAAGAAGTGAAAATTCCAAGCAGTTTTCCTTCTTCGCTTGAACAAGAAATTTCTTTAATACCAAAAAATATTGACCAGGAAGATCGAACAAACCGCAGAGATTTAACTAATAAAATGATTGTTACAATTGATGGCGATGATACCAAGGATTTTGATGATGCAATTTATGTTGATAAATTACCAAATGGTAATTATCTTTTAGGTGTTTATATTGCTGATGTTTCATATTATGTTAAAGAAAATACTGAAATTGACATTGAAGCATTAAAGCGTGGCACTAGTAT
Source organism: Mycoplasma sp. 13536 (assembly GCF_055523495.1). Classification (NCBI taxonomy): domain Bacteria; kingdom Bacillati; phylum Mycoplasmatota; class Mollicutes; order Mycoplasmatales; family Mycoplasmataceae; genus Mycoplasma; species Mycoplasma sp. 13536. The sequence goes on from NZ_JBVFVC010000001.1 coordinate 562,292, forward strand.
TTATTTAGTTGATCAAGTTGTGCCAATGCTTCCAGTCGAATTATCGAATGGTATTTGTTCGCTTAATCCAAACCAAAAAAGATTTGTTATGGTGTGCGAAATGGAAATTGATCAAAATGGTAAAAATATTAATTTTGAAATTTTTGAAGGAATTATCGAAAGTAAATTTAGATTAACCTATAAACAAGTTGATAAATATTTTAAGGAAGGTGATATCGGTCTTGATCAATCGTTGGATGAAGTTAAAACCTTAACAAAAATGCTAGATAAAGCAAGAGCATTATCGCAAATTATTCATAAGTTTAAAATCAATGAAGGATATGTTGATTTTGAAATTAATGAGCCCAAGATTAAACTTGATGAAAATGGTTCGGTTAAAGAAATTATAATTTGTGAACGTGGTGAATCAGAGGTGTTAATTGAAGATTTCATGGTAAGAGCTAATGAAACAATTGCAACATTTTTATTTGATAACAAACTTCCAGCTTTATACAGAATTCATGATGCACCAGATGAATTAAAGATTACTTCATTAAAAAATTCACTGAGCGCAATAGGCATTAAAGATATTAAATTAGATTCAAATACAATATCTCCACTCAATTTTGCAAATTTTGTGAATTCAATTAAAACTGTGCGAGATGATGATTTTGTTAAATTAATGTTTTTAAGGACAATGCAAAAGGCTATTTATTCAAATGAAAATATCGGACATTTTGGACTTGCATCACAAAACTATTGTCATTTTACTAGTCCTATACGAAGATACCCAGATTTAGTTATTCACCGTGTCATTCGTGATTTAGTCTTTAATAAACAAACATATTTAATCGATCATTTTAAAGAAAAATTATTAGTATATGGTGATTTAAATACCAAAGCTGAGCAAAAGGCTGTGCAAACTGAAAGATACGTTAATGACCTTAAATTTGCTGAATATTTAAAAAATCAAACCGGTAAAGTGTATAAGGGACAAATTTTAAGTATTTTACCATTTGGATTTTTCATCGAGTTTGATTTTAAAGCTAGTGGTTTAGTTCATAAATCAACTTTAATTGATGATGAATATGAAGCTAATGAAAACTTAACTAAATTAGTAGGTAAAAAACGTAGCTTTACTCTTGGAGATTATGTTAATGTGGTAATTACAAATACTGATCTAGTCCAAGGGAAAGTTGATTGTGTTTTAGAAGATTTATATCCACAATATTTAAAACTTAAAGAAAAGAAATTACAAGATTCAAAAACTAAAAAACATGATCAAAAACCAAAGAGAAAATCATAATGCCTAAAATTGTTAAAAACTCCTTAGGTTTTGATTCGAATTTATATATTTACCAAGACAAAGAAATGTTTAACTATTCAGTTGACACAATTTTATTAGGTAATTTTGTTTTTTTAAATGAAAAAATAACTCATACTTTAGAAATTGGGGCAAATAATGGGGCTTTATCAATATTTATAGCTGCTCGCAATCCAAATCTAAAAATTGATGCTCTTGAAATACAAACTAGGGCTGCTGATTTAGCTAATGAAAATATTAAATTTAATAAAATGGAAAATCAAATAAATATAATTAATACAGATTTTAATGATTTTTGAAAAATGCATGCTAAACAATCGTTAAAAAAATATCAAAGTATTTTTTGTAATCCGCCATTTTATGAAATTTCTAAAACAAAAATAAAAAACGATGTACCTAATGAAATTTTAATTGCTACCCATGATATTGCCTTGACATTAGAAGAATTAGTTTTAGGATGCTCGAAAATAATTGAACAAAAAGGATTTTTAAACATTGTTTTACCAGTTGAACGGTCAATTGATTTATTTGTGATTTTGCGCAAATATAATTTTGAACCCAAACGAATCCAATATGTTTATACAAGGGTGCAAGATAAACCAAAATTTGTTTTAGTTGAAGCAAGATATCAAACGGGCAGTGGACCACATTTTTTACCTAATTTATACTTACATGACTCAAGTGATAAATTGAATCATGATTATTTGCCGCAAATAAAAGAATTATACAAACCTATTAAAGTCATAAAGGAGCTTAAATAATGAAGAAATTTTATATCACCACCCCGATTTATTATGCTAGTGGCAATTTACATATTGGACATTTATATACAACTACCCTAGCTTGAACAATTGCAAATTATAAAAAAATGCAAGGCTATGATGTAAAGATGTTAACCGGAAGCGATGAACATGGTTTAAAAATTCAACAAAAAGCTAAAGAATTGAATCTTGATCCACAAACTTTAGTCGATGAATTATCTGGTAAATATATTCAAATGTGAAAAGATTTTAAAATTGATTATCAATATTTTTGGAGAACTAGCAATTCGGAACATAAACGAATTGTTCAAAAAATATTTAGTTATTTTTTGAAGAAAAAATATGTATATAAAGGTAAATATAAAGGTTTATATTCTGTTAGTGATGAAGAATTTTTAACTGAGGATCAAGCAATTAAAAAAGATGGTAAACTTTACCACCCTGTTAGCCAAAAAGAATTAGAGTGAGTTGAAGAAGAAACATATTTTTTCGATATGCAAAGGTTCTTGCCTTGGCTCCAAGAATATATTAATCAAAACTCAGAATGATTAATGCCTTTAAAAACAAAAAAAGAATTAATATCTAATTTCATAGATGTAGGGTTGCAAGATTTGTCAGTAACACGAACAAATTTAAAATGAGGTATTTCTGTCTTAGAGCATCCTGAGCATACTTTATATGTTTGATTAGATGCGCTTTGTAATTATATTAGTGCTCTTGGATTTGATTTTGAAAATAGTAAATTAGAATTTCAAGAATTTTGAGCTTCAAAAGATGCTGAAGTTGTTCATGTAGTTGGCAAGGAAATTGCAAGATTTCATATGATTTATTGACCTATTTTCTTAAAAGCATTAAATATTAAGCAACCAACTAGAATTCAATCTCATGGTTGAATACTAGATAAAAATGGTTATAAAATGTCTAAATCACTTAACAACATTATTGATCCTTATGATTTATTATCAAAATATCACCCCGAAGCAATTAAGTATTTTTTAGCTTCGCAGATTAATTTTGGGGAAGATGGGCATTTTGATGAAGATAGGTTTGTTGATATTATTAATGCGGATTTAATTAATAATTTTGGTAACTTAGTTTCACGTACCTTAAAAATGAAGGATTTATCATTTGTTAATCAATCCTTAAAATACCAAAAAACAACTAACGAATATGATTTAGAAATTGAAACTCAAATTTTAAAATCCAAAAATGAATATATTAATTTATTTAATGATTACAAAGTTGATAAGGCATTAAAAGTGGCAATCAACTTAAGTAATGCATTAAATAAATATATTGATTTAACAAAACCCTGAACCTTAAAAGATGATTTAGAAAACTTAGAACAAATTTTAGTTCGTTTGTTAAATGGAATTTATACAATTGCTACATTATTGCAAGTTGTTATGCCGTTGAAAATGATGCAAGTGCAACAAGCTTTAGGGGCTGATGAATTAAGTTTAAATACAATTGAAGATTTTAATAAATTTATAAGGTTTAAACAAGCCCCCCATTATATATTATTTGAAAGAATTAAGAGGTAATTATGATTTACGCAAAAGCAACTAGATATATAATTAATCCTGAAAAAACTAAAATGTTTGTTGATTATTTATACATCTTAACACAAAAAGTTCGTAAACTTGAAAAGAATTTATCCTTTGAATATGGGTTAGAATCTCGTGATAAGATTTTAATTATTCAAAGGTGATCAACAGAAACAGATTATGAAAATTTTGAATCACAAGAAGAATTCAAAAAAGAATTAGCAACTTTAAATAAGATGTCACTGAAAGTTTTTGAAATTTTTGACTTAAATATTGCTCGCTAAAAAGGACAAGAAAATCTTGTCCTTTTCTATATAAAAATTTTTTGAATTTATTAATTGGAAATGTCACATGCAAGTTTTTTTGCATGTGACATTGTTTTTGTCTGCCTTGTAATAAAATAGTTGTATTAATAAATTTTAAAAAAATGAAAGGAGACCTTAAAATTATATGAAAAATTTAGAAAAATATATTTGTGTTTTTGACAAATATCGAAAAGAAAATAAATATCAACATTTTAAAATTGAAGAGAATTACAACACTATCTTGAAAATGCAAGGAGCTCTTGAGTCGCATCGAAAATTACGATCAGATCAAATCGATCTAGAACAACTTTTTAATATTTTACAAGAACTTTCTGAAGGCTTCTCAATCCAAGAAGTAGCTAAGATTTCTAACAGAGACATTCGAAGTATAAAAAGTAAAATCCAAATTATTACAAATCGCAAACCACTTAGTTTAGATAAACACAATCGCTATGTTTGTGCTAAGTGTTCAAAAAGAGTAATGCGGGTTAAAACCCTTAATTTTACTAAACTATACGAACATTTATTAGGTTATTCATTTTCGCGACTCTTTTTTGTAAGTGATGCAATTAAAGAGAAATGAAAGGCCTACAGAAAATATTGGTATAGTGAGCTTAATACATACAATAAAAATAGAAATAAAAAGAATTTGCAGCAAAAAGAAGTTAAGAAATCAGTTACCTATCTTGTGAATTCTTTTAAAAAATTATCCCCTGATGAATTTGCTCCTTCACCTAGTACAATTTATAAAATAATCAAAAAATACCCTTATTTCCTTGAATTTGACCACATTGTTAAAAAATCTGAAGGCAAATATGGCATAAGGAAGAAAAAACAAACCAAACCTAAAACATTAAAATATGCTACAGAAATTTCAAAACGTCCAGCTTATATTAATGATCGCTCTGAACACGGCCATTTTGAATTAGACACCGTTATTGGTAAAATCAATGATACATATTGTATTGTGACCATAATTGAACGGCAAACCAGAATGTCTTATGCTATGCTCTCAAAACGCAACTCCAAAGCTACAAAACAAACTCTTCTCAAACTAATCAAGAAACATAACTTAGACATTAAAACTTTAACAGTTGATAATGGTAGTGAAAATGTCTTATTGCACCAGGTTATTCCAACTGAAAGACTATTTAAATGCCAACCATATAGTTCATGACAAAAAGGTTCAATAGAAAATATGCACCGCTTAATTAGGTATTACATTCCCAAAGGAAAAAGCTTAGATAAATACTCTCAGCAAGAAATTGATTATATGATGGAAAAAATAAATAACTATCGACAAGTTGTACGGCAATATAAGATAACCTAAAATTTTTTTTAATCCCCCGCCTTTGATTGCAATCAAAGGGGCCTTACTTTTGGCAAAAGTAAGCAAAACCGACGAGAAAACACTGCCGTGTTTTCTGTTTTCGCATACATTTTTTTATCTAAAAATTATGTTAAAATTAAAAGACAATTATTTTGTTAACATCTCGCAAGTGACTTTTCCAAAAAACAAATTTTTTGAATTAAATAAAAAAGTGTATAATTTATGTAGGAATTTCAGGATTGTGTTACTAAGTATCACTAAAATTTAATTCCTTTTTTTAAAATATTAAACACTTATTTAACTTATTTATAAATTAAATTTCAATAAAACTGGAGATTTTATTATGTCAAGTAAATTTAGAAAATATGTTCTTACTTTAGGAACAGGATTAATTTCTTTAACCCCAATGGCAGTCTTAGTGTCATGTGGATCAAACTCAAAACCAGAAACATCACCTGCAGATAAATTTAAACAAGATCATGCAGATGTTTTAGGTAAAACTGAAACAAGCGTTACAGTAGCAGATGAAACTAAAGTAACAGCAGCTTTAACTGCATATAACGCTTTAGCCGCAGATGTTAAAACATCTTTAACAACTCAAAAAACACTTTTAGATAAATTAAAAGCTAAAATTGATACTTTAAAAGCTGACTCAGGCTCAAGCACAACAGCTGTTGATTCTGAAGAAATAAGAGCTCGTAAAGAGGAGCTAAATGTTTATGTTAACTTCGCACCAGAAGATAAACGTGAAGCATTAAAACAAAGTATTACAGCAGGTACAAATGATGAAGCTTTAGATACTGTTGAAGACAATATTAAAGCAGAAATCAACAAAGCTAACCCTGGTTACTTTGAAAGATTAAAAGCATCTACGTCAAAAAATAGATTGTTCCAACAAAATACAAAGAGTGAAATTGTCTTAGCAACAACTTTCTCTGAAACTGGAGCACAATTTAAATCAATTAATACAATTATTAGCGAATACAATAAATTAGTTGATGAAATGATCAAAGTTAAAAATAATACCTCTTTAACTCAAGATCAAAAAGATGCTGAGTACAAAAAACTTGGTATTTCACCAAAAGCTAAAAAAGTTGTTCAAAAGAACATTGGTTCAGGATACCCTGCGGGAGCTGAAAAAGTTAACTTATCACTTTCATCACGTGATAGAGATAACTTCTTTAACTTAATTTTAAACTATTCTACTGTTGCAGCTAAATTAGCAGCAAAAGAAGGAAATAGCGGAGATATGCTCTTGAGTTTTAACTCATTAGATGAAGGTTTAAACACTGACTTATCTCAATTTGATTCAGGATTTTCAAATGTTAACTCTGAAATCGAAAACGTTACTGCAAAATCAACATATGTATTACCTTTATTAAAATCGACTCAAGTATTATCAATTAATGCTTCAGTCTTAGGATATTTCTTAACCACTATGAAAGAAGCTGGTGTTACATTTGAAACAAGTGATGAATCAGATAAATTCTTTGAGGATATTATTAAAAAAGGTGAAGGTGATAAAGAAGCTGTTAAAACCTTATGAGGAGAAAAAGTTTCAACTGCAGATACAGTATTACAACCTTATAAAAAAGAAGGATTTAAATTATCAAAAAACATCTTTGAATCATATACTAAATTATTAGAATTTGCAACTATTGCGCAAAGTTTATTTGTTAATTCAGTAAAAGGAGTGGATGCTAGTGTCAAAGTATTCGGTGTTGATGATATGACTGGAGTTTATGAACAAGCATTATTCTCAGCTTTAGATGGTGAAAAAGCTAATATGCTACAAACTGTTTCAGTCAGTGGCGGAAGAACTAAAGTTGAGTTTAATGCAATTAAAAACAACAATAGTGCTTCATACATTAAATCACAAGAAATCTTTACTAAATTTAGTGAAGCGATGGAAAAAGGTGCAATTTATGCTTATCCATCAGGACAATATGCATCAAATGATCAAACTAAGCACCAAGTTGCCTTCTCAATTGGTTCAACTGCTGGTTATTCATATAATTTTAAAAAAGCAGGAACTGCAATTACTAATTTAAAACATACTGCCACTGGTTATACAACTGAATTATCATCAAATACCGCTTTTGAATTTAATGATCAAAATACTAAATACCCTGATGGTATTGCGTACTTTTCAAGTTACAAAAACGTAATTTACCCTTCAACTTTACAAGATACTTCAAAAGCTCAGCGTTATGATTATAAAGCTAAAACAGCTAATGATGATACTATAATTAGGGATCTATACTCAAAAGCTAAAACAACTTTAAACTTATTCTTCAAAGTTTCTGATACCCAAAGTGGTAAAGTAAAAGATTACACTGATAAATTAAATGAACTTGCAACTTCACAAACTGATAAAGTGAAAAAATACATGATGACCAAACTAGATGGTACTAACACTGAATATGTAGTATATGCATTTTTAGATGTTTTAAATGATAAAAAATTAACACTTAAATCAAGTCCATCTATTGAAGGACACACTGTTGAATCATTATCTGATACTAATTTATTAAATGAAACTGAACTAGTTTCATTACCAACTCCTTCAAAATGAAATGAAGATAATGCAAAGAAAGTATTATATGTACAAGGTCCAAGTTTAATTGGTATTAAATCAAATGATGAAGATGAAGCAGCTACCAGAGCATTTGTTAAATGGTTAATGACTTCAGCCCAAACAATCGGAACAACTAATAATACTGCTTTAGTTGAATTACAAAAATCAGCTGGATACATTTCTGCTGTTAAAGACTTAGAAAGTAATGCAACAAATGCTTCAAAAATTTATGGTACTAACCAATATCTAAAAATCGCTTACAATGAATTTGTTAAATCTTCTAAAGAAGCAGATTATGTAATTTTTGAAGAACCTGCTGGTTCACAATCTGATGCCTTTAGAAAGAATATTGCAACAGCTTGAGAAACAACTCAATCAACAATTTCAAACAAAGCACAAACTAAGAAAACATTCCAAGATTTCGTTACTGATGTTACAAAAGGAATTGAGGGTTAATTAAAACTTATAAATATAATTTGGTAACAAATTATATTTATTATTACCTTTATAGACTATGAACAAAAAGAGATATAAAACATTTTTGAGTACATTTGGTACTTTAGGAGTATTAACTATGATACCTTTATCATGTACTGCTAAGGATCCTCAGCCAGTCCCTGCGCCTTTGCCACCAAATAATGAACCAAATCCAGGTAACGGCAACACAGAAAACCCAAGTGTCCAAAAAACAGAAAATGAGCAGCAAATAGGATCTTTTACCCTTAAATCGGTCGTTGAATCAACAAACGATACTTCAAAGCTATCTTTAAACGTTGAAAAAATAAGTTTTAAACGTAACCGTGATGAAAATACTTACGAACTGTGAACATCAGGTACTTTATCTGATTCTACAATTCAAAATGAGTTTAATCAAGTTTTAAATGCTATTAATAAAACAATTAATAGTTATTTAACAGATACATATAAAGCAAAAATTGTAGTGCCTCAAAAACAGGGTAATAAGATTTTTACAAATATTCAAAATATTACAGGTTTTCCTCAAGAAGTTAAACTAAGTATTAATAATCGTGAAATTACCTTAACGAAAACTCAAACTTCTAAAAATATTGAACTAGGCGAATTAGGTGTTAAAGGTAAAACTCGTGATGAGCAAAATGCTGCTGAAAGTATTGGAAATATTAGTGTTGCTTATGCGATTAATTATGAACCTAAAATTGAATCTAGCGCTTTATTAGGACTTGGCGTTTTAGAAGTTAAAATAACTGAGCAAGCTCAATTAAATCCGCTTTTAAACCAACTTAGCATTAACTCTGATGAAAGTAATTTTAAACCAACTGGTATTTCATTTGAATCTGAAACTCCAAAAGGCTTATCATTTAGAGCTAAAGTGGAATCAGTGTCAGATGGAGATACACTTTCAGTTATAGCACTTGAGTCTAAGAATATTCGCGGCGGTGTTATTATTAAAGAAGGTGAATCATATAAAATTCGCCTTTCTGGAATCGATACACCTGAAAAAGGTGTCGGTAGTGGTTCAAACTACGTTTCAGCGGCTCCTTTTGAATATTCGTTTGCAATGCATGCAACTAATTTTGCTGAACAAGTTTTAAACAATCCTAAATTCAAAAATGACATCATGGTAGGATTTGTTTCTGGAAAAGATTCATATGATCGGATTACCGCAGATATCTTTTTTGGTCAAAATTACCAATATTCTTACATTACTGAAATAGTACGCTCTGGTCATACCTTGCCTTATAGTAATGATGTATGAGAAAACTACTTGCGTAATAAAGATACAAGTAGTTATGAATATAATCTTTACCCACAAATTGCACAGGCTTTTGAGGAAGCTATCAAAAATAACAAAGGAATCTTTAACTATTTTGATAATCCCGCCGATGCTTCATTGTTCATTTATTTAATTAAAAATAATAATAGATGACATCCATTTTACTGAGAAAAAAATGGTAATAATGCAATTGTAAAAGATTATGTCACAAAATAAACGAAAGGATTAGAAATGATAATCTTTAAAAAATTATTAAATAAATTTAAAGAAACTGCTGTTAAAGTAGATGAAGAATCATTAACTAAAATTGATAAATATTTTAATGAATTTAATTCTAAAAGCACTGAAGAAGTTCCTGCTATTGAATTAAAAAATTTAAATATCGACTTTGGTGAAACTTTAGCAGTTGATAATGTTAGTTTTCAAATTCCAGAAGGTAAATTAGTTACACTGCTAGGGCCTTCTGGATCAGGAAAAACAACAACTTTAAATGCAATTGCTGGTTTACTAACAGTTACATCTGGAAAAATCCTTTTTAAAGGGAAAGATGTTACTGACTTTACACCACAAAAAAGAAAAATAGGGTTTGTGTTCCAAAACTATGCCCTATATCCACATTTAAGTGTTTATGCCAATATTGCCTTTCCACTTAAAAACGACTTTAACTGGCAGTTCAAAACCTTTTTAAAACGGGAAAAAGCACGCAACGAAATTAGAATCTTATATTTAGAAAAGCTTGGCGCTTCTGAAACAGAAATACAACAATTACGCGATGCTTTTAATAAATGAGAATTAATATCTGAAGATTTACCATATAAATTAAATAAAGAATATGCTTATTTAGTTGAAGATTATGAAAAAGCACACACTGAATATAAATTAGCTAGTGTGCACGAAACTTCAAAAATTTCACTTTTAACTAAAAACGTTTTAAAAACTAACGATAAATTACGTAGAGATTCAAAAGAAAAATTAGAACGCATCACTGAAAAATATAATTCAGATTTTAGTAATAATTTATTGCAACCAAATCTAAAAGAAGCCGAAATTTTAAAAAATGTTGCTCCTGAGTACGTTAAATATCAAACTTTACCTTATGAGCAAATTTTAGATCATACGAATAAATTAAATAATTTTTCAGCTGAATTAATGAGTGTGAATTTAGACGAATTAACCTTAAAAGATCGTAAAGAAGTTGTTAAATTAGAAGAAAAAGTTTTAAAACTTTTAACTCGCTATAAATTTATTCAAAAACAAAAAGAAATTGTTGACGAATATGCAATTATTAAAAAACAAAAACAAGAAGCATATTTAAAAGCTAAAAATGAATTTAAACAAACTTTAAAAACTAATGCACAATATTTAGAACTTAAAAAAGATGCCTTAAACTTACCAGTAGTTGCTAAAAAACATTTTTATGAATTAGTTGCAGCATTTGAAACTAAATATGATCTAAAAAATAAATTAGCAAAAGATCGTAAAGGAGAAGGGCCATCAATTTTAAATGATGAAGAAAAACAAACTTTAAAACAACTTGCTAAAAATGATATTCCACTTAAAAAAGCAATTCACAATGAAGTTATGGAAGTTGCTAACCGCGTTGAAATTGTCAAAATCTTACAAAAGAAACCAACCAGGTTATCTGGAGGGCAACAACAACGTGTATCAATTGCTCGGGCAATTGTTAAAAAACCAGAAATTTTACTAATGGATGAGCCTTTATCAAACTTAGATGCAAAACTTCGTATTTCGACTCGTCAATGAATTAGAGAAATTCAACAATCTCTAGGTATTACTACTGTATTTGTTACCCATGACCAAGAAGAAGCAATGTCAATTTCAGATATTATTGTATGTATGTCAACCGCAAAAGTACAACAATTAGGTTCACCACTTGAACTTTACAATAAACCTAAAAACCAGTTTGTGGCACGTTTCTTAGGAATGCCTGAAATGGGGCTTTTACCTTCTGAACTTAAGGACGGCAAGTTATTTGTTGCTGGCAAAGAATTTGCAGGAATTAGTTTACCAGATAAAAGCAACTTATCTTTAAATGTTGGTGTACGTAGCGAAGACTATATTATTAAAAAAGCTCACGAGGATTATATGTTTAAAGGCGAAGTTGTTGTGCAAGAAAACTTTGGAAAAGAAAGTAAACTTGTCGTTAATATTAATGATGTTGGGCGCATTAACTTCTTATTAGATAACTCAGAAAATTATGCAATTGGTGATGTAATTTACTTTGATTTACCAATGAATAAATTACATATCTTTGATGCTGCTTCTGAAGAAAGAGTTGCATATGAATACTCTCAACAATAAACTACATTTATTTATTTCAAGAAATTTACCTTTTTTACTTAATTGGTCCTTAAAGGCTCAAGCGAGAAAAAAAGCCGCATTATCACATTCTATTTTAGACCGTAGAACACCGTTGTGACTGCCATTATTATTCTTATTACCTGGTTTTGCATTAATTATGATGTTCACCGTTGTTCCGATTATTTTAAACCTTAAAGTATCATTATTTAATTCTGATGGTGAACTTACTTTAAGAAACTATGTTAACACCTTTACAGATCCACGTTTTGCAGTAGGGGTTAGAAACTCATTTATTTATGGACTAGCTGTTTTACCTTTTGTAATGGCAATATCACTAACAATTTCTAGTGTTATTGCTAAATTACATCGTAAATGAGCTAAAGGATTTTGGCAAACCGTCTTTTTCTTGCCATATATAACTAATGCCGTAGCTGTTTCAACTGCATTTATCCAACTTTTTAGTTCTAATGGTCTTTTAAACCTGGTTTTAGGTTCAAAAACCCCATGGCTAGAAACAGCTGATCAATTTACCTTTAATGCTTTATTAGCGATGTTTATTAATGGTATTTGAAGTGGACTAGCATTTAATATCTTAATTTTCACAACCGCGATGCTAGGTGTTGATAAAAACCTTTATAAATCAGCATCAATAGATGGCTATGGTGAAGTAAAACAATTTTTCAAAATCACCTTGCCGTCTATTAAAGGAACAATCAATTTCCTAATTACCTTAGGAATTATTGGTGGGTTAAAAGTATTCCCATTAGCATTATTTAGTAATAAACCAGAAAATGCCTTTGCATATGGTGGTGGTACCTTAATGCTATATGTATACTTAGTAACAAAAAATGGTAATTTTGCTCTTGCAGGTGCTTCAGCTATTTCACTATTCATAATTGGAGTCAGTTATTCATCTGTAATTCGTGGTGGTTTCTTTATGGTGCAATTAACCTTAAATAATTTAGGAGAAAGAAATGTTTGAGTTAAAGTTAAAGCTACAAAAACTATTAATAGCTAAAAAGCTTAGAAAAAACCAAGAAATTGTTTCTTCTCAAGTACTTGAAAAAAATCTAGTTAATGTTGCAATCAGTGTTTTATTAAAACTGTTGTTATTATCTTTCTTTGGGTTAGTAATTATCTTCCCATTTATCTTTATGATTAATATTTCCTTAATGGCTGATGACGAAGCTGAAGGGTTAAAAAGCACTTTTAAATTTGCATCAGACTTTACTTTAGGAAGAACTTACTTCATTCAATCTGATCCAAATGCAAGCGGAGGGTTTGAAATCAGGCCTTGATCAGAAGTTGTGCAAAATACTTATGATCGTGCAATTAGTTCGGGATATTGGCAATCATTAATGGTTACTTCTGTTAATGTTTTACTATCAGTATTCTTTAAAATCTTTACAACATTCTTAATGGGATATGCCTTTTCATTAAGAAATTGGCGTTTTAAAGGTATGATTTGGTTTTTTGCTTTAGCTCTTCTAGTTTTACCTGAAGTAGCCTTATTATCAGGACAATATACAGTTGTAGTTCAAACAAACCTTCGTTCATCATTATTTACAATTTTATTAGCAATGGTATTACCATTTTCTGCAAGTATTTTTAATACTGTTATGTACAAAAATGCTTTTGAAGCAATACCTGCACGTATTAAAGAAGTTTCATTAGTTGATGGAGCTGGAGGATTAAAATACTTATTTAAAGTTGCTTTTCCAATGGTTGTGCCAACAACTTTAACCATTGTTATTTTAACTTCTTTAGCTTCATGAAACTCATATTTATGACCTTCTATTGTTAATAGTGATAATAAAGATTGACAATTGATCTCAATTTGATTATTTAAAGCTGGTTTAGATGAAAGAGATTCTTCTTCCGGAGCTAACGTGCAGCTTAATATTAGAATGGCAGCAGCTATTATTGTTATCTTACCAATGTTTGTAGTTTACTTACTATTTAGAAAAAGAATTATGAATGCAATTAGTAGACAAGGTTCTACAATTAAAGGATAAATATGCAAGGATACAAAAGAAAAGTTATTACATGGTCAATAGTTACAGTTTTAGCATTTATTGCAATCATTGCATTAGCAATCTTTTTAGCAAGTTTAAGCAATGTGCTTGAATTACATGAAACAGTAACACTTGATCAAAAAATTATCGATACATATAATTTTGCTCGTTCATACACTATAGGAGGTTTGGCATTTGCATGCATTATTTTCCTAATGGGACTTGTAATTTCATATGCTGGGATTAAGTCTTGAAAATATGTTGAAATGTTTAGTTAATTATCATGAAATTCAATAAGAAATTTAAATTTATTTTTTCTAGCACCTTATTAAGTTCATTAATTCCGTTGACTGCCGTATCTTGTTTATATGACGATGATAATACCGTTATTTTTGCCAAAACTTTTGCTAGGGATAATGGATTCTTAGATAAAACTCGCGTTGCAGATCCAAACAATAAAACCTTAGCCAAATTTGAAGAAAGCCTTTATAAAGCTAATTACTTAACCTATAATTTTTCAAGTATTAATTTAAGATTTAAACAAACAAGGTGAGAAGTTAATAATAATCATTTACAAACTAAAGTTAATAATTTAATTATTCTAAATGGCAAAACCGCTGTTAAAAACGTAACTAAATATGATCAATTAAAAGCCATAATTACCCAAACAGAACAAAATTACAAAACTTACTTAGCAAATAATTCTGATAAAACAGAAGAAAATACTAAAGATATTCAAATTTTACTTAATCAAAATAAATTAGTTTTAAACAGCTTTGACGAAAGATTTGAAGCATTAACTAATTTAATTAATGAATATTATAATGTTAATAATGGAACTCGTTCTTTAGGTGAAATACTTAAAGTTGACCATGCTGGCGGAGTTGAAACACCAGCAACAAAAAATGAGCAAGCTATTAAAAGTAGTTTGTCATCAATTTTATCAGCTACAGTTTATAATATTCCACTTGGTGATTTTGATCAAGTCATTACATATCAAGACGTTGAAAAAGTTTTAGAAAATTATGTGAGTGATACACCATGAGCAGTATATTACTACTGGTTTAAACATGAACAAAATGCTAGCTCCAAATCTAGTTTTAATCCAGCACAGAATATGTTACGTTACGATAATGTTTCATTAAACTATATTGTTGAATTTTCTCCAGCAATTATTAACAACGGACTTTCTACTCCTATATTCCAAAAAGTATGGGAAAAAGTTAACAATGTTCATGGTAAACAAGCTAAGAAAACAGAAACAACAAAAGTCGTTAAAACTATTTGAGATGAATTTTGAAATGTTTCAAGTTCTTATGCTGTTAAAGACGATTTAATTGAAAGTTCAAGCCAAGGAATGGGTTCTGGGTTTGGTCCAATTCATTTAGCAAAAGGGCTTAATCCATCAACGGGAAAAGAAGATGATGCATATAAAATCTTTGCAGAACCTTTAGACGATACTGATGCTTCACAATTCTTGCTTAATCCAACAGAATTTGTTAATGATAACCTTGATAAAATCTTTTTAGCAGAAAAAGAACATAATCTTAAAATTGAAATAGATCTTAAAGAAGAAAATATTAAATCATTAGAAGCTCAAATTGAAAAATCTAGTGATACAGCACAAAATAACCAATGGCGCAACGATATTCGTAGGGAACAAAGAGATATAAATCGTTTAAAGCCGCAACTAACAGAAGCTGAAAACTTTAGAGTCAATTTAGCAAGTTTATTAAGTGATCTTAAAGCAAATCCAAACGATGAAACCTTAAAAACACAAATTGAAGAACTTAAAAAACCTTTTGCTAACGATATTGAATTAGTAATGTCAAGATTAAATACAGGTATAAAAAATTCAGCAACCTCACATTTTGGATTAGCCGAATTATTTAGTAATTTATTATTCTTAAATGGTGTTTATAAAGTTCAAGCAATAAAAGGATACAAAACTAGTGACCCTGCAAGTATTTCAAAAAATAATGCTAATTACTGAATTGAATTTGAAGATCGTGGCAAATGATATATCTTAGATATTTTTTCACTATTAATGGATCAACAAAAAGATCGTAACACACTATTAGATGTAAATTCATACATACGTGACAATGCTACCGGATACATTATTGACGAACACTTTGTTAATAATGCACGTATTAAACCTTAAAAAATAAAACATAACTATTAAAAATAGTTATGTTTTTAGACAAGTTAGTAAAAATATAGTAAAATTAAAAGGTATGAAAATAAAACGTAGGTTTACATTATTATTTAGTTGTTTATTATTATTTAGCCCTTTTTCTTTAACAATTGCCTGCACCTCCCAGTCTCGAGCTGAATCAACCATCAATGAATTGAATGACTATCTTAAAAAAGTTGAAAACCAAAATAATCCGAGATATCAATATTATTTACCGATTTTAAAATATAAAGTAAGTTCTTTAAATGGATTTTTAGAAACTCAAAGATCACAAGCATATTATTTTAGTGAAGCACAATGAAATAACTTAAATGCTCAAATAAAAGCAAACCGCACATTTTATAATCAAATTCAAGAAACTTTGGATAAAATTCCTGAAAATGAGATTAATGATCTAAATAAAGGCATAAAATCTGAACAATTATTAGATCTATATTATATTATGCATGGCTTAAGTGAGGCAGAATTTTCATCCTTTAAAGAATTAGTGAAACAACACGGTATTTTAAACTGATGATTAAAATATGCAAAGTCTAAAATAATTAGTGATTATTTAGAAACTGTGCCTTTAGCAGTTGATAAATTAGGTAGTTCAGAGGTTTATAAATATTTTGAAACTACACAAAAGATTTATTCTTCGTATCATAGTTTTGGATTAGAAGAGCCAACGAAAGAACTTAGGCAAATCGAAAAGTTTGTTAGCGATTATGAAAAATTAGCAAATGAACGTTTGAAATCTTTAACAAATGTTAATTCTAATGAATATAACACTGTTTTAAAAGATTTTGACAATTTAATTAATACACTTAATGAATGAGATGTTTATTTTAATAATGAATATAATAAATATTTAAATTTAATCAACCTAGTTAAAAGAAGTTATTTTGAAACATTAACGATTAATCCAATTTTAAAAAGTGAAATTTATGAAACCTTAATCAAAAGATTAGAAAACCAAATTCCAGTAATAATTACTTGAATGGATCAATTAACTAAGTATAATCTTAACCATAATTCATATAATCAAACAACTTTTAAAGGTTCATTTAAAAATCTTTTAAAAGAAGTAGAATTTAATAATTTAACTTCTGAACAAAACACAAAAGAAGCAAATTATCAAAAAATGTATCAAACACTTAATGATATAGTGAATGTTAAAGACAATTTCGAGATATATAAAACACAAATTAATGAATATATAAAAAGTAGTAAGGAACAATAGTGAAATTAGGAAACACACAACTTGTAATAGATGCAATTGAAAAATATGATAATATAATTATTTTTCACCATATTAATCCCGACGGTGACTGTTTAGGTTCGCAAGCAGGGCTTGCGGAATTAATTAAAACAAATTATCTAGACAAAAAAGTTTATAAGGTAGGTGATAATAAAAATAACCTTTTATTCATGAATTTTGAATTTGATAATATTGATAATATTGATTTTAGTAATTCTTTATCCATTGTTGTTGATGCTTCAAGCGGAGATCGTATCGAACATGCTGAACTTTTATATCAAAAAAGAACCACTGCACGTTTAAGAATTGACCACCATCCCAATGAAGCTGATATTGATTATGAATATAACTATGTTGATGAACATTTTGTTGCTGCCGCTGAAATGATTGCACAAATTGCATATGATGCAAAATGAAAAGTTACCCAAAAAGCTTCTGAATATATTTATCTAGGAATTAACACAGATTCAATCAGATTTTTAAATCCAGATACGAGCAAAAGGACTTATCAATTAGTAGCATTTTTAATGGAAAATGGATTTCATCCCAATAAAATTTTAAGTAATTTATATAAACGTAGTTTGTCAGAAATACAAATTGCAGGGCATATTTTATCTAATTTTAGAAAAATTGGGCGAGTTCTATATTTTTATGCTGATAATCAATTTCTAGAACAATACTCACTAACTCCATATCAAGCCTCACGATTTGTAAATGTTTTGTCAAATATTGAAGATAATAATTGTTGAGCTTTATTTATTTTACAAGAAGATGGAACTATAAGAGCAAGAATTCGATCAAACGGACCATCAATGATTCCGGTAGCTAAATCTTATGGAGGCGGAGGTCATATTGACCGGGGAGGCTTCATATTACAAAATACCAGTCAAATCACTAATGTTATTAACACATTAAACCAAGTAATACAAGATTGAGAAGGAGAAACCAAATAATGAAAATAGGAAATACAAAAGTTGCCATTGATGCAATTGAAAAATACGATAATATAATTATTTTTCACCATATTCGCCCTGATGGTGATTGTTTAGGTTCACAAGCGGGACTTGCTGAATTAATTAAAACAAACTACCCAAATAAAAAAGTTTACACAATAGGTGACAATAAACATAATTTTGATTTTATGAATTATCACTATGATCCACTTGATTCTCTTGATTTTAACAATTCTTTAGCAATTGTTGTTGATGCTTCAAGCGGAGATCGTATCGAACATGCTGAACTTTTATATCAAAAAAGAACCACTGCACGTTTAAGAATTGACCACCATCCAAATGAAGCTGATATTGATTATGAATATAACTATGTTGATGAACATTTTGTTGCTGCTGCTGAAATGATTGCACAAATTGCATATGATGCAAAATGAAAAGTAACCCAAAAAGCTTCAGGGCATATTTATCTAGGAATTAACACTGATTCAGGACGCTTTTTATACCCAGATACAAGTGCTCGAACTTATCAACTAGTTGCTTTTTTAATGGAAAATGGTTTTCATCCAAATGAAATTTTACATAACTTATACAAACGTAATTTATTAGATATTAAAATTTCCGGTGAAATGCTTTCTAACTTTAAGCAAGAGGGACGTGTATTGTATTACGAAATGAGACAAGATTTTTTAGATAAATATCAAATTGATTCATTAAAAGCAGCATTATATGTCAATGAATTAGCAAACATTGAAGATAATTCATGTTGAGCTTTATTTATCCAAATGGAAAATGGACAAATTAGAGGTCGTTTAAGATCTAATGGACCACTAGTTAATGAGGTGGCTTCTCACTTTAATGGTGGTGGTCATGATAATGCAGCTGGTATTACATTAAGTAGTTTTGATCAAGTTCCTGAAGTATTAAAATTACTTAATGAAGCTATTATAAAATGGGAAGGTAAATAATATGAAAATAGGTAATTTAGAATTAGTTACTAAAGAATTATATAAATATAATAGTATTGTGATCTTTCATCATATTCGCCCTGATGGTGATTGTTTAGGCTCTCAATTTGGACTTAAAGAATTAATTAAAACCAATTTTCCTGATAAAAAAGTTTATGCAATTGGTGATAGTAAAAACTCGTTTAGTTTTTTAGATTTTAAAATGGATGAAATTCCTAGTGATGAAGTTTTAAAACAATCATTAGGAGTCATTGTTGATGCTAATTTCAAGGAAAGGATTGAAAAAAGAGAAGTTTTAGATAAAAATTTATTTGCTAAGGTAATTAGAATTGATCATCATCCAAATGATGATGATTTAGGTGATACTACCACTAGATGAGTAGATAGTTCATATTGTGCAGCTGATGAAATGATTACTGAAATTGCAGTAATTAATGGATGGAAAATTACTCCTAAAGCTGCAAACTATTTATATTTAGGAATTAATACTGATTCAGGACGCTTTTTATTTAGCAGTGTGTCAGCTCGTACTTTAAGGCTTGCCTCTAAATTATATGAATCTGGTTTAGAAGCAGACTTTGTCCATAAAAACCTATCGCTAAGTTCATTAGAAGATTTAAAATTTAACTCGTGGCTTTTATCAACTTTAAAAACGCGTGATGGCGTAGCCTATATCCAAAACTCACTTGCAGAAACAAAGAAATATGGAAAAACATCAAATGAGTCAATGCGGGTTAATGCAATAGCCAATATTAAAGGGTTCCCAATTTGGGTGCAATTTTTAGAAGAAGAAGATGGTAAAATTAGAGTTGAATTTAGGTCCAATGGTCCAATTGTTCGCAATGTTGCTGTTAAATGAGGTGGGGGAGGACACGAAAGAGCCTCGGGGGCAATTATCAAATCATTTGACTTAGTTGAACAAGTTATTGATGACTGTGTTTTAGAAGTTAAAAACTATTTAGCAAAAAATTCTTAAATAAAAATTATAAGAAGTTGCAATAAACAAAAAGTTAACATTTTAATGTTAACTTTTTCCTTTAAAAAAATCAAATTAATGAACCATTATAAATAATAAATAATCATATATAATTTATATATAGATCAAATACATTAACATAATAATAAAATTTATAACATGATTAAAGGAGAAATATATGATGCCAAATAAAATTAAAAAATTATTTGCATTTTAAAGCCGGACAGAAAAGTTAACATGTAAATGTTAGCTTTTCTGTTACCATTCGTTGGTACCAACGAAGAATTTTTTTGAAAGGATAAATTATGTCAAGACATTTAAAGAAAGAAGAATTTGCAAAAATATATGAAGAATATCAAAAATCAGGTTTCCCAGGTGCTTTCCAAGCTATTTACCAAATATCACCAGAAACAAAAAACTTACAAAGAAATAGTGTAAAAGTTAGAATTAATAAAATAATTAAGTATTATAATTTAGGTATGGAAGACTTATTGCAGACAAAGAAAGGTGAAAGCCGTAAAAAAGGAAGCGGCAAACCTAAGACGAAAAGAGAACCAAATTGAGATATTTTTGATCGTGATGATTTGTTACAAATAGCTAAAAGATATTATGAAATTACCAACGAATTACCTAAAAGTAAGAAAGTTATTGAATCTAAAAGTTTTAGTATAAGTTATGTTAAGCTTGCAGAAGTTTTTGGCATTTCTAGACAAACAATTTCTAAAACTCAAAATATTAAAATTGCACAAAAACTCCCTAAATATAGTGATGTAATCGAAAAATCGTTCGCAGAAACAAAGTCAAGATATGGAAGGTTAAAACTAAGTGTTTACATATCTAAAAAATACAAAATAGATATAAACGAACGTTCATTAGGGAGATATATGAACCTTTTAGGCCTAAAATGTAAGCTTAGACAAAAATCAAAACGAAAAGAAATTAAAAATCTATCTACTCAGATTGATAACTTCGTAAATCGTGATTATAATGATCAAAACAATCGAAATATTTATGCAACTGATGTTTCATATATAAAAGCGCCAAAAGATGTGTTAGAATCACACGTTTATTTGTCTGCAATTTTGTCTCATAAAACTAAACAAATTGTTGGTTTTAAATTATCAAAAAGTAATAATCTAGAACTAGTTTTAGACAATTTAAATTCATTAAAGCAATACAAATACAAAAACTTTATCATTCACTCAGATCATGGCTTTCAATATACACATCATCAATATATTAAAGAAGTTAAAAATCTTGGTGGGATTATTTCGTTATCAAGAGTGGGAAATTCTCTTGATAATCGAGAAATTGAATATTGGTTTGGAATCATTAAAACTGAATTATTAAATGATTTAGATTATTCAAAAATAACATTTAATGAACTTAATGATATGATACAAGAATATGTAATTTGGTACAACAATGACCGAATTCAATCAAACTTAAACTGAAAAACTCCACAGCAATTTGCTATGGAATTATAAATAACTAAAATGTTAAATTTTGCTGTCCATGTTTATTTTCATTTCCTTTTTCTTTACTATTTTTAACGTTTGCATGCATGCCTTCTCTACCTTCTAACCCAGCAAATGGGAATAATTTTAAACAAAAAGGTATTGTGAAAATAAAATCTTTTATACCCCCTACAGTAAGTAAAAATTTAACCAAGATTAAAAATGATAGCTATTATACACTTAATGCTGGATTTTTTGAAAATGTTGACACAAGTAAAAAAATGTATAATTGAGTTAAAATTCAAAATAAAGAAGATTTTAACCAAATTATTATTAAGAGGTTCCAACATTTAAATAGTCGTGAAGGTGTCAACATAAGCGATACCGAAATAAAAGCTCAATTTAAAAAAAATTACATAAATGATCAAGATGTTTATGAGTTTTTAGAAAACAATGATATTTATATTAGTGATGATAATTCATATAGTGCATTTGATACATTTTATAATATTGAATTTGTGGATAGTGATTCAATAAAACTAAATATATTAATTAACGAAATGATCAAACCAGAACCAGATGTAGTACCTGGATATAGAATTTGAAGTGTTTTTAGTTTACCAAAAAACAAAAATGTGATAATTAATATTAATGGAAAAGATATTACACAATAATAATTTTGAACTTAAATTATTAATAAATTAAGGTATAATACTTCAAAATGTAACTCATGTAGTAAGGAATAAAAATGAATAAAAAAATATTATTGATTGGATCTTTGTTAACTCCTTTAATTACTTTTTCATGTGCACATGGTAGCAGTCATGAGCCCTCAAAACCAGATCCTTTTCCGCCACTAAAAAAACCTAACATATCTGATTTAGATAAAGGAATATGAGAAAGAGCAAGAGACAATAAGATATTATTAGAGGTAGACCCAACTAAAGAGGCAAATGCTTTTGAGCAAGCTTATGATATGTATAATGCCGTTTATTCTAAATATAAACAATTCACAAAAATAGACATTTTTGCGCCTAAAGATTGGATCAAATCAAACGGCAGCGAAATAAAAGAAGAACGAAAACAAAAACAATCTATTTATCCATTTAACTTAACATTTTTCCATAATAGTTTTGATTATTTACGAGATAAAAATGTCTTAGAATATCTACCAATTGCAAGTGCAGTTAAAATAACAAATAAAGATCAATTTGATAAATATATAATTAACAGATTTAAAGAACTAAACCCACACGAAGATTTTAATCAAGATTCACAAATTAAAAAATTATTTGAGGAACTTTATTTAGACAATCAAGATGTTTATCAAGTATTGGAAGAAAATAATATTTATATACACAATACCGGACGGCCAACACACTATCCTTATGACGAAATGATAATTCCTACTTATGATGAAAATCAAGTTACTATTAATATTGTCTATGATTTTTTATTAAGTGGTTCTAGCTATATGGTGGTCCCTACCTCTGCAGAAGTTAATACAAACCCGCCAACATATTGAATAGTTTACTTAATAAAAAAGAGTAATAATATAAAGTATCACCAAATTTTTAGAGAATATGGTGAAAAATACGAATCTTACAAACAAAGATTTGAGAAATGGTTCAAAGAAGAATTTGAAAAGAAATTTTCATAAGTATAATAAAAACATTTGGATTAATTATCCAAATGTTTTTAAATAATTAAAGTATAAATCTTTTTATTAACTCAATATTTGACAAGTTGTTGCTTTATATTTAGTATTACCATAAAATTTTGCTTTTAGATGATTTTAAATATTACAAAAGTAAAATTTTATTATATAAAATGATTCTAATTTAATTAATTTAATAATATTGCTAGACATAAAGTAAATTTTAAAAACTTATATATGCTTTATGATTATCTGATTTATATTATGTTAAAATATAAATATGACGAAAATTACAAAAAAAATAACCAAAGCACTCACTTTAGCTTCTTTAAGTATTGGTGTGATACCTTTTATTGCACTTAGTTGCTCTAAAGAACCTGAACAAAAACCAAAGCCAGCACCATTACCTAAGCCTCAACCAGACCCTAATCCCCCTTCTGTATCAAGCCCTGAGCCATCTAACCCGCAAAAAAATGATCCAGGTACTGGAAAAACTCCTGACCAAGAAAAACCGGTCAAAGGTTCAACTCAATCTCAAGAACCCAAAACTCCTAATACAACAACAAATGAGACATCTTTAAATATGTATGAACTTTGGGATCATGCTGACATCGGGGCAACATTTGATAAATTATTAGATGAATATAAAGCAAAGAAAAATGTTGATAAATTCTTAAAGGAAATGCAAAACTATGGTCCAAATTCAAATACTGAAAATAATTATTATCTTTCAGTTCGTGGGTCTGGCGGAAAACCTGAAACCGCTATTTTAAAATTAAAAGAGGGATTTGATCACACAAAACATAAAGGGACTGTTCCCGATAAAAAGGAAAGATGATTTGCAGCAGAATTTAATGAAACTACAAGAGAACTAAAAATAACTTATAAATATGATCAAAAAGAGTATACTGATACAATAGTTATTCCTGTTGCTAAAAATCCATCAACTACAGATAAGCAAGAAGATACACAGCAAGGGTCTAACTCAGTTAATAATAAAGACGCCAACACAACAGGATCTAAGAATTTAAATAAGGAACAATTATTATCTAAGCATAATGAAAACATAAATAAATATAATTTAATTTATGATAATTCTAATAATTACTATGCTTCATTAGATGGAAAAACTGGGCAAGATTTACTCAATGCTCTTATTAGTTTGCAAGCTTCTAATTTAACAAATTTAAATACTAAAAGTTATGACGGTTTAAAATCATTTTATGATCAATATAACGCTTTTAAAGACACTTACTTTGAAAATAATAATTCAATTCTAGACGTTTATTCAGAAAATCCAAATGGTAATGATCCTTATGAGTACTTGACATATAGAGATAACGCTAATGCAAGTGCAAGCAATGAGGGAGGAGGCTTAAACCGTGAACACTTAATTCCGCAATCATGGTTTAATAAAGTTACTCCAACAGTTCATGATGCACATTTTGTATGACCTTCTGATATTAAGGTTAATACATTAAGAGCTAATTATCCACACGGAAATGTAAGTACTACTAGAACCACCACACAAAATGGTTCAAAATTAGGAACTGATGCTAATTCTAAGACGGTTTTTGAACCTGTAGATGCATTTAAAGGAGATATTGCAAGAGCTTACTTTTACTTTATGATAACACACAAAGATAAATTAGTAGCAAACCAATCACACATCTTTACAAACTCATATTCATCTGATGCTCCATACATACAAAAAGATTATTTTAATTATTATTTAGAATGAGATATTACCGATTATGTGACGAAGTGAGATATTATCCGTAATAACGAAACATATAAATATCAACAAAACCGTAATCCATTTATTGATTATCCTGATTTAATTCTTAAGATAATTGGAGATGATAAAACACCATTTACTAATAGAGGAATATTAACAGATATTCAAGATAAATAATTTACATAAAATTAACGACAACTTTTAGAAGTTGTCGTTAATTATTTGTTTTATTTAAAGTACTTATAAAATTGTTGCGAAATACTTCAATAGCGGGTTGTTCAAAAGGATTAAGGCCTAATAAATAAGCATTCATAACTAAAGCATTATGAAAAAAAGTGAATAAAGCCCCTAAGGTTTGTTCATTGTATGAATCAAATTTTAATAAAAATGTGGGTGTATTATTTTTTGTATCGTAAATATCATATTTTAAGATATCATATGTTGGTTCTAACACGATTTTTTGTTCAAGATTATTTAAATAATTTAATAAATCATATTTTTTATGGCTCGTGTTGATTATTAACGAATTAAGTGGACTATTACATATTAACATAGTTTGAAAAAATATTTTATTTTTTGGGTTTTTGTCTTTTTGCGAATGTTCGTTATTATAATAATTAATGCTCGTCCAAGTTCCTTTACCTTCTTTACCTAATGAATTGGCTATTAGTTGCTGAATTCAAGAGGTAAATGATTTAAGTCTTGGTTCTGGATATATAATTTTTTCAATTAAATAATTTTGTTCTGTATTTAAAAAATGACGCGAAGCAGCATATAAATATGCCTGGTTTTGGATAAGTTTAGGATTATCTAATTCTTCTTGCATATGTGCTGCAGACCTAAGCATTAAAGCGACATCGACTCCTGCACACATTAATGGGAATATACCAACAGAAGTAAAGATAGAATAAAATGTTGGTGTTTTATCTGGTATTTTAAAAGTTGTATAATTATTTTTTACGGAATATTTAAATAACTGCCCTTGTTCATTTTCAGAAATTGTTACTACATAAGAAGAAGCATTAGATTCTTCTTTTTTTGTTAAGATATTATGAACTTCTTTAAAGTTAAATAATGTTTCAATGGTATTTCCTGAATGAGAGATTACAATAATGGCAAATTTTGTTTCATTTAGCAAAGCCAACTTATGAATTAATTCATCTGTTGATAAATCACTTGATAAGAACAATAACTTTATATCTGGTTCATTATATGTATAATCTTGAAACATAAACTCATAGGCTGCTTTAATTCCAAGAGTTGATTCATTTGCACCAATAACTATAACACTTTTAACACCATTTCTTTTTCATTCTTGAGCCTTACCGTGCATTTTTAAAAAAGTGTCTTTATCATAATTACTTGGGTAATTTAATCATTTTAAAGACTCTATTTTTGCGTTATTTTGTTTTTTTATTTCATAATGAATTTGTGAAATCTTATATTCAAGATATTCTAAATCTTTTAAGGGTCTTAAATGAGCATTTGCGACATCTAATTCAAGTTTTTCCATATTTCCTCACTATAATGTTTAATTTAATATATTATAATGAAATTCAAATAGATATTTATAAATTTTTAGCTTTTTCACCTAAAATGTGGCATTTACGGCAACGAGCTTCATATTCGCTATCACCTAGCATATTTAATTCTTGGTTATTTTCCTTGCGGAAACTAAAGGCTGCATCTGATTTACATACTATGCAAACAGCTTTAAGTTTTTTAACTTCGTCTGCAATTGCTAAAAGGCCAGGAGTTACACCAAATGGGCGGCGCAAAAAATCCATATCCAAACCACTTGCTGTTACTCTAACTCCATTTAAAACTAAATGGTCAATAACTTCAAAAATGCCTTCATCTAAGAAGTTAATTTCATCAATTGCAACACTTTTATATTTCGTATTTCAATGATCCAAGATTTCTTTAGATTTTTTAATTACGATAGCTGGGGTTTGTGCTCCAGTTCGGCTCACTACTTTTTGGGCATCAAAACGTGTGTCAAAAGACGGTTTAAAAACTAAGGTTTTAATTTCAGCTATTTCAAGGATTTTAATTCGTTTTAATAATTCTTCTGTTTTTCCTGAAAACATTGGTCCAGTAATTAATTCTAAAGTTCCTTCTGGTTTTTTTAATCTCATTATGTTTTCCTCCATATTTTTAAGTTAGGCATATATATTACCACCAAATTAAAAATAGAGCACAAAATAATGAAAAAACTTATAACGTCAATATGACTAAGTAGGAAATAACTTAATTTATTTGTTTTCGTATTTTTTTTGCTAAAATAAACACCTAATAAATACAGAATAGGCAGGTAATAATTATGTTAATTGGAATCAGCGGAATGATTAGTAGTGGCAAAAGCACTTTAACTACTAAATTGCATAAGCATTATAAATCTTCATTAATGCTTGAAGAATATGACCAAGATAATGTGGTATTTAATCAGTTTTTAGAATGGTTATACCAAAAACAACCAAATTTAACAATGTCATTTCAAACATATGTTGTTGAAAATCATACAACTAAATTAAATGACTTAATTGCTAAATTTAAAGAACTTGGTAAAAATTACAAAAACGATCATATATTTTTAGATCGTTTTAGCATTGAACATTACATTTTTGCAAATGTAAATTTAAGGCCAAAAGGAGAATTATATTTAAAAGGATACGACGCCTTATTTGAAAACTTAATTACAGATCAAGAAACTCCTCATTTAGCTATTTATTTAGATGTGAGTTATGAAACTTTTGAAAAGAGGCTTTTTGAACGTGGGCGAGCAGTTGAAATAGATAATTATCACTCTAATAAAAGTTACTTTGAAACTTTATATAACTTTTATAAAGAATCATTTGAAAACCAAGCTAAAAAATATAATTTAAATTATGTAATAATTGATACAAATAACTTAACTGAACAAGAAGTTTTTGAAAGAGCAATTCAAATAATTGATAATTTTGATCAAGGCAAGGTGGTTATTTAATTATGGTTATTGCAATTAGTGGCATGATTGGTTCAGGTAAAAGCACCTTAGCAACTAAATTAAGTAAACATTATCAAAACTCTCACTTAGTTGAAGAATTTGCTAATGATGATCCTGTTTTTAATTGTTTTTTAAAATGATTATATGAAAAAGAGCCCAATATTGATATTGCTTTTCAATCGTATATTATTGAGTCATTAACGGATACATTTTTAAAAGAGGAAGTAACATTTTTAGATAAATTTAAAGATCATAAAAATGGGTTTATGATTTTAGACCGTTTCAACATTGAACATTATATTTTTGCTGTTATCACTTTAGAGAAAAAAGATCCGAAATATCTTAAGGCTTTTGATGCAATGTTTAAATATATTGTAGATAGTAATTTAAACCCAGATCTAGCAATTTATTTAGATGCAAATTATGATACTATTAAGGATCGAATTTTAAGAAGAGGACGCAGCGTTGAAATAGATAATTATGATGCAAATGAAATATATTTTCAAAGACTTCACGAGTTATATAAACCATTATTTATTAAGTTATGTGAATTTTATAAAATCCCATATAAAATTGTAAATACGAATAATAAAAGTGATTGAACTGTTTTAGATGAGGTTACTCAAATAATTGATGAATGGGGAACTACAGAACTAAAACAAAAACCTAGTTGCTTAGGCAATTAGGTTTTTAATGTTTGATTTTTAAGTAATAATATGTATTAAGTAGTGAGTTAAGTTTTTCGCTAACCCCAGAAACACGTTTATGAGTTATAATTCCTTCTTGGTCTTTTACTTCGTAGATATTAATAGCTTTTTGGTCATAGGTATTATCATCATTAATGAAATAGTTCCTTTTGACTAGTTCATAATCAGCGATGTTACTTGGTGTATAGTTGACAAACCCAAAGTTTTCTAAATTTTGGTATTTTTCTAATAATAGTTTGTTAAAAGCTTCATTATCAAAATCAATATGTGAGAATAAATAGGCTATTTTATTGATAAATTCTTCATCTTTAAGAGTAGCAGAATCATCTAGAAATGATTCAAAGATCACCTTATAAATTTGGTTTTCCCTTAGCTTATTAGATACAAAATCATTGAATTTTGCCAAATCACTATCTTCAAGTTCCTTATCTAAAGTTTGGGCATAAAGTTCTACTAATTCGGTTTTAAAATTGTTAAATGCAGTTTCGCTATGATTGTTAGGTAAATCTAATGAGTTAAAACTTTGAATAAATTTATCTCTAAAAGCAACATTCAAATATTCATCATATAAGTTACGCATGACTGTTGTTGAATTGTTTGCAGTATAAGGAGCTTCGATATTAGCATAGATTGTTTCACGTAGTGTTTTATATAAAGTATTTTCTGTGCTTACTGATAAATTATTTGCAACAACTAATCCATCTACTAAAAGTATGTTTTCACGAAACTTATGCACTTGAACAGTTCCATCTGGAATTGGTATTTGATTACCTTGTTTATCAGTAGTTAATAATTCATTATCTTCTGAATAGTAAGCGTCTAATGCATCGCCATTATACATTAAAGCGGCATTTACATCTTTTCGTGTAACATCTAATAAGGTTCTCAAAACTTCGAGACCATCCCCATTAAATGAAAAGATATCACTTTCGATAGGCTTACCAGTTGAATGCTTAATTAAATTTAAAAAACTATTTACTAAATCTTGATAATTTTCACTAGTAGTTATTTGTCCATATTTTGACTTAAGTTCATTATTTTCAATATGATATGGTGATCCATAAAGCATGTTGACACGTACCGCATCAGTAATTAAAAGATTTTCATAACCATTTTTAGTTGTTGTATTTAAGATATTAAAAAGGGAATTATATGCTGTTTGCATTTCTAAATTCTTTAAATCACTATTTTTAATTAACTCAGAATAATTATCTTTTAATTTTTGTTCAAAATCTTCAATTGGTTTTTTAGTGTTTTTTAAAGGATTAATTGCAATTACACCATCTTGTTGATAATAAGGTACAAAATATTCTCAAAGGTGTTTTGGTTCAGCATATGGGTTATTATTTGCATCATGAGTTAATTCAACATCATAGCTTTCTAAATGTTTAAAGACAGTAGGTGTATATATTTTTTGTAAGATATTTTTTAATTCTTGTTTTGATTTAATTGGTTCTTTAAGATCTAACAGTTTTTCAAAATTAATTTTTTGAATAAAACCACGTTTAATTAAATCAATAACTTGAAAATCACTTCCTATACCGGCAATTGCTTTGTTATTGTTTAATGCAATCGTAAATTCATCTACTTCGTTAAATTCTTTATAATCAAAATCTTTATTAATGCGATCTTCGTTTGGCTTACTAATGTATGATTTATAATTAAAAAATGCAGGCCTAAATGGATAATTAATTTTAAGTCCAACAAATAAAGCAATAATTATCCCGAAAATAATACTTAAGGTTATAATAAAAATTTTTTTTATATTTTTATATTGAAAAAAATTTTGTGTGTGTTCCATCATTCTCCATATTTAATATTTATCTTAAGTTACTCTAAAATTTTTACAATATTTTAATATATTTTTATATTTCTAAAAATAAAAAAGAAAATATTTTTTTTAAATATTTTCTTTGGTATCGATAAGCCGTGTTCTGTACATTATAAATGCGCTGATAATTTATCTAATATGCATTAAATGCATATTCTTCGAAATTGTTCATTTTCTATTCGAAGTTCCCCTACCAAATTTGGGTTTCTAGCTCATGGAGTTTACCCGTTTCACAATTCTCGTCTCTGTGGCACTAGTCGTTTGAACTTAAGCTTCTTAGGCTTAACATGAACACTACCAACATCGCAGCTGGTGCTAGCACGGACTTTCCTCTACTATTTTTGGTTAAATAGCAGCTATCAGCTGATACTTTAATAATAATACCATAAATAATTTGTTTTGTAAACAATGTTATATAATTAATTTATGAATAAAAATATTGTATTTTCGATTAAAAAACATTATCAAAAGATTTTTTCAATTATATTTATATTAATTTTGATAATTAATACTTTATATTCTTTTGATTATAAAACATGAATATGAACAGGGGAAATTTCAACTTGAAAAAAAATAATTGGTATCAGTGTTTCATTATCGGCTATTTTAGGAGTTTTATCAGTTATCTTTTTTGCTTTGCATAAAAATATTGCCTATTGATTAGGAATTTCAAATGCAATTTTATATGCATTGTTTGCTTTTTCATGAGGTTTAGCAATAGATGGTTTTATTAATTTTATAATTTATATTCCAATTATGTTGGCAACATGATATAAAACAACCCGTATTAAAAATCAAAATAAATTATTTGAATCATTTCGCTCCAATATATATTCAACATCATTTTTTATTATTTTAACAATTTGTTTTACAATAATTTTTTATTATTCAAATCCCGAAGTAAACAAACTAGTAGTTAAGTTGTTGGGTGAAGAAAAGGTCGAAAGATACGGTAGCAATTTTAATTATTTTATTGCAGGCAATATTTTAATATCATTAATTAATGCTTTATCAGTAGTTGCCTTAACAATGATGGTTATGGGCTTTAGAGATTCATGAATAATTTGAATTATTAAAAATATTTTCTCATTCATCTTTTTTGGTGGAATTGGATTTATTAACATTACAACTTTATTAATAAATATTATTTACATGATTCTTTCAATACATTTATTTTTCATTACAACTAATAAAAAAACAATTTCTGTAGCTTTTAGTGGTTGGTATGATATAAATGATTTTAAAGATTTTTTTGATAAGAATGGTTTTACATTATTCAAGCCTGAACTTGTTAATACAAACATAAACAATCTTAGAATATATCGCAACCTCCTTAACGAACTACTTAAAATTGTAAAAAAATCGCAATTTAATGATAGAATTATTTTTAATTATTACTTGCTTGATGCAATTTTATTGCTTGACAAAATTGAAATTAATAATTTCAGTGATAAATTAAAAGTAATATTTTTAAAAAACAAATACAAAATTTCGCTTGCTATGCAGCAAAAGTTAGATATTATGTTTGTTTCGTCTTCTTCAAAAAATTATTTAGCTTACAAAAATAAAAGGTTTTGAAATTGTTTTTGCAAAGAAGTTTTATATCTTGATGAAACAGATAATGGTAATATTATTATAAATAGACTTGGTGAATTATTGCAAGAGGAACAATTAACAAATTTTAAAAAAATATTTTCAAGAAATAAACAATAAAAATAGCGGCAATCTATAATACAGATTGACGCTATTTATCTTCTTTAAAATTCAATAATCTATCTCTATAATATTCATATTGTTTATGTCTAAGATTTATTTCAGCTGGTAAGCCTTTAGTTAAATCATTTGTTAAGTCAGAGAAATTATCTAGGATCCTTGCTATTTTGTTTTGGAGTTGAAGGGGAGGGAGAGGTATAAGAATTTCCAAAATATCAGGCATATGTGGATGCTTGATTCCTGCACCTCTGTAATATGATTCAATTAAATCTAATTTATTATTTAAAACATAATATAAATATCTTATGTTTAGTTCATTAATATCTTTAGGTAATGCAATTACATTACCCCCAGTAATGAATTTACCTTTGTAATATTGCACTATGGCATTCCCACCCGTTGGAAGGTAAACTACTTCTTGCTCATCAACATATTTGCTAACTTTTGATTCGTTAGCAAATATGTTGCTTTTATTAGTAGTTAGGATTTTAATTGTACCTTTATCATCTGCTAAATCTTTTAGTTCTTTCGCACTAAAATATTTTTTGTATTTATAAATATCTTGTTGTTTATGAGAAGCAACATCCTGAAACTTTTTGTTTCAAGTAGTTATTTCTCATAAAGGTTTATATTTAACCTCATACCCAAAACTAACGAGTTCAAAACCAAAGACATATTCAAAGAGTTTGGTTAATCCGGAATTATCTTCTCTCTCTCTCTCAATATCATTAATATTAAATGATAATAAGAGATCTCTATAATATTCATATTGTTTTTGTCTAAGATTTATTTCAGAAGGTAAGCCAATTTTGAGATCATGACAAATTTGTTCAAAGTTTTCTAATACATCAGCAAGGCGGTTTTGGACTGGAAGTGGTGGAAGGGGAATTTGAATACCAGCCATGACATTACTCATTAGTTTGGCATTACCCATTCCGATATTTACATGTTCTTTTGTACGAATGGATAATGAATAATACAAGTATTTTATATTATCATTTGTTTTAAGATCTAATAATCCACAAATATTAGTAATATTAAATTTACCAGTGCGATAAAATACTGTTCCAGCATGTGCTCCGTCAGTGGTCCAGGTAATATATTCTCCATCATATTGGTACGTATTAATTTTGCCAAGTTCACCGTTATTTTCCGTTTGTGATGAATATACTGGATATTCTCCTGGGTTATCTCTAATATAATCTTTAGAGATAACAATTCCTCTACTTAATTTAAATAATTGATCAATTCTTTTATACTCAACCTTAACTTTTGAATCATCAAAAGTTAATAATTTATCCCGGTAATACTCGTATTGTTGCTTACGATATTTAAGTTCTGTGGTAAGTTCTGTGGTAAGTTCTGTGAAATTATCAAGAATTTTAATAATTTCATCCTGGATCGCGCGGGGCGGGAGGGGTATTAAGATTTCCAAGATCTTTGTCATGTCAGGGTGTTTAATACCAGCACCCCGATAATAAGAACTTATTAAGTTAAGTTTATTAAGAAGAACATAGTATACATACTTAATATTTATTTTATCTGGATCATTTGATTTTCCAATTAAATTACCACCAGTTATGAATTTGCCATTGTAATATTGTACAATTGCATTTCCTCCTGTAGGTATGCAAATGATCTCTGCTTCGCTTATATACTGTTTTATATCATCTTCATTAGCATATAAATCACTTTGGTTAGTAGTTAATATTTTAATTGTTCCATCATTACTTGCTAAATCTTTTAGTTCATTAGCACTAAAATATTTTTTGTATTTATAAATATGTTTTTGTTTATATGATTCAACATCTTGAAACTTTTTGTTTCAAGATGTTATTTCTCATAATGGTTTATACCCAACACCGCCTGGACATAATTCTCTAATTAACTTTTCAATTTTATTCATAATGATTCCTTTAATATATAATAATTTAATTTTAGCAGAAAATAGCAACATTTATACTGTGACATTATTGTTTATAACTGCTGCATAGTTTTTTAATTTGTAAAACCAATATCACAAAAAAACTCAAATATCTCTAAAAAGCCCTACCAAGTTTTTTTTTTTTTTTTGATATAATTTTTATGCTATTAAATGAATAACAACAGAGAATTTTATTTTTATACATTTATATAGTAAATTTTGTATTAAAAACATAATTTACATTGAAAGGAATTTATGACAAAAACAAACACTAATATATCTCAAAAGTTAAAAGCTTGGGCTAATTATCTGTACTACAGTAGATTATATTGAGGTAATTAATGAAATTACTTAAATCTAAAAAAATTGGAAAAATTATTGTTAGTTTATCGGCAACTAGTATTCTTCCAGTTGTTGTATCTTGCTCAAATAACAGTTCTGATATTAATGCTTTTATAAAATCATACAATGATAATGAAGCAAAACATTCATCAGTTTTTGAAACAATTCTTAAAGTTCCAGGTCGTGGAGATGTTTTAAGTTCATATTTGAGTTTTACATCTACTTTTCTTACAAAAGAAAATAATATGGCATACTTTATAGCAAGTAGGCCAAATATAGATACTATTAATCAAAAAGAGCTAGAAATAACTCTAGTGAATACAAATCTGTTACCCACTTACTCTCCAACGTATTATTTTGGCGGCAAAGTAAAATTTAATGTTATACACTCTACAGATAATTATTTTATTTATTCATTGGATGAAAAACAATTATCAACAGATATTTTGAAAAAACCAATTGATGTACGTTGAACCTTATCGCAACCCTTATTAAAAGAACTGCAACCACAACATAACCTAATTGGTGGTTTTGATGCTATTGACGGAACAACACTGCAAAATGACAAGATTATTTCATATACACCAATTCATAGCAATTCACTTTTATATAGACAGCCCTTATTTAGTGTATTTAATATCTTAAAATCAATTGTTAGTCCTATTTCTGAGGTAAAATCAAAGAAAGCTAATGAGTTAGTGTATACAAATCCTGCTTTTATTAACAATCAATTTTTTGGTAGTCCACTATTTTATGACAAGAAAATAGTTGGTATATTAACTAAATATAAAAATAATGAAACTAATCAAAATCAAACCCATTCAGTAACATTCCATCTCTTTACACAAAATGAAATTTCAAATATCAAAAAAGCAATAAACGATGCAAAACTAAAAGGAGGCAATGGTGCTTAATAAGATAAAATTTAAGAATTATATTTTAACAGACACAAAGTACAAATTTGTTTTCTTACTAGCTGCTTTAACAATTATAAAGATTATTCTTGGAATTCTTATATTCACAAGCCTAAATCCTACAAGCCTACAACCAGATTATTTTGCTGGTGATAGAGTTCTAAGGTACCCAGAAGGATATATTGAGCTAGTAAACACAAATGA
This sequence comes from Mycoplasma sp. 13536, assembly GCF_055523495.1. Lineage (NCBI taxonomy): Bacteria > Bacillati > Mycoplasmatota > Mollicutes > Mycoplasmatales > Mycoplasmataceae > Mycoplasma > Mycoplasma sp. 13536. The sequence goes on from NZ_JBVFVC010000001.1 coordinate 598,010, forward strand.
AAATTGGCTGCAAGCAGGTAATTTGCCTACTGATAACTCAACTTTATTATTCTTATTTGCTATAATTATAGGTATATCATCTTTAATTATAAGAATTACATTAGCTGTTAAATTAAGAAACGATGCAAGGTTTACTGTTTCGGGGTTTAGTTTAAGTCTTTACAGAACTCTACTTATTTGTTGGCCAACGTTAGGTATTATTAAATTAATATCTAAATCTTACTCATTAGGTACAGGATGAACTACTGAACAACTAATTAAAAAATGGAAAATACTCAATATTACTCGTGATACAATGGCTGTTTTACTTGGTATGGGTGTAGTTATATTGGGAATTTGAATAATAAAAACAACTTATGCACTTACCGGAGGAAATCCTGGTATTAGTGGTGCTTCGTTTGCGTTGTTTGTAATTATCTTAATTATTGCATTAGTTTTATTTATAGTATTTGTTGCACTACTTCCTGTAGTTTTAATTAGTGCTTATTCTGCTGAAGTTTATAATGAAATTAGAAATAAAACACAAAGTAATTGAACTGTGGCTGGTTTTGTATTTTTCATGCCATTTCCTTTCATAAAAGCATACTATAATATTGAAAAACTTAAAAAACAATTAAAAGATGAAGAACCAGAAATTGAAAATACTGAAATTACAAACAAGTTATTTTACAGTGATTCAGTTTTCAAAACTTCATGACATATTTTTTCTTTTGTTTCATTAATATTTGCCATTATTATAGCAATTTCAAAAATTTCAGGTTTAAAGCATTCAGTTTTAGACATGCTAATAATTTGATGAATCTTTGCATCATTTGGTTTCTATCTTGTATATACAGTTCCAAGATATATCTCAAGTTTTGTATTAATTAAAAAACAAAAAAATAGCATAAAAGCTTTATATATTTTAGATATTTTTATACCTATTGTATCTATATATAATATAATTAAATACCCGAAAGAGCATAAATTCTTAGTATAAAATAAACAACTTCCTTATTTTAATGGGGAAGTTGTTTTTAACTAATAGTCATTTTGAAAATCATCTAAAGATTTCTATATCAGATATATTTCATTAAATAAAAAATATAATAATATATTTTTTTGTAATTACTAATTTTTTGGTTATCAGACAACTTAAAATTTATTCCAATAAATAACCACAACCATATAATTGTTAAACAACAATGATAATTTATATTTGTCATGATATTGTTTAGTTAGTTATTTATTTTTAATGAATTAGTAAGTGCTGAAACAATTGTATTACTAAATAGTTTAAAGAATGGGGTTAGCTTACCATTATTAATTTTTTTACCTAAGTAAATTCCTATAATATTGTCTTTATATATTAGTGGTGGGTGAACCAGAAGCTCCACTATTGTATTCAATGTCTTTGACAAATAACAAATTTGGTTCTAAAAATTCACTTTCTTTTTCTTTAAGGTAAAAAAATAAATTATGTGAACTTTGATTAAAATTATCATCTAACAATGTTACAAAACCAAGGCTATACAAAAAGTTTATTTGAGTTATTTTATTTTCAAAAGAATTAAAATTTAAATTTTTAGTTGTGGTTATATTATCAAATTCATATGTTTTATTTATTGTGAATATAGCGATATCTTCATCTTTATTATCATAAATAATAGTTATTTTAGAATTTAAATTTATTTCTTTTTTTATGTCATAAAACTGTATTAATTTAACTGATAAGTTGTACTCTTTAGATTCATTTATATTTAAAGCTTTAAATGAATGTGATGTGGTTAAGAAAATCAATTTATCTGCATCTTCTTTAATTAATGTACTTGTAAATGTTGTTTTGATTTGATTATTATTGTAAATATTTACGTTAAATATATTTTTCTTGACATCATTAATTTGATTTGCAGTAATTATATTTGAGGAACAAGATATTGCGGTAGTGAAGCAAAAAACACTAGCGGTAAAAAACATAAAAATATTTCTAATTTTTGCTTTTTTCATACTTATATATTATATATGTAATTGAGAAATTATAGTAAGAATTTCTCGCTGAGTTAATAAACTTATTTCTGTTCTAATTTCTAATCTATATCAAAATGAAAAGAAGCTGATAATAATGATTTTGGACATAAAATATAAGAATTATAATTTTATTAATTGGAAATGTCACATGCAAGTTTTTTGCATGTGACATTGTTTTTGTCTGCCTTGTAATAAAATAGTTGTATTGATAATTTTTCAAAAAATAAAGGAGACCTTAAAATTATATGAAAAATTTAGAAAAATATATTTGTGTTTTTGACAAATATCGAAAAGAAAATAAATATCAACATTTTAAAATCGAAGAGAATTACAACACTATCTTGAAAATGCAAGGAGCTCTTGGGACACAACGAAAATTAAGATCAGATCAAATCGATCTAGAACAACTTTATAATATTTTACAAGAACTTTCTGAAGGCTTCTCAATCCAAGAAGTAGCTAAGATTTTTGATAGAGACATTCGAAGTATAAAAAGTAAAATTAAAATTATTACAAATCGCAAACCACTTAGTTTAGATAAACAAAATCGCTATGTTTGTCCTAAGTGTTCAAAAAGAGTAATGTGGGTTAAAACCCTTAATTTTACTAAACTATACGAACATTTATTAGGTTATTCATTTTCGCGACTCTTTTTTGTAAGTGATACAATTAAAGAGAAATGAAAGGCCTACAGAAAATATTGGTATAGTGAGCTTAATACATACAATAAAAATAGAAATAAAAAGAATTTGCAGCAAAAAGAAGTTAAGAAATCAGTTACCTATCTTGTGAATTCTTTTAAAAAATTATCCCATGATGAATTTGCTCCTTCACCTAGTACAATTTATAAAATAATCAAAAAATACCCTTATTTCCTTGATTTTGACCATATTGTTAAAAAATCTGAAGGCAAATATGGCATAAGAAAGAAGAAGCAAACTAAACCTAAAACATTAAAATATGCTACAGAAATTTCGAAACGTCCAGCTTATATTAATGATCGCTCTGAACACGGCCATTTTGAATTAGACACCGTTATTGGTAAAATCAATGATACATATTGTATTGTGACCATAATTGAACGGCAAACCAGAATGTCTTATGCTATGCTCTCAAAACGTAACTCCAAAGCTATCAAACAAACTCTTCTAAAACTAATCAAGAAACATGACTTAGACATTAAAACTTTAACAGTTGATAATGGTAGTGAAAATGTCTTATTGCACCAGGTTATTCCAACTGAAAGATTATTTAAATGCCAACCATATAGTTCATGACAAAAAGGTTCAATAGAAAATATGCACCGCTTAATTAGGTATTACATTCCCAAAGGAAAAAGCTTAGATAAATACTCTCAGCAAGAAATTGATTATATGATGGAAAAAATAAATAACTATCGACAAGTTGTCCGGCAATATAAGATAACCTAAAATTTTTTTAATCCCCCGCCTTTGATTGCAATCAAAGGGGCCTTACTTTTGGCAAAAGTAAGCAAAACCGACGAGAAAACACTGCTGTGTTTTCTGTTTTCTCATACATTTTTTTATCTAAAAATTATGTTAAAATTAAAAGACAATTATTTTGTTAATATCTCGCGTGTGACTTTTCCAAAAAACATTAAAGTTCATTATTATAAAATAATAAATATATATATCAAAATTAAAGTATAATTATTAATAATTAAGCAAAATTATTGAATTTTAATTAACTTTACATAACCATAAGTAAATTTGATTCAATGCAATAATTATAATAACAATTATTTAAAGGAGCATATTAATGACTAAAACAAAAATAAAAACGTTAATATATAAATCTTTTGCACTTATTGGAGCAATAACTCCAGCAATAACCTTTTCTGCCTCTTGTTCTTATATTACTATTAATGAAAGAAAACTTAATGAGCTCCATTATGAAGAAAACAGAAACAAAAATAATTCGGTTTTTGAAACCATTATAAGAGCAAAAAATGGTAATGAGGAATCATATAAAACATTCGCATCTACATATTTAAATAATAATAACGGAAAACTTTATTTTATAACAAGTAGAAGTGACTTAAAAGATTTAAATCAAAAAGAAGTGGATATAAGCCTCTCGACATTAATAGATGTTCTTGCTCGCCCTGCATTTTTCTTTTATGCAACAACTAAGTTTGACGTAGTTTTAAGCACTGAGGATTATCTTGTTTTTTCACTTTATAGCTTTAGTTTATCTAATAATTGAGATAATAGGACTATTAAAGCCCCAGGACATGGTAATAACCCAATTTTTGAACAATTAAATCAAAGTAATGAACTACTAGACTCGCTTTCTTCAATGGGTGCTGCAAACATTGAGAAAAAACATGCAATATCTTATACCCCAATACAAAACACTTCTATTTTACATGACCAAAGACTTTTTATCGACTTTATTAAACATAATTCAATTGTTAATGTTGGTTCAGAGGAAATTTCAAAATCAAGCAATAATATTACATACAAAAATATTTCATATATAAACAATCAATTTTTAGGATCACCCTTATATTATGATAAAAAAATTGTTGGAATTTTATCTTCATATAAAAATCATGAAAGTGACAAAAAGCCCACCCATACTGTAAATTTTTATATTTTTAATGATCAAGATATTAAAAATATAAAAAATGCAACAAATAACTAGGAGAATTATGAAAGAAAAACTTAAATTCAAAAATTTACTTTTAACAACTAATAATTATAAATTACTTTATATTATTAGTTTCTTTATCATAATAAAGATAATAGCATATTTAGTATTATTTATCCACTTAGGATTTCTCAATGCTTTCTTTTCTTCATCAGGGGCTGAAACAAAAGTTTTAATTAATCCTGAAGGTTATTTAACCTTTAGTGAAAGTGAATTACCAGTTAAGGAAACTGGATTAGATTTAAAAACCTTAATTTATGGTGGGATATTACTTTTATCAATGTTTCTATCACTAATATTTAGAAGCCAATTATCAAAGGGCTTAAACAAGGATGTTTATTTTCATGCTTCAAACTTAAATTTAAAAATATATCGTATTTTATTTCTATTTCATCCAATTTTAGCAATTGTTAAATTAATCTCAAAATCTTATAATATTAATCGTACTTTTACAACTAAAGAATTAATTAAAAAATGAAGAATTATTAATTCTTTCCGTGACACCTTTGGAATCTTATTTGCTTTAATGCTGGTTGGGATATTTGTAATAGTGGGTACAAATTCTATATATGTAATATCAGATCATTACTCCACAAACATAATATATAATATAATGTTATCTATATTAGTTCCTACTATATTAGTTGGTGGGTCAATTATAGTAATTATCTCTTATCCTTTTATGTATATTTCAGCTCATTCTGCAGAACTATATAACGAAATAATCGTTAAAGAAAACAAGCCGTGGAAAAAATCTCCCTACTTATTTTTTGCAAGCTTCCCCTACATTGTAGCTTGATCAAATGTAAATAATTTAGCAAAGGAAATAAAAGATAGAGAACAAGAATCAAATGATACTAATATTACAAAACATATGCTTTATTTAGAAACTATTTATAAATTAATTTGGCATGTATTTGGATTTTTGTCTCTTATATTGGCTTTTAGTGTGTTTTATAACCAAATAGTTTCATTTCAATATTTTGATTTAAACCATCTTTTCTTTATTATTTTTATAGTTTTCTTTAGTATTTATTTAATTAGATTTATTCCTAATTATATTTCTGTTTTTTCCTTGCTAGATTTTAAAGAACCTAAAATAAAACTTCTTTATTTCATTGATTTGGTTATCCCTATAGTTTCAATTCGTAATATTTTAAATTATCGTAAGAACAAAGGAATTTTTGGAGTAATGGAAGTTTAAAAAGTTTTCAATTATTTTAAAATAAGATAACAACATTTGCATTAATAGCAAATGTTGTTTTTTAGTGTAGAATAACTACTTTTTTGAACCACTTTTTTAATTTTCTGCCCAGACTGTTGGGGTTAATTATTTTTTATTTTTTGATTTATATTATGGATTCGTTTGTTGCAAAAAAAGATAACGAAAAAAACAAACCAAAAAAAATTTTTTCTTCTTTGGCAACTAAATTGGAAAATTTATATATTTTTTGATGTTTTTACTGTCTAAAAAATCAGAACATAATTATTTATATCATTACATTAACTATAAAATTTCAAAATGAAACAAAAAGATTTTTAAACCCCCCCGCCCTTGATTGCAATCAAGGGAGCCTTACTTTTGAAAAAGTAAGCAAAACCTCCAAAAAACACGAGCCTGTGTTTTCTATTTTTATTATTCTCTTTTTTATTAAAAAATATTAAAATTAATATGCATCAATTTTTATTTCATCATTGATGCTTCTGTGTAATGTTCGAAGTATCTCTAAATACTCAGCCATAATCTTATTGGCTTCAAGGTTATTTCCTTGTGCATTCACAGAGACACTATTAAACTTTGAGATGTATAATTCAAGAGTTTTAAAAAATGAGTTTGTTTTCTTATGGATAAATGCTAGTTTTCCAACGGCAGGGATAGAATAATCTAAACCTTTCTCAAGAGCTCACATTTCTGTAAAGCTTAGATATTTTCCATTAGGTTCTTTGGCAAAGTATTTTTTTCCATTATATTTAAAATACAAATTATCATCAGAAGAATGTACTAACACAACATCAGAATTATAAGGAAATATAATCCTTTTGTCATGCATATCGAAAGCTGCAAGGTTTTTACCTTGGTATCTAACAACACCATTTAAAACTTTTCTATTAATCTCTAAATCAACGGCTCAATTGCCGTTTTTCTTTCCTTCTTTTTGAAAGACATTATGTTTAGAAATTATTTTTTTATTCCTTGTGTTGTAATAATTTTGAAATACTTCGTTATTTTGCTTTAAATCGTTAATATCTTTATATCTGTTTTCATGAATTAATAATGGGTATTTATCTAATGATGTTCTAAAAGATCTCTCAACGTGTGGTTTATGTTTGGGATTAGATGAACTGAGCACTTCTATTCCTTTTTTATTTAAATCTTTTTCAAAAATTGTTTGTGTGTTTTCGTTTCCCCAAAAAGTTCTTCTTTTATCAGTATAAATTTTCTTTGGAAATCCATATTTCTTAAATACTATTTCTAACAGTCTTTGATATCCTAATGTTGTTTCTTGTTCTTCAAATCATGCTGCTAATAATGTTCCAGTGGCAACATCAATTGCATGATAAAGATAGAATGGTTTATTATTTTTTAAATATGGTTCAAGCTGAGCATCGATTTCAACAATTTCACCAAATTCTAAATTTTTCTTTAGACCCAAAACTTGTCTTTGTTTTTCATTTTGTTTAATTTGTTTATAATATTTTTTTAATAGCAATGTTGTCTCTTGTGAAGTTTTCTTCTTTGATAATTTTGCTATTTTTCTTCCTCTTTTGGTTGTATGTATATTAAATAATCCTAATTGGTTGAATCTTCTTACCAAAGTTTTGTAAGAAATTTTTTGCCTTATAAAAGAACCATATTCTGAATAATAATAACTTTTAAACGAAAGTTGGTTATTTGTTAGAACGCTATTTAAAATAATTTCACATGTTTTTAAATAATCTTTAAACACTAATTCAATTTCTGAATCGGTAACTTTGCAACTTCTTTGTTGATTTTTATTTTTATGACTGATGTCAATTTCTTGATTACTTTTTATTATTTTTTTATATCTTTTTGCAGTTGATACACTGAGTTTTGTAATTAAACTAAGTTGAGATAAAGATTTTTCAATATTAGCAGCAATTAATATGAGAGATTGCTGTTTTTTTAGTTCGTAGTTTGTTAAGTTTTTGTACTTATCTATGTTATGTTTGATTTTCATAAATAATTTATACCATATTTTAATTAAATTAGTTCACTTTCCATGGGATTTATATATGGACCTAAATAGTTGTCATTGGACATAACAACATTTGCATTAATAGCAAATGTTGTTTTTTAGATAAAATATGTTAAAATTAAAACATAATTATTTTGTTAATATTTCGCGTGTTACTTTTCCAAAAAACAAACAAATAAATAAATTAAAAAATCTTTTAATATTTAAAAAAATATAGTATAATAATAAAGCATTTTTGCAAATGGCACTATAGCCAAATGGCCAAGGCATGGGTCTGCAAAACCTTGAGTACGGGTTCGAATCCCGTTAGTGCCTCCATTAAGTTTATATGCGTCCGTAGCTCAATTGGACAGAGTGTTAGGTTACGGCCCTAAAGGTTGCGGGTTCGACTCCTGCCGGGCGCGCCAATTTATAATATAAGATATGACGGGTTATCACCTGTCTTTTTTATAAAATAAATATTTAGTAAATATATTATAATATTTGTTAATTTATTTACTAAATGTTTAAAAAATATGTTAATCTTATATAACATGAGGAGTTAATATGGAAAAAATTAAACTTGGTTTTACAAATGATAGTTTTAAAGATAATGGCAGCTTTTACCAAATAAAAAAACTTAATAAATTCAACCATAAATTAGATTATAACTTATTAAAAGATTTTGAATTTGTACCAAAATTACTAGAAAACAGTGAAAAATTTATAAGATGACAATGAATAGAATCACAAGAATTTGAATTTGATGAGTTGCAGTTAAAAGAAATTGCACAAAATTTTTTAAAGTTGCATAATTCGCAGTTAAAATTTCCAAAATCAAACCACGCCCAAAGAGTTAAAGAATACAGAAATATCTTAAAACAAAAAAATATAAATATTGAAATATTAAATAAATATTACAGACGGATAAATAATATTTTAGCTCATAGTGAAAATAATAGACCGCTACATAACGATTTATATAAAGGTAACTTATTGTTAGATAAAAAAACCAATAAAATATTATTTATTGATTGAGAATATGCTTCAATGGGTGATAAGCATTTTGATCTAGCTTATTTTATTTGTGGATCATTTTTAACTAAAGAACAAGAAAAAATCTTTTTAGATGAATATGATATGTATTGAGAAGAATATTTGGTTCAACAAAAGATTTTAGTATATTATTTAACAATTTTATGGATTCATGCTCAAGATATTATGCCTTTCAGTGATGAATACTGTATTGCAAAACTTGAAGAAACAGTTCAAGAATATGATTATTTAAAAAAGAATAATTTATTTAGAAATTAAATAATTATAGGATAAAAGCAAGGATATTTACCCTTGCTTTTATTTTAATGATTTTTTAATTTCTTTCCATGGATATGGAAATTCGCTAGGGGTCGATCTATTTTTAGTTATTGTAACAATTTTATTTTCCCGCGTATCATTCGTTAATATCAAATCTTCTATTTTTAAACTATAATTAAGTTTTTGTAAAATATCTTGAGCATCATTTATCTCTTCTTGGTATTTTTTACTTTTTAGCAAAATCATTTGTCCTTTAACTTTTACTAAGTGAAACGAAGACATTAATAAACCCCTTATACTTGAAACAGCCCTTGCAGTAACTATATCGAATAAATTCTTCTCTTTAACATCTTCAACTCTTGTTTGTTTTATTTCTACATAACTTCTTAAGTTTAATTCATCAATTACTAAATTTAAGAAGTTAACTCTTTTTTGCAATGGTTCATAAATATAAACTTTGTTTTGAGGTTTAGTTAAAACATAAGGAATTGAAGGAAAACCTGCTCCTGCCCCAATATCTAAAATTGTGGTATTTTGTTTATCCTTTGTAATTTGCAGCATAAAAATCAAGGATTCTCAAATGCCTTCTTCTCACAGTTTTTCACCGCTAAAACCAGTTAAATTCATAACTTTATTTTTTTCTTCAATTAACTGTACATATCTTTCAAATAAACCAAAGTCTCAAGTATTTACTAAACATAAATCTTTTATTTTTTCTTTGTATGTTTTTACTTGCATAATAAATATTATAAATGCATTTTATTTTTTATTTACGTAATTTTATTTTTTTTTGTATAATACATAAGTTACTTTTAATAGTAACCGTTCCAAAAAGGTTTAAGCAGTATACAACTCACCTTAAGGACGAGCCACTTATTGGAGGTATTGCATGTTAGCAATTATCGAAACCGGTGGGAAACAACTTCTAGTTAAAGAAGGTCAAACAATTTTTGTTGAAAAACTTGAAGGTCAAGAAGGATCAGAAGTAAAATTTGATAAAGTTCTTCTTGTTGTTACTGAAAAAAGTTCAAAAGTTGGATCTCCTTTAGTTAAAAACGCTTTTGTAACAGGTGTTATTGAAAAACAAGGTAAAGCAAAGAAAATTGTTGTATATCGTCACAACGCAAAATCAACTCACAAAAGAAAACTTGGTCACCGCCAACCCTACACACGTATTAAAATAACTTCAATCAAAGGATAATTAGAAAATGGCAAAGACAAAAGCCGGTGGTTCTACTAAGAACGGTCGTGATTCGCATTCTAAACGTTTAGGTGCAAAATTAGGTGATGGACAATTCGCTACAGCTGGATCAATTATTTACCGTCAAAGGGGTACTAAAATTCATGCTGGTGAGAATGTTGGTCGTGGTTCAGATGATACCCTTTACACTTTAATTACAGGTTACATTAAATACGAAAGCAAAAGAAATAGAAAGTATGTTTCAGTATACACCGAAAGACATACAAAATAAATATAAATAAAATGCAAGTTATTTCTAACTTGTTTTTTATTTATATTTGAATAGTTTCAGCTATATAAGTAATTAATTTAACTCCAGATTTAATTAATTCATTATTTCCATCATTAATCCCATAACCTGGGAAACAAAAGACCTCTTTTCCAATGTCTAGAAAATAATTAACTAAATTATGGGTTTTAGATTTTTCTTTTGACGAGAAATAAATTAATTGATCTGAAAGTAAAGCTGCAAAATAATTATCACTTTTAAAATTTTCATACTGTACAGTATAGTTTATCGGATATTTACTAATAACTAATTCTTTATTTAGATCAATATTCTCAAAGTTGAACTTATCAAGTCCGCATTTTGCAATATGGATGATTGTTCCACCATATTTTTTGTATTGTTTAATGAATTCAAGTTCAGTATATTTATAACCATTTGTTACTAAGGTTGTTGTTTTCACTAGTTGTTCAATATTATCTTGAATATATTTTTGTGTAAAAGTATTATGTGTTTCATTAACTAGATAAACTTTTTGATGATTTGTTAAAATTTCTTTATTGCCTTTATAAAAGATAATGAATGGTGGGCGATTCCCTAATAATACATTATTTGGATATATATTATCCATAAGTGTTAAATATTTAATATTATGCTCTTTATATTTATTTTTTAGTTCTTGTAATTTAGTTTCATTTATTTTTTCTGTGTTTTTAATTGCTTGATAAATTCTGGCATTATCGCCTGCATATACGTCCGTAAAATAAAATAATATATCACTCATGATTCTCCATATTATTGTTATTAAGTTTAACTAAAAGAAACTAAAAATAAACAAAATATATTTATAAATTAATCAAGAAATTATTATAAATCATAAAAATAAAGATGAATAGAGAAAAATAGTGAACCACCTAAGTTTTACCAATTAATTTGGGGTAACTTAGGGGGGGTTCACTATATTATCTTGTATATGATTTTATTTGTGAAATTGTAATTTCTATATCTATTATTTTAATTATCTTCTCTTTGGCTTGAGAATAAATCGAAATTATTATTTTCACTTTCGCTAGCATCAATATAATTAAAATCATCCATTTTAGGCAAATCTCTTAAAGAAGTTAAACGAAAGTGATCGTAAAATTTACTAGTTACACCATATAAAATTGGTTTTCCTGGAGTTGGTGAAACTCCAACTTCTTCTACTACTCCTTTTTGGACTAAATTATTAATAATTTGGTCTGATGAAGCACCGCCACGTATTTTTGTAATTTGAGATTTAGTAATTGGCTGCTTATAGGCAATAATTCCAGCAACTTCAATTGCTGCATTTGATAATTTATTAGGGCGTACGATAGTAACTAATTTTGAAACATAATCTTTGACTGATTCACGCGTTGCTAATTTGTAAATTTCATCATAAACAACAACCTTTAGTCCACGATCTTCTGAATTATAAGCTTTATGAAAATCTTGCATAACTTTTTTAGCTTCTATTACGTTATTAAGATTAAAAACTAATTTCACTTGTTCTAAAGTTAAGCCAGCATCTCCTTGAATATACAAAAGTGACTCTAAAATTTTATTTTTCATTATAATATTCTCCCCGTGTTATGTATATAATATCAAATTGTTTGTCTTGGTGAATTACTAAGTATTGTCTTCTGGCTAAATCTAATAGAGCGATTAAGGTAATTAGAAAGTGTTGGATTGAGGGTTGTTTAAATATTTCTTCGAATTCAACACGTTCTTTTTGATCTAACAATCCCCTAATAAAAGGAAACATTTCAGCTGGTGTAACATTAACTTTTTCTAATTTTGTTTTTCTTAATTCTTTTGCATAAACTCTTTCAAACATACGCCGCAATGTTGTAATTAGTGTCATTGGACTAGAATGTCCATCAAGTTTACTTTGGTCATTATCTAAAATAAAGTTAACAATATCACTTGGTGGTTTAATATAAATATTATTCCGATTTTCTTGAAAAGTTTTTAAGGCTAATTGAATATCTTTAAATTGTTGATATTCAATTAATTCTTGTAAAAAGACCTTCTTTTCTTCTTCAACTTCTAAAATAACTTCAGGATCTTGAAGCAACATTTTTGCTTTTAGGTTAATCATTGTTGAAGCCATTAATAAATAATCGGCAGCTATATCAATTTCTTGCTCTTTGATTTGATTAATAATAGCGATATATTGAGTTGCTAATTCAATTAAATCGATATTCATAATATCGATTTTTTTATCTTTAATTAGATCTAAAAGTAAATCTAAAGGACCATCGAACACTTCCTTAATTTTAAAGTGGTAGTCTGAAGAATAATCTATAGTTTTAATTTTTTTCATTTTGTTTGTTTATTTCAGCTGTAATAAGGTTTTTAACACGTTGTGCAATAGCTTGTGGTTCTTGACCAATAATATCTCTTGCTTTAATTAATGGTAAAAATGTTAGTGTAACTTTACTTCTTGAAGTCTTTGAACTATTAAAAGAATCTAATGCTCCGTTAATTGCAACAGGGACAATCGGCAAGAATTTTTGAACTGCAATTTTAAATGCTCCTGCTCTAAAGTCGCCTAGCTCAGGAGTCTTGATACGGTGTGCTTCAGGGAAAATAATTCCAAAAGTTTTCTTTTCACGGATATAATCACCAAAAGCATTTAAGGTCTTAAGGCTGTTACGAAAATCATTAGGATCTAACAAGAATGTATCTAATAGTTTTAAAGCATGTTTAGTAGTAAGAGATTTATCTAATTCATTTTTAGCAACAAATGTGGGTATACGCTGGTCAATATTTTCAAGGTGGGCCTCTTTTTCTAAAGCCACCAGCAATGCTAAAACATCAGTATATGATTTATGATTTGGCACAATCAATACAGGTCCTGTCTTAGGTAAATTATCAATACCTTTAACATTTACATCAATATTATAAAGTTTCAAGGCTTTCTTTGCCAATCTGGCTAATTTATTATATCTATCATAACCAGGTACAAAATCTGGTGTTTTAATATACTTTTTAGCTAACCTTCTAATTGAAAGAAATCTAAAAAATCATGGTATAGCAAATAAAACCATTTTTAACTTTGGAATTATAGTCATAAAACTCCTTTTAATTTTTAATTTTAACAACAAATGCTATTAATCAATCACCCTCATGGCTAATTGAAATGGTAAAATCTCGAAATGTTCAACTATTATTATTTTTTAACAGTTCTATTTTAGAAAATTCAAAATATTGATTATCAGCTTTAAAGATAGCTTCTTTAATAGCCCAGGATCTTGCTAAAAATAAAGCTTGCTCGGATGGGTCTTTTAAGTTTTGAAATTTTTCAAATTCTATCTTTGATAAAATACGTTTTGCAAATCGAATTGATTTATTATTGAACCGTGAGATGCGTGTTAAGTCTACGCCATTTAATAGCAACATAGTATATTAAATTTTAACATATTTAAAGATGTATAAATCAAAATTACTTAATTAATCTCAAAAGGATTTAAATCATTAATAATTCCGAAAAAAATTCTGGTTCAATACATGATTTGGATAAATTCTCCATATGCTTCTTCATTTTGTTTTGCAAACTCAATGTCAATACTAGTGGTGGTGTTATTATATGAAAGTAAATAATTATTAAACACTTGATGACTTATATTTTTTAAATGATTTAATGTATGATCTTGTTCATAATTTAATAAATCATCATACTGAACATCAGTAGTGCCTTGAAAATCTAAATTATTTTGATTTAGTTTTAAATAGATAATTCCCTTTGACAATTTACTAGTTAACATAGCTTGGCCAATTTTTGAAATATCTGATGGGAAAGTTAAATAATCACAGAATACTTTACAAGGTTCTAAAATTGGTTTAAAAAAGTTCATTATTGATTTAGCACTTTGATCAAGATTTTTATCATATGAGATAAATAAATTTAGTTTAACAAATTCTTTATGACTTAAATTAAAATTAGTTAAAAACCATGCCAATTTTAAAGCTAAATTAATGGTTAAATCATATTCATAAATAATATGTTGATTCTTAGAATACCCTGCAACTAATTTTTTAATGTTAATGCCTTGGGTTGCTAGTAAAGTTAAGGTAAGATCATTAAAAAAGTAAAAAGAATGATTTAAATCAGATGATATTGCACGAATATTTTTATTAGGGATTTTATGATTTTTTAAATGACTTAGTCATTCTTTTTTGCCTAAGAAGTAAATTAATTTATCAATTAGAAAATGACTTGATCTTTCGCTAAATTTTGACATGAGGATATTTACGATATCTTTATTTTTTTGCTCTGATAAATCATAAAAACCATCCGCAAAGCAAATTGCTATATTGTTGTTTTCGTCTTGATCAAAATATTTATCTAATTTTTGTTTAATTACATACAGTTGATCTTGACCATTGATAAAATGCAGCATAATTCGTTTTTGGTTTGTGTAGTTATTTTTACCTAAGATAAAACTTATTGTGCTTTTAATTAAGTTTCGGGTTATATGTGAAGCAAAAACTATTAAGTGCTTAACACCATTATTATAAATATTGTTACAAAATTTAATAATGGAGTTGATTCCATTAATTGAATAATTAACAGCTATATCATCAAAATTTAAATATTCTGAACCTTTAAAATTTAGAGACTTAATTTTTTGTATTATTTCTTTGTTTTGTTCAAAATATGCTTGAGTATCTATATCATATCCTTTAATATTTATTTTGCCCATTATTTATGTTCTCTTTTGCTTTTTATATTTATTAATGATTAATTGATTGTAGTTTGACAATGCCTTAAAGCCACCGGGTGTTTTTTGCAATTTGGAATTTATTTTAGCTTTTGATTCGTTGGGGTGGTTACGTTTAAAACTACCATAACAAATTTGGTTCTTTTTTTTGTCTATTGTACAGTTTAAGTGTACGAAATTAATAGTATCTCCTACTGAAAAAAATGTAAATAAATTTTTGTTTGGATAATCTGAAACTTCATTATAGTTTATTTTGTAAGTGGTACCTTGTTTGGTTTGCAAGGTTATATTTTTATAAGTTATTTTTTTTATTTTCGCTATAACAATATCTCCATTTTTGTATTTTGTAATCATAATTACATTATACCTGAAAATTATTAGAATATAGTAAGTTTTACATTTCTAAAAAATGGCTTATTTGGTATAATTTTAATATTATTTTATATATTTACATATTTGGAGGTTATCTAGAAGTTATGAACAAAAATTATAATCATTTAGAAGTTGAAAAAGATATTGAAAAAAAATGAAGAGATAAAAAATATTTTATTACTCATAATAAAAAATTAAAACCATTTACAATTTTATTACCACCACCTAATGTGACCGGTAAATTGCATTTAGGTCATGCACTAGATGTATATATTCCAGATACAATTATAAGGTATAAAAAATTAAAAGGTTACGATGTAATGTGGATTCCCGGTATGGATCACGCTGGGATTGCAACACAATCTAAAGTGGAAGATGTGATTTATAAACAAACGGGGCAAACTCGCCACGATTTAGGTCGAGAAAAGTTTTTAGAACAAGTTTGAGCATGGAAAGACGAATATGCCAATTTATTTAGAAAACAATGAGCCAGGGTTGGCCTTGCATTAGATTATGAAAATGAACGTTTTACTTTAGATAAAGATGCTAGTAATGCTGTGCAAAGTGTATTTATTAAACTATATGAAAAAGGTTATATTTACCGGGGAGTTAAAGCTGTGCACTGGGATATTCAGTTACAAACTGCAATATCAAACATTGAAGTAATTAATGAGCCAACCACTCAGATTATGTACTATATTAAGTATAAGGTTTTTGAAACTAACGAGGATTTAATAGTTGCAACAGTGCGTCCTGAAACTTTACTTAGTGATATTGCAATTGTTTATAACCCAATGGATCAAAAATACAAAAAATATAAAAACCTTCATGTTGTTCATCCATTAACGCAGAAAGTTTTACCAATTATAGAAGATGAATATGTTGATCCAGATTTTGGAACAGGGTTAATGAAACTTTCTGCACATGCTGATGCGGATATCGAAATTATTCAAAAATTAGGATTAGAAATTATTGAATCAATTGATAAAAATGGATTTATTAATTATCCAAATACTAAATTTCATGGGTTAGAGAGATTTCAAGCCCGCACAGAAATTGCTAAATATTTAGAAGAGCATAACTTTATTTTTAAAAAAGAAGAAGTAACTTCAAATGTCTCAATTTCTGATCGTAGTAAAAGTGTTACTGAAATTTTAGTTTTACCTCAATGATTTGTTAA
This sequence comes from Mycoplasma sp. 13536, assembly GCF_055523495.1. Classification (NCBI taxonomy): domain Bacteria; kingdom Bacillati; phylum Mycoplasmatota; class Mollicutes; order Mycoplasmatales; family Mycoplasmataceae; genus Mycoplasma; species Mycoplasma sp. 13536. The sequence goes on from NZ_JBVFVC010000001.1 coordinate 614,967, forward strand.
AATGGATGATTTAAAAGATTTAATTATTAAAAATATGAAATCAAAGGACCAAGTCAAGTTTTATCCAAAACGCTTAAAACACACAATGCAACAATGAATGGATAAAATCCATGATTGAAACATTTCACGCCAAATTTGATGAGGCCATCGTATTCCTGCCTGGTATAAAGAAAATCAAATTAAAGTTCAAGTTGGTAGTCCAGGTGAAGGTTGAAAACAAGATGAAGATGTTTTAGATACTTGGTTTTCTTCAGGCATTGCACCATTTACATTTATGGGTTGGCCAAATAATACCAAAATGCTTAAAAGATATTACCCGACTAGTTTATTAGTGACAGGTTATGACATTATTTTCTTTTGAGTTGCTCGAATGTACTTTATGGGTCTTGAGTTTATGAAACAAAAACCATTTAAGGAATTATTATTCCATGGTTTAATTCGGGATGAAAAAGGGCAAAAAATGTCTAAATCATTAAATAATGGTGTGGATCCTATGGGTTTAATTGATCAATATGGATCAGATTCATTGCGTTGGTTTTTATTAACAAATACCTCTCCAGGAATGGATATTAGATTTTCAACTCAAAAAGTTGAAAGTGCTTGAAGACTTAATAATAAACTTTGAAATATTGCTAATTATATTCAAAGTTTACCAGATAATCCATCTAAAGAAAAAACACCATATGATTATTGAATCTTAGATAAATTAGCCAATTTATCTAAGAAAATTACAAAATTAATTAAACAATATGAATTTGCAATCATTGGTTCTGAAATTTACAAATTTATTTTTAACTACTTAAGCAGCTGATATATTGAGTTTTTAAAGTCAACTCAAAATAAATATGTAGCTCTTAACATCTTGAGTAAAACCTTAATTGTTTTACATCCCTTTTTACCATTTATAACTGACTGTTTATATTCAGAAATATACCATGCTGAATTATTGGAACAAAAAATGCCAATGCTTCGCTCTTATGATTTTGTTAGTAGCATAGATGAAGTTATTGAACTAGTTACTGCATTAAGAAAATACCGCGATGATATGCAAATTTCTAAAAAAGATCTTTTAGAATATTGATATTCTGGGAAAATTGAGCCTAAGTGAATTGAGATTATTAACCGTATGGCTAATGCAAAATTAACCCAGAACGAGGATTATTTAATTTCAATTAATAAAGAAAGTTTATTTATTAAGCAATCAAGTGAATTAAAAAACAAAAATAAACTAGAATTAATTGAAAAAATTAAATATCTTGAATCTGAGGTAAAAAGATCGCAAAACATTTTAGCAAATCAAAGATTTGTGCAATCAGCTCCGCCAGAGAAAGTCGAAGCAGAACGTTTAAAATTAGATAAATACACTAGTGAACTAAATAAATATATGGAGGAATTAAAATGCAAATATTAAGTGGTAAAGAATTAGCAAAGCTAGAAACTGAAAAAATTAAACAAGAACTAGAATCTTTAAATTTCCCCCGCCGCCCAATTTTATCGATAGTTCAAGTTGGTGATAATGAAGCTTCTAATAAATATATTAATGCTAAATTAAAAAAATGTGAAGAAGTCGGAGTTGAAGGAAGATTGCATAAGTTTGATGAAAAAATTACACAAAATTCTCTTTTGAAAAAACTCGATTTAATTAATTTAGAATCAGATGGTGTAATTGTACAATTGCCCTTGCCTAAACATATCCCAACCCAAGTTATTTTGGATTCAATTCCATTTGAAAAAGATGTTGATGGTTTATCAACTCGTAACGAATTTAAACTATACAACCGTAAAGAAGAGAAATGCTTTGTTCCAGCAACGGCCCGTGCCGTTATGGAAATAATGGATCATTACAACATTAATTACAAAAAAGATGTTAAGGTTTGTGTTGTGGGGCGCTCGCACCTAGTAGGCAAACCAATTGCCCATTTAATTAAGAAATATGGTGTAGATGTAGCTACATTTAATGAAAAAACCGGCATTAAAGGTGTTGAATCTGGCGATGTTGTCATAGTGGCCATTGGTGTTGCTAAGTATATCAAAGCCGAAAATATTAAAGAAGGTGCAGTGGTTATTGATATTGGCATTAATTTAGATAATAAATTAACAAAAGAGTTACATGGTGATGTAGATTTTGAATCAGTTAAAGATAAAGTATCAGCCATAACACCAGTACCTGGTGGGGTTGGTCCTATGACAGTAGTTTGTTTACTTAAAAACTTAATTGATGCAATTAAATAATTAAAAGGAGAAATATGAAAAAAATTGCTATTTTAACTTCTGGTGGTGATGCCCCAGGAATGAATAATGCCGTTAGAGCAATTGCGAAGCATGCTAAAGCAAATAATTTAGATGCATACTTAGTGTATGAAGGGTATAAAGGTTTATATAACAATAATATAGTGCCTGCAGATACAGTAGATCTTGATGCTTATATTAACCAAGGGGGAACTTGCATTTACTCAGCTCGTTTTCCTGAATTTAAAGATCCACAAGTAAGAGAAGTTGCTATTAATAATCTAAAAAGCTTAGGAATTGAGGCCTTAGTTGTTATTGGTGGTGATGGAAGTTACCGAGGTGCTCAATTACTTCATGAAGCGGGAGTAAAAACAATTGGCTTACCTGGGACTATTGATAATGATATTGCCGCCACTGATTATACAATTGGTTATGATACAGCTTTAAATACAATTGTTGATGCAATCGATAAAATTAGGGATACTGCTAAAAGTCACCAAAGAATTATGATTGTTGAAGTAATGGGTAATGGTTGCGGTGATTTAGCTCTTTACTCTGGTTTAGCTACTGGTGCTGAAATTATTGCCTCAAACCAATATAAATTAACTCCAGAGCAAATTGCAGCAAGTGCTCTTGAATTAACAAAGCAACCTAACAGGCGTAGTATCATAATTGTTGTTTCAGAAAAATGTTATGATATTAAAGCATTAGAAAAATTAGTGCAAGAAACAACTGGATGAGATACTCGCAGCAATCCTCTAAACCATATTCAAAGAGGTGGAACTCCTAGTGCTCAAGAAAGAATCTTAGCTTCATTGCTTGGTCAAAAAGCAGTTGATTTTCTTTTAGAAGGTCGTTCAGGTATTTCGGTTGGTATTATTAATAATGATATTGTTGGTATTCCAATTCTAGAAGCTTTATCTATGGAAAATGCTTCTAAAAATAAATTTGTCCAAAAAGCAATAAAATTTAATAAATTAAACCAATCTAAATAGTGAATAAAACACTTATGCGCTGCATAAGTGTTTTTTAGTAAACATAAAAATAAACTATACAAATGATTTAGGATTAAATTTAGAAATTAGAAAGGTATTATTATAATGAGAAAATTTATAAAAGGTTATTGATTAATAAATAAAGGAAAAATAAAAATGAATTTGAGTAAAGTAATATAAAGTTATAAGAAGTAATTATTTTTATTGATATATATATATATATATATATCAATAAAAAAGGAAATATTATTATTTGTCTTTCTAAATATCTAAAATTTAATTATATTTTTAAAATAAATGGCGGAACAGAGAGGATTTGAACCTCCGCGGGAGTTGCCTCCCCTACAGTCTTAGCAGGACCGCCTCTTCAGCCTCTTGAGTACTGTTCCAAATATGCATATATTATACACTATTTTTTAAATATGTAAACATTTCTTTAAAAAATATTGATATTATGGTTTTTAGAAGTATAAGAAAATTTTTAGGCATTTTATATTTGGAATTAATAGGCTTTAAATTAGTAATTTATAATATAAGTATGTTGTTCAAAAGTTAGTATCAAGTTGCTTAGTCAAATTTTTTAGTACTTTAATATTCACTCTCTAAATTAATTAAAATTATACAAATCCTCAAGGGTTGTGGAAAAAATACGAAAAAAACAATAATAATAATAATAATAATAATAATAATAATAATAATATATAATATGTACAGATTTAAAACTTAATTATTATTTTTGTTTTAATAATATTTGTTTTTAAATCAATTTATTACTAAAACGAAAGGAATAATATGCAAAAATTTGATTGAGACAATGTCTCAAAAGAAGTTACCGAAGCATTAGGTGGTAAAGAAAATATTAAAGAATATTTTAACTGTGCCACAAGGCTTAGAGTGTATGTGCATGACGATTCTAAAATCGACATGAAAACACTTTCAAAAGTCGCACTTGCAAAAGGAGCTTCTCGTGACGGTGATCAATTGCAAGTTATTTATGGTCCTGGAACTGTAAATAAAGTAATTGATAACTTAAGAAACTATTTATCAGATACAAAAACCCAAACAACGACACAAGCTAGAAAACAAGTTCTTTGAAACAAAGAATTATCATTTAAAAGCAATGCCTTTTTATTAATCAGATGACTTGTTAGATCATTTTCTGAAATCTTCGTACCATTAATCCCAGTCTTTATTGCAGGTGGTATTTCATTAGCATTATCTTCATTTATTTCAACAGTTGCTTCTGGTACTTCTGCAACAGCAGCTAAAAACTTTTTTGATTTAATTGGGGGTGCTATTCTTGGTGGTTTACCTGCTTTTGTAGGATATACTGCAATGAAAAAATTTGGAGGAAATCCATTCTTAGGGTTAGCAATTGGTCTAACAATGATTTCACCAGCCCTTGTTAATGGATGAAGTTCATCAAATAAAGAAGCTGTTGAGGGGGCTTTTGCCTTGTTCCCTAAGTTACCTGAATTTTTCCAATGAAAATTCATAGGTTACCAAGCCCAAATTTTCCCAGTGTTATTAATCATTGCTTTAGCATTCTATATTGAAAAATTACTCAAACAATATACACCAGAAGCTTTAGCAATCGTAGTAGTTCCGTTATTTACCGTAGGCATTAGCGTCTTCTTTGGATTCTGATTTGTAGGACCAATTGGTAGATATATTGGAATTGGTATTGGATATGCAGCAAATATAGTGAACCCATAAAATTGGACTAAAATTAATTTAAGGATTGATGCCTATATCCTAAAGGTGTCAGTCCTTTTAATTTTGTGATAATTCGTTTTTTGTTGTAATAATTTATATACTTGCACATCGCTTTTTCTAAGTCTTCTAGAGTTTTGAATTCTTTTTCATGACCATAAAACATTTCGTTTTTCATGGTTCCAAAAAATATTTCAATAACACAATTATCATAGCAATTTCCCTTTCGCGACATACTTTGTTTAATACCTCTTTTACTTAATTTGTCACGATATTGTTTCATTTGATATTGCCATCCCTGGTCAGAATGCAAAATTAAACCATTAAGATTTTTATACTTTTTAAAAGCTTTATTTAGCATTTGATTCACTTGTTCAAAATTAGGACTTTTTGAAATTGTGTATGAAACAACTTCGCGGTTATGTACATCTATAATTGGTGATAAATATAGTTTTCCACTTGCTATTTTGAATTCAGAAACATCAGTGCTTCAAGTTTGATTCAATTTTGTGGTTTTGAAATTTCGTTCGTAATAAGTATTATGATTCTTTTTGTCAACAATCCTTGTAAGGAGTAAGTTATTACAAATTTTTCCAATTTCACCTTTATATGATTTATATTTTGATTTTGGCTGTAAACCAAATAAATTAAGTAATTTCATCAATCTTTTAACCCTTTTATGGTTAATAATATAACCTCTATTTCTTAGTTCTAAACAAATTCTTCGATATCCATAACGGGATTTATTCTCATTAAAAATATTCGTTATTACTTGTTTTAAATCAAAATCTTTATCATTTTTTGAAAAACTTTGAACAATATAAAAGTATGTTGACTTTGCTAATTGGAAAAAGTCTAGCATTAATTTTAATTTATATTTATGCCTTGATTCAAATATTACTTTTGCTTTTTCTTGTTTGGTTGCTCTGTCCTTTGTTGAACCAAGGCTCTCAATTTTTTTAAGAGGTCTACCTCCATTTCAAGCTGGGCATTTCTTTCTTCGAGTTCTTTAATTCTAGATAATGTTTTATCTTGTTTTGGGTTATTATTCTTTGGCATGGTCATTGGCATTTTACCTTTCTTTTTATTTATAAGACCATTATACCCAAATAATTTAAATTTTTTCACTCATGAATTAATTATTCCAGAATTAATTAATAGTTTTGCTTCCAAAGAGCGGATTGATTTGCCATTTAATACTTGCTTAATAATTTCTAATTTAAAACTAGGACTGAAGTTTCGTCGTTTATTTCTTTCTGTAAATATTTCTAATCCGTGGAGGTTGTACAAATGCTTTATAAACTGAATTGTACGCATATTTACATTAAAAATTTCGGCAATTTGTTTGCTACTCTTACCAGTTTTATATAGTTTTATAATCTTTAGTTTATCTTCTAATTTTAACTTCATAATAAAAACCCCCTAAGTTTTACCAATTGATTTGGTCCAACTTGTGGGGTTCACTATAAAATGCAATCTTTACATATACTAACTTCCCAGGCTTTGGTTTAGGTGGGTTATTAATTGGAATGGCTTACCCATTCATTGTTGTAACTGGATTGCACCAAGGATTTACTGCTATCGAAGCTCAATTAATTGCTTCACAAGGATTTACTTGAATTACTTCAATTGCAACAGTATCTAATATTGCACAAGGAGTTGCAGCTCTTACAATGTTTGGTCTTTTATACAAAAAATCACAAAAATTAGCTTCTTCATCACTTTCATCTGGTATTGCAGCTAATTTAGGTATTACTGAACCTGCTATGTTTGGAACAAACATTCCATTATTCTTCCCAATGCTTGCAGCTTCTATTGGAGCAGGTATTGGTGGATATTGAGTAGGTATGTCACAAGCTGTAGCTAGTTCACTTGGTTCAGCTTCATGATTAGGATTTCTCCAATTCTCACCTGTAAAAAGTGATAAATTATTAGCTTACTATACAGAATATGAAAAAGTGGTTCCATGAGGAAATAAAATGTTCTTCCATAGAGCATTATCACCATTAGGTAATATTGCAATTGCTTCTGTAATTTCTTCAATTGTATCTAGTTCATTAACATTTGTATTTTCAAAAACATTTGGTAAAGAAACGCTCGAAAACTTTATTAAAGAACATGAAAAAGCTTAAACCTGTTAATTACAAAGATAAGCAAAGAAAATTAGATCAAATCAAGCAACAAAATACAGGTAAAACTTACGTATATACCGATGCATTGTTGCCTGAATTAACTAATAAATTAAAACAAGCCAAAGGTGATGTTTATTTTAATAAACTTCACCTTTCTTCATTTTCAGGCTTGATTAATGATCCAAATAATTTTGTTTATCATAATGAGAAATATTATATTTTTTACCAATGAAATCCGTTTAGTCCAATCCATGCTAATAAGCACCAAGGATATTTTACGACAAAAGATTTTTTAGAATATAAAAGTCATGGTTTAGGAATTAGACCATCAAATGAATATGATGCAAATGGGATTTACTCAGGTTCAGCATTATCAGAAGATAATAACCTTTATTTATATTACACTGGCAACGTAAAAAAAGGAAATATTTATAATGCTCCTGAAGATACATCGTATACATTAGTTGCTAAATATAGCAATGATTGAAAAGAAACTGAAGCAAGCAAAAAACTATTATTTAGTGTTGATAAAACTAAATATACAAGGCATTTTAGAGATCCGTATATTGTCAAAGTTGAAGACACTTATTATTTATTACATGGAGCACAAACTTTAGATAAAAAAGGTAAAATTGTTGTTTATAGTTCTGATAAACCTAATTCTGATTTTACTTGAAAGGGTGAAATCGAATTTATTAATGGGCCAAAGCAACTTAATGAAGCATTTATGTTTGAGTGTCCTAGTTTCACTAAGATAGCTGAAAAAGATGTATTATTTATTTCAACTCAGGGGGCTTATTTTTATGATCAAGATAACCAAAATAGGGATGTTTCAATTTACCTTCTAGGTAAAATGAATTGAAAAACATTAACATTTAAAGTTACCCATTGGGATTTACTTGATTTAGGTTTTGACTACTATGCGCCTCAAATTATGAATGGTCCCGATTATTATAATCTTTCAATTGCATGAGCAGGAACACCAGATACAGATGCTGTTGCAACTTTTGAACAAGGATACGCTCATTCATTAACCTTACCAAGAACTATGTGAATCGAAAAAGGAAAACTATACCAAAAATATTCAGATAATTTTAATTTTATTTACCAAACGTATTATCGAATTACAGATGGTATTGTAGACTTATGAAATCGCCAGAATTTTCTCCACTTAAAACCTAGTGGTAAGAAATGATTTTTTGAGTTTAAAAATGTGGAAGGTCATTACATTATGTTTTCCTATCTTAATGGTGTTTTAACCATTGATCGAACTAATATGTCACATAGTTTTGCACCAAATTACCCTAACAAAATAACTAGAAATATTAAGAATATTAAAGATATCAAAATTATCCAAGATTCATCATTATTAGAACTTTATATAAATCAAGGAGAGTACGTGATTACTACAAAATACTTTTTAGATGGTGAATTATTATTTCAATATGATGGTGATATTACTGCAACTATTGGTGAACTTGATGAAGTTGATATTGATTGGGGTGATCGTCCACAACTTTTAGTGCCAGGCGAAGCTCTTTATAATGAATATCATTTAGGTAATGGAAAAATTAAAGTTAATGTTGGAGGAGCTTCTTTAAATGTAGCAGCCGTGATTCAAAAAACCAAACGTACTGCTATTTTTGTTGGTGCTGTTGGTTTTGATGATAGTACTAATTTACTTCTTTCTGTATCTATGGATAAGTTAGATCCAGATAATTTGATAAAAATAAAAGATAAAAATACTACAAAAGCAATAGTTTCCTTAGATGAAAATGGTGAAAGAAGTTTTGAATTTGTTAGAGGCGCTGATGTTGATTTAAAATATGAATATGTTGAAAATATTGATTTTGATGCCTTAGTTTTAACTTCCGCAACGGCTTTTTTAGGTGGTGAATTATTTGAAACTTACAAGAACTTAGCTCTAAAAGCTAAAATGGAAAACAAGAAAATATTCTTTGATCCTAATTATCGAAAGGCCCTTTATCAAGATAATCTTTATGATTTTATTGCAAAAGCAAAAGAATTTATTAATTTAACTGATTTTATTAAATTTTCTAAAGATGAACTATATTTAATAACAAATACCAATACATTAAAAGATGGTATAAAAGCTCTTGAAAATTTTAAAAATAAATTATTTTTAATCACTTTAGGTGAGAAAGGCACATTAGTTTATAAAGATTCAAAACATTTTTTAGTTGAATCTAAAAAAGTAAAGCAAATTGATTCTACCGGAGCTGGTGATGCTTTCTTTGGTACGTTTATCGGTAAATGGTTTGATACTAAACAAGCAAATTCAAAAGAAGTTGTTATCGATGAAGATTTAATTAATATTGTTTTTGATGCAAATTTAGTTGCTGGTTATGTTGTGACCAAAGTAGGGGCAAGTTTTTTACTTTTAGATATAGAAAATCATGATTTTAAAGCCAAAAGATTACGTAAGAATTTAATAAAAAGATTTAAAGAAGAATTTTAAATGTTTAAAAAGATAATTAAAATTACTATTCCAATTATATTTTTACTAGGTGTAATAATTGGAATAATCCTTTGTGTAAAAATTGAAGGTTTAAATAATAATTGATTAAATTTTGTGGTAATTCCTCTTGGAACTGGTGCAATCTTATCTTTTTTAGTACTTGGCTTTTGATTTATATTTCGAAGTAAAAAATAAGATTCATAATTTAAATATTATAAAATAATAAAGATTTATGTTTTTATACCACTGCCTATATTACAGAAAATAAAAACAAGTGAAAGTAAATTTTTATTTACAACAATTATTACAAATAATATTAAAGATTATTTATTGATAATAGTACATAACAACTTGCTATATATTATAAATATATTTATCCTGGTTTACTGTTTTGTTTATTTAAAAATATATAAAATTTCAATATCCTACTACAAACTATATCAAAATAAACCCAAAATATTATATTTTGGGTTTATTTATAGTCATATTTAATTAGTTATTTTATTTATAAAATTTAATTAATATTAAAATCTTTTGTTTGTCCTTGGAGTAAGTTGTAATCTTCCTCGCCAGCAACAAAAAGCCTAGTTATGCTATAAGCTCCTTTATGTCATGGATTTGGTGCATTAATAATAAAATCGACTTGGTTTTCGCCTATATTACGCCAATATTGGATATTTGCTGGTGCTGTTGAGTCATTTGTATAAATTCTTGCACTTTTTGAATATACTTCATGAGTAATAGTTTTTGATTTTATTTTTTCATACACTTCTTTATTAGTTCTTACTGCTATTCTAATATATTTTCGACTAGGATCTCATTTAGGGCCACCTGGTTCTACTACTATTTGTAATATGCTAGCACTTGCTTTTGAATTTTTTAATTCGTCCTTAGGTTCTTCTTCTTTTGCAGAGTTTGAATTATCATTTGATGTATTTCCATCTGTTGAACTACTTGGATCTTGCCCTTGTGTTTCGGTAGTTTTTTGATCAGAAGGTTGATTACGGTTAGTGCTTTCTGGATTATCAGTAGGCTGAGATTTAGTATCTTCATCCTTAGTTATTGTTCCTGTATCTGTTTCTTGATCATCATTGCCTTGAATTGGTTTCTCTACTGGTTGATTAGGAGCAGAATCGTGCCCTGGTTGGGCATTATCTCTCGAATCATCTGCACCGCTTGAACCATTATCAGTACCATTGTTTGGTTTTTCTTCATCTGGTTGTTTTACACCAGTTTCAGGTTCTTCTGTTGCTGGTTCTTTTGGAGATGGGTCATTGGTCCCTGGGTTAGATGGTGTATTTTCTTCTCTTGGAGTTTCTTGGGTGTTATCACTATTACCTTGCTCTGTAGTTGGATCTTTAGGAACTGGAGTAGGGTTTGGTTCTGTCTTAGGAGGTTGTTGGGTGTCGTTAGTTGGATTTTTTGGAGCAGGGTCTTGTCTTGGTTGATCACTATCATTTGGTGGATTAGGTATAGTGTTACCTGGGTTTTGATTGTTATCTCCACCAGGAGTACTTGGATTTTCACTTACTGGATCTTTTGGCTCGGAGTTGCTAGTTCCTGGATTCGATAGTTCATTTTCTTCTCTTGGTGGATTAGGATTTACTGGCTCTTCTTGTTCTCTATTTTCAATAGGTCGGTTTTGGGTTGACACATCGTTTAACGTTGTAAATGGACGTTTGACATTAAATAATGTGTCATTGTTTACCTTAATGGTATCTAATAAATATGTAGTTCCTTTTGTTAGTCCACTAATAGTAATTTTATATTCATTATCAGCTGGTTTGTTTAAACTTGAAACTGTAAAATTATGAACTGTATCATTAATTTTTACATTAAGTTGGTCTGTTCCTTGTAGACCAGTAATTTTAGTGGTGAATTGAGCAGTTGTTTGAGTTACTGTAATTTCACTAACATTTTGAATAGTAAATTGTCTTTTTTGGGGCTGAGGCGCTGTACATGATACAGCAGTAATTGTTGAAATAGTAACTAAGTTAGTTGTTACTAATAAAAATTTACGTAATTTCATAACGTATCTTCCTTTCATATAAATATATTTATATAATAATTAATTTGTCTAAAATCAAATTAATAGATTTGTTAATCTACTTTAATTTTAATATATATATATATATATATATGAAGAAAGTTAAAAAACTTGTACGTTTAAAAAGAAAGGAATATAGTAAAAATAATAAACTTGGGAATTTTTTCGGACTATTTTACCATCCCAAACCATACCATTTGGTTAAGCCAAAGCTAATGTTTTGGTAAGTTTATTTCCAATTCTTGATATTATTATTTACTTTTCAATATAGATAGATGAAAAGAATTTTTATACTTTACAAAACGACTATGTGAATATTAATCCCGCATAGTTTAAAAAAAATAGAAATAATTCTAACCATTCTAAATTTTATTATATTAGATTATTCTAATATTTATAAGTATTTTATATAAGACACCTGGAAAAGTGTGGAATTATGATAAAAATTGAAAATATTTGTTTTTAACTTTTTTTTATGCTAAAATTTTGTTAGGTATAGATAAAATACCCAATATTTATAAGTTTAGAAATGAGGAACGAGCATTATACATTTCTAAACAATTTCTACTCAAAAAAATATTAAACACAAATTTTGCTTACAAAACTTAAGGAGACAATTATGAAAAAGAAACTAAAAATTTCTGTTTTAACATTAATTAGCACAAGTGCTTTAGTAACATTTTTTGCTACCCCAGTTGCAAAGCAGTTCACTCCAGATACAATGTGATACGAAAATCTTAATAATGAAAAATTTGAGGTCAGGGAGCAGGGTGCGACTGTCGCATTTAATCAAAATAATGAAACGTTTTCTTTGCCTGTTGATAATAATTTTGAACTTAAATTATTATTAAATCCAGGCTTTGAAACTGAGAATGAAGAATTTTTAAGTAAATTCAATGATGATTTTATAAATAAAGTTACTGAAAGCAATTTAGTTTATAAATCATTTGAAAAACTAACAATGATGCCAATTGTCTGATTTTATTTTGAAAAAGAAGAAGATAGAAAAAAATTTGTTAATAAAGTAAAAAACTGAAACGAAATTTATAAGTTCATTATATTTGAAAATACAAATACAATTCCACAAGGATACATAACCCCGAGTTCCACAAATAAGATTAAAAATCTGTATACACAAAGAGGACAAGTAAGTAATTATGGTCGTAATGGAATAAATTTTAATTTGCAAAATTATGTGCAACATATGAACAAAAATATAGATCTTGTAAATGCTACAAACTATTTAGATAATCCATATGTAAATAAAATAGGAATATTAGAAACATGGGCTCATCCCTTTGATAAAAACTATCAAAAATATTTTAGAAATGGTATTGAGATAAACGATATAAACGAAAGAATATGACCAGGTTATGAAACCCATTCAACAATGGTATCACTTGTTGCAGGTGGACAATATGGAATAGACCGATCATCTAAAATATATTTATATACAACAAACCAAACAGATAGTCATTGAATGTCTACAATTGAAAAAATGGTAAAAAAAGATGGAATAAAATTAATTAATCATAGTTATGGTCTTATAAGGTATTACGAAAAAAATGGTGAAACTTATGAAAGTAACAACTATAAAAAGGGTTACCATGAAAATTCATATTTCCTTGATCATATATCTCGTAAGTATGGTGTAATAAATGTATTTGCAGCTGGTAATGAGGGAAATAAAGATTATCATTTAATAACACATAAACGACTATCATTCAATACAATAGTTGTTGGTGCTTTATCAGATTGATCATCTAAAGAATATCAAAAACAAAATATAATTGCAGATTATTCTAATTACAAATTATTACCACAATTTGAAAATATATCGAAGCCTTTAGTTGTTGCTCCAGCACATTTTTATAATCCTGTTTATAACAGAAACAATTATTCTCGTGGAACAAGTTATGCTGCGCCTGTCGTAACTGGTTTAATCTCAAACTTATTTAAATATAGATCGGATATTAGGGATAGTGAATTTAGAGTTCCTATTGTAAAAGCAATTTTATCTGCATCTGCTGTTAGTCCAAATCACGATAATTTAACCTATAAGTCAAGTGGTTATGAACAAAAATATGGTGCTGGAACAGTAGATTTTAAAACAATGTTAGAAGCAGCTAACAACTATTCAATACTAAAAATTCATCCAACTAATGATAGTGGTTTTGTATTTTCAAGTAAAGAAATAAATTTAAAAAAGAATCAAACGATAAAAATATCTAGTTCCTGAATGTTTAATGCTGGTCTTTTAAATCAATCTGAAGTTAGGCCAGACTATAAAGAAAATACAAGTTGGTGAAATTCATTTTTAAATTTCTTTTCTCCATCACGTAAAAGAAGCCAAGAACTAGAAAAACAAAAAACTATTGCCGAGGGTAAAATGTGAGACTTAACTCATAAATCTGAGATTCGTTTGACTCAATCTGAGGCAATAAAACGTCAAAACAACAATTGATTTTCTGATTATGACTTATATTTAGAAAAAAAGGAATCAAATGGGAAATGGGTTGTTGTGAAGATGATTCAATCAGCTCTAAGTAATGATGAATTACTTGAATATAAAGCAACTTCTTCAGGGACATATAGATATCGCATTAAAAAGTATGAGAAATATGACTTTAGCAATTCTGTATATGATTTAATAGCAACTACTCACGTGGTTAAAAATGAATAAAATAATTAAAAAATCGTTAATTAGTCTTATTTCTTTAGTAGTTCCTATAACTTTATTTTCATGCAATGAAAAACCGCCTGTTGGAAAAGAGCCTATTGCACCTAGAATTATACTTGACAAACCTGACGAATATTATGAAAATGAAGTTAAAAAAATGTATGATGTGATTTATCCAATCTATCAAAATATTACTAAAACAGCTATTTTTGCTCCAAAAGAATGAGTTTCAGAAGAAGAAAAAAGAGTAAAAGACAATTATAGACAAAAAGGATCAGATACATTTAATACAGGTTTTTTCCGTAATTATCCTAATCATAATTATCATGAATATATTGAGGGTAGTATAATAAAAGTTAAAACAAAAGATGAATTTGACACTCATATTATAAATAAGTTTAAAGAATTAAATAATAATAGTGAATATAGTGAAAATTCAAAAATCAAAAAACTATTTGAAGAATTATATTTAAATAACCAAGATGTTTATACTCTTTTAGAAGATCATGATATTTTTATAAAATATAGAAGTTCAAAACAATCACCAAATGGTGGCTTTATAATTCCGATTTATGAAAATAATGAAGTGACCATAAATTGAATAGGTTCTTATGAAAGCATTGATCCTCGTCTTTTACAACCACCTGCTGCATATATTCCATCACCAGATTATGTTTGAGAAGTCTTTTTAGTTAAAAAAGGGTTTACACCAAAATATAATGGTATAAATAGAGATATAGATGAATCAGCTCAAAATTATAGAGATCGATTTGTTAAGTGATATAATAATGTCTTTGCAAAATACTATTTATAAATTCTCTAAAATACATGCTGATTAATTTCTTATTGAAATAAAATTTAACTATTAATAATAAATAAATACCACTGTATCTAATATTACAGTGGTATTTTTTTACATTCTAATATTTCCAGTTGTTCTTGGGTATGGTATTACATCTCTAATATTTTCAATTCCTGTGACATACATTACTAATCTTTCAAAACCTACCCCAAAACCTGATGACATGATATGACCATATCTGCGAAGATCTAAATATCATTGTAAATCTTCTTGATCAATATTTAATTCATTTACTCGTTGCACTATTTTATCATAATCACATTCTCTTTGACTTCCGCCTATTAATTCTCCAATACCTGGCACTAATAAGTCAAAAGCTGCTACTGATTTATTATCATCATTTTGTTTCATATAAAATGCCTTAAAATCTTTTGGGAAATTTATAACAGCAATCGGTCTGTTATAAATTTTTTCAGTTAAATATCTTTCGTGTTCAGTAGCTAAATCTAGTCCATATTTAATATCTTTATTTTCAAAAATATCCTTAACTTCAGCAAGTTTACTTATAGCATCTTGATAATCTACGATTTGAATTGGTGTTTCAATAAATTGATTTAAACGATCCAATAATCCTTCGTGTAATGAATCTAGGAAACTAAATTCTTTTTTATGTTTGCTTAAAGTATTTCTAATAATTACTTTAAGCATATCATCAGCCAATGCAATATTATCATTTAAATCATAAAAAGCCATTTCAGGTTCTATCATCCAAAATTCAGCTAAATGTTTTTTAGTGTTAGATCTTTCGGCTCTAAAGGTAGGTCCAAAAGTATAAATTTTTTTCATTCCTAAAGCATAACTTTCCCCGTGTAATTGACCTGTCACTCCCAAAGTTGCTTTTTTATTTTTTCCAAAAAACGGATCAAGGTTTGAACTGTCAGAAACATTAAATGTTTCGCCAGCCCCTTCACCATCATTGCTTGTAATAATAGGACTTGTTAAATAATGAAATTCTTTGTTTATAAAATATTTATGCACTTCATGAGCTAAAGTAGAGCGAATTAACATAACAGCTCTTAAAAGTGATGTACGGTGTCTTAAGTGTGGCAGATCCCTTAAGGTTTCAAGTTTAATTTCTTGGTTTTGAATTGGATAATCTTCATCAACATTTTTATATGCCACCAATTCACTGGCAACTAATTCAATTGGTTGTGGAGAATTTGGCGTTGCATTTAAAGTTCCTTTAATTATAACAGCGGCTCCAGGGCGTAATGAATCAAGTATGTTGAAATCAAAATTTTGACCTTTAAAAACTACTTGTAAATTTTCAATAGTCGAACCATCGTTAACTTCTAGGAAACGTATTTTTTTGTTTCCTCGGTTTGATGAAATTCATCCTTTAACTTCAACATTAGTTCAACCATCATAAAAAACTGGTTTTAATAAAAATGATTTAATTGAATCAATCATGAATACTCCTTAATAATTTATTTATATTTCTAAGTGTTTTTATATTATAACACTTTTATATTAATTTTTAATGTTAATAAATGATAATTAAAATTGTGTTTTTGGATGGTAAAATTTAATTATGGTTAATGATTTTGGTTTTGGCATATAACTCTTGACAAATATAGCAATGAAAGTAAATATAAAATAAATTTTAAATAATTTATAAATTGTTAGAGTTGATTAATGATGCACTATGTTCTTTTTAACCAAAAAATAGATTTTTAGCTGGAATATGTTATAATACTAAGACAAGAAAACTCAAATTTTATAAATATCTGCCCCCCCCTATTAATAAAAATTTTTTTTATTAATAGGGGGGGGCAGACTCTTAAAACTAAAAATATAAATATTTAAAAGGAGGATATAAAGATGCTTACTAAATTAAAAATATCATTAAAAAATATTAATTACAAATTATTTCTTGCTTTATTGGTTACTGGTTTAGCACCGATAATTTATACTACTTTAAGAGTATTTTGACTAGGTAACTTACCTGGCGAATGATCATATAGTATTGCAGGGCAATTATCTTGAGTTAATTTAATTTATGAAGTTATAAATGAAGCGATTATTTTGCCGTTATTTTATTTTGTAGGTAATGTTTTATCTAACAAAAAGGATTTTACAAATCGCATGAAAACTGGACTGCTACTAACTTTTGGAATCTATAGTATTTTATCATTAATTGTAATAGGTGGTGCTAATCCCTTACTTAAAGTTATGGCGACAAATGAATCAATTATTGATGCTAGTGCACAATATATAAGAATTGAAGCAGTAGCGAATATTTTTGGTGTGTTATTCCAATTTGTTTTGGTTGGTTTAGTCATTTTAGGTAAAAGCAAATTAGTTTATCTTTTAACTGCAGTAAAATTAGTTTTATCTGTAATACTAGATTTATTCTTAGTTTCTAGTTTATCTCTTTCGGCCAATATGGGAGTTAACGGAATAGGGGTTACAAATATTATTGTCAATGCAATATTATTAGTAACAGGATTATTCTTACTTTCCAAAAATGGTGTTAATATTTTCAACAAAGATAAAATGGACTTTAAATGAGCAAAAGAATTTGCAAAAATTGGTGGGATTTCAGGATTTGAATCATTTGTTAGAAATTTAGCATATATGATTATGATTGCTAGAATGGTAAACGTTGTCAATGAACAAGGAACTTATTGGGTTGCTAATAACTTTATTTGAGGATGAATGCTACTACCAATCTTGCAACTAGGTGAATTAATTAAACAAGAAACTTCAACAAACAAAAATGCTGTTAAAAATAATACCTTAGGATATTTTGCAATTACTGGTATTACAATACTTATTTGGATTATTTTAATACCTGCTTATAAACCATTCATGAAATATGTTTTAAACTATGGCGAAGTAGACAAACTATTTGAACTAGTAATGGTTTTATTTGTTTTCTATATATTGTTTGCAATCCAAAATGTTGTTGATGCTATATTTTATGGTTTAGGAAAAACTCATTATATGTTATTTGAATCAGTAGTAACTAACTCTATTTATTATGGTAT
Source organism: Mycoplasma sp. 13536 (assembly GCF_055523495.1). Lineage (NCBI taxonomy): Bacteria > Bacillati > Mycoplasmatota > Mollicutes > Mycoplasmatales > Mycoplasmataceae > Mycoplasma > Mycoplasma sp. 13536. The sequence goes on from NZ_JBVFVC010000001.1 coordinate 633,094, forward strand.
TGCTTTTATCTTGTATGTAACAGGTGTGTGAGAACCCTCATTAATCGGTATTGCTATTTTATTTGGAGTTGGGAATGCCTTTGATACAGTTGTTTCATTAGGGGCTTATTGATTTTTATTAAAAAAATCTAAAACTAATGTTTTAGATGTACAAAATAATAATAATAATAATAATAATAATAATTTAAATTAAATACTTATAAAATAAGAACATAGAAATAATTAAGACAAAACAATATGAATATTACAGAGTTAAATTATTAAACTTTGCAAAAGAAATAGTAATAACTAAAGATTAGTTATTGCTATTTATTGTTTTTTGTTCATATCATTAATATTTTACATTTGTTTATTGAAAAAATTTCAGCAAACGGAATGTAGAATAACTACTTTTTTGAACTACATTTTTAATTTTCCGCCCAGACTGTTGGGGTTAATCTTTTTTTATTTTTTGATTTATATTATGATGCTTTTGTTGCAAAAAAAAGATAATGAAAAAACAAAACAAAAAAATTTTTTTCTTCTTTGCAACTAAATTGGAAAATTTATATATTTTTTGATGTTTTTACTGTCTAAAAAATCAGAACATAATTATGTATATTGTTAAATTAACTATAAAATTTCAAAATGAAGCAAAAAGATTTTTAAACCCCCGCCCTTGATTGCAATCAAGGGCGCCTTACTTTTTAAAAAGTAAGCAAAACTTCCAGAAAACACGGGCCCGTGTTTTCTATTTTCGCATACATTTTTTTATATAAAAATTATGTTAAAATTAAAAGACAATTATTTTGTTAATATCTCGCGTGTGACTTTTCCAAAAAACAGGTTTATGTTTGCGATTAGATGAACCGAGTACTTCTATTCCTTTTTTATTTAAATCTTTTTCAAAAATTGTTTGTGCGTTTTCGTTTCCCCAAAAAGTTCTTCTTTTATCAGTATAAATTTTCTTTGGAAATCCATATTTCTTAAATACAATTTCTAACAGTCTTTGATATCCTAATGTTGTTTCTTGTTCTTCAAATCATGCTGCTAATAATGTTCCAGTGGCAACATCAATTGCATGATAAAGATAGAATGGTTTATTATTTTTTAAATATGGTTCAAGTTAAGCATCGATTTCAACAATTTCACCAAATTCTAAATTTTTCTTTAGACCCAAAACTTGTCTTTGTTTTTCATTTTGTTTAATTTGTTTATAATATTTTTTTAATAGCAATGTTGTCTCTTGTGAAGTTTTTTTCTTTGATAATTTTGCTATTTTTCTTCCTCTTTTGGTTGTATGTATATTAAATAATCCTAATTGGTTGAATCTTCTTACCAAAGTTTTGTAAGAAATTTTTGCCTTATAAAAGAACCATATTCTGAATAATAATAACTTTTAAACGAAAGTTGGTTATTTGTTAGAACGCTATTTAAAATAATTTCACATGTTTTTAAATAATCTTTAAACACTAATTCAATTTCTGAATCGGTAACTTTGCAACTTCTTTGTTGATTTTTATTTTTATGACTGATGTCAATTTCTTGATTACTTTTTATTATTTTTTTATATCTTTTTACAGTTGATACACTAAGGTTTGTAATTAAACTAAGTTGAGATAAAGATTTTTCAATATTAGCAGCAATTAATATGAGAGATTGCTGTTTTTTTAGTTCGTAGTTTGTTAAGTTTTTGTACTTATCTATGTTATGTTTGATTCTCATAAATAATTTATACCATATTTTAATTAAATTAGTGCACTTTCCATGGGATTTATATATGGACCTAAATAGTTGTCATTGGACATTTTACATTTGCATATTAAAAAATTTTTGCAAACGAAAAAAATCAATGATATAATAAAAAGTGAGGTAAGTATATCTCGTAACTTGCATACAAATTAGTAGATAAATTATTTAAATGATAAAAAACTAAAGGAAATAATTATGAAATTAAATAAATTTAAAAAAACATTATTAATATCTTTAACTATTGGACCGATTATTGCAATATTTAATAGTCCAATTGTTGCAGCTGGCAATTTAAATGGCGAAGGAGTCGATACATTATTTAGCAATGGCCTATCACGTAATAGTATTATAGTAGGTGCAACTGATATTGATAATTTAGAAAGAAAAACATATTATAGCCAAATTGGTAATAATCTTAATTATGTTTCTGTTGTTGCTCCAGGTGGAAAATATTGATTTAGTGATCGAGCACAACTAGTAATTGATGGTAAAAAAATTGACCTTGGATATGATAATGAGGGGACTAGTTTTTCAGCCCCAGTTATAAGTGCTATTGCAGGAATGTTAAAACAAAAATATAAATCATATTTTGACCAAGGGTCGGATTCAATTATCTTTAAATCAGCATTAATAACTGGTTCACGCAAGCCCCAGGGAATAAATTCAATTTATACTAATGAGACAGGATATGGTATTCCAAACTATCAAAAAATTGAACAGGCCATACAATCTTTAATAATTCTTCCTAAAACTGATAAAAGCAATAATTCATGAAAAAATTCAAGACAAGTATATTTATCTAAAGGTGATAAAATTCGTGCCTCTTTAGCATTCTTATACAATGGATCAAACGATAAAACTAATATTGATTTTAGAATCAAAGATATAAATGGTAATATTATTGCATCTTCAAATTCTTGAAATAAAAATATTGAAGTTGTAGAATTTACTGTTCCAAGCACAGGATTTTATTGATTTGAAGCGTACAGATCTTCAAGTAACACAAACCCAGTTGAGGTGGCAATTACATACACAAAGGCTCAAAATTAAACTATGGCTTTAAAAATGAGAAAAATTATAAAATATCCACTTCTCTTTCTAGGGTCTGCAGTTTTAATAGTCCCTGTGTCATTATATACATGGTATAGAGTTGAACATAATCAATGGTCAAAAGACAATGAAATTAGTGGTAGTTCTTATTGAAATAAAACAAAAACACTTTGAACTAATGAAGGATCATACCCTCCCTTATTCGTAAAAGATCCAGCGCGGCTATTAAATACGCAAAGTAAATATGATTATTATGAGCCACATAAATACAGCAATAAGCATATTAAACTAGATATAAATAATGAATCTAGCCCTTTAATATACTCATCAGATAATTTAAAAAATAGCACATATATTTTTAAAACAAAGCAAGATTTTATAAAGTTGTTTTTAAGTGTTAGCAGCGAAATTCACCCTTACCCAAACCAAGAAGTTATAATTAAGAATTTTAAGGAATTATTAGATAAGATTAATTTTGAAACTCAAGATCTAATTTTATTAAATAATTATAATAGTCCATTCATGCCTGCTCGTGGAGATCGCCGAAAAATAGGTTGAGATATTAAAGAGTATTCATACAATGAAACAACAAAAACGCTTGAAATAGATTGAATAGAAAATTATAATATGAAAAAATATTTCTGAATACCAGAAGAAAATAATTATCTTCTAGATACGGCTGTTGGGACAAACGATTGATATAGAAGTTTCTTTTTTATTATTAATAAAACAGATATAACTGATTCTAATTCATTAAACATAGAAATGAAATATGATTGAATAAAATAAACATAAATTAGACAGGGAAGAAACATTTGGAATTTGTCCAAATATTTAATCCGTGTCTCCTTTTTTAAATGTTTGTTTTAATTCACTTTATCAAAACTCAATAACCTATCTCTATAATATTCATATTGTTTTTGTCTAAGGTTTATTTCAGCTGGTAAGCCCTTAGTTAAATCATTTGTTAAGTCAGAGAAATTATCTAGGATTTCAACTATTTTGTTTTGGAGTTGAAGTGGAGGGAGAGGTATAATAATATCCTCTAAATCCTTTTTATTTAGTGCTGGTATACTTCCTTCATTTACTAATGTTTCTCTAATTTTTTGTTGAATATTTTTTAGGTAATAATATAGAAATTTAGTTAATATTTCATTATCATCTTTGCTTCTAAAAGGATAGCATAATCCACCAGCCCAAAAGTCTTGATCCATGTATTGTACAAATCTAGCATTACCTCTTGAAGCAACTGTTATTGCATCACCATTGTTATTAAATTTATCATAATATCCATAAATAGATGTACCAGAGTTTATAACAGGGTATTTTCCGTTTGGTATTAAATCAGTAGTCTTTAATGTATCTTTAGACAAATTATTAATTAATTCTCCAAGCTTCTTATATTTAACCTCATACCCAAAATTAACGAGTTCAAAACCAAAGACATATTCAAAGAGTTTGGTTAATCCCGGATTATCTTCTCTCTCTCTCTCTCTCTCAATATCATTAATATTAAATGATAATAAGAGATCTCTATAATATTCATATTGTTTTTGTCTTAAAGATATTTCAGAAGGCAAGCCAATTTTTAGATCATGACAAATTTTCTCAAAGTTGTCTAAAACTTCCGCAATTCGGTTTTGCACTGGAAGTGGAGGAAGGGGAATTGAAAAACCTTGTAAAATTGGCATAGTTATATTAGGTATTACAGAATTAATTGTAAATTTATAAACGTAATCTCTTAAATATGTTTTTAAGTAATGCATTAAGAATAAAGGATTAATATCTTTAAATCCTCGTAAAACATATGTTCGTTGATTAGCATTAAATTTACCTTTATAGTAATGTACATGAGCAAGCTGGCTGCCACTACCGGCAATTATTATTGCTTCAGTATCGAAGGCAAATTTATCTATTTTATATGGAGTAATATTACATGTATAAAATGGATATAATCCATCGTCAACTTTTTCTTTTGTATCTAATTTACCTGTTGTTATTGAACATAATTCTTTTAGTGTTTTATACTCAACCTTAACTTTTGAATCATCAAAAGTTAATAATTTATCCCTGTAATACTCATATTGTTGCTTACGGTATTTAAGTTCTGTGGTAAGTTCTGTGGTAAGTTCTGTGGTAAGTTCTGTGAAATTATCAAGAATTTTAACAATTTCATCTTGGATCGCGCGGGGCGGCAAAGGGACCTGAATAGAATGGGCTATTGTTGAGCTTTTAACTGTTAGATAACTTTTATCATTGACTAATGTTGCCATGTTAAAACTTTCGAGAGAATAATAAAGAAACCTACTATTAATAAGTTTATCATTTGGAATAACAACTGCTAAATGAGAAACTACATAAGAATCAACGGCCAACCTTACTCTGTTATTAAGTAAAGTTGATGCTCCGCTTTTAGGGATTAAAATTGATCCAGCTGGAAAAAGTTTCAATCCTTTTATGCCATTTTCATTCAAATAATCGCTAATATTAGAAAAATCAACTGATTTCTTTGCTTTTCCAACATCAGAAGTACGGCAAAAAGGATATTTTCCATTAATAAAGAATTTTCCATCTTGTGGTGCTGAATTCCCGGCTGTTACAATTGCAACATCGCTAAGTTTTTTATATTCAACTCCATTAGGACATAATTCTTTAATTAACTTTTCTATTCTATTCATAATCTTTCCTTTAATATTCCTTATATATATAACAATTTAATTTTAACATAATTTATAAATCTTTATTATGGTAAAATTAAAACACTATGGAATTAAAGATGTATAGTTCATTGCAACAAATTAAAGCAAAATATGATCAACTTAAATCTGAGTTAGTCAACCCGGATGTAATTAATGATATTAAAAAATATAATAAAATAAATAAAGAACTTAACTCAATTAGTGATATTGTAGAAACCTTTAATAATTATTTAAATGCTGAATCAAATTTAAAAACTGCTAAAGAATTATTAACTTTAGAAAAAGATCCAGATTTAATTGAGTTAGCAAAATTAGAAATTCAAGAAAATGAGGCTAGTTTAAAACAATTATCAAGCGAACTAAAAATTCTTATCTTACCAAAAGATGAGAATGATGAAAAAGATGTGATCGTTGAAATAAGAGGCGCAGCTGGAGGTGATGAAGCAAATATTTTTGCAGGTGATCTTTATAAAATGTATTCAAAATGAGCTGCACAAAATAATATGAAAATAGGTATCTTAGAATCATCAAGTGCTGAATCAGGAGGTTTTACATTAATTACTTTTTCAATTAAAGGAGAAAAACCTTACTCAAAATTAAAGTTTGAATCTGGGGTGCATAGGGTGCAAAGGGTTCCAGTTACCGAAACTAAAGGTAGAATTCATACTTCTACTGCAACAGTAACTGTTATGCCTGAAATTGATGAAGATATTGATATTCAAATTAAAACTGAAGATATTAGGATTGATGTGTTTCGCTCAAGTGGAAATGGTGGGCAGTCTGTTAACACGACAGATTCAGCTGTAAGAATTACTCACTATCCAAGCGGAATAGTTGTTTCATGTCAAGAAGGTAAAAGCCAAATTCAAAATAAAGAAATTGCATTGCGGATTTTGAAATCTAAATTATATGATTTAGAATTACAAAAAAAACAAGCAGAAGAATCTGGTTACCGCAAGTTAGCTGGCTCTGGAGCCCGTAGTGAAAAAATTAGAACATATAATTACCCACAAGATCGTGTCACTGATCATCGTATCAACTACTCAAGTTCATTAACTTCAATTATGAATGGTAAACTAAATGCTATAATTGAGGCATTATTGACCGAAGAACAAAATTTAAAATTACAGGATTCTAATTTTTAATGCCAACTAAAACAGATTTATTATTAGAAAAAAGAAGATATAATCTTAAACAAACTATATCTTCTTTTGAAGAAGAATTACTAAATAAAGGAATGCCAGTTCAAAAAATTATTGGTTATATTGAAATGGCAAATGTTAAAATTGATCTTTCACATAATGTCTTAATCCCTCGTTATGAAACTGAAGAACTTATTTTACAAGTTTTAAATGATCATACTAGTTCTTCTAATATAAAAGCACTTGATTTATGTGCAGGATCAGGTTTTATTGGCCTTGCTTTAAAAAAAGCTAGGCCAATATGGGATATTACATTAAGTGATATTTCAGTTGAAGCAATCAAACAAACTAAAATTAATGCTCAAATAAATGATTTACATGTTAATACTTATCAAAGTGATTTATTTAAAAATTTAAGTAATAAGCTTTTTGATTTAATTGTTTGTAATCCACCATATTTATCACGTGATGAAAAACTTGATAAATCTGTTTTAAATTTTGAACCTCATAATGCATTATTTGCTAATGATGATGGCCTTGAATTTTATAAAAAGATTATTAACCAAGCTCCTAATTATTTAACTAAGAACGGATTAATTTATTTTGAAATTAATCCGTTACATTATGATTGGTGGGTAAGTTTAACAAATAAATACCATATTGAAATAATCAATGATATTGCAAATTTACCTAGAATAGTTAAATTGAGATTTTAAAATTAATATATTTATATATATTATTCTGGTATAATATAATGAGAAGTAAATAAAAGAAAATAATGTATAAATATTTATATAAGTAAAGGAAGTATATGAAGTTTAGAAGAAAACATAAAATAGGTTTATTAGTTGTATCCGGTGCTCTTGGAGCAACTACTATTTTTACAACTATTCAATCATTACAAATTGATGCTCAAAATAGATACAAGTATAACATCCAACAAGGAGTTAATACTTTTTTAGATAACGATAAAGCTGATCCAAAGAATTCACTCCCAAATGCTTTTGATGATAATTTAGATCGCAAACCAGAAGAAATTAAACCAACTCCACCCTTAGAAATTGACAAACCAGTTATAATTGTTCAAGATCCTCCGAAGATTATTGAAGATCCTAAAGAAGAAATTAAAGAAGAGACAAAACCTGAAGATCCTCCAAAAATTGAGGATGATGTTGTGCCAGTACCTGCCCCAGTTCCTCCAGTTGAAGAACCAGTTCCGGCTCCTCCTGAGGCTCCTGTGCCAACTCAACCAATTAAAGTTGAACCAGAGCCTAAACCAGAACCTAAACCTGAGCCCGAATATCAAAGAGTACAACGTAGAGAAAAAAGAGAAATTAACCAAGGTGGAATTAAATATCTTGCCGAAATCGATGTTTTAAATCCGCCTAAGGATGAAAAATATGATATAAATAATGGAATTGCCAACCGTATTCCATACCAAAATGAGTTTGAAGAGATTGTATCAATTACTGGTGCTTTAACTGAAGAAAACATTCGTCTTAGTGGTGTTATTGCTGCAAGAGGAGCTAAGAAAAATGATTATATTTTTCAGAATAAGGGTGTTGGTTATTATGATTTATTCCACGATGAAAATCAAGACATTGAAAATTTAAATGCATACTTAGCTGGAGATGGAGGGGCACCTGAGCAATTAGGTAATTTATGAGCACGTTATGAAAGATTATTGCAAAATAAAGAATTATTAAGAACGTTTGTTGATCCAACTGGTTTAGCCAACTTTGACAGATGGTGAGATGATCCAAAAATAGTTGAATGAAAACCATATAGATCAAATGATAAAATTCGTGTTCCGTATGGTAGATTACTTTTATTAATGCACATTGACCAAAGCAAAATTACTAAAGTTAGTGCAGAGGTGCAGCGTCAATTACAAAATGGTTTTGTTATTCCAGAGGAATACACCCAAACTTGAGTAAATGAAAAAGGTGAATGAGAATCATATACTTTTAGCCCACCAATTAATAATGTGCAACGTCGTTACACTGAAGATAATAAATTTAAGAAAGTATTAGGTAATAATTCGCAATGGCCAACTAGAAATTCAGATGATATTAAACGTGGTAAATATTACAATTGAGATGATCGTATTTTAAATCAAGAATTTATTAATAAAGGATATGGTGATTTAATAGGTGGTTTTTACGGCATCACAATTACTAAATATACAAGACGCGAGGAAATTCAAGGTGTTAACCGTACAGAAGCAACAGTTGTTGAAATTGATGTTGAACAACCAAAAGCTTACCAAAATGCACTTGCTTTAATTGAAAGACTGAAAAAAGATGGTTATGAAATTACTGGATACCGTTTCAAAAATATTGGTTTAGTAGGTGCAGATCAAAATATGGATAAAATTTTTGCTGCTTTACCTACAAAATTACCTTTATTAGAATTATTCTTTGCATCTAAGAATACTTCTGCAATTAGGTTTATTAAAGATAAAGAAATTGATGAGCTTGCAATGTATACGGACCAAAAATTAAATGGTAATGCTAACGATTGAGCAATTAACCCTTGAGCTTTAAATAAAGTTGCTTGAGTAAATATGAATGATTACAATGTTAACTGAGCATACTTAAATAGTCAAGAAAGAATTTATACTCGTATTACCTTTGATAATTTATCATTTGATGAAGAAGATGTTAAAAATGAAAAAGGTGATTATGACCTTAAGAAAGTTAACTTAGGTTTAAGAATGGCATATTGAACCAGAAACAATGAACGAATTTTCCAAGGTGGTTGAGGTAGTGGAACTAAACCTGATTCTGGAAGAGACGGAAACTCATGGCCTCTTGGTGTAGATTTTAGCTATGCTCCAAGTGTTAAAACTTTAGCTGGAATGCAGTTCCACGATATTTTAGGCAATAATTCCTCAAAACGTAGATTAAAACGTATTAAACTTTACAATAATTCTGATACTTGAGAAGTATCAGCTGCCGAAATGAACGTGGCTCAATTTAGCGAGATTTTAATCACTGAAGGTCCACAAACTCCTGACGATCGCTCAAAAATCTTCTTTAGTAATGGCAAAAGTACTAAGAAAATTAAATTCTTCTCACTTGATAAAACTAATGGCGATACATTAACTGGAGCTGGTATCGCTAACTTACGTACATTAATCAATTGAAGCGACGGAACTTTTAATTCAAACACAGAAATTATTGTTGAAACAGGACAAAATAAAATTCTTCAAGCACTCAAAGGTGCCGGCTTTAATGCCCGCTTTGAAACTGATGATGATCAATATGAAGTAATTTAGTAAATAAAGATCTAAAATATCTGGAAATATTTCCAGATATTTTTTATTTATTAATTGGAAATGTCACATGCAAGTTTTTTGCATGTGACATTGTTTTTGTCTGCCTTGTAATAAAATAGTTGTATTAATAAATTTTAAAAAATGAAAGGAGACTTTAAAATTATATGAAAAATTTAGAAAAATATATTTGTGTTTTTGACAAATGTCGAAAAGAAAATAAATATCAACATTTTAAAATTGAAGAGAATTACAACACTATCTTGAAAATGCAAGGAGCACTTGGGACACAACGAAAATTACGATCAGATCAAATCGATCTAGAGCAACTTTATAATATTTTACAAGAACTTTCTGAAGGCTTCTCAATCCAAGAAGTAGCCAAGATTTTTAACAGAGACATTCGAAGTATAAAAAGCAAAATTAAAATTATTACAAATCGCAGACCACTTAGTTTAGATAAACACAATCGCTATGTTTGTCCTAAGTGTTCAAAAAGAGTAATGCGTGTTAAAACCCTTAATTTTAGCAAACTATATGAACATTTATTAGGCTATTAGTTTTCGCGACTCTTTTTTGTAAGTGATACAATTAAAGAGAAATGAAAGGCCTACAGAAAATATTGGTATAGTGAGCTTAATACATACAATAAAAATAGAAATAAAAAGAATTTGCAGCAAAAAGAAGTTAAGAAATCAGTTACCTATCTTGTTAATTGTTTTAAAAAATTCTCCCCTGATGAATTTGCTCCTTCACCTAGTACAATTTATAAAATAATCAAAAAATACCCTTATTTCCTTGACTTTGACCATATTGTTAAAAAATCTGAAGGCAAATATGGCATAAGGAAGAAGGAGCAAACCAAACCTAAAACATTAAAATATGCAACAGAAATTTCAAAACGTCCAGCTTATATTAATGATCGCTCTGAACATGGCCATTTTGAATTAGACACCGTTATTGGCAAAATCAATGATACCTATTGTATTGTAACCATAATTGAACGGCAAACCAGAATGTCTTATGCTATGCTCTCAAAACGCAACTCCAAAGCTATAAAACAAACTCTTCTAAAACTAATCAAGAAACATAACTTAGACATTAAAACTTTAACAGTTGATAATGGTAGTGAAAATGTCTTATTGCACCAGGTAATTCCAACTGAAAGATTATTTAAATGCCAACCATATAGTTCATGACAAAAAGGTTCAATAGAAAATATGCACCGCTTAATTAGGTATTACATTCCCAAAGGAAAAAGCTTAGATAAATACTCTCAGCAAGAAATTGATTATATGATGGATAAAATAAATAACTATCGGCAAGTTGTCCGGAAATATAAGATAACCTAAGAAATTTTTAATCCCCCGCCTTTGATTGCAATCAAAGGGGCCTTACTTTTGACAAAAGTAAGCAAAACCGACGAGAAAACACTGCCGTGTTTTCTGTTTTCTCATACATTTTTTTATCTAAAAATTATGTTAAAATTAAAAGACAATTATTTTGTTAACATCTCGCAAGTGACTTTTCCAAAAAACAATATATTTTTTTATATATATAATTTTATTATAAATACCAAAAAATGGTATAATTAAAATGCCTTAGATTTTTTAAGGCAAAAAATTGATAATACTTAATGAATAGGAGTTATATATGTACACAAAAAAACTTAAAAAAATATTTATTGTTTCGTCTATAGCAGCATCCGCAATTCCATTAGTTGCCATAAATGGAATCTATACTGTAAATAGTCCGAATACTATTATAACAAATAATATAAAAATTCAAAATATTAATTTAGAAACTGCATTTGTTACTAATAGTGATGCAAATTCAAAGACCTATACAATTAACTTTGGTGTTAATAGGTTAGAAGTTTTTACAAAGTTAAACCAGAAACAGACTGATTTAATTAAAAACTTTATTCATAACAATATTGATCAAAATTTACCGGTAAAATATGATGAATTTACGGGAGTTTTATCAATTGCTTATTTAAAAAATACAAATCATGAAAAATTAAATAACTTATTAATTAGTTTTTTAGATAAACACAATATCGAATATCGTAATATTTATAAGTTTAATACAAATACACAATATGAAGATTTCCAAATAAACAAACAAAATGAGAACTTCATGGAATCTCAAAGTTATTACCCTGGTGGGCGTTATAATTTTAATAACTTTAAGCATGAACTGCAAAACGAAAAATTATTTTCATTTGTCGGCTTGGATCAGTCCACTAGACAAAAACATTTTTATAATTATATTGATAGAAAAGTTAACATAGGTGTTTTAGAATATGAAGGAGTCGTAGAAGTACACTCAAAAGCATTTGAGTGAAATCAAAAATATGGTAATGGAATTAGTTGGAGAAACGAACCATTTTACTATGAGAAGTGGTCAAGACATGCTACCCAAGTATCGGAATTAATAGCTGGTAAAAAGGGGATTAATCAAACAGCTGGTATAGTTTCTGTTGAAGTGAATTTATATTGAAACGGCCTTTCTGGTGAGTTTAATTATTTGCTTCAACACACAAATATTGTAAATAATAGTTGAAATATTTGGAAGGAATTTACATTATTTTTAAGTTTTCTTCCTGGATACTTAGATACCTTAATATTTGAGAATCCAGAATTAATAAATGTTATTTCAGCTGGAAACCAATATAATAAAAATTCCAAGGAGATTTTCGGATTAACATTATCAAAGAACAGTATTATAGTCGGTGCTACAAGTGACGCAAGCCTTGAACAAAAATCAAATTATAGCCAAATAGGAAATAATTCGAATTATATTTCAGTAGTAGCCCCTGGCGGTGAATATACATTTACTGACGAATCGATACATGACGGTAAAAAAACAGGTTATCAAAATAGAGGTACGAGTTTTCAGCACCAGTTGTAACGGCAATCGCCGGGATGTTAAAACAAAAATACCCACACAAATTTGATCTTGGTTCTGATTCTATTATCTTCAAATCGGCACTAATAACAGGATCAAGAAAACCTGCTGGTGTAAATTCAATTTATACTGATGAAACTGGTTATGGTATACCACAATATAATAAAATTGAAGAAGCAATGCAATCTTTAATTGTCATTAAAAATGTTAATAAGAATAATCCGCCCTATTTAAATTCTCGACGTATGTATTTTAAAAAGGGCGATAAGATAAGAGCTTCCTTAGCTTTTTTACATAATAGATTGGGCGATAAAACTGACATAGATTTTAAAATTAAAAGTCAATCTGGGTATCAATTAGCTATTTCTAATTTTGGTAATAGAAACATTGAAGTAATTGAGTTTACCGCCCCATCAGATGGTTATTATATACTGGAAGCATATCCATATAAAATGGAACAACAAAATGTAGAAGTTGCAATTACATATGTGAAACAAAACTAAGAAAAAAAAGTTTATAAAGTATTTTTTGGTAACTTTTATCCTAGCTATTTTACCTGCATCTTTGCTTGGAGTTTACTTTTATGAAGTTAAAACAATTGAAAAATCTCGTTTAATTTCTGAGCATACATATTGAAACAATGATAAAAATGCTTGGACCAAAGAAGGTGTAAGTCCGAGACTATTTGTTATAGATGAAGATAAAATCCTAGATAAGGATAAGAAAAGTTATTCTAGATGAAAAGAAAATAGTCAAGAAAATGAATTTAATTATCTTTCTAGTGACATTGCATATAAATATTTTAACAATATTAATTATGATGATGTAAATAAACTAAAATGACAAACAGACAATTTAAAACTAACAAGCTATTTAATAAAAAATCAAAAACAATTTATTCAGTTATTACAAAAACATAATCCAAGAAAATACCAAAATAAAGAAAAAATAATTCAAGAACATATTGGCTTATTAGATAAAGTTAATTTTGATACACAAGATATTGTAATTTTAAATAATTATTTATATAAAAAAATTTCAGAATCAGATAACAGAGAAAAAGGTTTAAATATCAAAAGCTTTGCTTTTGATAAGGCAGCACAGCAACTAAATATTAAATTCAATTTTAATAATAGTTATCGATTCTTCTTATTTCATTCAGACAAAAAATTAGGTGGAAATGCATCTGTTGGAGCTGACGATTGGTTTAAAACTTATTTTTTAATTATTGATAAAACAAACATTCAAAATGTTTATGATTTAAATATTAATTTTGAATATGAATAATATCTTAGTAATAAGAAAAATTGAACGATTGGAGCAAATAGACATAACAATATTCAGAAGTATCTGAATATTGTTATTCTTTTACTTTCTTATAATAGATATTATTTATTTTCAAAATATTCTTTAATTTTTAATGCTAACTTATTCCCAACAACATTGGCTATTTCTGATATTGGTGCATTTTTTATTTTTTTGATATTAGAAAATGCTTGCAGTAATTTATTTTCTATATTTTTACCAATCCCAGGTATTTGCAAGAGTAGTGAATTGCTAATTTTGTTGTTACGTGTTTTATTTAAATATTCTTTTGCTTTTTTATCTACTAAGAACTGAATATTGCTTAAAAAATTGAAAGTACTAATTGATACTTCTAAAGTTATATTTTGATCATTAATAACTTTACTTGTTTGATGCTTTTGGTTTTTAACTAAACCAATTACCTTATTGTTAAAATTATAATTTTTTAAAGCTTCTTTAATTTCGTTAATTTGACTAATCGCTCCATCAGCAACAAAAAGATCATTTTGATTAATTTTATCTTGATTTACTTTTAAAAATTGAAGTGTATTTAAATACATATATTTTAAATCATCTTCAGTACTAAATTTTTGAATATCTTTTTCCAAAGACCATTTAAATACTTTTGGTTTTGAGCTAGATTTTAAGTTAAAACTTAATACAACACCCACTCCATCTTTTGACTTTTCAAATGAATTATCAAAGATATAAATATTTTGGATTAAATCTTGATAGCCTAACTTAAGGCTTAATTCTTGTAAAATATTTTCATTTATATTTAAACCTAAGGATTGATATTTTTCTTCAATATTATCTCTTAAGTTATTTAAAATTTTTTGATTTATACCAACTTTTGGATAACTAATTATTTTCTGCATTTCATTATTTATAATTAAGTCTAAAGATTCTAATTCATTATTTAAATAAAGTTTTTTAGGGATAATTTTATCTTTATAATAATTATTTAAAAAGTATTCTAAAAATTCTTGTAACAATCCATTAAATTCATAATATTTAATACTTATATTTGTAACTATCCCATAATTATATGTTTTGAGAGCTACAAATATTAATTGATTAATTTGTTTAACATAAATATAATCAATTAAACTAATTTTATGAATTTCTGTAACCTGAGGCATTTTTGTTTTAATTAAAAAATCTTGTGCTTTTTTATACATTAATGCATTTTGAAAATCTAATTTAGATGCAAACTCATTTTCTAATTCTTGTAATTTTTGATTAAAATTATTATTTTTAAATTCAAAAATACTTTTTATTTCGTTGAATATATTTTTGGCTTCTTCTAAACTTTGGCTAGTAATCAAAAATCCGTTTTTATAGGTATAAATGCTCTTAAGTGCGTTAATAAAGTTTTTATGATCATCATTATAAAATAAAGGTCCAAAATAATAATTTGTATCAGGATCATTATTTTTAAATACTTTTGAACTAAAACTAAAATTAATTAAATTCTTTTTATTAATACTTATTTTAATATAAGGATTTTTTTGGGAATTTACAAGCTTAATGTTATATTTTGGTTTATACTCTTTAATCATTTTCTCTTCAAGATGTAATGCATCACGCTCATTAAGAGTATAAACCATTTCAAAGTCTGCTAATTCTTGAAACATTTTGGTAGTTTTATATGAATTCTCAGATCCTTGTAAATATTGTTTTAATCTTTTTTTAATGTTTTTTGCTTTTCCAATATAAATAATATTACCAGTTATATCTTTTCATAAATAAATTCCTGGTTTATTTGCTACAGTATTCACTTTCTCATGTAATTCTAAAGAAAAATCATTCATAATAAAATTATACAAAAAACAAAGCATAGCTTTGTTTTTTATGATTCATTTTCTCATTCAAATTCAAACCCGTAAATTGATACAGTATCACCCGGGGTTATATCTCTTTTAATTAATTCATCTCAAACACCCATTTTTTTAAGAATATTATTAAAACGAACTAAATTATCATAAGTATTAATTGGAATTTTATTATATAACTCTTCAACTTTTTTACCGCTTATTATAAAATGTCCCTTATAAGGGCTTGCAATTTTAAAATCTGGTTCATATTCAATAACTTTAATTTTTTCTTTTGTTTTTTCGATAGTTGCATGTGCATAGTGCTTAACTAAATTTGCTAATTTAACTTTAACTATTTCAAGGTTTTGCCTAAAAATAGCTGAAATTTCAATGATTTCTATATCTGGGTATGTTTGTTTAAATTTGGCAATATTATCTTGAAAAACCTCCATATCAGATTTATTTGCAATTACAATTTGAGGTTTTTCTTCCAGTTTTAAATTATAAGAACTAAGTTCATTATTAATTGTTTGATAATCAATGACAGGATCTTTATCAACTGATCCAAAATCAATAATATGAGCAATAATTCGACATCTTTCGATATGTTTTAAAAATTGTATTCCTAAACCTTTTCCTAGTGAAGCACCTTTAATAAGCCCTGGTAAATCAGCAATTGTAAATGAATCATCGTGATATTTAACCATTCCAAGTTGAGGAACTAAGGTAGTAAATTCATATTCAGCTACTTTTGCATTTGCATTAGAAATTGCATTTAAAAAAGTTGATTTACCAGCAGAAGGTTTACCAACTAACCCAACATCAGATAAAATTTTTAAAACTATTTTAGCCTCATATTTTTCCCCAGGCATCCCATTTTCAGCTATTTTAGGTGCGGTGTTTTTGGCTGTTTTGAATTTATTATTACCCCGTCCCCCTTTTCCACCATTTGCTACTAAATATGGTGTATTTGCCTCAATTACGTCTGCAATTAATTTTTCACCATTATATACTAAAGTTCCAATTGGAACTTTAATGTAGGTATCTTTAGCATTAGCTCCATACAAGTTTTTAGGGCCTCCATTAACACCATCTTCTGCTTTAATATGTTTATTTTTATAAAAACTTAGTAAAGTATTTTTTCCATGGTCTCCTACAAAATAAATATGACCACCACGGCCTCCATCACCCCCATCAGGCCCGCCTTTATCTACGTGGGCTTCACGGCGGAAAGAAATCATTCCATTTCCACCTTTACCGCCTTGTAATGAAATTGTTATTTCATCAATAAATCTTGCCATTTGTTTCTCCTTACATAATATGATATCAACTTTGTTAATTTATTTAATTATACATATAATATCATATTATATATTATTTAAGTTATATATTATATATATAGTTATTTTAGGTTATAATTAGTTAACTATGTATAAACACAAAGAAGTTGAACAAAAATGGCAAGCAATTTGAGAAAAAACTCAAGCTTTCAAAACAACAAATAATCATGATAAGAAATTTTATGCTTTAGATATGTTTCCATATCCTTCAGCAGCAGGACTGCATGTTGGTCACCCTGAAGGTTATACAGCTACTGATATTGTAGCTCGTTATAAACGTTTAAATGGTTTTGATGTGCTTCATCCAATTGGGTGAGATGCCTTTGGTTTACCCGCTGAACAATATGCCTTAAAAACTGGTAACCATCCAGCAAGTTTTACACAAGATAATATTAAAACTTTTAAAAAGCAACTTAAAAGTCTTGGAATGTCATTTGACTGAGATAAAGAAATTGATACGACTGATCCAAAATATTACCAATGAACACAATGAATTTTTAAAAAGTTATACGAACAAGGCCTTGCCGAAATTAAAGAAATTGATGTTAACTGGTGCGAAGAACTTGGGACTGTTTTAGCTAATGAAGAAGTTATAACTGATGAAAATGGTCAACGAGTTAGTGAGAGAGGCAATTTCCCAGTTATTCGCAAACCAATGAGACAATGAGTCTTAAAAATCACTGCATATGCTGAAAAACTTTTAGAAGGATTAAAAGATGTTGATTTTTCAGAATCACTAAAAACATTACAAGAAAACTGAATTGGAAAATCTGTCGGACATATTGTTAAATTCAAATTAGAAAATTCAGATGATTTTATTGATGTTTTTACCACAAGAATTGATACAATTTTTGGAGTAAGTTTTTTAATTGTTGCGCCCGAACATGATATTATTAAGAGAGCTAAAAACCAGAAAGAAGTAAATGAATTCTTAGAATATTCTAAAACAATTAGTGATCGAGACAGGATTTCAAATAATAAAGAAAAAGTAGGTGTATACACTGGTTTAAATGTCATTCATCCAATTACTCAGGAAGTTTTACCAATTTGAACATCTAATTATGTTTTAAATACTTATGGAACTGGGGCAATTATGGGTGTTCCATCTGAAGATGAACGTGATCAAGACTTTGCTACTAAATATAACTTAGATGTACCTTCGATTCTTCCAACTAAAAACTTTGGGATAATTGATTTAGTTAATTTTGAAAAGCAATCTAAACAAGAACGGACAATTTTAGTTTTTAATTTATTAAAAGAACAAAACTTAGCACAAAGTCAAATATCATATAAACTAAGGGATTGAATTTTCTCGCGTCAAAGATATTGAGGAGAACCTTTTCCAGTTTACTTTGATGAAGATAACAATATTTACTTAGAAGAAAATATTGTTGAATTGCCATATATGGAAAATATTAAACCATCACTAATTGGTGAATCACCACTTGCTAATAATAGAGAATGGTTATATTTTGAACGTAATGGTAAAAAATATCGCAGAGAAACAAATACCATGCCGCAATGGGCAGGTAGTTCATGATATTTCTTAGCCTATATTTTAAAAAATTCAGATGGAACATATTTAGATATCCAAAGTAAAGAAGCATACCAAAGATTTCAAAAATGGCTTCCCGTTGATTTATATATCGGTGGACAAGAACATGCTGTTGGGCACTTAATCTATTCTAGATTTTGACATAAATTTTTATATGATATAAATATTTTGCCAGTCTCTGAGCCTTTTATGAAGGTAGTTAATCAAGGAATGATTTTGGGACCTGATGGGCAAAAAATGTCTAAAAGTAGGGGTAATGTCATTAACCCAGATGATATTGTTAATGAATATGGTGCTGATACTTTACGGGTTTATGAAATGTTTATGGGCCCATTAACTGATACTAAAGAATGAAGTGTGAGTTCAATTAAAGGTATTCGTAAGTGGTTAGACCGTGTTTTTGTGATTATTGAAAAATTTGCTTTAAATCCTACTTTAATTGATGATTCATATGAAGATGAAGAATTTAATTCAGTATGACAAGCAACAATTAAAGAAGTAACCGAAGCAATAGATCAATTAAAATTTAATATTGCAATTAGTAAACTTATGGTCTTTATCAATGCTTTATATAAAGTAACAAAATTAAATAACCTTCAACCTTTAGTTGATTTCTTGATTATGCTCTCAACACTAGCTCCACATATTTCTGAAGAATTATTAGAACTTTTAGACAAAAAACAAATAAAAGACCAAATTTGGCCTTTATATAATCAATCACTAATCAAAGAATCAATAGTTAAAGTAGTTGTGCAAGTTAATGGAAAAGTTCGTGCTATTATTGAAAAAACTGCGGATATAGATGATCAGCAAATTATTGCTTTAGCTCAAAACCATCCAAATGTACAAAAATTTATAGAAGGTAAAGAAATTAAACACAAAGAATTTATTAAGGGTAAAATTATCATTTTTAATGTTTAATCAATAATGATTTATTTAGATTTAGGTAATACAGCTTTAAAAATAGGTTTTCAAACACAAGATAATAAAACAATTGTGAAGGTTTTAAATGTTAAATTAATTTCATATAAATTAATTAAAGAAATCTTGGATAATTTTAGTCATAAAATAAAAAAAGCATGATTATGTAGTGTAAATTTAAAATATACAAATAAATTAATAAACATTATAACAAGACTAAAAATTAAGATTCAGTTAATTAACCATCAATTTATATTTAAAAACCTTACTTTAGAATTAAACCCTTTAATTAACTTTAAAGAAGTAGGAATTGATATTTTATTAAATACTTATTTAATTGCCAATAAGTATCAATCTGCTATTTTAGTTTCCCTTGGCAGCGCAACTGTTATTACCCAAATTATTGATAAAACTCTTGAAGGAGTAATCTTACTTCCGGGTATTAAGCAAGGTGTAAAATCATTCTTTGAAAATATTTCATTAATAAATAAGCAAGATTTAAATTATCAAATAGCAAAATCATTAGCTACTAATACTAAAGATGCATTATCAATTGGTATAATTAATGGTAATTATTACGGTATTATCGGTTTGATAAATGATATAAATAGAATAAATTTTCCAGTTTTTTATACTGGTGGTGATTTAAAATATTTTCAAAAATTCAATTTAACCAATATTATTTTACATAGTGTAATTGAAGCAATGATTTTAATTGCTTCAAAATATACTTAAAATATTTTATTATTAAAAAACTTTTTAATATGGAGGATTATGAAACGATTAGTAAGTGGTATTAAGCCAACTGGATCCCTAACATTAGGTAACTATATTGGGGCTATCAAAAACTTTGTAAAATTGCAAAATGAGTACGAATCCTACATCTTTGTTGCTGATTTACATTCTTTAACAACTGGTAAAGTTAACCCTAATGAATTAAAGGGTGCTCGAGAAGCCATAGTCGCTTTATATGCAGCTTGTGGCCTAGATTATGAAAAAAATGCAATTTTTTACCAATCACAAATTTTAGAACATGCTCAAATGCAATGGTTATGTAGCTCTGAAACTACTTTAGGTGAATTAAAGCGTATGACACAATTCAAAGATCAAGCCTCAAAATTAAAGCAAGCTAATGGTACTAAAAAAATCCCAACTGGTTTATTAACATACCCAGTTTTAATGGCTGCTGATATCTTACTGTATAATCCTGATGTTGTACCAGTTGGAGAAGATCAAATTCAGCATTTAGAATTGACCCGAAATATTGCACAAAGATTGAACAAGAATTACAAAACGAACCTAAAAATTCCTCAAGCAATTTTGCCTAAAATTGGAGCCAAAATTAAATCATTAACTGACCCAAATGCAAAAATGTCAAAAAGTGAAAGGGGCACTAAATCAACTATTTATTTATTAGAAGATCCCCAAAGCGCTTATAATAAAATTTTAAAATCTGTCACAGATTCAGAAAATAGGATCTATATTTCGGAAGCTAAACCTGGTATTTTAAATTTATTAAATATTTATGCTTCACTTAATGATTTATCTTTAGCAGAAGCTGAAGAGAAATTTAAAGATGCTAATTACAAAGACTTTAAAGAAGCAGTTGCCCAAAGTGTTAAAGATTTATTAAGCCAAATTCAAAGCAAATACCAAATTTATTTACAACAAGTTAACCATATTACTAAATTAGGAGCTTTAAAAGCTCAAAAAATTGCAAAACAAACTATAAATAATTTACAAAACAAAATAGGACTTTACGGAGGTGAAAATGAAAGCAAATAAACAATTAAACCATACTACATCACATTTACTAGCTGCTGCTATTGAAAGATTATATCCTGGCGTAAAACTGGGATTTGGACCAGCAACCGAAGAAGGCTTTTACTATGATTTTGAATTTATTGACCCGCTTAGTGATACAGAACTAACTAAAATTGAAAAATTAATGAAAAAACTTGCTTCACGTAATTTAGTTATGAAGCAAGTAAGCATTGATGAATATAGTTTTGAAAATAAACCATATAAAAAAGAATTATATGATGAATTAGTAAAGCAAAATAAAACCATTACTTTTTATTCACTAGTAGATCCTCAAAATAATGAAGTTATTTTCACAGATCTATGTGCTGGGGATCATGTTCAAGATACCAAACATATTAAACATTTTAAATTACTTCATTTAGCTGGAGCATATTGACGTGGCAATTCTGATAATATTCAATTAACTAGAATTTATGGAACTTCTTGAGAATCAAATGCTGAATTAGAAGAATTTTTAGCAATTTTAAAAGATCGCAAGGAACGAGATCACCGTAAAATTGGTAAAGAAATGAAATTATTTACGTTTAATAAGTTAGGTGGACAAGGTTTACCTTTTTGGTTAGAAGATGGAATGTACATTCATAATGAAATTAAAAACCTAGTATTACAAAAAGATCGTGAATATGGTTTTACTGAAGTTTTAACACCTCATTTTGGAGAAGAAGAGCTTTACCAAATTTCAGGTCATTTAGCTCATTATAAAGATGATATGTTTAAACCTATTGTGGTTGAAAATGAAAGGTTAATTCCTCGTCCAATGACATGCCCACACCATATTTTATGTTATAAAAGTGAAAAGCGTTCATACCGTGATCTGCCAATTCGTTACTCTGAGCAATCTCAACTATATCGCTATGAAAAATCAGGTGCTTTAACTGGTCTTGAAAGAGTGCGTGGTATGCTGTTAACTGAAGGGCACTTATTTGTACGAAAAGAGCAAATTTCTGAAGAATTTAAATTAATGTATCAACTTATTAAAGAAACTTTAGAATCTTTTAACATCCAAATTAGTTATGTTTCTTTATCATTAAGAGATCCGGAAAATAAAGATAAGTATTATGATGATGAGATGATGTGAAATGAAGCTGAAACACAACTTCGCAATGTATTAGATGAATTAAATGTAAAATATGAAGCAAAATTAGGTGAGGCGGCTTTTTATGGTCCTAAAATGGATATTCAAATTTATACTGCATTAGGACACGAAATCACAGTTTCAACCTTACAATTAGACTTTTTATTACCTAAAAAATTCGCCATGAGTTTTATAAATAAAAATAATGAAGAAGAAACACCAGTATTAATTCATCGTGGCTTAATTGGAACTTATGAAAGATTTGTTGCAATTTTATTAGAACAAACTAAAGGTGTATTACCATTTTGACTTGCACCAAAGCAAATTACAATAATTCCTGCCACAAACTTTGATGAAGATGTTCAATATGCTAAGTTAATTAATACTAAACTCTTTAGCCTTGGATTTAGGTCAAAAGTAAATTTATCTGCAGAACGTTTAAATAAAAAAATTAGAGAGGCACAAATTTCTAAATCAAAAATCCAACTTATTTTAGGTGAAAAAGAACGATTTTCAAACACCGTAACTTATCGCGAATATGGTAAAGATAATTCTACTACACTCCCATTAAATGAATTTATAGGTTATATTACTGATTTAAAGGTAAATAAAAAATAATGTTAAAAAAAACAAATCCACAAAAACAATGAAACAAAATATTTTTTGTTACCTTTTTTTTAATGACAATTGCTACTTTATTAATAAGTGACAAATTAATTCCTTGACAAATAATTTTTAATTCTAGTTATGAATTAAAAATTCCTTATCGTATTCTTCTTAGTTTTTTGTATACAGCGGGCTTTTTAGTAAGCAGTTTTCTACTCGCTTACTACAATAAATTAAAAGTTATTTATTTACAAATTATTGCTTTTATAATTGGCGTTACAATGACATTATTTTGAATGCCCTTATACAAACCCACTGACAAAGAACCGATACTAATTTGAACTTGATATAAATATGATATTATTACAGTTTTTGCAATTTATATTTTTATCTTTGCCCTTGTAAAATATTTAGCAACCTTTGAAAATATTAATAAATTAAGAGCAAAATATAGTAAAAATAACAATTAAATAATCAACAATCAATAAAATGATTGTTGATTATTTTTTATACAAATATTTATAGGTTTAATAAATATTATGAAATTTTAGTAATCTACGAGGTTGTTTTATGTATCACGAAAATAATTTATTTAGAAGTTAGATGTCACTATAATTTTTGATTTGCTTTTTTTTAATAAAAATGCTAAATTTTTTTTATCCGTGTTACACATAATCATAAAATGAAAAGCGGTACAATATGGTATAATTATTATGGAGGATAAAACTTATTGCAACACTATTTTATTAATATACTACTTATATATTAATTACTCCATTAAATCTTTATAAAAAAATGAGGTAAAATTATGAAAAAAAAACAATTCAAAAAATTCATTATATGGCCATTGGTTACATTTAGTAGCGTTGTTACATTAGCTTCAATAGCGCCATATAATAAAATCAATAAAAATATAATTTGATATGAAAACATTTCTAATAAAAAGTTTGAAATTAGGGAACAAATTTATGATACTGAATCGTTCAATAATGGTCAAGTTTTAAAAATTCCAGTAGACAATAATTTTGAATTAAAGTTATTGTTAAACCCCGGGTTTGAACTGGACAACGTAGATTTTATACAAAAATTCAACAAGCACTTTGTTGAAAAAGTATCTAGTAAGGGCTTAAAATTTACTAGTTCTATTCAAAGCAAAATAATGCCAATTATTTACTTTTACTTTGAAACCGAAAAAGATCGCGAAGATTTTGCAAATAAAATTAAAGATTTAGAGGAAATTGTTCGGGTTATTGTTTTTAAAAATGAAGTTAAATCAGAAAGTTATTGGGCAAATAATACAGGATTTGAATATTACCGTAAAACATATTCAAACCTTAACATAGCTCCAACAAAATCTATGAGTGATTTTAAAAATTCGATTACCAAAAATATCGCAATTATTAAAGCTGAAGCTGCAGGAATGTATCATCATAAAGTTGGTAAAATAGGTATTTTAGAAGTCGGTGAGAATAAATATGATTCTAAATATTCTGAATTCTTCAAAGGTGGAATAAAAGTTAATGAATCTGGACTATCTAAACCATTAGAAAATGATAATGATGAGCATGCGACTAATGTAGCTATGATTGCTGGAAGCCAATTTGGTGTTGATAGAAAGTCAACTATTTATCTTTCTAAATACAATACACGCGGGGAATGACAATTTGCAATTGAAAAAATGGTTTTGGAAGATGGTGTAAGAATTATTAACCACAGTTATGGCGCGGACATACTAGACCTAAATAATTATTATAGACTATATGATGATGACTCATATTATTTAGATTATATAGCAAGAAAATATGGTGTTATTAACTTAATTTCTGCTGGTAATGATGGTCATAATCCTATCCACCAAATCACTCAAAAAAAATTATCATTTAATTCAATTGTTGTTGGAGCATTAGGTATTAATGCAAACCCAGATAATATCGATAGAAATAAGGCAATTTACTATACAAACTATAAATTAAACAGCAAGTATTCTGATTTAGCCAAACCATTAATTATAGCACCTGGCGTTTTTTATAATATGTATTATGAAACTTGAATGAAGAAAGAAGAAAAATTATATGCTCATGGCACAAGTTTGGCAACTCCACTTATCACTGGACTTGTTTCGAATTTTTTAAAATTATATCCAGGAATTGATACTAGTGAATTTAGAGTACCAATTATAAAATCTATTTTATCTGCTTCAGCAGTCACTCCGCGCTTAACTGGACTTAACTATAAAAGTAGTGGCTATGAACAAAAATATGGGGCTGGAACTCCCGATGGTATTAAAATGAATGAAGCAGCTCGAAACTATAGAACTATAAAAACAAACCCTAATAACGGAAGTGGCACAATTTTTACAAGTGGATCAATTTATTTAGGTGCTAACCAAACCATAAAAGTTTCAAGTTCGTGGTTATTTAATGCAGGTATTTTAAATACACCCGAAAAAAGACCTCAGAAAAAACAAACAAATTGATGAAATTCATTTTTTAGCTTTTTTTCTTCTGCAAAGCAAAGAGAACAAGAATTAGAGAATCGTAGAATTCAAGAACAACAAAGAATTTGAGACAACACACACCATAAAAAAAGCGAAAACCAACTAACTTTTAATGAGGCATGAAAAAAACAAGACGGAAAGTGGTTTACAAACTATGACTTGAGCCTTGAATTCCAAGAACCTAATGGCAAATGAGTAAATATAAAAAGTGTTAAAACAATAAATAGTAACGATGAACTTATTGAATACAAAGCTGCAAAACCGGGATTATATAGATATGTTATTAAAAAAGTTGGATCTATAAATTTTAATAACTTTGTTGATGACTTAGTTGCAGTTACTCATGTGGTAAGAAATGACTAAAATCAAAAAAATATTAATTTGAGTCAGTGGCATTGTATTTCCTCTTAGTTCTTTATCTTGTTCACCCATTGATTCTGAACCCAATACTCAAGAAGACCATAACAGGTTTAAAACTGAGTTAGAAAATAAAGTGTATGAAATTCATGGCCAAGTTCGAGCAAAACTAAACACCATAGGTTCTGTTAATAGTTTATATGTACCATCAATATCTTCTTATAAACAAAAAATTGATAAAAAAAATGGCTCTGGATATGAATTTAAGTTTTTTAACCATGTAACTAATCCACTTTATGGCACGCAAGATACAAGTAAACTTATTAAAATATCTACAAAAGATGAATTTGAGAATCTAATTATAAAAAGATATCGAGATTTACATACTCTAGAAAACTATAAGCCTACACATGCAGAAATTATATCTGAATTTGAAAAATCTTTTTTAAATTATAAAAACATTTATCAACATCTTGAAAATAATGATCTTTATATTTTATATGCTCATCATAGCGGTGCATTTTACTATCTTGCTGCTCCATTTATAACTGAAGATTCAGTAGAATTAACATTACTTATTAATAATCTTTCAGGTTATGTAAATACCATCAGAAAAAGTGCTCAAGCATGAAAAGTTTTTAGTTTACCAAAGAAACAAAATTTTAAGCTAAATACTTATTTTATTGATAATAAATTTACCCATAATATGCCCCTTGAAAAAGCGAATGAATATTACGGAAAACTCAATAAATGATACAGGGAGGAATTTATAAAATATTACAAATAATAGTGATTCTATAAAAAACATTTGCAATTAAAATTGCAAATGTTTTAATATCTATTATTGCTTAATTTGTTTCAAAGTAGTTAATCCATTTTCACTTTGAATTAAGAATTTTTCAAATTTGCTATAAGTAGCATTAGTAGCCCTTTGAGTTGTTACTGCTCTTTGAGTTGGGAGAGTTATTTCTTGCTCAATTAATTCATCATTGGTTGCTTTACCATCATTATCCTTATCAATTCATAAATGGATAGTTGAATTATCTTTAACATCAATAAATTCTTTAGTTATATAACTTAAATAATTTGCACTATATCCAACATCATCAGGATAAATACGTTTATTAATTTGAGTTTGGCGGTCTTTTGTAATTTTTAAATTTTGATCATCTGCTATTTCATAAAGAGAAGCACCTTCATCATAATTAGACTTACCAAAAAAGTTAAAAGCATTGCTATAGTCAAATTTAACCTGGTTATAAATCTGATCATTTGTTTTTAAAACTAAACCATCTACTTTTTTACTAGAGTCAATAAAACCACTAAATCTAAGCAATGTAGGGTAGCTAGTACTTGTCATTTCTAAGCCTTGTTCGCTATTTGAGGTTTCACTATAAGTATAAATTTGACTTATTGTTTTAGCATGTCCCATGGTTTCTAAGAATAATTTATAAAATTCATTAGCTCTATTTTTAGTTTTTTCAGCTGGTAATTCAGTGATTTGATTTATCTCATTTAAATACCTAAATTTATTAATATCAAATATAGAATTAGGCATAGCAGTGGCATTAAACTTAGGAGAATTATCGTAAAGATTAACACCTTCACCGTTTTGAAATCAACCTTGCCTGATTGGTGAATCAAAATTGTTCAAATAAGTATGGGATCAATCTTCAGCATTCCCTGATGGTGAAAAAGAACCAGAAACATAACCACTAGAATCTATATTGAAATATCAAGCACCAAACCAATTCACTGAATTTGGTTTGGTTTCTTCATTCAGATATGATTTATTTTGATCATTAATAGAAAAGTATGATTCATAAGCATACTTAGTGTATTCGCGAGGCACTAATTCAGTTAAGGAAAAGGTATATTTTAATCTTGGGGTGTATGTGTAAAATGAACCACGGGGTGAAAAGAATAGTGGAGTTTCAGAAGTTGGATAATTTTTTAAATGGTTTGGAGTTTCTAATTCATTTGCTAAACGCCAAAGGTCATTTACAGATAAATTTTGGAAAAGTAAATAATCTTTTATTTCATCAGGAATACCAAACTTTTTCAATATCTCTGGATTAATATAACCTTTTTTATCTATATCATAATTTAATAAACTATAAAAATTAGCGGTAAAATATGAGTTTCAAAATTGTCTTGCTCCGTGTGAATGTCCATCATTTGTATTATTTTGTGGAGGATTATAATATATTTCTGTCGTTTGGCGTTTGTTTAAGTCTTTTGCTACTTTATTTTTCACATCTATTTTAGGATCTTCGATTAGTCCAATTTCAGCATAAATACTTGCTCAGTGGTGCATGTATTCATGGAAGATAGTTGGCATTAAAAAACCAATAATTTCATATAAATCAAATTGCTTATTTTGAGCCCCCAAACCATTCACGAAGATTCTGCGGGAATCAGGCATGTATAATCCATTGGCATTTTCATCAATAGCTTTATAATCATTTAAGATAAGTGCCTGTAAATCTTTGATTTCTTGACCATAAGGAATTTTACGTTTAAATTCATGAACTAACATTAGCAAACCTTGTTTACCAAGTAGATAATTATATGTTTTTCCATCATCATTTGTATAACTATATTCTCGAAAGATAAGTTCAGTCTCAGGATCAAGATATTCAAGAAAGGGTTGTTTACCCCTGGTTTTTTCTTCTACTTTATCAAGGCTTGTATAAATGCTTTCATTTAGTTTTGTTAAGGATTGTTGTTTTTCTTCATTAGTAATATTAGCAGTTAAAAATACTTCATTTTCTGAAATAGGTAAAAAGTTATGCAATGGAATTAGTGGTTTTGCTTCATGTATTAATTTAGAAGGATCCTCTGATTCCTCTTGGCCCTTATATGCATTATTATCAATGGTGTTGTCACCAGTTGCTTTATTTTCATTAATTCTTTCTTTTTCAGTATTAATTTGATTAGTATTAGTTGAATCGCTATTACTAGCTTGGGTCTTACCCCCGGATTTATTATCATTTGGTTTTGAACCTTCTTGTGCATCTGATCCAATATTAGTAGGTGGTGTAGGTTGTTGTTCCACTTTTTCTGAATTATCTGAACCACTTGGTAAATTATCAGTACTATTGCTAAGTTTTTTGTCTTTTGGTTGTTTTACATTATTTCCAGGATCTTCTATTTCCGGATCACTAGTTCCTGGATTAGAAGGCGGATTATCTTTACTTGGTGGATTAGGATTTACTGAGTCTTCTTGTTCTCTATTTTCAATAGGTGGATTTACAGTTACTGCATCAGTTAAGGTTGTAAATGGAAGTTTAACATTAAACGATGTGTCATTGTTTACCTTAATGGTATCTAATAAATATGTAGTTCCTTTTGTTAAGCCAGTAATAGTAATTTTATATTGATTATCAGCTGGTTTACTTAAACTTGAAACTGTAAAATTATGAACAATATCATTAATTTTTACATTAAGTTGGTCATTTCCTTGCATGTTAGTTATTTTAAATGCGAATTCAGCACTTGTTTGAGTTACTGTAATTTCACTAACATTTTTAAAATTAAATACTCTTTTAGCAGGTTGCTTTTCATTACAAGATACAGCTGCAATTGTCGAAATAGCAACTAAGTTAGTTGTCACTAATAAAAATTTATGTAATTTCATGATATTTCCCCGTATATATGTTTATAAATATCTTTTATATATATATATATATATAATTTTATTATAAATATAAAAAATTGTATAATTAAAATGCCTTAAATTTTTAAGGCAAAAAAGTTGATAATGCTTAATGAATAGGAGTTATATATGTATGCAAAAAAAACTTAAAAAAATATTTATTATTTCGTCTATAGCATCATCTGGAATTCCAATGGTTGCCATAAACGGAATCGATACTGTAAATAGTTTAAATAATAGTATAACAGAAGATTTAAAAATACAAAATATAAATTTAGAAAGTCAATATTTACAAGTTCAAAGCACAGGATCTGAGCAACATTTGTTAAATTTTGGTGTAAATAGGTTAGAAATATTTACAAAGTTAAACAATGTTCAACAATCTGAGGTTATAAAATTTATAAAGGAAAATGTTGGTAACGATATACCAGTTAAATATGAAGAATTTGCGGGTGTTTTATCCATCGCTTATTTAAAAAATATTAATAAGAACATTTTAATTAATAAAGTTCTTAATTATTTTATTGATAATAAAATTACTTATAACAATATTTATAATTTTAATACAAAGACTCAATACGAAGATTTTGAAAAAAGCAAACTTGATAATAATAGTGAAGAAAATTTACAAATACCTGAAAGCAGATACAACTATGTAAATTTTAAAAATGAATCTGATAATGATCATTTATTTTCATTTGTAGGACTAACTAAAAAGACACGCGAAAGACATTTCAATAGTTTTATAAACAACAAATTAAATGTAGGTGTTTTAGAACTAGGGGTAGCCGAGACACATTCAAAAGCTTTTGATTGAAATAGAAAATATGGAAATGGTATTTGGTGAAGAGACGTATGATTTTATAGTGAAAAATCATCGAGACATGCCACCCAAGTTTCTGAATTAATAGCTGGTACAAAAGGAATTAATCCAACAGTTACTGTAGTATCTGTTCAGGCTGATATGAAGTGAAATGGCCTTTCAAGTGAATTCAATTATTTACTAAAATATACTAATTTAGTAAATAATAGTTGGGGATATCCATATGATCCAGATGATACCATGAAATGATTGTATAATTACTTAGACAATTTAATTTTTAACAACCCTGAGTTAATAAATGTTGTTGCATCTGGCAATGGTTATCGTAGACAAAAAGAAATGAGTGCTCTTGCTCTATCTAAGAATAGTATTGTTGTAGGAGCCACTTCAAATACAAATCCCGAAAAGCGTGCTGATTATAGTCAAGTTGGGAATTACAAAAACTACTTATCAGTTGTCGCGCCTGGCGGAGACTATTGATTCTCTGATAGAACAATTTATGAGGACATAGAATATGGCTACGATAATTCTGGAACTAGCTTTTCAGCTCCGGTAGTTACCAGTATAGCTGCTATGTTAAAACAAAAATATAAAAGTTATTTTGATTTAGGTTCAGACTCAATTATCTTTAAATCTGCACTTATTACAGGATCAAGAAAACCTAAAGGTATCAGTAATCTTTATACAGTTGAAACTGGATTCGGTATCCCTCAATATGATAAGATTGAAAATGCATTGCAATCTCTAATTGTATTACCAAATGCTAAAAAAGGAAATAACCCTACTACTAACACTAGAAAAGTTTACTTTAATAAAGGTGATAAAATCAGAGCTTCGCTAGCCTTTTTATATAATGGCACAAATGACAAAACTGATGTTGATTTTAAAGTTAAAAATGAAATTGGTATAACCATAGATTCCTCAAATTCTTCATTTAACAATATTGAAGTTGTTGAATTTACTGTTCCTTTTTCAGGATGATACACACTAGAAGCCTATATACCTAAAACTACCAGAAATAGTGTGGAGACTGTAATTACATATGTTAAAGAGAACTAATAAAAGGAAACTTTGAAAATATACTTTGTTTGGTTTTTTGGGTTTAAGTATTCTTAGTATTCCGACAACTCTTTTATTAATACATTATAATGATTTGAAGAAACAAGAAGAATATTCTAAAATCCATAATTATGCATTCTGGAACTCTAATGGTAGTATTTTTACAAAAGAAGGTGGTTCGCCACAAGTTTTTGCGATTGATAAAGATAGAATTGCTGATGAAGATAAGCATTATTTAGAACATATTGAAATAAATGAGTATACTCCTGGTTCTGGTTTTGGATTTTATCATGTTTTTAAGTATTATAATAACTTAACTTATGATAACTTGCATAATAAAAAATTCCCCAAATGAAAAACAAAAAATATACAAGGCAATAGTTATCTATTTAAAAACAAAGATGATTTTATCAACTTATTAAAGAAGAACCAACCTAATTATTATACTAGCGATACAGTTATCTTAAATGACTATGCAGAACTATTGAGCAAAATTAATTTTGAGTCCCATGATTTATTAATGTTAAATAATTTTTTAGGTCTTAAATTAGCTTGATCTGATAACCGAAAATTGGGTTGGAATATTTCGGACTACAATTTGGATATAAATAATAAAAAAATTGTAATAAATTTTGAGTATAATGATAAAGTTCGTAAATTTTTATTCACTAATGATTTTAAATGAGGAGCACATGGTGCTTTTGGAAATGATGAGTGATATAAAACCTATTTTTTAATTGTTCCAAAATCAGCTGCTAAAAATGCAGAAGAGTTAGACATTGACTTTGTATATAATTAATTTTAAAATAAACCACAACCACAATTAAAAAAATAAATATTTAGCAAAATAAATCTGGACAGAAACGATGATATTTTCACGTTAACTTTTCTGTCCAGATTTAACATACGAATATTTTATTAAAAAGAAAGATATTATTAAATGATATTTAAAAAACTGAAGAATTAAAAAAATTTAGGCAATACAATAAATATTAAATTTTAACATCTTAAGCAGAATTTAGTATATTTCACAAAATTAGAAAAATATTTTAATAAATAACTAAAAGAATAAATTAAAACTATATAATTTAATTATGATTATAAAAAAACAAAACAAGAAATCACCTAAGACTAACAAAATTGCCACCAAAAAGAAAAAGAAAGTTCTTGATTATTCTTGAATTAGTACTTTAAAAAAGGATGAAAAAGATGCGGTAATAATGTTCTACGACAGAATTTTTAAAGAAAATAATATTGAAGTTGATATTAACGAAGCATTACAAGCAGAAAAAAATAAGCATTAGACCTTAGTGTTTAATATTCATTAGTTGTTTATCTAAAATTAATGTATTAGTATTATCTTTTATGCAAAACTTTTTTGGGTTTTAATCAAAATTTGCAAAAATTAAAGCCGGACAGAAAAGTTAACATGTAAATGTTAGCTTTTCTGTTACCATTCGTTGGTACCAACGAAGAATTTTTTTGAAAGGATAAATTATGTCAAGACATTTAAAGAAAGAAGAATTTGCAAAAATATATGAAGAATATCAAAAATTAGGTTTCCCAGGTGCTTTCCAAGCTATTTACCAAATATCACCAGAAACAAAAAACTTACAAAGAAATAGTGTAAAAGTTAGAATTAATAAAATAATTAAGTATTATAATTTAGGTATGGAAGACTTATTGCAGACAAAGAAAGGTGAAAGCCGTAAAAAAGGAAGCGGCAAACCTAAGACGAAAAGAGAACCAAATTGAGATATTTTTGATCGTGATGATTTGTTACAAATAGCTAAAAGATATTATGAAATTACCAACGAATTACCTAAAAGTAAGAAAGTTATTGAATCTAAAAGTTTTAGTATAAGTTATGTTAAGCTTGCAGAAGTTTTTGGCATTTCTAGACAAACAATTTCTAAAACTCAAAATATTAAAATTGCACAAAAACTCCCTAAATATAGTGATGTAATCGAAAAATCGTTCGCAGAAACAAAGTCAAGATATGGAAGGTTAAAACTAAGTGTTTACATATCTAAAAAATACAAAATAGATATAAACGAACGTTCATTAGGGAGATATATGAACCTTTTAGGCCTAAAATGTAAGCTTAGACAAAAATCAAAACGAAAAGAAATTAAAAATCTATCTACTCAGATTGATAACTTCGTAAATCGTGATTATAATGATCAAAACAATCGAAATATTTATGCAACTGATGTTTCATATATAAAAGCGCCAAAAGATGTGTTAGAATCACACGTTTATTTGTCTGCAATTTTGTCTCATAAAACTAAACAAATTGTTGGTTTTAAATTATCAAAAAGTAATAATCTAGAACTAGTTTTAGACAATTTAAATTCATTAAAGCAATACAAATCCAAAAATTTTATCATTCACTCAGATCATGGCTTTCAATATACACATCATCAATATATCAAAGAAGTTAAAAATCTTGGTGGGATTATTTCGTTATCAAGAGTGGGAAATTCTCTTGATAATCGAGAAATTGAATATTGGTTTGGAATCATTAAAACTGAATTATTAAATGATTTAGATTATTCAAAAATAACATTTAATGAACTTAATGATATGATACAAGAATATGTAATTTGGTACAACAATGACCGAATTCAATCAAACTTAAACTGAAAAACTCCACAGCAATTTGCTATGGAATTATAAATAACTAAAATGTTAAATTTTGCTGTCCATGTTTAAATCATAGTATTTATTTTCAAAAATATAGTTAAGTAGCTAATTACAACGTAATAAAATATTAAATTAATAAACCAGACTAATTATAGTCAAGTTTTTTTAACTTTTAATTTTTATATTCTTATCTAGTCAAATCAATATTACAAGTTTTTATACTTTTTAGTTATATATATATATATATATATATATATATATATATTATAATAAGTTAATTACAAATAACATAATAAATTAAATAAAGGAAACAAACCATGAAATTAAAAAAAATAATACTTTTAACTACCTTTACAAGTGTAACAACTTTATCTGTAGTATCATGTTCTTCTCCTGAAGATGAACAATTCGAAAAATATTTTGACAAACTTTTTGCA
The DNA here is from genome assembly GCF_055523495.1 of Mycoplasma sp. 13536. Taxonomy (NCBI): domain Bacteria; kingdom Bacillati; phylum Mycoplasmatota; class Mollicutes; order Mycoplasmatales; family Mycoplasmataceae; genus Mycoplasma; species Mycoplasma sp. 13536. The sequence goes on from NZ_JBVFVC010000001.1 coordinate 667,823, forward strand.
GATTCAAAACACCTTATTACTAGTGAGCAAAAAGAAGCTATGCGAGAAGCTTTTAAAATTAGTTTAAAAGACCCAGAATTTAAAAAAGGTGTTGATGTATTACTAAATAATACTATAAATAATAATTTACTTAACATACAACAACAAACTCAAGAAGAAACTAATTATAAAAATGCTCATAAAACCGTTTTAGATAAAAATGTTGATAATATTAGCATAGCTGATGCACAAATAGTAAGAAGTGCAATCAATGAGTATAGTAATTTAAGCAAAGAAGTTAAAACTAAATTGCAATCACAAAAAAACCACTTAGATTCCCTTTTAAAAGAAATAGTTAGTTTAGAAAATCGCCAAATAAATAATTTTAGAAATATTCATAATGTTATTTTGAATAAGACTGTTAGCAATGTATCTCTAGCTGATGAAGCAAGATTAAATTCTGCACTTAGTGATTATCAATCCTTAAGTAATAACATTAAAAGTAAATTAGATTATTACTATAATATATTATTAAATTTACAAGATACAATAACTGATTTAAAACGTGTTGAACAAAACCAAAAAAATATTAATACTAAAGTGAATAATTATAAAAATGCTCATGCTGAGGTCTTACGTAAAAATACTAACAACATTACAATAGATGATGAAACTAAAGTTAAAAATGCTGTAAATGCATATTATAGCTTAGATAGCGAGACCAAAAGTAACTTGCAAGCAGAAATTAAGCTTCTTGATAATTTAAATAAAAAAATAATAAGTTTAAAACAAGCAAATCAAGGTTCACAACAAAGTGATAAAAATCCAGAACCAAATAATCCAAATACAGATACACAAACTCCAAGTTACCAAAACTCTAATTATACTAGTGATGAAAATAACATTCTTGGTTTTGATACACTAGATGTTGAGCAACACAGGCTAGATTATTTCAGTTTACAAAATTACCAGAAAAATTGAAGTATTCAAGATATTAAATATGAACTTGAATCAAATGGATATCGAAGTTTAATTGGTAATGTAGATGGAATTAGTGCAACTAAATATAAAACTATTAAACAAGTTGATAATCAATATCAATATGCTATTATCATTGAAATAGATGTTTCGCAGCAAAATGCATACCAAAATGCTAAGGCTTTTATTTCCAAGTTAAACAATGATCCTAAATATAAAGTAACTGGTTACCGTATTAAAAATATTGGTAAAAGTAACCGTAATCAAAATATGGATGAAATCTTTGATGCACTACCTGATAAATTACCTTTATTAGAATTATTTTTTGCTTCAACTAATACAAATGTAATGAAAAAGTTAAAAGATAAGGAAATTAAAGAATTAAACTTTTACACTGAGCCAGGTTTAAATACTGGATCCAATATTGAAAATTGATCAATCAACCCGCTTGTTTTAACTAAAGTCAAAAATTTAAATCTAAATGACAATACTAATAAAACTAGATCATATGATGTGATTAAATTTGACAACTTATCATTTGATGAAGAAGATGTTTATATTGCTGGTGAATTTGACTTATATAAAGTGAACAAGGCTTTAAAAATGTTTTATTGAACCAGAAATAATGAAAAATTCTTCCAAGGATTAAATCGAACTTATAGTCTTAAGGATAATAATAGTCGTAATTTTGTTGCATCATGACCACTTGGTCTTGATTTTTCTAATGTACCAAGCATAAAAAACTTAGCAGGTTTAGAACTTAAAGATCGAAATGGTAATGAAAGAAATTTAAACAAAATTAAACTCTATAACAATCAATCTATTTGAACAATTTCTGCTCAAGATATGAATAAAGGTCAATTTAGTGATATTCTAGTCGGTGATAATTTTAATAATGTACCAACTAAAATTACTTTTAGTAACGCTAAAGCAACTAAGGAAATTAGGATAGTTGTAGAAAAACCAAATAATTATGAGCGGCTAAATTATAATGGAATAGCTGAGCTAAGAAATTTATTAAAATATAATGAAGGTATTTTTGATGAATATAGTGTTATTATTGTTCAAGAGGGCGAAACTAGTTTATTTCAATCAATAAAAGATGCTGGTTTTAATGCTAGGTATGAAAAAGAACAAGATAAGAAAATCCCATATAATACTAAATCAAAATAATTTAAACAATGTAAACCACTAATAATAAAAGCCATATGTATGTAAATACATATGGCTTTTAAGTTATCTTTTAATATCCAAATTTTGATAATTGTTGTTCATTATCATTTCATTTTTTGGCTACTTTAACTTTTAATGTTAAGGTAACTTTGGTTTGCAATTGGTGTGCTATTTTATGTCTTGCATTTTGGCTTATTTGTTTAATTTTAGACGCATTTTTACCAATTAGCATACCTTTTTGTGAATCTTTTTTAACATAAATATATGCATCAATATAAATATGTTCAGGATCTGATTCATTAAATTCTGTTACTTCAACTGCTATTGAATGAGGCAATTCTTCATACAGTAAATTAATGGCACTTTCCCTTATGATTTCTTTAGCTATAAAACGTATAGATTTATCTGTAATGTAATCTGGATCATATTGCAAAGTATCTTCATAGGCAAAATTATCTTTAATTAATTTAAGTAAATAATTTATTGAATTTTTATTACTTATATCAGTAGATACAATGTAATCAAAGTTATATGCTTGTAATTCAGATATTTTGGATGTTAATAATTCTGGATTTCCTTTAATTTTATTGACTTTAGAAATAACTGCAATTTTATGCGTTTGATTAGTAATTTTTTCTAAAATTAATTTATCACCTTTGCCAATTTTTTCGTCAGCTGGGCTTAAAAATAAAACTACATCCACATTTTTAATTGACTCGTAAGCAGATTTATTTAAACTTTCACCAAGTTTATTTTCGGCTTTATGAATTCCAGGAGTATCAGTAAAAATAAGTTGGAAATCTTCATCAGTATAAATACCAGTTATTTGGTCCCTTGTTGTTTGGGCAGTATCTGTTACAATTGCAATATCATAGCCAACAATTGCATTTACTAAACTGCTCTTACCAACATTTGGCCTTCCTAAAATACTAGCAAAACAAATTTTCATTATTTAATATCTTTTGGTGTAATTGGAAATGGAACTAATTCAGATAATTTGTTTATGCGCACTTTTTGCCCATCATTTGAATATTGGTAAATTAATGCATCTTGCGGCATAAATTCGCTCATTACTTGGCGACACCCAGCACAAGGACTTATTTCATCTTCTTTTTTAGAAATAATGTGTATCTCTTTGAAACTCCCAACTTTTGCTCCGTAAGCAACTGAGCCAAATAAGGCACTGCGCTCAGCACATAAACCAGACGGGTAAGCAGCATTTTCAACGTTAACGCCAGGGTATTCATTGCCTAATTCATCAATAGCAATAGCGGCTACTTGGAAATTTGAATATGGTGCATACGATTTAGTTAATAAATATCTTAATTTTTCAATGTTCATAATATTGTTATCCTTCACGTGTAATATTTAATGGGTTAAATATAGCATCAACAATTTTGTTCATTTCGATTCTTTCGTTTTCTTCTTCATGATCATAACCAAATAAATGTACCAGCCCATGGGTAAATAAGTAACAAAATTCTCGTTTTAGAGAATGATTAAATTTAATTGCCTGGCGCTTTACTCGATCTCAACAAATCACCAATTCTCCTAAGTGTAGTAATGGCAATTTATCATATAATTCTTGATCGCGGAAATCAAATGATAAGATATCAGTAATATAGTCTTTATTACGATATGTTTTATTCAATTTTTTAATTTCATTGCGTGAAACAAGTGAGACATCTAAAATAATTGTTTGCTTGTCATGTAAATTAAAATAATTAATAAAATTTTTTAAAATTTTGTATAACTCATTTTCAAAAACTGTTGGTGCTTTAATATTATTTATGAAATTAATTATAGTTTGTTGTGATTTCACAAATATATTATATAATATATTTATAGTAAATATTTCATTTTCTGGAATGTTTATTATTTTTAAAATATAAATTCAAACAAAGAAAGGAATTGACTATATGAAAAAAACAAAGAAAACATTTATATTATTAACAAATATTATAGCTTTACCACTTGGTTCTGTTGCCGCTATTGCGTGTAATAAAGGCCCAGAAAAGCCTGCAAATCCAATTGACCCAATTCAAGGCAGTGTAAAGAACTTTACAACTACTCATGCAGAAATTCTAGCTAAAATTCCAAGTAATGCTGCCCTAACAGATGAATCTAAATTAAATGCTGCTTTAAATGATTATAATAATTTAAATTCAGATATTAAAACTGCTTTAACAAGTCAAAAAGCATTATTAGATCAATTAAGTGAAAAAATACGCGAACTTAAAGAGACTCAAAACAATAAAATACAAAATCCAAACCCTAGTCCAAGCGATCCAAATAAACCAAATGAACCTAGAAAACAAAATGAATTAAGTGTTAAACAAGACAAAATTAATGCTATTAAACAAAGCGCAGCTAGTTTACCAACTGGTGTTATTTCAATATTTGATACTATCTTAAATAATGAAACATACCTGCAAGAAGTTAGTGTTGACACCTTAACGAACTTTGTTAATACCTTATTAACTATTAATAGTAATTCTTCTGCTTATCAAACAAAAAATTATCCAAGTGAATATCAAAACTTTTTAGAAAAAGTTTTAGACAAAAACTATAATTCATTACTTACTCAATATCAAAATAGTATTACTTTAATTAGTTCAAACAACCAAGAAATTTTAACAAATTTAACAAATGAATTACCAAAACTTCAAGAGCTTGAAACTAGTTTTGTAATTTTTAAGGCAAATGGTGAAAAAATCTTAAATGATTTTAATGAAATAGTTAAGATTTTTAACCAAGAAAATTCAATTTTTAATTCTGAAGTTAAAACTTCTTTATTAAATTTAGAAGCAGTTAATGATTATAAAACCAATAATAATTTATTAAAGTCTATTAATAAATATTCATCTATTAATACAAAAGCTTTAAGTTTAAAAACTATTTATAAAGCTTTTGTGGCTAAAACTAATAAAGATGCAGCAACTAATGATTTTATTAATTCAGTAAGTTCATATTACAATGGAGAATTTATTAATAATGCTAAATTATCTGATCCTAACTTGGTTAGCCAATTAGATACTTTTATTAATCAAGCTAACGAAATTAGTAAAAATTCTCAAAACGAGGAGAATTTAAATAATTTAAGAACTCAAGCTAAAACAAATATTAATAGTTTAAATAATTTAAGTAATGAACTTAAAAATGCATTTGGAACTTATATTGATACTTTAAATATTGAATCATTAATTAATGAAACAAAAAACAATGCTAATTTATACAATAATAAAGTTACAGATATTTTAGCTGCAATTAATGAAGCTAATAAAGTTAAAGCCACAAGTAAATACAATAATGCTTCTAATAAAACTGATTTTGATAGATATTTATCAGAAGCATCAAATTTATTAGGAAATAACTTATTGATTAATAAAGCTGAATACGTTAATTCAGCTTCAAATATTAATTCTATTAACAACATTTTAAATAATTTATCTGAAGCTCAAAGTAATTTAAACGGTAATGCTTCAAGTGCTGAAATTCAACAATTTAAAACAGATATTGAAAGTAAGCTTACACCTCAATTATCTGAGAATTTAACAAGATATAATTTAGCTAGTGAAGTATACAGTGTAAATATTACTGAACAAAACAAAAGCCTCTTTTTAGCTAATCCAAAAGTTGAAGGAGCAACTTTAACTTTAAAAGCAATTAAAACTGTTGAAAGTAATATTAACCAACTCACCTTTGTTTATACAGCTAAAAGTACAAGCGAAGCATCGCTAGTAACCGATGTAGAAAAAACGTATACTTTTACTAATGATTTTAATACTAAATTAAATTTACTTAATTACACTAATTTAGATGAAATTTTCACTGTAAACTATGAAAATTTAAAAAATTATTACCAAAGTGATTTAAGTGCTAGTGAAGCTAACATTAAAGAAAACTTTAATGCCAAAAATAATATTTTGCATAACTATTTTAAATTTAGATTTAAGGCAGGAAGTTTCAAATATGAAAATTCTAAAGTAGCAGCAGAACTGGAATTTTTAGTTAACGAAAGAGTTGCTAAAACTTTGAAATTATCAACTCAAAATAATGTTACTTTTAAAGAAGAATGGTTAAAAGGGGTAAGTATAACCCCAAGCGATTGATTCAAGCAACAAAAATTCTATAAAGAGCCTGGATCATGACAATTACCTACTAATGATCCTAATTTTTCAAAAAGGTATCTATTTTTTGTATCACAAAAATCTTCTAATATTTTAACGTGATTTGCTCTTGATATTTTCAATACTGAAAAGGACAAAATCGAAAGTTTAAAAAATAAAGAACTTAAATCACAAGTTAATTTAGTTAATCCAACTGTAAAAAATAACAATAACCAAAATGCTTTAACACCAGATGAAATCAAACAAGTTCATGCAAAAATTAAAGAAAATCAACTAAAACAAATCTTTACAGTTAATGTTCCTTGAGGAGCAAATTGAGAATTAATTAACTATAATGAAACTGATATTTTCCATGTTAATGATTCTAATAAAGATGTTGCTATTTTTAAATTTAAAGTTAAACAAGGTGATAAAGAACAAATTATTGATGTTGAATTAGCAAATGAAAAAAATGATAAATCAACTAACCAAGATCAAAATGATTTTAATTATTTATTAAATTTAATTAAAACAGAGACTAAAGAGGATGCTTCCAAAATTTTAGAATTAACAAAGGTTAAAGATCCGAAGAAAACTCATAATCAAGTTAATTCTAAAGATGCAGTTAATGCATTTAATGAATATTATGAATTACCAAAAGCAGGTAAATTCCAAATATATGCTGATGAATTAACTGAATCTAAAAACTTTGTAGATTCTAGTGTTGGAGGAAGTGCAAAAGTTAAATTCTGAATTAAAGAAAATGGAACTGTGGTTGATAAAACTTCTAACAGATTTTTAGTCAATTATCAAAGTCTTTCAGAATACTCTAAAACAATTAAATACTTTAAACCTTTAACATATTTAGACGTTAAACCTGCTAATTCTAATAGTTGATTCACTGCATCAGATTTTGGTGCTGCTAATATTGATCAAAATCATAAAAGTATTATTGATCAAATTAATTCAACTAACTTTGAATTACGTAAAGCTAACGTAGCTAACAATACAAATTATGCAATTATAGATCCAAAAGATATCGTAACTCAAAATGCCGCTAATAAACTTAATTATTTACTTAAATTAAAAGCAAATGCAACAAGTGAAGATAGTTCAAAAAATAATGAATTTAAAAATCCAAGTAAAACACAAGCATCAGATGATAAGAAAATTGAAAATAGTAAGCAACAAGAAAGTTTATGATCTTCTACAGCAAGCATTGCTAATACAAGTGATCAAAGTAATTCAATAAACTTAACTGAAATCCAAAAAAATTACTTTGTTTATTATTACGATGTTGTAAGTAATAATTCAAATGAACTAAGTTTTAAACTAGGATTTATTAACAAAACTGATACTACTAAAAGATATACTAATTCTTCTAAGGTTATTACTCTTAAAAACCTTAGAAATGATTATAAAGAAAACTTATATCCTGAAATAATAGTAAATGCTTTAACTTATGATGATTTAACAATTACTAACATTAGTTCATTATCAGCACAAGAATTTATTAGTAAAGATAAAACTTCTTTAAAATCTTATGTCAGTGTAAAAAATAATCAAACCTATAAAAACTTTACTCTTAGCAAAGATCAATTTAGCATTGAAGAAGTAAAGCCAGGTGATAATAATTCAGTTTATGTTAAGTTTAAAGTTACAAATCCGACTACTAATTTATCATACGTTGCTAATACTTGATATAAAATAACAGGTTTTAGATCAGGAACTACAACTAAAGAAAACTTAACTTTTAAAACCACAACATTGCAAACAGTTTTCAACTCAAGTTCAAGCATAACTAGAACTAGGGAAATTGAACCATATTTTGAAGATCTGCTCTGAACTTATGATGCTAAAACTAATTCAGCATCATGGACTTTAGCTGAAAAATATATCTCAAAAACTCTGTTAGCAAATAATGCAACTCAAAGAAAATTAATAGTCACATTATTTGCTAACCAATTAATTCAAGATGATCATAGGTTAAAAAGAATTAGTGGTGAAGGTGAAGAAACTTATAAACATACCCCTTATGAATTTGACTTTGAGCAACTATTTGCAGGTCAAACTTTATCAGTTTCACGGCAAACGAAATTATATTCAAAATTAAGTGGTGGCAATTATCCACAATTTAACTATACTTTAAGTGCCAAGTATGAAGCTGGTAAAGGTGTTATTTTTAAGGTTACTGTTGATGATAATCAATATAAAATATTAGTAGCTAATCCATATAAAGAAGCTATTACTTATAAAGAAACATTAGATAGTTCTAAATTTGGTAATTTTGATAAAAACAAAGCCTTTTTAATTAATACAGCTGGGGCTAATGTAACAATAAAATATACCAACTCACTTCAAAAAGAAACTTTTAGTATTTTAGAAACAAATCAATTTAACTACCAAAAGTTAGATTATACTCAAGAAAATCAACCAATTTTATTCTATAACTCAGAAGAAATAATTAAATCAAATGAATATAACCCAAACCAAAATGTTAGTTATAAATTACACGAAGGTTATAAACTAGACCAAGAATATATGCATAGTTCTTGAGAAGGAATTGACCTTGTTGATAATGTAAAGGCTCGTAGCTTTGCGTATAATCGTGGTTCAGCAACTATGTTAGCTAAGGTATCTAAAGATCCTTTAGATGGAAGATTTTACGTTATAACTAATAACCACGTGCAACATATTTCAAACTTTAGCGAAGTTGAAGGTGAGAATTTAGGTAAAAAACAACAAAGTAGTTATTTAACCAAAGCATCTAATAATTTTGGGAATGATGTTGATGATGGATTTTCATATTGAAGCGGCTTAAATGTTGCTAATGAAGTACCTATTGAAGTAATTTGATCAGGTGTTGACCAAATTAATGAAAAAGGCGAAAAAGCAACTGGTATGCAAGTTGACATAACAGTCTTTGCGGTAGATATCAAGCCTTTAATTGAAGCGGCTCGTAAAGAAGGAAAATTTGACTTAGTTGCATGATTTGAAAATTGATATAAATTACCAAATATGGATATGAACTATTTTGGTTCTGAAGATGGAGTCCAATTTGGACCAAATGTCAAACAATTTGCTATTAACGGTTTTCCATATGGAAAACAAGCTGGATACTTTGTTAATCGAGCGCAAACTAGCTCAAGTGTAATAAGTTTATTTAGACAAAATGGTTATGTGCAATCATTCTTTAATTCAGGAAATTCTGGCACGGGAATTTTAGGACCAAATAATTCATATATTTCAACAATTAATTCTGGAGTTCCTTTAACTGAATTATTAGCTTGAAACTATGAAACATCTGCTTATAACTATTTAGGAGTTAATAAACCTGGCCAAGAAGCTTTAAGTATTAAAAACACAAATTCAGTAGCAGCTCAAATTTTAAGATGACATCTTAAAAAACCTGCTGAAGTTGATTTGCCTTGATTTTTACAAGAAGCTAAAGGTAATTAAACAAACTAAAAACCTTTCAATATTTTGGAAAAGTAAAATAAGCTTGAAAGGTTTTTTTTATATATTATTTTGGTTGTTTTTAATTTAGTATTCTGTCGAAAAACACCAAAAAAACAAACAAAAATAACTTTTCAAAATTATTTTTTTTATTATAATAGAAAAGCAATATTTAAGTTATTGCCTCTTACTAGTGGGAGATATCAAAATATCGCTAGACCACAATATCGAAAGGATACAAACATGGCAAAAAAAGAAATACAACGTGTTGCTAAATTGCAATTCCTAGCTGGAAAAGCAAAGCCTGGGCCAGCTCTTGCTGGTGTAGGTGTTAACATGCCAGAATTTACTAAAGCATTTAACGATGCAACCAGAGACAGAGGTGATGAACCAGTTCCTGTCTTAATTACTGTTTACAAAGATAAGACATTTGAATTTAAATTATTCACAGCGCCTGCATCATACAAAATTAAACAAGCTGCTAAGATTCAACAAGGGTCAAAAAATGCTAAAACTACTATTGTTGCTACAATTTCTAAAGATCAACTTAGAGAAATTGCTGAATATAAATTACCTGACTTAAACACAAATGATATTGATGCTGCAATGGCTACAATTGCTGGTACAGCAAAACAAATGGGTGTTTTAGTTGAAGGTTATGATGATATTTTTAAAGCAAAAGCTGCTGCCAAATCAGCCGCACTTGCTGAATTGAAAGCCGCGGCTTTAGAAGCTGACTTGGCAAACTTAGCCGAAACTAAAGGACAAGGTATTGAAGTTACAACTATTAGTGATGAAGAAAAAGCTAATGAAGGAGTTGAATAATGGCTAAACATTTATCTAAAAATCTCAAAAATGCTCGTGAGCAATTTGATAGAACTGTTGCTTATGATTTAGAAGAAGCAATAGAATTAGCTAAAAAAACTTCATATGCAAAATTTGATGCTTCAATTGATTTAGCATTTAACTTAAACCTTGATGTACGTAAAGCTGATCAACAACTTCGTGGATCTGTATTATTACCAAATGGTACAGGTAAAACAATTAGAGTTTTAGTTGCGACAAATAGCCCTGAAAAATCAAAAGCGGCTAAAGAAGCAGGCGCAGATATTGTAGTTGATGGACCAGCCCTTGAACAAAAAATAAAAGAAGATGAATTTGATTTTGATGTAATGGTTGCTGATCCTGCTATGATGCCTTTATTAGGAAAATATGGTAAAAAACTAGGACCTAAAGGTTTAATGCCTAACCCTAAAACTGGTACAGTTACACCAACTCCTGAAAAAGCAGTTGAAGAACTTAAAAAAGGTAAAGCAAACTACCGTACAGATAAAGCAGGTATTGTCCACTCATTAATTGGTAAACAGTCAATGTCAACACAAGCATTAGCAGAAAATGCAAAGGTTCTTATTTCTTTAATCAAGAAACTAAAACCTGCTGCAGTTAAAGGGACTTATATGTTGAACTTAACAGTTTCTGCTTCAATGGGACCAAGTGTAAAAATTAAAATTGATAAATAATTTTTAAAATCAAGCCTATTTGGCTTGATTTTTTACTACTAATATTTTAGCTATATATGACATAAAAACTGTCATAGTAAATTTACAAGTTTATTTTCTAAACTTTTTGTTTACATTTTTTTAATTGATTAAGTTTATAAAAAATAAATTATGAAGTATGATATATCTATCATATATTGAACGTAATAATATAAAATTTATTATATAATTTATGTGTTGTAAATCAGAAAAAAATATTACCACACATTAACTGAAACAAATATTTGAAAGGAAACATATTTTATGAAAAACATTAAAAAAATATTATTTGGATCAATAATATCAATTTCCCCATTGTTAACCTTCTCCTGCTCAGAACCTTTAACTGAAGAAGATGCTATAAAAGAAGTTAATAAGATATATAAATTAATTCTCCCAGCAAATCAAAGTTTTTCTAAATTTAAAGTATTTGCCCCTGAAGATTGGGTGGAAACTAATGGTGATAATGTAGAATATATAAAAGAACCTAGAAAGCAAGAAAACAACACAACATTTAATTTAAATTATTTTAATTCTGATTACGAGTACTCATATAATTCTTTTATTAAAATATCTAGCAAGGAAGAATTTAATAATAAAATTATTAAACGATTTAAAGAGTTAAATAATCAAAATGACTTTAATGAAGATGCACAAATTAAAGCATTATTTGAAAGATTATACTTAAATAACCAAGATGTTTATGAAGTTTTGAAACTGAAAGATATTTACATTAAACCCTTTATTGAATACTCAAACTATGGAGAAGAGGAATATTTAATTCCATTTTATGATAACGATAAAGTAACTTTAAATGTTATTAAAAATATTAACGATTTGCATCGCCCAACAGTTATGCCTGCTAAATATAATTGAGAAGTTTTCTCAATTAATAAAAATGCACAAATAATAATAAATGAATTGAATTTAGAACGAATCAATGGAACTGGTCCTTGAGATTTCCTAGGTTTTTATACTAAGATATCGAATTGATATAACCTAGAATATAAAAAGCATTATTAATTCAATTAATTTAATCTTAAATCCCGACAAAAAAGTTAACACGAAAATGTTAGCTTTTTTGTCGGGATTTATTTTTCCCGAATAGTTAGTCCTTGTCTAAATTTTGCTGTCTGTGTTTAGGCTGAAGCTTTTGATATAGGCATAAATCCTTAAATTAATTTTAGTCTATTTTATGGTTTCCTATATTTAAGAATTCATTTTTTTTATTATAAGGTTTACTAGTGAATTTTAAATTATAAAGATTATGATTAACTTAAAGTTATATTATTTGAATTTTTATAAATTATTTCTAATGCATTATATACATGTTATAATTTTTTTGTATTAAATAAATGAACAATTAAGGAGTACCAAAATAATGAAAAAAGTTAAATCTAAAATTTATTATAGCATGTTTGGGCTTGCATTTGTATCTTTACCAACTTCTTTTAGTTTTATACATAAAAACAGACATATATCAGAGAAATTAATATTTGAAGTAAAAAAGTTTCCAGATATTAATATAAGTAATTTATTTATATCAAATAAATATAAGGATTTATCAAAAAATTCCCGCCAGGTATATTTATCTAAATGTGATAAAATTCGTGCTTCTTTAGCATTTTTATATAATGGCACCAACGACAAAACAGATATAGATTTTCTAATTAAAGATACATCCGGTAACTTAATCGCTTCCTCTTCATCTGGTAATAAAAATATTGAAGTTGTTGAATTCACTGTTCCGAATTCAGGTTTTTATAGATTTGAGGCATATAGATATTCAAAAAACACAAACCCTGTTCAAGTAGCAATTACATATGTTAAGGAAGACAATAACTAATAATGGTTTGAAAAATGAGAAAAAGTCTTAAGTATGCACTTTTATTTTTAGGTTCTTCTGTTTTAATAATATCAACATCATTATATGCTTGATATCGAATTGAACATAATCAATGGCAAAAAGACAGTGAAAAAGGTGGTAGTTCTTATTGGAATAAAGATAGAACACTTCTAACTTTAGAATCGGGGTATCCAAGTTTATTTATAAAAGATCCCATTCGCCCGTTAACTATAAAAAGTGAATATGATTATTATGAACCATGGAAATATAGTAACATGGATGTTCGACTTGACGAGAACAACCAAAACTCACCATGAGTTTATTCAAGTAATAATTTTAAAAATACTACATATATTTTTAAAACAAAACAAGATTTTATAAACTTGTTTAGACGTGTTAGTGCTGAAATTCATTCATATCCAAATGAAGATTTTATTATTAAAGAATTTAAAGAATTATTAGATAACATCAATTTTGAAACACATGATTTAATTTTATTAAATAATTATTATAGTCCATCAATGCCAAGTCGGGGTGATCGCAGGAAAATAGGATGGGATATAAAAAATTATAAATATGATTATGTTACAAATACTCTTTGATTAGAATGAACTAAAAACTATAAAATGAAGAAATATTTTTGAATTTCTGATTCTAGTAATTGAATTAATGATAAAGCAATAGGTTCTAATAGTTGATATAGAAGTTATTTTCTTATACTCAATAAGACAAAAGTAACAGATTCAAATGAAATTAATTTAAAAATAGAATATGATTGAATAAAATAACTAAATGTTTTGAAAGTATTATAAATAATATTAGTAAAAGCAACAAAGTAAACTTTGTTGCTTTTACCATTCGTCAATCTAAGTTATAAATATTTATTAAATGGAAATGTCACATGCAAGTTTTTTTGCATGTGACATTGTTTTTGTCTGCCTTGTAATAAAATAGTTGTATTAATAATTTTTCAAAAAATAAAGGAGATAAACATGGACAGCAAAATTTAACATTTTAGTTATTTATAATTCCATAGCAAATTGCTGTGGAGTTTTTCAGTTTAAGTTTGATTGAATTCGGTCATTGTTGTACCAAATTACATATTCTTGTATCATATCATTAAGTTCATTAAATGTTATTTTTGAATAATCTAAATCATTTAATAATTCAGTTTTAATGATTCCAAACCAATATTCAATTTCTCGATTATCAAGAGAATTTCCCACTCTTGATAACGAAATAATCCCACCAAGATTTTTAACTTCTTTGATATATTGATGATGTGTATATTGAAAGCCATGATCTGAGTGAATGATAAAATTTTTGGATTTGTATTGCTTTAATGAATTTAAATTGTCTAAAACTAGTTCTAGATTATTACTTTTTGATAATTTAAAACCAACAATTTGTTTAGTTTTATGAGACAAAATTGCAGACAAATAAACGTGTGATTCTAACACATCTTTTGGCGCTTTTATATATGAAACATCAGTTGCATAAATATTTCGATTGTTTTGATCATTATAATCACGATTTACGAAGTTATCAATCTGAGTAGATAGATTTTTAATTTCTTTTCGTTTTGATTTTTGTCTAAGCTTACATTTTAGGCCTAAAAGGTTCATATATCTCCCTAATGAACGTTCGTTTATATCTATTTTGTATTTTTTAGATATGTAAACACTTAGTTTTAACCTTCCATATCTTGACTTTGTTTCTGCGAACGATTTTTCGATTACATCACTATATTTAGGGAGTTTTTGTGCAATTTTAATATTTTGAGTTTTAGAAATTGTTTGTCTAGAAATGCCAAAAACTTCTGCAAGCTTAACATAACTTATACTAAAACTTTTAGATTCAATAACTTTCTTACTTTTAGGTAATTCGTTGGTAATTTCATAATATCTTTTAGCTATTTGTAACAAATCATCACGATCAAAAATATCTCAATTTGGTTCTCTTTTCGTCTTAGGTTTGCTGCTTCCTTTTTTACGGCTTTCACCTTTCTTTGTCTGCAATAAGTCTTCCATACCTAAATTATAATACTTAATTATTTTATTAATTCTAACTTTTACACTATTTCTTTGTAAGTTTTTTGTTTCTGGTGATATTTGGTAAATAGCTTGGAAAGCACCTGGGAAACCTAATTTTTGATATTCTTCATATATTTTTGCAAATTCTTCTTTCTTTAAATGTCTTGACATAATTTATCCTTTCAAAAAAATTCTTCATTGGTACCAACGAATGGTAACAGAAAAGCTAACATTTACATGTTAACTTTTCTGTCCGGCTTTAAGACCTTAAAATTATATGAAAAATTTAGAAAAATATATTTGTGTTTTTGACAAATATCGAAAAGAAAATAAATATCAACATTTTAAAATCGAAGAGAATCATAATACTATCTTGAAAATGCAAGGAGCTCTTGAGTCGCATCGAAAATTACGATCAGATCAAATCATCTAGAGCAACTTTATAATATTTTACAAGAATTTTCTGAAGGCTTCTCAATCCAAGAAGTAGCCAAGATTTTTAACAGAGACATTCGAAGTATAAAAAGCAAAATTAAAATTATTACAAATCGCAGACCACTTAGTTTAGATAAACAAAATCGCTATGTTTGTCCTAAGTGTTCAAAAAGAGTAATGCGGGTTAAAACCCTTAATTTTACTAAACTATACGAACATTTATTAGGTTATTCATTTTCGCGACTCTTTTTTGTAAGTGATACAATTAAAGAGAAATGAAAGGCCTACAAAAAATATTGGTATAGCGAGCTTAATACATACAATAAAAATAGAAATAAAAAGAATTTGCAGCAAAAAGAAGTTAAGAAATCAGTTACCTATCTTGTGAATTCTTTTAAAAAATTATCCCCTGATGAATTTGCTCCTTCGCCTAGTACAATTTATAAAATAATCAAAAAATACCCTTATTTCCTTGAATTTGACCACATTGTTAAAAAATCTGAAGGCAAATATGGCATAAGGAAGAAAAAACAAACCAAACCTAAAACATTAAAATATGCTACAGAAATTTCAAAACGTCCAGCTTATATTAATGATCGCTCTGAACACGGCCATTTTGAATTAGACACCGTTATTGGTAAAATCAATGATACATATTGTATTGTGACGATAATTGAACGGCAAACCAGAATGTCTTATGCTATGCTCTCAAAACGCAACTCCAAAGCTATCAAACAAACTCTTATCAAACTAATCAAGAAACATAACTTAGACATTAAAACATTAACAGTTGATAATGGTAGTGAAAATGTCTTATTGCACCAGGTAATTCCAACTGAAAGACTATTTAAATGTCAACCATATAGTTCATGACAAAAAGGTTCAATAGAAAATATGCACCGCTTAATTAGGTATTACATTCCCAAAGGAAAAAGCTTAGATAAATACTCTCAGCAAGAAATTGATTATATGATGGAAAAAATAAATAACTATCGACAAGTTGTCCGGCAATATAAGATAACCTAAAATTTTTTTTAATCCCCCGCCTTTGATTGCAATCAAAGGGGCCTTACTTTTGGCAAAAGTAAGCAAAACCAACGAGAAAACACTGCCGTGTTTTCTGTTTTCGCATACATTTTTTTATCTAAAAATTATGTTAAAATTAAAAGACAATTATTTTGTTAATATCTCGCAAGTGACTTTTCCAAAAAACAAGTTATAAATATTGAGTATGCAAGAGTTTAAAAATTCACTTTTGTGATATAATAAAATTATTATTTATAATAATTTTGTTGAATTTTAACAATCAAAGGAGCAAAAAATGATATTTAATTTAGATAATGCAGATAACAAGAAACAAACTTTGGAACCTGAATATGAATATGAAGAAGATAAAAGAGTGGTTTTTAAAGATGATATAGAATCCACTAATGATGATAATGTTGAAGAAATAATCCCTCAAGATAACGATGATTATTTAGTAAAGCCTAATTTAATTACAGAACCACAAGGTGGACTTAAGCCAGTTATTGTGGATGACGAAATGAAAACATCATTTTTAGAATATGCAATGAGTGTTATTGTTTCCAGAGCTTTGCCTGATGCGCGCGATGGTCTAAAACCAGTGCACCGAAGAATTCTATATGATATGTTTGAACTAGGAATTACCCCCAGTTCCCAACACCGTAAAAGTGCAAGAATTGTTGGTGATGTTTTAGGTAAATATCACCCTCATGGTGATTCATCAGTTTATGAAGCAATGGTGCGTATGGCACAAGATTTCTCTATGCGCTATCCATTAGTTGACGGACATGGAAACTTTGGCTCAATTGATGGCGATCAAGCTGCGGCAATGCGTTATACTGAAGCAAGAATGACAAAACTCTCAAGTGAACTCCTTGAAGGAATTAAAAAAGATACAGTTGATTTTGTCGATAACTATGATGCAACAGAGCAAGAACCAGTTGTCTTACCTGCTAAATTTCCAAATTTACTAGTTAGTGGTTCCTCAGGTATTGCTGTAGGTATGGCTACTTCAATTCCACCACACAACCTCACAGAAATAATTAATGCCACGATAGCATTAGCTAAAAACCCTCAGATTACAACTATGGAATTAATGCAAAGTGTAAAAGGACCTGATTTTCCTACTGGAGGAATAATTTTAGGTACTAAAGGAGTTCTTGATACTTATGAAACAGGACGCGGTAGCATTATCGTTAGATCTAAAACACAAATTATCGAAAAAGCTAACGCTAAATCAAAAATTATCGTTACTGAAATTCCTTATGCAATTAAAACCAGTACAATTATTAAAAAAATTGTTGAACTTGTTAAAGAAAAAGTTATTGATGGAATTGCTGATATTAGGGATGAAACAAATCTTAATGGAATTAGAATTGTTTTTGATATTAAAAAAGGATATAGCCCAAGCATTATTTT
The DNA here is from genome assembly GCF_055523495.1 of Mycoplasma sp. 13536. Taxonomy (NCBI): domain Bacteria; kingdom Bacillati; phylum Mycoplasmatota; class Mollicutes; order Mycoplasmatales; family Mycoplasmataceae; genus Mycoplasma; species Mycoplasma sp. 13536. Next base: position 685,812 of record NZ_JBVFVC010000001.1, read on the forward strand.
AAATCAATTATTCCAAAAATCAGATTTACAAACTACATTTAATTCAAATTTAGTTGCTCTAGTTAATGGAGAACCTAAAACCTTAAGTTTAAAACAAGCATTAAATGTTTATTTAGATCATCAAAAGGATGTTTTTACTCGTAGACTTAATTATGATTTAACTAAAGCACAAGAAAAAGTTCATATTTTAGAAGGGTTAAAGGTTGCAATTTTAAATATTGACGAAGTTATTAAAATTATTAAAAGTTCTAAAACTGATCAAATTGCACAAGATAATTTAATTGCTCGCTTTGAATTTACTGAACGCCAAACTAAAGCAATCTTAGATATGAACCTACGTCGGTTAACTGCTTTAAATTATGAAAAGATGGTTGATGAAATTAACCAACTATATATTGAAATAAAAGGATATCAAGAAATTTTAGCTAGCGAAGAAAAACTTGTTAATCTAATTATTGAAGAATTAGAAACAGTTCGGGATAAATATGATGATAATCGCCGCACTAGCATTGATTATTATGGAGTGGGAAAAATTAATGATGAAGATTTAATTCCACGTAAAGAAATTGTAATTACTGCATCCATTAATGGCTATGTGAAAAGAATTAATTTAGATCAATATACTACGCAACGCCGCGGAGGTGCAGGTTCAACAAGTATGAAGACTTATGATGATGATGATATTTCATTAATTTTAAAATCCTCAACACACTCCAACTTACTACTTTTTTCAAATTTTGGTAAAGCATATGCCTTAAAAGGATATCAAATTCCAGAAGTGTCAAAACAAAGTAAAGGGCAACCTTTTATTAACATTTTAGAAAACTTAAACGTTAAAGAAGATGAGAAGATTATTTCAATAATTTCTGTTGATGAATTTGCTGATGATTTATTTTTAGCAACCATTACAAAAAAAGGTATTTTCAAAAAAACACCTCTTTCATTATTTAGTAATGTACGCCGCTCAGGTATTTTAGCTTTTAAATTACAAGATGAAGATCAATTAGTCAGAGCATTTATCGCTACATCTGGCGATAATGTCCTTGTTGCTAATAACTATAAAAATATTGCACTATTTGATATTGATTCAGTACGTACTTTGGGTCGCAACTCACTTGGTGTTAAAGCAATAAAACTTGTAGAAGGCCAATATGTAATTAATGGTTCTTCAAATAAAGATGGAGATTTAATTTTTTCATTAGGAGCTAAAGGATTTGGAAAAATTACTCATGAATCTGAATATAGAGTTACAAGACGTGGGGCTAAAGGAGTTACAGGTATTAATCCAGAAAAATCAGGACCTTTAGTCTTTGCCTCATTTGTTAATCAAGAAGATGAATTATTAATAATCACTTTAAATGGCAATACAATTAGAATTAAACTTGATCAATTTAACCAAACTGCAAGAAATACTAAAGGTGTAAAAGTTATTAATTTACGTAATAAAGATCAAATTGTTGCGGTGGAAGTTTTAAAAAATATTAATAATACTCAAAAACACGATGAGAATCAAACACCTTATGATTAAGGTGTTTTTATATTAAATAATCAAATAATTTATAAATAAGTTAGTTTATAAATGTAATAATTATTTATAATATGTAATTATGAGATTACGTTTTGATAATACAGCACAGGATAAACTTAATAATTCTAAATTTTATCTGCAAACTTTTCCAATTCAAGTATATAAAAATGATGTCATTGAAATTGGAGCAGGAAAAGGGGAAATGATTGTGCAACTTGCGATAAATAATCCTAATATAAAATATTATGCATTAGAAAAATATCAAACTGTTGCTAATAAAATTTTAAGTAAGATAAAACAATATAATCTAGAGAATTTATTTATTATTACTAAAGATGCAAAAGAATTAAACGACATTTTTATTGGAAAAGTAGAGCAAATTTGATTAACATTTTCTGACCCTTGACCAAAAAATGCTCACGAGAAACGCCGTTTAACTTACAAAACTTATTTAGATTTATACAAAAATTTACTTGTTAAAAATGGTAGTTTGTGATTTAAAACAGATAATGATAAATTATTTAATTACTCAGTTGAATCATTACAAGAAAGCAACTGAATAATTACAGATATCACTACTGATTTACACAAATCAAATTATAATCTTAACAATTATCAAACAGGCTATGAAACAAAATGAGCAAATCAAGGTAAAAATATTAATTTTTTAATTGCTCGCTATAATTGAAAGGAATAAAATGAAAAATAATTTTAAACAAAGATTAACAAAATATTTAGAAATCAAAGCAATGTCACGATATGAAGAACCGATTGTTGACGAACTAAAAGCAAATATTCCAAGCATTTATGAGGTTTCACGGGATAAACTTGGCTCAGTAATTTTTTACAAAAAGTCAAAAGTTGAAAATGCTCCAAAAGTAATGATTGCAGCCCATATGGATGAAGTTGGTTACATTGTTAGATCAATTTCAAAACAAGGGCAACTTTTACTATCAGCAATTGGCGGAATTTGAGCTTCAACTATTATTGGGACAAAAGCTATTTTAAAAGTAGGAACTGGTAAAGAATTCATAGGTGTTTTTGGACATACTAGCATTCACATCATGGAAAGTGAAAAAGTTGCAAAAGCATTAACTAATGATGAATTGTACGCTGATTTTGGTTTCAAAAGTGAGCAAGAAGCTCTAGATAATGGTGTTGAAATAGGAGATCCGATTTTTATCTCAGGCGAAACAATATACTTTGATAATCCAGATTTACTTGGTGGGAAAGCAATGGATAATCGTGCTGGGGTGACTATTTTGGAAAAAATTGCAAATGATCTATCAAACAAAGATTTAAATGTAGATTTATATTTAGTTGGAACTGTTCAAGAAGAAGTAGGAACAAGGGGCGCTAGAACCTCAGTATCTATTATAAAACCAGATATTGCTATAGCATTAGATACAACATCAACCCATGATACAATTGGTACAATACCTGGAACTACTGCATTATTTAAAGGTGCTGCTTTAAGGGTAAAAGATGGTGGGACACTTATGGACCCAAAACTTATTAAATGTTTTATAGATATTTCAAAAAAATACAATATACCAGCATATAAGTTTGTAGCTGCAGGTGGCGGAACTGATGCTGCTGAGTTACAATACTCTCCTAATGGCGGGGCTGCAACTTTAACTCTTTCATTAGCACAACGATATTTACATAGCCCTATTGGAGTTTGTGCCATAAGTGATTTAATGGCAACTGCTAATTTAATTATAAAGTTCTTAGAAGATTTTGATAATGAGACATATCAAAATATTGTTTTTAAGTAAAATATAGTATAATTAATTTAAATTATTAGAATTAATAAAAAATTGGAGGCAAAATTATGGTAGAAATGACTACTGGAATATTTATTTTAATGATTATATTAGTAGTAATTGGAGCGGTAGCTGCAGCTGCATTTGTTACTTTTATGCTAACTAAAAAATTCTTTGAAAAACAATTGCGTGAAAACCCACCGGTAAATGAAAAAATGTTGCGTGTGATGTTTAATCAAATGGGTAGAAAAGCAAGCGAAACACAAATCCGCCAAATCATGCGTTCTATGCAAAATGCAAAAGATAACTAATTTAATAAATATTAAATCATTATTTAATAATAATGTTTTTTATTTTTTGGATTTTTTCAGAAAGTTCAATTAATATGAAAATAATGATATTACAATCTAAATTTAAAAAAAATCCACTCTTTAAATTATTTAATAATTTTTATCAAAGGTGGAAAAGACTCTCTAAATTAAAGTATTTACTATTTGTTTATTTATTAATTCTGATTATTGCAAGTTTATTTTTATGAAGCCCAATTACTCAAACTAATCCGGAGAAAGACTGATATAGTGCAAAGAGCTATTTAAATTCTCTTTTTACAGTTTCAAGTGCTTTTAGTAACACAGGATTAGTTCTTTACGACACACACCTACATTGAAATATTCTAGGCCAAATTATTTTGGCAATCTTAATTATTTGTGGCGGTTTAGGGATTTTTGTTTTAAAATTTTACATTTTTAACTTTATTTTTAAACGAAATATAAAATCTATGAATGTTTACAAAATGATCCAATATGAAAGAAACCATACTGAAGTAAATAAAATTGGAAATTTATTAACTTCTTCAGTAACATTTATTTTATCTGTAATTTTGGTTTCTGGTTTTGCCATGAGTTTTTATTTTTATTATGCTAATCCTGAGCATACTTTTGGCATCCAACAAACTCTTGACGGATATGTTAATCCACAGGGAAATTGGTCACTAGCATTTAGGTTTGGTTTTTTTCACACAATATCAGCTATTAATAATGCTGGTTTTGATTTAATTTCAGGTAGATCCTTAATGCCTTATTATCAAAATTTTGCTTTGCAATTTTGATTTATTATTTTGCTGGTTTTAGGGGGTCTAGGCTTCCCTGTTATTTATGATATAAACCGTTATTTTAAACATAAACTTAAACGTAAAAAAAATAAATATCGTTTCTTATTATTTACCAAAGTATCAACAATTACATATCTTTTAATTTTTTTAGTTGGTTTGGCAATGTTGTTTGGTTTTGAGTTTTTTTCAATTAATGCAAATACCTTTTGAAATAAAGTCTACATTCCAGATGCTATGAAAAATGATTATAATAATTGGCTTTATACTTTAAGTTTTTATTCAGAAAATCCAACTCAGCAAGGTAAGTTAATTTATCAAGAACTAAGATCATTAACAATCCTTAATGATAGTTCAGCTTTAACAACAGATAGTGCTAAAGAATGATTTAATATTTTAAATAAAAACCACCTTAATATTATTAAGTTTTTTGATCAGAATGGTATGTTAATTGGGTATAAAAATGGCACCTTAAAAGAGTTTTTAAACCAAGGTCAAATGTATGGCGGTACTTTTGATAAAGTTTTCGCATTAGTATTTACTTCTTTATCAACTCGTAGTGCTGGCTTTGCTACTGTTAACATGAGGGATTTTTCACGAACAAGTTTTTTTGTTTTATTAATTATGATGGTTATAGGCGCAGCACCATCCTCAACTGGTGGAGGGATTAGAACAACTACCTTTGCAATTGTTTCTTTAACAATTCTTTCAGTTATCTTGAAACGTTCAAGGGTTAGAGTTTTTAAGCGCAGCATCAACCCTGAAAATGTATTTATGGCTGGCCAGGTATTTATTATTGGTTTAGTAATATTGCTAATGGCTTCCTTTGTCTTATTTACTTCCTTTGATATTTATGGTGGAAATGTTAATACAGATCAGGCATTATTAAGTAAAACATTTGAATCTCATATTACCTCTTATGAGTCTGAGCATATCTTCTTTGAAGTCGCTAGCGCCTTTGGAACAGCTGGCTTATCTACAGGGATTACAAGAGATCTTAATATTGTTTCTAAAATTGCGCTAATTTTCGTGATGTTTATTGGTCAATTTGGAATTTCTTCATCACTACTTGTTTGAAATAGGAAAAAAAGTAATAAGAGACATTATGAATATATAACTACTGACATAGTTATAGGTTAGGAAAATATGAAATTTAGTTATTCAGATGATATAGTTATTATTGGTCTTGGTCGATTTGGTCAATCAATTGTAGATGAACTTTTAAAACTAAACAAAAAAATAACTATTATTGATAGTAATGAAGAATTGCTAAAACGTTATAAAGATGATATAGATAATTTAATTTTGGGTGATGCAGCTGATACTCGTTTACTAAAGGCTAATAAAATTGGTTCAGTTGGCACAGTTGTTGTAGCAGTTCCTGAAAATATCGAGATTGTTGCCGCATTATTAGAATTAGGAACTAAAAACATTATTGCACGCTCAACTACACCAAGACACAGCCGTGTTCTTAGACAAATTGGTGTTGATTTAATTGTTAGTCCCGAAAATGAATCAGGGAAACGAACTGCATTAATAGCTGCTAATAGCAACTTTTTAAAATATAGTGAAAATTTTCAAGAAATTGGTGATGATTTTGTAATTGGTACAACTACAATAAAAAACCACTCACTTAATAATAAATTAGTTAAAGATGTTGATTTTAACAAGCGGGGAGTAAGCTTAGTTTTAGTAAAAAATAATGGTAAAAGCATTCGCCCAACTGGCTCAACATTATTACATTATAATGATACAGTTACCTTAATTGGAGATATTTCAGATGTCAGCCTAGCATTTGAATGACTCCAACAAGAATAATTATTCATAAAAGCAAAAAATGAGTTTGAAAAAACTCATTTTTTTATTACTATTTTCTTGGTAAGAAGGTCGATAAGTGGTAAAATATTATAGGATAGTGGGAAAAAATGTCAAATATTATCTACGGAACACACTCACGAAACATGGATGGAAAAAACCGAGTTGTTTTACCATCTAATATAAAAGAGTATTTAGGCACGAATTTTATGATTTCAATTGGCTTTGATGGGAATGCTGACTTACGCAGTAAGGAAGAATTTCAAAAATACATTAAAATGTTAGAAAATCAAAGTGTATTTGATAAAAAAGCCCGGATTATTACACGCTCTATTTTAGGAAATAGTTTTGAAGTAACCTTAGATAATATGAATCGCATTAGTTTACCAAAACAAATGGTCGAACAACTTGCTATCCAAAAAGAAATAATTTTTATTGGCGCTGGAACACTAGTAGAATTATGATCAGCAGAGAAATACAATAGTTTTATTAATGAACACACTCTTGATGATATTGCTTTAATCGCACAAGAACTTTCTGAAAAACATAATGGATAAATTACACTATTCAGTTATGCTTAATGAAACTATTGATTCTCTTGAGATTAAGCCTGATGGTATTTATGTTGACTTAACATTAGGTCTAGGAGGTCATTCAGCTAAAATCCTCGAAAAAATAACGAACGGACATTTATATTGTTTTGATAAAGATTCATTTGCCATAAGGGCATCTGATCTTAAGTTAAAACAAGTAAGTCTCAATTACACCTTAATTAAAAGTGATTTCAAAAATATAAAATCAAAATTAAGGGAATTGAATATCGAGAAAGTAGATGGTATTATTGCTGATTTAGGATTTTCTTCACCTCAAGTTGATCAAGCAAGCCGTGGTTTTAGTTATAACAAAGATGCTACCTTGGATATGCGTATGGACCAAGAGCAACAATTTTCTGCTCTTGAATTAATTAATACTTATTCTCAAACTAGTTTAGAACGAATCTTACGTGATTACGCTGATGTAAGGCTTTGACAAAAAGTTGCTAAGGCCATCATAATAAACCGTCCAATTACAACTACGCTTGAATTAGTAGAGATTATCAAAAAAGCATACCCTGCAGCACTTTTACGCAAAAAAAACCCCGCCAAACAAGTTTTCCAAGCCTTAAGAATTGAAGTAAACAACGAACTAGATTCGTTAAAAACTATGCTTAACGATGCATTAGAGTTACTTAATAATAATGGCACCCTAGCGATTATTACATTTCACTCCTTAGAAGATCGCATTGTAAAGCAATTTATTAAAAAAATCACATATTCAAATTTACCTCATAAGATGCCGATTCAAGAGGTAAAAAAATATGTGATTAAACAACTAACTCCTTCAAAATCGGAACTATCCGAAAATAAAAGGTCTAAAAGTGCAAAATTAAGAGTTATCAAAAAACTTGCTTAGTAAATCAAAATATTGTTTATATTTAAATAATTTCCTTTCAATTAATAATTATTATAAATAAAATTTTAGTTTAATCTAATTAATTTAGCTGATTATTAAATTAAACTTTGTTATTTGTTTTGGGCTAATGATAAATCTTAAAGTTTATTTGTGCGCACATTTAATAAGATAAACTTATTAAAAAAATAAACTAAATATTTATTTTAAGGCAATAATTAAATCATTACTTAATTAAATTAACTTAGTATTATAGCTTGTTTAAAAATATTAGCTACATTTTTAAACATTATAATTTAAGCATATTTTAGTTATTTAAATGATTTTATTATTTAATACTATATATTAAATATAGTTGCTGCCCTGTTTTGTGTTACATTTGTACCTCCTTTTTCTGTATAAAATAAGTTTTAATAATATTTTTAAACTAGTATTTGAGCAACTTTTAGAACTTTTTTATAACAAAAACAAGCAAATTAAAATGCTTGTTTTTTAATATATTTTTACTGCTGGAAAGACATTTACAAGTGTTGTATTTTTTATTTAATTTTATATAATATATATTAATATATTATATTATTTAAAAAGTGAGGCATTATGAAATCAAAAAATAAGAAACGTAGTTTATTTTTAGTGCTCTTTGCACTAGGCATCAGTACATCAGTAGTCACTGCCTGCAAGGCACCAGGTTCATCAGTTCAAATTGGACGTTCAGGCAATCAAGAACCTAAAGACCCAAAACCTAAGGAAGATGAAAAACCAAGTGATTCACTTGACAAAATAAAGTTTGTGACAAGTGATCCAAAAGCAGGTAATAATACCCAAAAACTTGCAAAACCACAAGATGGTGATTTACCACGTAAAATATCTAATAACATCATTTATTCAGACCAAAAAATTAGATATGTTGCAATTGGTGATTCGATTACTGCGGGATTTGATGGTACTTTACCAAAAGATTATAAAGGTCAACTCGAAGCTAATAATAGTGTTTCAGGTTTATCATATCCTGCATTTTTAGCACGATTGTTAAATCAAAATAATCGTGTTGAATCATTTAATAACTATGCAATTTCTGGAGCTACAACTCTGGACTGAATAAAGTTTTTAAATTTTGAACTAGATAATAAACGTTTTGGCACAAATCCAAGTGTTATTTTTAGTTCACTTAATAATAAACGACAACAAATTATTAATGAATTACAAAACTCAAACTTAATTACCTTTACTTTGGGAGCAAATGACTTCTTTGGTCTATTATTTGACACAATTGGAGATGCCGAAAGTTTAGACTTAATTAAAAACTTTTTTGATAATAAACCAATTTTAGGTGATGCAATTAAATTTGTTAACCGCATATTTCAAAAAGCACTGCCTGAAATGAGAAAGCGTTTAATTGCATTTGCAAAGCAATTAAAAGAATTAGCACCAAAAGCTAACATTAATATTGTTTCATATCCAATGCCATTATTAATGTTGTTCAATGTTCTTAATGAATATATTAATACTAACTTAATAGGTAATTTAGGTAGTTTAAAAGTTTTAGACTTATTACAAGAAATACTTAATGATTTATTAAAAGAAGTAGCAATTAATTCAGATGTAAATTACGTTAATACTTATAATAATGAATTTTGGAATGAAAATGCAAAAGATCTATCAGCCATTTTCTTTGATATACACCCTGGAACTAAAGGTTACAAAAAAATGGCAATGGATTTATATTTAAAGATCACAAAGCCAAATTTAAATCAAAAATATTATGATAATTACAATTTTACAGATCAATATTTAAAATTAGATGCCAATACCGCTAGTTATCAAATTCAAGTTGATAATCCTGATCAAAGCGTTTTAGGGAAAAGTTCATATGAATATATTAATACAACAAGTGATTATGAATATTCAATTGATTTATTAAGAACACCATTAAACTTCATGGGCCGTTTAAAAGAGTTAGCTTATGTCTTTGATTATTACATTGGTGATGTTCTTGATTTCTTAACAAATAGCTCAGTTTACGAACAAATTGATCCAAATGGTGTTCTTAAAACATTACTTAATAAAACTTCAACTAAAGGTAATACTTATTTTGCCAATTTAACTTCAGAAATTTTTGGTTCACAAAAAATAGCTCAAATTCTAGCTAATATTCAAATTCAAATTGATTTAGCTACTAAAGATAAAAACCTTGATTTTGCAAGTTTAAAACGAATTGTCACAAGTAATATTCTATCTCTTGATAATTTAGCATACGTAATTAGCGGAATTGCACGAAGTGAATTAGTTAAATTTAATAAAGATGAATTATCAAAAGCAATTAAAGAAGTTATTCAAAATATTTTAAGTGTCTTTAAAGATCCAATTAGTAATTTATTAGTTAATCCAATTCATAATGTATTGAAAGACTACAATATTCAAAAATCTGATATAAGTATGATTTTTGATAGCCTAATTAGTTCTAAAGATTTTGTTGCTTTAATTAGCAAGTTAATCGATATCTTTATCTACAATTCTGATGAATTTAGTGATCTTTCAAACCTTTCACAATTTATTAATGCATTTATCGCAGATAAAAAGAATAACGAAGAATTATCATCATTAATTAATAATAATTTTAAATATTTTATTAATAATGAAGGTGTTCAAAACTTAGTAACCAATGTTGTTTATAGTTCACTAGAAAAAGCTAATTTAACTAAAAATATTACTAAAGAACAACTGAAACAAGTAACTAATAATGGTTTTGATTTATTACAAGAATTAAATATTGAATTTAAAATTGTTGATAACTTGATTGCAAATGTATTAAACAAAATTGCAATTCGCGGCCTTGGTAATATAACTCAAGTAGTTTCAGAAGCTTTTGTTGATTCATTTAAATCATTTTTACTAAATAATGATTATGAAAGTAATATAGTAAAAGTAATTAAAATCTTAGCTAATTCTAAATTTATAGCTAGCCACCAAGATTTACTTTCACAACTATTAAATAACCTTTTAGATTCTCAAAATATTTCTTCTGTAAGCATGGTTTTAACTAGTGCAATAAGAAGCAACCAAACATTGAGTAAATTTTTCAATGAACAAGATTTAAATAATGTATTTAAATTTGTTCTTAATTTAACTGAAACCAAACAAATGTTGCTGTCAACAGTTGATGCAACATTAAAAAATTATGATACTTTTAAAAATGTTCAAAGTTTAAATGAAGTAATTCTTAAAATAATTAGTAATTTTAACCTAGATTTATTTAAAACAAACTTAGTAAGCTTCCTAAATAAAATCCGTAATTCATCTGAATTTAAACAATTTTTAATTAGTTCATTGACTAACTATGTAAGTTCTGCAAATATTAAATTAACAACTAAAGATCATGAATTTATCCAATCATTAATCAATGATTTAAATCCAACCTTAGATGATATTAATATTTTAGAACCAGTTATTAATACATTCTTTGAGCACCTTAAAGAAATTAAAAATTCAGATAACATCCTTGGCGATCTTAATGGTCTTTCAGATAAACTTTTAAACGTTATCCAAACAAAAATTAATGATCCTATTGCTTTTGCTAAAAAACTTATTAATAAACCATATATTAAAAATAATGTTGATTTTATTGGGACAATTGCCAAAATTGTCTATGCTGATTTAAATGCAAAAGGATTATTAGTTAACTTGGTGAACAATAATTTGTTTACATTGCTTGAAAATGCAAATGTATCTAAATACCTTGACCAAGATGAAATCAAAAAATTATTTATTACACTAATTAATAACCCTGAAACACAAAACATTATTTATAGTGCAATTACAGTAATTATTAATGATCCTAATTTACTAGATAAACTAAATGATACAAATGATTTAATTAATACATTATTAGTAAAAGCTGATGTTAAAAAGTTAATTAAAAATAGCCTAAAAAATATTAGCATTGATCTTTTTAATGATATTTCACTGAATAAAACCTTAGCGAAAACCTTAGTTGAAATCTCAAAAGATAGTTTTTTAGCAATTGATAAAAAATATCAATCATTAATTCATAATGTTATTCCAAGTATTAAACATATTTTAAAATCAACCAATAAATATGAGCAATTCTTTAGTTTAATTTTTAATACGCTATCTGAGGCAAATAGTATTGATCAAATTGCCTCTAATTTATTTGATAAATTTAAAGACTTCTTTGATTTTAAAGATTTAAATCTTTATAAAGTTATCTTAACATCTCCAATAGTTTTAGAAACTAAAGACTTATTAAAAGAATTTTTAAATGATTTCTTAACAAAGATAAAATCACCGCAATTCCCTGAATTTATTAATTCTTTATTACCTGAAAGTTTACCTTATAATATAACTAAGGATGAAATAAAAACAACTATTTCATTAATTTACAATAATGAAAACTTGCATAAAGCCTTTAATTTAGCAATTGATTTATTATTTAATAACCTTGATAACCTAAAAAATGCAACTTCCCTAATTCAAGCTTTAAAAGTGGTTTTAAATGATAAAACTAATTTACAAAACTTGGGAGCTGAAATAGCAAGTTTTGTTAGTGCAGTTCATAAAGACCACACAATTAAAAAAGTTGTTGTTAACCTATTACAAGGATTCTTAAACCAGCCTTCATATAGTTGAGTATTAGAAAATGTTAATGATAAACAAACATTTTTGAATAATACTTATGATACTTTAATTAGTGAGTTAACCAACCTTAATTTAATTAAACATTTATTTAGTGGCTTAGAACAATTTATTAGTAGTGATTCGCTGGATTTTAGTAGTTTAATCTCATTTTTTATTAAAGAACTTTTTAAAGAATTTGCAGCTGATAAACTTGAAACTAATTTAGTTAGAATTATTAAAGCGATAAGCCAAAATTATTTAACACAAAATAAACAAGCAATATTACAAGTTTTTAAAAATATTTATAATCATTTTGCTAATGATAAAGAGAAATTCCCAACCTTGCTTAGTGGAATATTACCTGAAAATATCAAATCAAAAATTCAAGAATATGCAAACTTAAGCGACCTTGCAGATTTAACAACCTTAGTTTTAAGTGATAACGAAGTTAAAAACAAAATTTTCGAATTAGTTAGCTCAATTTTAAATAATAGTCAAAAACTTGCTCAAATTAACTCTTTATCAGATTTAATTTTTACTGCCTTAAAATCAATTGATCATACTAAACTAAAAACATTATTAACTAATATATTTAGTAAGGTTAATACTCCATCTTGAAGCAATTCAATTGTTAAACTTTTAGCACAAATTTTAGAAAATAAATATCCTAAAATATACAAAAAATCTACTACTGAAGGATTTATTGAAAACTTAATTAAAGATTATTATGCAATAGATAAAATAGCAAACTTTAATCAAAAAATTATTGATTATATTTCAAATGCTATTGGAAATTCTTCACATAAAAATCTTAATGACTTATATAATGATTTAAGTATTAATAAACTAACCAATAGTATCTTTGCTGATTTAACAACTAAGCTTGATCAAATAATACAGGCATTTGTTAAATCTAATGTTATTACTAAAAATAAAACATACTTCTTGGAAGTTATTGAATTTGCAAGTTTAGAATTATTAAATAATTACAATTTACTTTTAGAACCACTTAATAAATTACTAGTGAGTGAACAACTTATTGATGAAAGTAAAAAACTTACCTTAGATCAATTTAAAAACTTCAAGGAATTTGTTCAGGACGTTATTTATTTTGATTCTAATGTTTCATTAATTTATAAAACACTTAATTTTAGTGACCAGCAACTTAAATCAATTACTAATCTAGAGACTCTAAAAACAGCACTAATTAATAATCTTACTAATACTGTTAATATCCAAGAATATGATTTCCTTAAATCAATTATTCATTCAAACTTTTTAAGTAAAGAAAAAGAATTTATAAAACACATTATTGAAAAATTAATTCAAAAATTTGTAACAAAAGAAACACTTACCCCAATTTTAACTAACATTAATCTTAACTTATTTGGATCTGAAAGTCTTAACAATACTTTAAAAAATGCATTAGCAGATATTTTGGTAAAAGACGATTTTAAAGCAATCCTTAAAACTATTGTTAATACTGTGTTAGACAACTTAAATCATTTACAAAAAGCAACAACATATAATGATTTAGTAAAAGCAATTTTTACAATTCCATCTTTAAAATCACAAATTGAGCAACCTTTAGTTAAATTTATTAAAGATGCAATCTTAAATGATAAATTTAAAACTTCATTTAGAGAATTGCTTACTAACTTATTGAATAATCCTTCTTTTACAGAATACTTCAAAGGAATAGAAAATAAACAAAGAATTGTTGATAATGTTTTAGATGTTTATAACATAATTGATAAACATCTAAACTTTAGCCAATTGATCTTCAATACAATTTTTGATGCCTTAGCAACTTATGGTTACCAAGTTAACATAACTAAAACTGCAAATGTAATTCTTAATGGACTACAAAAACATTTAGGAGACTCAACCAACCAAGAAAGCAAAGTTATTGCTTTAATTAAAGAGTTAGCTAATTCAAAATTATTTGCAGAAAATAAAGATGATTTAACTAAATTACTTTCTAATATCATAAATATTTTAAAAACACAAGGTACTTTTGATAATGCTCTTGATGCGTTACCTCAAAGTGCTAAAAGCACTATTGCTAAATTTATACCATTAAGTTCCCTTAAAACATTATTTAATTACATCCTTGCAAACCAACACTTCAACTCAATTTTCAATAATACTGTATATAACTTTATAACCAGAATCAACGAATTTAAAGATGTTACTTCATATTTTGATGTTTTAAAGAAAACATTAAGTATCATTGATACAAACAAACTTGAAACCGACGTTAATGGATTAATAAATGATTTATTAAAAAATTCAACTGAAGTTAAGCAGGCAATTAATGACTTTTTAATACAAACTTTCACTACTTATGGGGTTTCAGTTACTGATGTAAAAATTAATAATTTAATTACGAATATAAGTAATAATTTAGATCAACTAGTTGAAGCTGCTGATATTTTAAAACCAATTATTGATAAATTCTTTATTAGAATTAAATCAGCAAGTTCTCAAACTAATTTAACTGGAATGCTTGATGAATTTAAAGCATTAACTAATGATGTTTCATTAATTATTCAATCAAAATTAAAGGATAATCCAAAACAATTTGTCGATAAGATTTTAAACCTTAGCTTTTTAAAAAATGACAAAGCAACTTTAGCAAAAGCAATCTTGCAACTATTAATTGGTTTAAAAAATAAAGGTGTTTTAGCAAATATTTTTAACCAAGTAGTTGATAATATTGAGCAAAATACAGCATTTTTAACCTTAGTAGATAAACAAACCTTAAAATTATTAGGGCAAATAGCTTTAGATAATACTAGTTTAAATAATGCCTTAACCAGTATTGTCCCTGAACTTATTAATGATACAAACTGGCTAAATCATACAAATAATCTTTTTGAATTACTTAAAACAGTTTTAACAAAAGCACCTGTTAAAAATGCAATTATTTCATATTTAAATACTTTTGCAAATTCATTATCTAGCAATCCTAAGGTGCTTGAAATAACTTTAAGATTAATTGATAATTTAGCTAAAAATTACCAAATTAACCTAAATGGAATTAATAAAACTGCATTAGTATCTGCTCTTTTAAATAATCTTAACAATTATTTAAAAGATATTCAATTATTACCTAACTTATTTACTCAAACTCTTGATTCAATTACTTCATCAATTAATACTGAGCAAGCTATAAGTAGGTTACAAGATTGAATTTCTAGCAAGTTAAATCTTGGTTCATATCAAACATATAAAAAATTCTTTATTCATTTTGAAAATTTAAGTAATAATAAAAATGATTTAAAACAAATTTTCAACAGTGTTTTGACTAATATTGGCCAAAATAATGAATTACTTAAATCTTTTGTAAATACTGCAAGTCAAAGCAATGTATTAGTTAAATACCAAATTCCTGAGACTGATTTAGAAAGCGTTTTAAAAGCTATTTTAAGTGATAACCAGATTCTAAATAATTTTAAAGATCTATTTGGAGCTTCAGTTAATAATTGAAATGCATTTAAATCAGCAAATGATTTTTGAGATTTATTAAATAGATTATTGCAAGATTCTTCTTTTTCAAATAGTTCTGCAAATTTATTAAAAACTATCTTAAACAAACTTTTAATAAATACTAATTTTCACAACATTATTAGTAAAATAACGGTTAATGAAGTTAAGAATACTAAATATAGTCAAATCTTTGACAGATTGTCAAATTCTGAAAATTTTGTTAAAAACTCATTTTCACTTGTCAATATCTTTAATAAGAATTTAAAACTTACTGATAACTTAGTTGATAATTTAATTTTGGATCTTAAAAAATCAAAAGACCCACTTACAATTAACTCAATTATTAATAGTTTAGTAAAAAGTGTCAATAATTTTATAAGTCAAGATAATTTTGACTTAAGAGCTGCACAATTATTTAAAGAAGTTTTAAATAATTCTGCTTTTGAAATTGCTAAGTTAGATTTAACTGTTGTGGTTGAAAATGCTACTACTATCTTAATAAAAGATGTGCAACTTGGAGAACTCGTTTGAAGTTTATTACCAAGTAGTTCAAGAGCATTTATTACCCGTAATTTCATTGATAAAACACACTTTACCGGTGTTATTGATGATATTTTAGATCCAAGTTCAATTAAAGAAGTTGTTGGTGAAATTATGGTTTATATTATTAACAATAAATCACAATTTGCTAATATTAACAGCTTAGTTGATATCTTTAAAATTTACTTTAATAACCCAAATAACAAACAAAACTTCCAAGCTAAAATTGTTAAAATTTTACAAAATGGATTTAAGAAAACTAATGCCAAAAATGCTATTATAGCTGTTTTTGACAAAGGAATTAAATTCTTCAATATTCGTAATACTTCAAAAGCAAATGAACTAAAACGTAAGTTTGCTGATGGATTTGGTGATTTTTTAGTACGCCAGGAAATCTTTACAAATGCACTAAATGCTGTTTTTGAAACAGTATCACGTGCAAATAATCTTAAACAAATTCCTAGTGTAATCGCAAATGCATTAAGTGGCAATTTAAAGATATCTGAATTTAATACAATTAAAAAACTCTTAAAAGATGAATTAATTCAAAAGAATTCAAAATTAATTATTGATTTTGCATTTGAAGCAATTAGTAACTTCATTAATGATCAAAATAGAATAAGGGCTGCAATTGATGAATTTGGCATTGTAGAATTAATAACAGCAAGTTATCCAGATATTGATAAAATACTTGTCAAAGACATGTTAATACTTGCAATTAATAACCCTGATTTGCGGCAAGCATTAAATACTTCAATTAGTGATTTTATAACTAGAATAAATGAATACCAAAAAAATAACAGTTGATTAACGGCTCTAAACACCTTGTTAAATGCTCCTACAGAAACTTCAAGTAAATTAAAAGATAATTTCTATAATTGAATAAAAGCAACCTTAAAAAATCCTGATCAAAGGTTAGTTAAAGGTGCGGCACAAGTTTTAATTTCAAAACTAAGAGATTCAAATGTTATGTTTAGTTTTACAGGCCAAGATGCCACGATGGTTAATAACATGGTTGGTAATTTCTTTAAATTTATTGCTGACCGCAACGAATTAAAGGGTATGATTGATAAAATCTATGAAAGAATTAGGTTAATTGATTTTTCAAAACTAAAACGTGATGATCCAAAAATCGTAATTCGTGCAATTACTGATGGAGCATTCCACTTTCTATTAGCATGAGATTATAAAACATTCCAACTTAGCAAAATTTATGAGAATATTCCCTTTTTAAAGGCTTTAATTGATAGTTTAGGGGATGATAATTATGTTAGATTTATTAACCGTATTTTTGAAGCAAGTGACCGCACTAAAATGACTGGTATTTACGGATTTATAAAAAATACATTAATGAATGGAGAATGAGAACACGAAAAACCAGGTAAACCAATTGATCCACCTAAACCACCAGTGGATCCTGGTAAACCAATTACTCCTAGTCCATCTCCTACTCCAACACCACCTGAAGCACCAATTGATACAGAAGAAGGTTATGGTTTTTACCAAGATTACAGTGTACTTACAATTAGGGATCGAGTTGCAGATTTATTAAGAATATTCTACCGTCCAATTTTTAGACAAATGTTAGTTAAATTGTCAAATAAAACATATAATATAAATAATCCTAAAGGTAATCCAGAATATCATGCTGCTTATCGTATAACAGCACTTGTATTATGATTCTTAAAAGACAAAGCTGAACTTGGCGGATGGTTCTGAAATATCGGTTTAGATGCTGTTTCCATGGTGGTTAATTCTTTAAGCATGGCTTTTGGTGATGCTAGAGATACTTATCCAGATAAGTTTAAGCAACTATCTAATAAAGAATTAGAAGCTATGGGTGGTTATTCTTCGTGATATGGAATTAAATCTTATAATACTGATTTTATAATAGGAAACCGTGCTTCAAGTACACGACATTGAAACTACTGATCAGATCAATTATTGGCCTATGTTTACTACCGTGTTGGCTACAACGATAGATATACAGGACGCGCAAATACTGATATATTATTAGACTCATTAAAAGATGGTTTCTTACATAAAAGATAATTCAAGATATAAATACTTTAATATTTAAAAGCATTACAAAACCACCTATAAATTTATAGGTGGTTTTTCCAAAATTATTTTTTCCCCAAATAGACATATGCAGGATAACCAATTTCTTTAGTAGTGCGATCGATAATTGCGCCTAATGTTTCAGTAAAATTATCAGGATGTACATTTAAAACTTCTTTGACAACTTCCCAGTAATTTCCATTAATCGCTCCTGAATAAGATCCTGGTTCATTAATAAAATACAATAATTGAGGCATAATTTTTACTTTGTTATCAACTTTTTCAAGTTGCATAATTACTCTACCCAGCGAAACATATACTCTAGTATTATTTGTTATTTTAGAGGTAAAACTCTCAGATATATCGCTAAAGGATTTAAAACCGATAACTTTATCAACTTGTTTAATGTGGTTGTGTGGGATGGCTTCGTTTTCAATTTTTATTAATCCAATACTATGTTTATATATATCAGAATATTTTGCATTAGGTTTTTCTGGATATAAAAATCACTTAGTATTTGGATATTTATAGTAAGCAAAATAATCTAAATTCGAAAGAAACAAAGCCCAATTTTCATTTAATAAATCATTTAACTTTGTTTCATAATCACTATCAGTATAGTTTAAAGTATCAAACCTTTTAGTAAACTCATTTCATTTTAAATTTGTGTTATTAACAGAAGCAGCAAGGTCCTCAATTCCTAATTTATCGGCAATATTTTTAACATTTCTTGCAACTGCTTGAGGATTAGATAAATCAATGTCCCTAGTATTTGCATTGCCAGTTTGGGGCTCTTTGTTAGTACATGAGATAACACTCATTATTGGTAAAATATTTAAAGTTAAAAGTCATTTTTTCATAATATTATCCTTTGATATTTATTAATATGTAACGAAATTCTTTTGCACCATATTCATCAGTAAATAAAGTTTTATTTATATCGCTATAAGTGTAGTTTTCATCATCTCATTCAGCTGCTACTTCGACGTATTTTTTTAAATCAAAATCACGCAATTTATCTTTACTAGTAATTAGTTTGGGATATGAATATAAATAACTATGCAAAGCAGGTGGCGAACTTTCAGAGATTGAATTATTTGAATGATCTCCGCTGATATCAAAATGTAAGATTCGTCCATCTTTAGTTAATAAGTAAATTCTGATTTCATAAGGTTCACTAGTATTTTGTGAATCGCTTACTTGAATTTTCTCGCTATAATATTTTTGAACTACAAAATCAATTATCTCGTTACTTGCTGGAGTATAAAAAGCATCGTAAATTAAATTGTTAGTTTCAACTTCATCAATTAAATCATTTTGTGATTCATCAGAAGCTTGCAATTCAGTATATTGTAAGAAAGTAAATTTATCTAAATTAAATAAAAAGAATAATCAATTTTTAGTATATAAATCAACAATGGCATTATTACCACTTAAAGCAGCATAATGTGCTTGATTATTTTTATATTTTTCTTCTTCTTTATTAAAATATGGATAAATTATATTATTGGAATATCGTATCTTGGTACGTAATTCTGCAAAATAATCTTGGTTTAAAGCTTTTTGTGTTTGAATGTATTTATTTTGCTTTTCTAAATCATCTTTATAAATTGACTTTAAGATTACTTGGATGTAATTACGGTTAATAAAGTTTTCTCAATTTTGGTCAACTTTTGATTGGTTAGATATTTTAATTGATTTAATTTCTTGATTTTTTTGGTCAAGGCTATTTGAAGAACAGCTCACAGCTAACCCAAATGTAATTAACATTAAAGGTGATACAAATAAATATTTTTTTAATTTTCTAAACATTTTTATCTTTCCAAGTTAGGAACACAAAGCTTGGTGAGCCATACTTTTGTTTTTTTACCATTTCAACTTCAAATTCTTGACGCCCGCGCTCGTATCCATGAATAAATAATTGATGTACTACATTTGAAATTAGTGAAGGTGAAATTGTATTTGCTTTAGATTCACCAAAATATCAATTAATTGGACGTAATTGTACTTCAGGTTGTGTATTTTCAGCCCGAAGATTATTAATAATCACCCTAAAGATAAGCTTATTTTTACGTATATAATAAACCACCACATCACCTAGTTCAGTTGATTCAATACCTTCTCTAATTGCTTCCAAAAAGTGATTTTCAAATTCCCAAGTTCCTCTATCCTTGCCACTTTTTATTCTGTTAGTTTTAGGTATGATTTCTTCTTTGTATTCTTCACTAGTTGAATAATTTTTAGCTAAGTCAACAGTAACAAATTCAACAAAAGTAAGTTCAATTTTATCAAGATTATTTAATATAAAATACCAATTTTTACTAAAAAAGTCATTTTGCTCTAAGGCGTATTTTTTCTTATCGTTGCTATTTTTAAAGTTATTTGTAATTTCTTTAAATTGATTAACTAAATTTTGGTAACTATCAGGGGATGTTTGGGAATTAACGTATTCTTGAATTTTAAGAGAATCAAACCGATAGGCATTATTTAAAATTATATCGATAATAGTTTTGTGAGTTTTGTTTTTATTATCATCTGAAAATGAAGTTATTGCATCAACGTTATTAATTATTTTATTTAATTCTGGTTGCTTTGAATAATTTACACATGAAACTGTAGCAAAAGGTAACATGCTTAAAGTAAAAAAAAGATATTTAAATTTCTTATTTCTCATCGATAAACCCCCAGGTATAGCGATACATTTTATTATTTGGTATTTCTTTATCAAATAATTCATTTGCATAATAAAATGCATTTGCATAATTATTTTTATGATAATGATTTAAAAAATATTCATCATTAAACTCACTTAAAATTGGATTAGGATCAAAATTATTATTAGAATTAAGTTTTTGGTAATAATCTAATTCTTTTTGTGGATAAAACTCCATTCCTTTTGAAATATATGATGATAAAGTTTGATATAACATTTCAAAATTATTTATCGTATTTTGGAAAGTAAATATTTCACCAGTTAAAAAGATTTCTCTTTGTGAACTATTATTAGTTTTTTCAAAAAGAAAAATAGGAATTAGAATGTTATGATCTTGTTTGTTTTTCAATCTTAAAAAAGTAATTTTATGATTAAAAAATTTATTTGTTGGATTTTGTCATAAACTAAATGAGTTGCTAAATTCAACTATTTGGTAATCTTTAAATGTTTTGCTTAATGTTTTTTGGTTTGTATAATATGCTTCAAAACTTGATTGGTTTTTCAAATATTCATCTTGGTATTGGGCTCTATGTTCTTTAAAATTTGGCATTCAATTATTAAAAACATATGTAAAATTACCAATATTTTGTAAATACCAAAACCAACGATCATTCAAGGTTGAGGATATTATTTTAACTGAATTAAGAGCTGTTTTTAATTTTCAACGTTCCGCAATTTCCTCAATTTTAGGTATAAATAAAGGTGCAAAAGTTAAAGACATATTCAATTCTGATTTAAATTTTTCTTCCACTCTTAATTGTTCATTAAAAAAACTCTTTAATCTTTTTGGATCATCTTGCTTTAAATTATCTTTAACAAACTTTTCAATAATTTCATTAATTTGGTAATCTTCTTGGATTAAATCTTGGTAAGGAGAAGTTGTTGGCTTATTATGTTCTGAACATGAAATAATTAAAGGCATACTTACAAAACTTACTGTTAATAAATTAAACCTTAATAACTTTTTCATAAAAAATTTCTTCAAGGCTTGCATATTTTTCGCCTGAATATACAATTCTACCTTTATGAATTAAGGTTAAAGTATTAACAAATTTATCAATTTCACTTAAAATGTGTGAACTAATAAAAATTGTAATTCCTTTTTCACGTAAGTTTTGAAGTATGTTAAACAATTGGTAGCGGGCCGTTGGATCTAAATTGGCAGCTGGTTCATCTAAAATAATTATTTCAGGGTTGTTTAGCAAAGCCTGAATTAATAAAACTTTTTTCTTTTGCCCACTAGAAAAATTAAATGGTTTTTTACGTTTTAAATCACTAATTTCAAATTCTTCTAAATATTGATCAATTTTTTGTAATAATTCTTCTTTTGCAATTCCATTTAATTGTCCAAGGTACATTAAGTAATCTAAGACGGTTAATTCTTTGGGGAAAATTGCATTTTCAGGAATATACCCAAGTGCAAGGCGGCTTTTATGGTCTTTAATGCTAATCCCATTAATAAATACTTCACCAGTATGGTTAATATATGCACCAATAATTGTTTTGATTGTGGTTGTCTTTCCTGCTCCGTTTTCGCCAATAAAAGCATGGAATGATCCTTTTGGAACACTAAATGTTAAATCAAATATACCAGTTTGTTCATTTTTATTGTCATAAATTTTACTTAAGTTTTTGACTTCTAAAATTTTTGTTTCCATTATTTATAATCCTTTTTAAAGTATAGTCAATTATTAAGTGCAACAAAACCAACAATTAAAATAATTCAGATTAAAAAGTAATAATTTTTATTAACTGTTTGAATGTTATTTCTTGCTACTTGCCAAACTTCTTCAACCGGTTGAAAGGCATAATTATTAGATGGTTCTAATTCATATCTAATAATTACTTTTCGCTCTTTATTTTCATCTTCTTCAATTTGTTGTTTTGCTACATAGTTAGCAAAACCTCCTAAGTTATATCTAAAGCCTTCAATATCTAAATTAATTGAATGAGGATCAAAATTATTCGTTGTTGTATTAAATAAAATAGCATCAGCCACAAACGTATTATTATATGTAAAATATAAATAGTAAATTAATCCTAGTGCGAGATAAATTTTCTTCTCAATAATAGTTTTAATACTACGGTTTTCAAGAGAATCTTTATTCAAAACAACAGAGCGAATATCATGTATTTTTAAAAGTTCATATTCTGAATCTATTTTTAAATGTTGTGAAATTAATTTAAAAATAATATCTTTAACCTCAAAAACATTATCTAATGAAGCTTCTTTAAATTCGTTAGCCAAAGCTTGTACAAATTGTTTTGCATAGTATTGGAATACTTCGCTTTCTAAAAGTTCTTTTAAATATTCTCATTTAATTTGGCCGACTAAATTATCTGAAGCTGAATAAATAAATTTATCTTCAGGGAATTTTTGTCCAAAACTTTCAGCCCCTTCCCTTGCATAAATTAAGTTTGTATTAACTAAGTTTTCAATATGACTATATGATTTTAATGAACCAGGAATTAAATAAGCATTTTTATTGACCCTAGATTCAATAATATCATTTCCATATTGATCCTTAAGATAATTACCATCTGAATCTTGTTTTTTAACAATATGACTAGTAATTGGATAAAGTTTTAAATTAACATTTTTATTTAAATCATAATTATAAGTATAAGTATCTTGATTTTTATAATAAATATAATTACTTAAATTATTGTTTGAACTTTCAACAAATGTTTCAGCAATATTTTTATTCTGAGTATTAAAATAATCAACAAATTGGTAAGGTAATGATAAATAAGAATAAATTTGTCATTCTAAGGCTGAGTTTTTTGAATAATTAAATGCTTCTTTTAAATATTCTCTTTGGTCAGCTCGTAATTCTTTTTTATCATTTCCGTTAGGAATAATGTAAAAGGTATCTTGTTTCTTATTTAAATAAAATTTTTCTAAGTTTGGCAAGTTTCCAGAAGGATTATTTTCATATTTGGTGTTTAAATAATAAGCAATATTATTGCTTGTTGAAGTGCTTTTAGTTGAAATAATGGTTCCGCCAATTACAAGTGGACTAAATAAGACCAAAGGAATGGTAATTGCCACTTTAGCATTAACTTTATAAGCAATTAAAGAGCTTATATTACCAAATAAAATATATCCTAAACTAAAAATTGGTATTGATAAAAAACCTAAAGCAATTATATTTTGGTCTTTTAAAGCTCCTAAAATTATAAAATTTGAGATTGCTAAAACCAATGATCAATAAAAGGCAAACAAAAAATTTGTCAATGTTTTTCCTCATATTATGCTTTTACGAGATATAGCTTTAGATAAAGTTAATAGTTCAATACCTTCATCTTCTAAATCCTTAAAAATATTAATCGATTTAATTGATGAGTATAATAAGGTTAATAGTAATTCTATAAAAACAATGATATAAAAAATTAATGTTTTTATGTTTACATTTAAATCAAATGAGACAACAGAAGCCAAAAATATAAGGGCCACAGTTAACCATATTAACGGGATAATTAAGGTATTTTTCTTTTTTAATGTAATTTTGTGTATAAAGAAAATATACTTAAAAAATGTGTTCATAGTTTCCTTTCTATATTACTGCACAGTAATATTATAAAATAAATTAACTTAAAAGTTAACCATTATTTTAAAAACTTTTAATTTTTGAAATAACTACTATTTAGGTCTATATATAAAACTCAAATAAATTAAGCCAAATTGATTAAATATAAAGCCATACAGAAAAGCTAACATAAAATGTTAGCTTTTCTGTTATCATTCGTTGGTACCAACAAAAAAAATTTTTGAAAGGAAAATTATGTCAAGACATTTAAAGAAAGAAGAATTTGCAAAAATATACCAAGAATATCAAAATTTAAGTTTCCCAGGTGCATTTCAAGATATTTATCAAATATCATCAAAAACAAAAAACTTACAAAGAAATAGTGTAAAAATTAGAATTAATAAAATAATTAAGTATAAAAACTTAATAAAATACGAACTAAAAAAACAGCAATCTCTCATATTAATTGCTACAAATATTGAAAAATCTTTATCTCAACTTAGTTTAATTACAAACCTTAGTGTATCAACTGTGAAAAGATATAAAAAAATAATAAAAAGTAATCAAGAAATTGACATCAGTCATAAAAATAAAAATCAACAAAGAAGTTGCAAACTTACCGATTCAGAAATTGAATTAGTGTTTAAAGATTATTTAAAAACATGTGAAATTATTTTAAATAGCATTCTAACAAATAACCAACTTTCGTTTAAAAGTTATTATTATTCAGAATATGGTTCTTTTACAAGAAAAAAATCCTTACAAAACCTTAATCAGAAGATTTAACCAATTAGGTTTATTTAGTACAAAAACAACCAAAATAGTAAGAAAAGTTACAAGATTTGTACAAAATAAAACTTCGCAAGAGATAACGTTAATACTAGAAATTTAGTTTCAACAAACTAAACGAAATAAAAACAAAGACATATTTAAAAATTAGGTGAAATTCTTGAGATTGATGTACAACTTGAACCATTATATCTTACTAGCAATTAGTATAGTAACAATAAAAATTGTTAACACCCCGATTTTAAGAGAAAGAAGTAACATTAAGGTATCAAAGGGTGTTAGAAATAGTATTTAAAAATATGGATTTTTATAATGATTGACATAAAAGATAGTCATTATTTTAAAAACCTTTAATTTTGTCACTTAATATAAATTCAAAAAGTTTTTCTAAATGGGGGTTGATATTTAAATTTACTAGTTGTTGAACTTTTGTTTTAAGTATTTGTTGTTCTTTTACTTCAAAATTTTGGTATGTTATTTGCAAATCGCTTTGGTGCAAAAAGCAACTTTTTAAAAAATTATTATTTCATTCAATAAAGTCAGTTCAATTTTTAGTTTTTATTTTACTAGAAAAATGCGAATCTTTTATTTTAAGGTTGTAAAACTCTTTTTCTTTTAAAATAATTTTATTGGGTAATTTTGTATCTAATAGGTTTATATCCTCTTGATCAAAAACAAGCGAATAAATTATGCGATCTTTAATATATTGATCATGATTTTTATGTAAAAAGACTTTATTTAAATGAATAAAAGTATCCAAAATTGCATTTACTCATTTAAAAGAATTATTAAAACAAGCATAATTAAAATTTTCACACTTATAAAAGGTTTTGCTGTATATTCTAATTATTAAATTAAAGATATCTTGGTTTGTTGCAAGCTTAATTTTTTGAATTAAGTTGTTTTGTTGATAAATAAATAGTTTCATAGTTCTCCTTAATTTTCCTGATAAGTTTAATACAAAAAACAGAAAAATCTATATAATAATTATATGAAAAAGATTAATAAGAAATTTAAAAATGTTTTAGCATTAACTTTAGCAACTTCAATCATGCCAGTGATTGTATCATGTGGTACAACTGACGCACCTGAAAGAGGTGCATCAGACAATACTCAATTAAAAGCTGATATTAATGCATACATCTTAAGATTAAATACACAAACATCATTCCAATACAAACGTAATTTGGAAACAGCTTCAACTACCGAAGATTTAACTCGTTTAAAAAATCAAATTACTGAATATTGAAATAAATTAGTAACCGAAACACAAAGTGCAATTGATAAAGTTACTGATACACAAATTAAAACCCAATTAACAACTGAATTTAATGGATTTAAAAATTCTAATACATCAACAGAATTAAACTTTAATTCATTAAAACAAAGAGCTAAAGATCAAGAAAATAAAGAAAAAAATCCTAATTCTAACACAAACCCAGGAGGATCAAATACAAATAATAATTCAGACCCAAATAATGGACAGGGTCATACAGCAAATCCTGGACAACCTGGTGAGCCAACACAAAACCCACAAGAATTAGAAGCCTTGAAACAAGAAATTAGAGCTTTAATCCAACAATTACCTGATGATAACAGACAAAAAGGTGTTTTTGGTCTTCGTATAGAATTTAGTCAAACTAAACAACAACTCGAAACCTTGAAAACTGACGTTCAAAACGCTATTAAAGAAGAACAAGAAGCAGCCCAAGATACAAGTCCAACCGAAACTAGAACATTTAGTTTCAAAAAAATATCTCAAGAACAAGCTATTGAAAAATTAAAAGACCGTAGTTTTTCAATTGGATATGGTTATAAAAACAAAGGTGAACAGGTTTACTCAAATTATGATGGAACAGGTTGATTACTTGATTATGCATTTGATAATAATCAGACCAAACAAAACCTAATTTTATTTTTAGCAACTAATTTACACGTTCATAATAGACAAGCAAACACTTTTGAAGGAACTGCTGATAAAGGTAAATTTTTAGAATACGAAACAACTGAAGATTCAAAAAACACTAACTTCTTTTTAGGTGTTCCAAAATCAAATATTAATACTGCTCCAATTAAAAATAAACAAATTCCAAGTATTGAAACAAATATACCTAAATTGTATTCTAACTTACCTGATTCAGTTACTGACAAACAAAAATCAACACCAATTGGAGATATCTTAGGAAATCCAAAAACAGTATTTGCTGCAATTGATATTTTTGATTCAACTTCAAATAATCAACTTAAACAAACAGCGAGTGTAAGACCTAATGATGAATTTACTGACCAAAAACTTGGAATTGATTTTGCAGTATTCGCTGTTGAAATCAAATATTCTTCATTAAATAATTCAGAACATAAAGAATTGAAAGAACACATTGATAAAGCAATTAAATCATTTGATGAGGATTTAAAATCGTTAAAACATGATGGAGATACTTTATATATCCCATTTGACTATGCTTCTTCATATCAAAAAAATAATCGTAGAGCTTTAAAACCTGAAAGAATTTATATTGGTGGATATCCTAAAGCTAGTGATCTTGGATCTGTATTTATGACTAATACTTCAACTGATTTAAACCACGATATTACATACAGAAATAATACATTCACAAACAATTTAACCGTTTCACATGTATTTGATTCAAAAAGAGCAACAGTTCCTTTTGGCTACAGTTTCAATGTTGATAATTCTTCACTATACTATGGTGCCAGTGGTTCAATGGTGCTTAATGAATATGGAGTTCCTGTAGGTATTTATTCAACAGTTGATAATACTGATGGTGCATCAGATTTATCAAAACGTGGTGGATTTATCCAGCTAATTATGACCCAAGATAATCCAGCTACAAACTTTGCATACAACCTTATTGACGGAAGTGATAAATCCAAATATCCAAAACAAGAAAAATCATATCGTCAAAATCTTGCTAAACTTACAACTTTAACATCTAAATACCCTAAAACAGCTTTATTCCCTGAAGGAATAATTAAAAACAGCTAATGAAAAAGAAATTTTTTCTTAATTTAGGTTCAATTTTAAGTATTGTAAGTTTTGGAGCATTGGTTTCTTGTGGCACAAGTGACCCAGTGCAAAACCCCGAACCTGTTAAACCAAATCATGATCCAGGCAATGACACAGGACATGACTCCACTGGAACTATAAATACTAACGGTGATTTTGAAGCCTTTAAAACATCAATTGCTAACAAAACTTTTAGTGATTTATTTAAAATAACTGGAACAAGTTTTGGTTTAGATGATATTAAAGCTAATTTTACTAAAGAGCAATTCATTGAAAAAGTTGTTTCTGGTGATTTAAAGGTTACTTTAAAAAATGATGATACAACGTTAAAAATTGTTAATGCTGTATCAGTTGAAAACCAAAATAGAGCTGCACTAATTTTTGCTTATAAAAATAATTCAAATAACTTAGTTCAATTTGATATTGATGGCTTTCTTGACAAAAATAGTAATTCACTATCAACAAATAACAATCAACCAGTTAGTGACTGAACAATCTACCGAGAATCAACCCAACAAGAGCGATATGATCAAGACATGAAAGCATATGATCAATTACTCGCAAGTGGAGCACAAGCTCGTGAATTAGGCGCAACAACTCAAACCAAAGAACAGTATGATAAATTAGCTAAAGAATTAAACTTAGCAAATTATGATCGCTCAAACTTGTTAGGTTTTACGATTCCTAAATATGATGCAGATGGAAAGATTTTAGGTCTTGACATGAAACTGCAAGAACAAGGGAAAGCAGATTCATGAGTTGATAGTTATGGAAGAATTAAAGGTTTAAATGCTGGTTTGGCTCGGACAATTACTAACCAAACTTATTCTAATATGGCCTTATCTTCATATAACCTTAAATTAACAAACTGAGCCGTTTCTGCTCATGAAGCTGATCGATTAATTGCCAAAGAAATTTTCGTTCCAGATCCTTTTGTTCATGAATATTTAATTAAAATGTTGTCAAATCAGGAAATTAAAAATGATTTACTTGAAAAATTAAAGCGTAATTATGATGATGCCGATACAGTTGTGGTAATTCACGATAAGGCCTTTGAACAATTAGCTTCTGAAATTGGGCTTTATCCTGCACGTCAAAGATATGAAGATGAATTCAATAAACACAGAAGATCTTTATTAATTGACAAAATTAACAAAACAACATTAAATAAAAAAATTAAAGACAAACTTATTTCTACTGTTAACCACGCAAAAAGAAACGAAAACTTTAACCATTTACAACATTTATGAGAAAGTTTTACACCTAATGCAGGTACCGCTTGAATTATGGACTATGAATTGCCAAAAGACGGTAAATATCCAACTAAATGATATTTTGCAACTAACCTGCACGTTATTGATGCAATGGACCAAATTCATTTTAAAAACTTTCAATTAACTGTTTTACATGAAGAAATGACTTCACTATACAATAAATTACGTACAATTCCATTAGATGATCGTTTCAAATCATATGACTTTAATGACGATAATTCAAAGGCAATTACAAGAATTTTTGATGGCCGCGATTATTTAACTAAGGATCCAGTAGATTTTTTAGCTGACAAAACTTTTGATAAAAAAGAATTTATTGATATTGCAATTTTTGAAATAGACTTTGAAAAAACCAACTACACAGAAGAAGATATTAAATTTATAACAAATAATTATGCTAATAAAGATGATCGTAAGATCTCATTTGTTAACTATGATTATTTAAATCAATATTCAAAAATTGATATACCTTTAGCTACACGTAATATTGAAGATCTTAAAAAATATGATAATTTATACATCTTAGGTTATCCAAAAACTAAAACAGATCATTTTGAAGATTACTTTATTGACCAATATGAAGACAAGACTCTTTATGAACAACAATGGTTTACATATAGTTTATGAACCAATGCTTCTTATGACCTTTATAAAAAACCTGGGCCAACTGATGATGAAAAATCTAAAACAACTTATGAATTAGGTTATGGACTTTCTTACACCCTAGGTTATCGTACATTCACTGATAAACCTGGAGTTGTTGATCAGTTTATATCTGCTCCAATCATTGGATCTGCTCCATATACCTCACCACAAGATGATAAACAATATGTCGCAATGAACCTAGCTTATGCACCACGTCGCTATATCCCAGGAGGAGGTGCAAGTGGTTCGCAGGTAAGAATTCAAGATAACAAGGTTGTTGGAATTTTCCATAGTGTTAATCAATATGCAGGATCTGGTCTTGCCGCCGCTTTCAGAAGTGATGGATTTGATTATAAAGGGTTATATGGTGAATATAATTTACCTCAATATGATGTAATTTATGGGACTGGTAAAGATCAAAAAAATTCATATCGAAATGAAATGCTTAAAGCAGGTAAAGGAAATACTTGATTATTCAAAAATGGATTTAATTTAGAAAATGTTCCTGAAGAATTTAAATTTAAGCCAACAATAAATAATTAATAAACATAAAAAAAATACAAATGAGGCAAAATGAAAAAGAAATATACTTTACTTTTTTCTTCACTTAGTTCTTTAGGATTTTTAACAACTGCTTTATCATGTGCTAATAAAGAACCTACTCCTGAAGATGGCAAACCTAAAACAGGTGATACAAACTCCAAACCAAAAGAAGAATTAACCTTTGCACAATTTTCTGAATCTCTTAAAGGCAAGGACTTTGACCAACTTTTTAAAGTAGAAGGTTCATTTGTTGATCCAAATAACTATAAAGAAAACTTTAATAAAAATGATTTTTCTTCAAAAGTTGTTACTGGTGAAGTTAAAATAAATTTAAAAGATGGTAATACTGACCTAAAAGTTTTAAATTCAATTGCATCAGATACTGATAATAGTGTTGAAATTATCTTTATATATAAAGATAATATTAACGATACTTTAAAATATCGAGTTAATGGATTTAAACAACAAAGTTATATTATTCAACCACCTAAAAAATCTGATTCAGAATGGAGTAAATATCTAAATGCAACTCAGCAAGAGCGTTATGAAAAAGATATGGTTGATTATGATAGAGGCCTTGCATTAAATACTGAATTAAGAAATACAAATATTACACAGGAAACAAAGGCTCAATTTGATGCGAAAGCTAAGGAATTAAATTTACCTACTTACGATCGTTCAAACCGCTTAGGAATGACTATCCCAAGTTATGATGAACAAGGTAATTTTAAAGGTTTGGATTTAAAACTAACTGAAACAGGTAAGGGTTCTTCATGGGTAGATTCACATACTAAAGAAAGTCATCTTAATAAAGGATTAGCACGCACAATTACAAATGAAACATATTCAAATATTTCGCTTCAATCCTATCAATTTAAAATAAGTAATTGAAGTATTTCAAAAGATCCTAAGCAACGTGCTATTGCTAGTGAATTATTAAAAAACGATGCAGATTTAACAGTCTTTATCAATATGATTAATAATGCACAAGAAAAAGAACGTATCCTTGGAGTTTATTCACGCCACAACGATAATCAAGGTGTTATTAAACAATTAATTGAGCAAACCTTTAACTTATTAATTGCTGAAAATGATTATCAAGAAGCTGTGAAAAAATACCGTGATTATGTTAAAGGTCACCAAGATAAAGTCATTGCAAGAGTAAAAGCAAATACTGAATTACAAGAATCAGTTAAAGAAAAGCTAATTTCGAAAATTAGTGAAGAAGATGACTTTAATAAACTACAAAATTATCCTAATACTCATTCACCTTTTTCAGGAACGGCCTGAATTATGGATTATGAATTAACTAGCGATGGTTCATATCCAAAAAAATGATATTTTGCAACTAATTTGCACGTCATTGATGGTGCTAATGATGCATTAGATAGCTTTCAATTAACTGTCTTAGACAAAAATACTCCTTCTTTATACCAAAAATTACAAACAATTCATTTTGACGATCGTTTTAAATCTTATAATTTCTCAGATCAAAACAAAGATGCTTTTAGCCGTATTTTTGATGGAAGAGATTATTTAAAATTAGATCCAAAAGACTATATTGCAGATAAAAGTCAAGATTTAAAAGAATATATGGATTTTGCAATATTTGAAATTGACTTTAGTAAAACTGATTATACTGAGGAGCAAATTAAAGCATTAACCAATGATTATGCTAATTTAGAAGATAATAAAAAAGTTTCATTTGCTAATTATGATTATTTATCAAAATATGAAAAAATCGATTGACCTTTAGCCACAGATGATTTTAAGAGCGTTTTAACTAACTATGATAATTTATATATTCTTGGTTTTCCTGCCACTCAATCACAAGGTTTTTTAGACTTTTTCTTAGATAATTACCAAGATGAAAATTTACTAAGTGTTGCATTATATACATATAGTTTATGGACTAATGCTGCTTATGATTTATATCAAAAGCTGCCAACTAAAGATGAACGTTCACAAATTGTATATAAGTTAGGATATAATTTATCTTACAACCTTGGATACCGTACTTTTACAAATAAACCTGGAGTTGTAGATCAATTTTTATCTAATCCAGTTACTGGAAGTGGTCCATATCGTTCAAGTCAAGATAATAATCAATATGTAGCAATGAATTTAGCATACTTGCCTCGTCGCTATGTACCAGGAGGCGGTGCTTCAGGATCCTCAGTACGTACTCAAGAAAATAAGGTTGTTGCGATCTTCCATAGTGCCAATTTAACAGCATCAACTGGTGTTGCAGCAGCTCTTCGTTCAAGTGGTTTTAATTATCAAGGATTATATGGTTCATACAATTTACCTCAATACGACGTAATTTATGGAACTGGAAAAGATCAACAAAATTCATACCGTGATGCGATGCTTAAAGCAAACAAAGGTAATACTTGATTATTTAAAAATGGTTTTGCATTAGAAAATGTACCTGAAGAATACAAATTTGCAGATGCAAATTAACATCTATAATAAAAAAACATTTAGTTCAACTAAATGTTTTTTATCCTTAATATTTTAAAATATTTGTTAAAGTTAGGAAAAAATATGAATCAACAACAATTTCTTATTATAATAATAACATTAATTACACTCTTTTCAATTGGGGTTATAATTTATTTCAGTTTATTTGTTTTACATAAATATATTCATAATATAAAAAGTAAGAAAAAAGGTTTTTTATTTGAAGATTCAATTAATAATAAAATTAAAAAAATACTTAAAAATACCAATTTTAATTTTATCCCAGGTGGAGCTTATAAGTTTGATAAAGTATTATATGAAGTTGATTCGATCTTTTTTAATGAATCAATGTTAGTATGCTCTGAATACAAATACTTTCAAGGTGTTTTATCAGGTGATGCAAATGCTCCTGAACTTAATTTAAGTAAAGGAAAAAACAAAAAATTTAAAACCAAAAATCCAATAGTACAAAACGAAATACACATTAAGAATATTTTCAAAACGACAAATAAGCATATTTCATATGCATCATTAATTGTTTTTCCCGATGAATTAAAACTAGAAATAAGTAATATTCCACAACATGTAATTATTGCTAATATGAGTAATCTCGAAGCAAAACTTTTAGAACTAAGTCACGAAGCAACTAAATTGCCTCAAAGTATTAATATCAAAGAATTTAATAATACACTTAAAGCATTTGAAATTTCAACTTTAGCTGAAAAATTATATTTTAGAAACAAAGTTATGAAACAAAGGAGAAAATATGAATCAAAATCTTAATATCGCTCAAAAAAGTATTCAAACAACAGCAAGCGAACTATCATTAACGACTAACCAAGTAAACTTAGTATTAGAGATGCTTTCTAATGGTGATACCGTACCATTTATTGCCAGGTATCGCCAAAATCTCACAAAAGGACTAAACGAAGAACAAATTTATCAAATTGACAAATTGTATAAATATCACGAAGCATTAAACAAACGTAAAGAGGCAATTATCAATATCTTAGATGAAAAAAAACTCTTAACTGATGAATTATTAGCAAAAATAAATCAAATTACATTTAAAAGTGATTTAGAATCATTATATGAACCTTTTAAAGTAGGTAAAAAAACCAAGGCGACTCAAGCAATAAATTTAGGATTAGAACTTTTAGCATTAAGTATTTTTAAAAATAAAAATCCAATATTTAATATTGCTCAAGAGGCCTCTAAATATTTATCTGATAAAATACCAAATATTGAGTTTGCATTAGAACAGGCTAATTATATTATTGCCCAATGAATTTCACAAGACACTCAAATAAAAATTGAAATTAAAAAGCGCATTTATACTTATGGAATACTTAAAACCAATGCTAAAAAAAATAAAAACGACGAAAAAGAAAAATTCAAACTTTATTATGATTTTAAAATGCCCCTTAAATATTTAAAAAATCATAATGTTTTAGCTATTAATAGAGCTGTTAATTTAAATATTGTTTCATTATCGTTTGAATATAATTTTGACAATTTTGTTTCATATATTTTGTATATGGTGGATCGCAAAAAAATCAATCATAAGAATTTAAAACCAGCAATTATTGATTCTTTAAACCGTTTAATACTTCCATCAGTTGAGCGCGAAATTTTCAACGAATTATTTGCCAAAGCCGAAACATCTGCAATCGAAATTTTTTCTAATTCAGTTGAAAAATTATTAAATACTCCTGCAATTGATAATGTTAATGTTTTATCAATTGACCCAGGCTTTAAAAATGGTTGCAAGGTTGCCGTATTAAATAAAAATGGAGATGTTTTAGAAGTTATTAAAATTTTTCCAAATGAACCTTATAAAGATATAGAAAAAGCACAGCAAGTTATCCTTAAAGCAGTTCAAAAGCACCAAATTGACATAATTGTAATTGGTAATGGAACTGCATCAAGGGAAACTGAAAAGTTTATTTCTGATTTAATTGCCAAATATAAGTTAACTAACCTTAAATATACAATTGTCTCTGAAGTTGGGGCTAGTGTTTATTCTGCTTCAAAGATAGCTATTGAAGAATTCCCTAATTTATCTGTTGAAGAACGTAGTGCAATTAATATTGGGCGAAAATTTTTATATCCATTAAACGAATATGTGAAAATTGATCCTAAATCAATTGGGGTTGGCCAATACCAACATGATGTAAATCAAAAAGAATTAGACAATTATCTAACTTTTAAAGTGCAAAAAGTAGTTAATAAAGTTGGTGTTGATATTAACCTGGCAACCAAAGAAATTTTAACTTACATTTCAGGACTTTCAAATAAACATGCTCAAAATATCGTGCAACATAGACGTGAAAATGGTGATTTTACAAACCGCAGCGATTTATTAAATGTTAAAGGTATTGGTGAAAAAACCTACGAGCAAGCCGTTGGTTTTCTAAGAATTTTTAATTCAAATAATTTTTTAGACAAAACCATAATCCATCCCGATTTATACCCCCTTGCCTTTAAAATAATCAAACAATATAACTTAGAGCCTAAAGATAGTGGGATAAACCTTGAGCATTTAGATATAGAAATGATTACTAAAGAGTTTAATGCTGATTATTATGATGTTAAATTAATTTTAGAAGCACTGTCAACGAGTGTTCAACCAATTAAACGCGATAAAACAGGCTTTATTTTAAAAAGTTCGATTATTAATTTTGAGGATTTATCAGAAAGCCAAGAAATAACTGGCTTTATTGAAAACATTACTGATTTTGGAATTTTTGCTTACATCGGATTAAAAGAAAGTTTATTTATTCCAACTAAAGAGTTAAACCTTACAAATAATTTAAGTCAATATGAAACTTTTGCCCCTGGCCAACTAATCAATGCTATTATTACTGTTTTAGATAAAGACAAAAAACGTATTAGTGGAAAGTTAATAAGTTATTAACCTTCTTAATTAAATATTTGGTAAAATTTAATTAATTATGAATAATACTAAATACGATGCAATAATAGTTGGTGGTGGCCATGCTGGAGTGGAAGCAACCTTTGCTTTAGCAAACAAAGGACATAAAGTTGCTTTAATATCATTTGATTTAAATAAGTTAGCAATGATGCCATGTAATCCATCAATTGGAGGACCTGCCAAGGGAATAATAACGCGGGAAATTGATGCATTAGGAGGGATGCAAGGATATTTTTCGGATCTATCCATGATTCAAATTAAAATGCTTAATGAATCAAAAGGCCCAGCAGTTCGTGCATTAAGGGCACAAATTGATAAAGAAAAATATTCTTATATTATCAAACAAGCCCTTTTAGCTCATCCAAATATAACTTTAATCCAAGCAACAGTTGAAGAAATTTTAGTAAACAAAGATAAAGAATTTTATGGTGTAAAATTATGAAGTGGGATGATGTTAGAAGCAAAAACAGCTGTTATTACTACTGGAACATATATGAACTCACGTATTTTAAGGGGACAAGATATCACAATTAGTGGTCCGGATAATCAAAAAACTACCCCTAAATTAAGCCAATCGTTGTTAAACCATGGTTTAGAACTACAACGTCTCAAAACAGGAACACCTCCTCGGGTTTATGCATCTTCAATTGATTTTAGTCAAGTTGAAAAAGAAAACTTAGATGATACATATTTAACTTTTTCAAACCGTTCTGGAGTTAAATTAAATGAGCAAATTTCATGTTATTTAACTTATACTAATGAAACAACTCACCAAATTATCGAACAAAATATTAATAAATCTTCAATGTATTCAGGTTTAATCGAAGGGATAGGACCAAGATATTGTCCAAGTGTTGAAGATAAAGTAATGCGTTTTAGAGATAAAAATAGGCATCAAATCTTTTTTGAACCTGAAACAGCTGATGGAAGCATTATTTATGTAAATGGATTGTCAACTTCAATGCCAATTGAAGTTCAAGAAAAGATGCTTAAAACAATTCCTGGTTTACAAAATGCAAAAGTTCAAAAATGAGGTTACGCAATTGAATATGATGCCCTTAACCCTTTGCAAATTTCAAATACTTTAGAATCAAAAATAATTAAAAACTTATTTACTGCAGGTCAAATCAACGGAACTAGCGGTTATGAGGAAGCTGCTGCTCAAGGTTTAATTGCAGGTATTAATGCAGGTCAAAAAATTGAACAAAAAGAAGCACTTGTCTTAAATCGTTCAGATGCTTATATTGGTGTTTTAATAGATGATTTAGTAACTAAAGGAACTAAAGAACCATACAGAATGCTTACTTCAAGGGCTGAATATCGTTTATTATTAAGAAATGATAATCCTGATATTCGCTTAGCAAAATATGGATATCAAGTTGGGCTTTTAACTAAAGAGCATTACAAAAATGTTTTAAATAAATATCAATTAATTGATCAAAAAATTCAAGAATTAAATACTAAATTTGTTTCATCTAAAAGTGAATTAGCCAAAAAATATCAAATTGAAAACGGAGTTTCACTTCTTAAGGTAATTTCACGTCCTGAAGTAGATGCTAAAGATATTTTAGGCGATTTTGAATATAAAAATGAATTAGTAACTATTGTACGCCTTGATGGTTATATTAAAAAACAAGAATCTTTAGCACAAAAAATGGCTAAATTAGACAATTTTAAAATACCATCTGATTTAGATTATAATTTAGTTACAAATTTAGCCACTGAAGCTAAGCAAAAACTCATGCTTATAAAGCCTACAACAATTGGACAAGCATCAAGAATTTCAGGAATTAACCCTTCTGATATTCAAATGTTAATGTTTTATATTTCAACAAAGAAAAAATAATGAAATTAAATATTATAGCAGTAGGATCATTATCTAAAGAATACCAAGTTATTTTTAATGGCTACTTAAAAAAAGTTAATTACTTTACTAAAGTAAATGTAATTGAAATTAAAGAACAAAAAATCGATAATATAGAATTAAAAAAAAGCAAGGAAACACAGTTAATTTTTGAAAAAATTCCTAAAAATTCCATGGTAATCTATTTATCATTACATGGTAAAAAAATGGATTCATTATCCTTTTCAAGTTATATTACTAACCTTGATAATATTACTTTTGTAATTGGCGGATCAAATGGTGTAATTGAAGATAAATTTAAAACTAAAATAAATTTCTCAGATTTAACGTTTCCACACCAATTATTTAGGATAATGTTAATTGAACAAATTTACCGAGCGTATACAATTAAACATAATATTACTTATCATAAATAAAAATAGAGTAAATTTAATTTACTCTATTTTTTCAATATTCAAAAATTAGTATTATCAGAAAATTCAAGTACTTTTTGCGATTCTTTAAAATATTTATCCCGCTCGAGTATTTCTAAAATTTCAAAATTAGTATGGTTTTTAATTAGATTTCTTAATTCATTAGTTGAATATAAATGCATAAAGTCTCAAAATCCTTCTTCATTTTGAAATACATAATCGCCATATTCTTTAAATTGAAATTCAGTACAATTCCTAAAGTTAGTTTGATATCTTTGATGATATTCTAATTCATTTCGGGTATGTGCTGTGAATATGTAAATGCCCCCAGGTTTTAACACTCTGTATATTTCTTTTAGTGCATTAATTCTGCTTTTGAAATTAACAATTCCAGGCCAACCATTAAATGAAAAAAAGACAAAATCAAACAAGTTATCACTAAATGATAAATTAGTTGCATCTTGGTGATAAAACTTAATATCAAACTTTATGATTTGATTAATTTCATTACATTTATTAATCATTTCTTTGGATATATCTATACCTTTTATGTTTTTTCAACCAAGCTTATATAATCAAAAAGTAGTTCTTCCCGTCCCGCATCCTAAATCTAATATTTTAGAATTTTTAGCAACATATTTATTAATTAAAAATTCTTCAGATTTCCATAATCCTACGTCTAAAATACTCATAGCATATTTATCAACTGTTTCTTGATTACTAAAGGCTCTTTTAGAATTATGCAATTTACTCCTGGATTAACTGATACGTAAAAGATTTAGTAATCCCTTCAGTTGCAAATTCAAAGGAATCTAAATTAGTAAACCCAGATGAAATAAATGGTAATAACGAATATTCTATATTAAATTTAATTATGAATTTGCCTTCATTTAATGATAATGTTACGTTAGATATATTAAGGTAATCATTATTAAATTTAGTTAAAAAGGGGTAAATTGAATAATTTCCTTGAAAGGCAAAGGTATCAGTTATTTTTAGTAAGTTATTTACATTTGATACTTGATAAATATCATTATTCATATCAAAAACTAAAGAATTAAATAAAGCGTTTTTTAAAGTCCGCTGTTCAAAAGTACTAAACTCGCTTGTTATATCAATTTGACCATTAATTTCCTGGTTAGCATATTTAGCAAAAATATCCTCATTTAGTTTTTTGGCTAGTTTTGTATATTTTTTTAGATTTATATTAAAATCTTCAGAATTAATTGCAAATTTATAATCATTAATGTTTTTATTAAATGATGCAAAATTATCAAAACTAATTGTTTTAGTTACGTCTGGGTATTTATTTTGTTCAACTGATTCAGAGCGATCGAAAATATCAATTTGCAATGTTAGACTACCTTCTATATCATTTGCATTAATTCCAGATATTTTAAAATTATATTTTTCTTGATCTTTTTGATTAACTTTTAAGAATAAATAAGGAAGTGAAGGGTTAAAAACAATATTAGGATCTTTAAAATATTCATTTTCTTTTTTATTTGCAAGTGATTCAAAAGCATAAGTACTTGCAAGCGAATTTTTTTGAAGGTTAGTTTGAACTTGATCATTTTTATTTCAAAGTAAAAAAGCACCAACTAAAGATGGAAAAAGATTTAAAAAATTATTATAACTTTTAGTTTCTTGCTTTGTAATAAAATCATATTTTGGATTACTATTTTTAGGTGAACTTGAAGTTTTAAATCCGCTTAAAGAGTATTTTAAAACTTTAAATTTATTAGTATTTTTTAAAGTAAATTTAAGATTTATATCTTTAATTGTTCCTTTTTCGTTATCTATATTTAATAATTCATAAGATTCTAAAATAATAGTATATTTTTCATATATATCACTTGGGACTTGTAATAAACTTATTATTGAATTAGAATTATCTTTTATAAATGTTTTATACGATAATGCATCGTAATCTTGATATTTTTTAATATTTAAATTAATATTCAAATTTAAAGTATTTAAATCACTAAAATCTGGTTCTTTTAAAGTGTCTAATCCGGAATCTTTTTCTGGATCTGAATTGTTATTTTCATCATCGGGTTTACTAGGCTTATCATTATTTTCTATAGCTTTATTATTTTTATTAATATTTTCATTATTTTGGTCAGTCTGGTTTATATTTGAAGGTGATGTGCCTAGATTTGTATCAGTTTCATTTGCAGGATTTTGAGAATTATTATTTGCTACATTATTATCTTTCGAACTTGGATCCTCTTGTTTTTTAGGTGCTTGTTTGTCTTCAAATGGCTTATCTATGTTTTTTTTAATATCATCAGTTTTAACAACTGGATTAATAGTTTTTTCTTTTTCTAGATCTTCCTTTTTACCTATTATTGCAGGGGGAATATCTGGTTTTTTAGGTTTATTTTTATTGACATTATTGCAAGAAGCAACTACTACAAGTGGCATAATTGTAAGTAGGGATTTTACTAATTTGGAATATTTAAATTTCATAAATTAATTATAAACCTTTTCAAAATTTTCTAATATTTTTTTATATTGTTTTTTGGAAAAGTCACTTGCGAGATGTTAACAAAATAATTGTCTTTTAATTTTAACATAATTTTTAGATAAAAAAATGTATGCGAAAACAGAAAACACGGCAGTGTTTTCTCGTCGGTTTTGCTTACTTTTGCCAAAAGTAAGGCCCCTTTGATTGCAATCAAAGGCGGGGGATTAAAAAAAATTTTAGGTTATCTTATATTGCCGTACAACTTGTCGATAGTTATTTATTTTTTCCATCATATAATCAATTTCTTGCTGAGAGTATTTATCTAAGCTTTTTCCTTTGGGAATGTAATACCTAATTAAGCGGTGCATATTTTCTATTGAACCTTTTTGTCATGAACTATATGGTTGGCATTTAAATAGTCTTTCAGTTGGAATAACCTGGTGCAATAAGACATTTTCACTACCATTATCAACTGTTAAAGTTTTAATGTCTAAGTTATGTTTCTTGATTAGCTTTAGAAGAGTTTGTTTTATAGCTTTGGAGTTGCGTTTTGAGAGCATAGCATAAGACATTCTGGTTTGCCGTTCAATTATGGTTACAATACAATATGTATCATTGATTGTACCAATAACGGTGTCTAATTCAAAATGGCCGTGTTCAGAGCGATCATTAATATAAGCTGGACGTTTTGAAATTTCTGTAGCATATTTTAATGTTTTAGGTTTGGTTTGTTTTTTCTTCCTTATGCCATATTTGCCTTCAGATTTTTTAACAATGTGGTCAAATTCAAGGAAATAAGGGTATTTTTTGATTATTTTATAAATTGTACTAGGTGAAGGAGCAAATTCATCAGGGGATAATTTTTTAAAAGAATTCACAAGATAGGTAACTGATTTCTTAACTTCTTTTTGCTGCAAATTCTTTTTATTTCTATTTTTATTGTATGTATTAAGCTCACTATACCAATATTTTCTGTAGGCCTTTCATTTCTCTTTAATTGCATCACTTACAAAAAAGAGTCGCGAAAATGAATAACCTAATAAATGTTCGTATAGTTTAGTAAAATTAAGGGTTTTAACCCGCATTACTCTTTTTGAACACTTAGCACAAACATAGCGATTGTGTTTATCTAAACTAAGTGGTTTGCGATTTGTAATAATTTGGATTTTACTTTTTATACTTCGAATGTCTCTGTTAGAAATCTTAGCTACTTCTTGGATTGAGAAGCCTTCAGAAAGTTCTTGTAAAATATTAAAAAGTTGTTCTAGATCGATTTGATCTGATCGTAATTTTCGATGCGACTCAAGAGCTCCTTGCATTTTCAAGATAGTGTTGTAATTCTCTTCAATTTTAAAATGTTGATATTTATTTTCTTTTCGATATTTGTCAAAAACACAAATATATTTTTCTAAATTTTTCATATAATTTTAAGGTCTCCTTTCATTTTTTTAAAATTTATTAATACAACTATTTTATTACAAGGCAGACAAAAACAATGTCACATGCAAAAAAACTTGCATGTGACATTTCCAATTAATATATTTTTTTATATCAAAAACAATGAATAAAAAACAAATAATTTTATTTACTAAATTTAACAAATATAGTAAAATTATATTACTTTTGTAATATTTTAATTTATTATGCAAAAGTTTATTTTATTTTTATAAC
This sequence comes from Mycoplasma sp. 13536, assembly GCF_055523495.1. Lineage (NCBI taxonomy): Bacteria > Bacillati > Mycoplasmatota > Mollicutes > Mycoplasmatales > Mycoplasmataceae > Mycoplasma > Mycoplasma sp. 13536. Next base: position 728,544 of record NZ_JBVFVC010000001.1, read on the forward strand.
ATTTTTTATAAGCAAAAACATAAAATTAAGGAAGGTCTTGTATGAATCAAAAACCAAAATATACAATTCGTAAATTTGGTCCAATTACGCAACGCCGTGATTATTCAGTGACTAAAAAATCATTAAAATTAGAAAATCTTTTAATGAGTCGGAAAGATAGTTTTGATAACTTCATGAAAAAACGTATTAATGAAGTTTTACTCGAAATTTATCCAATCATTACCGGTCAAGTAAAACTTGACTATATTAAAAACTCTGTTGAAATTGAATATCCGTTTAAAAAGATAACAAGCGAAACAGAAGAAATTAATAAATGTAAAGCTAAAGGAATTAACTACAGTTCAAAGGTTTACATTTATCTTCAAAAAGAAAATATTAATACTGGTGAAATCCAAAAAGATAAAATTCTTTTAGGAGAAATACCATACATGACCTCTGGTGGTAGTTTTATTATCAATGGTTCTGAAAAAGTTATTGTAAGCCAGTTAGTAAGATCCCCTGGAGCTTACTTTGGGGTTGGCGTGCGGAACAAACAATCAGACGATCTTTTTAACAAACTTGAAATTTTACCAAAAATAGGTTCGTGATTTGAAGTATCGCATAAAATAACCTCATCAACTCTTGATCCTGTTAAGGTAAAATTAGATCGTAACAAAAACATTCAGCTAGGTACTTTTTTAGCTTACTTTGGATTTACCCAAAAACAACTTCAAAAACTTTTTGGTCCAAATGATTTACTTGATGAAACAATTAAAAAAGATAAAATCTTAGAAAGATATGTTGACGATAAAGATGAATTAGTTGCAGCGGCACAAGAAGATATTTTTAGAACAATACGAAAAGGTGATCGTGATACACAAGATGCTAAAAAATCATTATTACCAGGTATTTTATTTGACAAACGTAGATATAACTTATCTGATGTTGGTCGTTATATGCTTAATAATAAACTTTCATTAATAGACCGTATTACTAACACATATTTAGCTCAAGACATTAAAAACAAAAGTGGTGAAATTTTATTCGAAAAAGGAACTTTTATTACTTTTGAAAAAGCTAAAGAAATTCAAGAAAATTTTAATCAAAGATTTATTAGAACTGAAAAACTTGATCTGGACCCAGAACATGTATACTATAAGTTATATCGAGCTGAATTAAATGAGAAAAATCCAAATACTGTTTTTAATAATCCTATCTTAAGAAAAAGAATTAAAGTTATTAAGGTTAAAGTTTACCCAAGTAAAAAATGAATGAATGATCCAGAAAAAGAACCTGTTACCGTTATTGGTAATGACCCTTCAGCAATTGAACACCACTTATTAATCTCAGATATTGTAGCAGCTGTTAGTTACTACTTTAACTTAACAGATGGCCTTGGGCAAGATGATGAACCTGATTCATTAATTAACAAGCGTGTTGTATCAGTTGGTGAATTGATTGAAACCCAATTACAAATTGCATTAAGTAAACTTGAAAAAACAACACGTAAATCAATTGGTGCAAAAGATGTTGAGAAGGTAACTGTTAAAAATGTTACTAACAACAAATTAATTACAAATCAATTTAAATCTTTTTTTAATACTTCCAAACTTTCACAATTTATGGATCAAATTAATCCTTTATCTGAAATATCTAATAAGCGTCGCGTAACTTCTTTAGGGCCTGGTGGTCTTAATCGGGATACTGCTCAATTTGAGGTTCGGGATGTACATTCAACTCACTACGGGAGAATTTGTCCAATTGAAACACCTGAAGGTCTTAACATTGGGTTAATTTTAAATTTTGCTACCTATTCACAAATTGATGAAAAAGGATTTTTAAAAACTCCTTATTTCAAAGTTAATAATGGTGTAGTTGATTATAATGATGTACATTATTTAAACCCTCGCCAAGAATTAGGTTATTCAATTGCACAATCATCGGTAAATGTTGATGAAAATAACCGTATTATCGATGATAATTTAACCATTCGTAAAAACTATACTTATGTAAATGGTAATGGAGGGGACGTAGACTTTGTCGAAGTTTCATCAAGACAAATTTTATCAGTAGCTGCTGCCGGAATTCCTTTCTTAGAAAATGACGATGCAAACCGTGCCTTAATGGGATCAAACATGCAACGTCAAGCTGTTCCGTTATTACAAGCAGAAGCTCCATTAGTTGCTACTGGTATAGAAGCTGATATAGCTAAATATTCATCATATAACTTGCTAGCTAAAAATGCTGGTACTGTTACATATGTTGATGGATCACATATTCACATTCAAAGAAATGAAACAGGTATTACAGACAAATATTCTCTTCGTAATTTCGAAAGATCTAACCAAGGAACTATAATTCAACAAATCCCATTAGTTCGAGTAGGAGATGTTGTTGAAACAGGTGACATTTTAACTGATGGTTCATCATTTAAAGATGGTGAAATGGCTTTAGGTAAAAACGTTTTGGTTGGTTTCACAACTTGAAATGGATATAACTTCGAAGATGCCGTAATCTTAAATGAAAAAATAGTTCGTGATGATGTCTTTACTTCAATTCATATCGAAGAACAAACAATTCAATTCCGTTCATCTAGATCTGGAGATGATATATTAACAAAAGACGTGCCAAACGTTTCAAAACATGCACTACGTCATTTAGATGAAACTGGTATTGTTAAAGTTGGTTCAGAAGTATATCCAGGAGACGTATTAGTTGGTAGAGTTTCCCCTAAAGCAGAAGAAAACCCTTCTCAAGAAGATAAATTACTATACCAAATTTTATCTTTAAAAGCACCAACAGATAAAGATACTTCATTAAAAGTTAAAAACGGACATAACGGAACTATTACACACGTTGAAGTTTTATCACGTGATAAAGGTGATATTTTAGAAGAAGGAATTGAAAAAATTGTTAAAGTATCAATTGCACAAAAACGTAAAATAAAAGTCGGAGATAAAGTTGCCGGTCGTCATGGTAACAAAGGTGTTGTGTCAATTGTATTACCTGAAGAAGACATGCCTCACTTAGAAGATGGAACACCACTTGATGTAATGTTAAATCCTCAAGGGGTACCTTCACGTATGAACATTGGTCAAATTTTAGAGTTACACCTTGGTATGGCAGCTCGTAAATTAAATGTTAAATTCGTGTCTCCTTCATTTGATGGAGTAAAAAAACCAGATATTGAAGCAGCCTTAGAAGAAGCTGGTCTTGATAAAACTGGTAAACAAATTATTATTGACCCAATTACAGGTCGAAAATTTGATAAACCAATTTCAGTTGGTGTTATGTATATGTTAAAACTTAACCATATGGTTGATGATAAAATGCACGTACGTTCAGTTGGTCCATACTCATTAATTACCCAACAACCACTAGGAGGTAAGTCTCAAAATGGTGGTCAAAGGTTTGGTGAAATGGAAACTTGGGCCTTAGAATCATATGGTGCTACAAATATCCTGCAAGAAATTTTAACTTATAAATCTGATGATATTTTAGGTCGTAATAACTTATATAGTGCTTTAGTATCAGGAAAAGAAGTCCCAACACCAGGTGTTCCAGAATCATTCAACGTGCTTAGTTATGAATTAAAAGGTCTTGGTATGAAATTAGAACAAAGTTTTGAAAGTCCACAAGACGAAGACCAAATAATCCAATATGAAACAGGAGGGGAAAGTGAATAAAGCAACTGTTAAACAAAATCAAAAAGATAAAATTCGTAAAATCACACTTTCTTTAGCAACTAAAGAAGATGTTTTAAAATGGTCGCACGGAGAAGTTACAAAAGCTGAAACAATTAATTATAAAACCTATAAAACCGAACGTGACGGTTTGTTTGATGAGTTAATTTTTGGTCCTACAATAGATTTTAAATGTCCAATTTGTGGTACCAAATACAAAAAAAGTGATGTTAACTCAACATGTTCTAAAACTCCTCAATGTAAAAGATATAATCCTGAAATATTACCTAAAATTTCACGTCGTAGCAGAATGGGTCATATTCACTTACATACTCCAGTTGTCCACTTTTGATTCTTTAAAATTGATCACTCAGTTATTTCCAATTTGCTTGGCCTAAGAGTTGAAGATGAAAAACAAGTGGTTTCAAAATCAGATTTAGAAAAATTAATTTACTATAAATCACATATTGTGTTAGAGAGCGGATCATTAAAATCACTCAAGAAAAATACAATTATTGATATTAACAAAGCAGCTACAATTTATGAAGCTGCTTTAGAAGAATTAAAAGAATTAAACAAAGATGACGAAGAAGCCTCAGAAATTATTATTGAAGCTTTATATGAACTACGCGATTATGCTCAATCTCAAGATGGTAAAGATTATGGTATTGATTTTTACCAATATAACGATATTATTAAAGAATATTCAGATGCTTTAATTGGTACAGGTTCGCAAGCTATTGAGTATTTATTAACAAACTTTGATAGCCATAAAGAACAACAATTAGTTCAAGAACAAATAGATAAAATTAATTCAGAAATCAATAAGCAAAAAGATGTTTCTGTTTCAAAAATTCAACAACGTCAAAAATTATATAAACGTTTAACAATTATTTCATCATTCATTCGTTCTGGCCAAAAACCAACAGATATGTTAATCTATGAATTGCCAGTTATTCCTGCTGATTTAAGGCCACTGGTACAACTTGATGGAGGAAGACATTCAACTAGTGATATTAATGAATTATACCGCCGGATCATTATTAGAAACTCACGTGTTGAAAAATGGCATGATACTGATGCTCCTATGTTAATTAGACAAAATGAATACCGTATGGTCCAAGAAGCTGTTGATGCTTTAATTGACAATGCTCGTAAAAAACCAACTCCAGTTTCTTCAAGGGATAATCATCCTTTAAAATCAATTTCAGACAGTTTAACAGGTAAAAAAGGTCGTTTCCGTCAAAATTTATTAGGTAAACGTGTTGATTATTCGGCTCGTAGTGTAATTGTTGCTGGGCCATCGTTAAAAATGTACCAAGTAGGAATCCCTAGAGATATTGCTGCTAAATTATTTGAACCATGAATTATTAAAGATTTAATTGCAAAGGAAGAAAGTGTTACAAGCATTAAAACTGCTAAAAAACTAATTGAAAATTTAGATCCAAAAATTTGACCGTACGTTGATGAAGCAATTAAAGGTCGCCCGGTGTTATTAAACCGTGCTCCTACCTTACACCGTTTATCGATTCAAGCCTTTGAACCGGTTTTAATTCGTTCTAAAGCAATTAAATTGCACCCATTAGTAACAACGGCTTTTAATGCCGACTTTGATGGGGACCAAATGGCAGTTCACGTGCCAATTTCTGAAAAAGCGGTTCGTGAAGCACAAGAACTAATGTTAGCCTCAAAAAATATTTTAGGTCCAAAAGATGGTGAACCCATCATTAATCCTTCACAAGATATTATTTTAGGAATTTACTATTTAACCATAGAAAAAACAGGTTATCAAGCAAAGGGTGAAGGAAATTACTATCAAAACTTTGAAGAAATGATGCGCGCTTATGAACGTAATGATATTAGTTTACATACAAGAGTTGTATTACCAATTAGTAGTTTAAATAAACCTAAATTATTAAAGCAAACAACTAAACCATACATCTTTTCTACAGTAGGTAAATTCATTTACAACAACGTATTGCCAAAAGAATTTGAGTTTATTTTTGGTAAATACGTAGAAAAAAGTTATGTTAAAGCCTCTAATGGCGAAACTAAGGTTTCAACTAAAGAAGTAATTCATACTTCACGTGACGCATTAGATCGTTATACTTTGGAATATGGACAAAACTTTAGACAAGTAATTGCAAATGTGGACCTAAACTTAGCTTTATCTAAAAAAGATACCGCTAAAATTATTCATCAAATTTACAAAGAATATGTTTCTGTTATTACAATTGAAGATTTAGCAAGTGTAATTAACAATATTAATAAAACTAATTATAAAGACCAACTGGAAGCTCTTAATGCTTTAGTTGATTATAAAGGTGAATTATTACCTGATACACATGCTAAATTATTAAATAATTTTATTATTGAAGAATTTGACAAATACACTTTTTCACATTCTCCTAATGAATCATTAGAACAATTAGATTGAACTTTAGAACAATATTCAAAAGCCTTAGAAACTGTTTGGTTTAAATATTCCAACTACGTTGCTGAAATTTTAGATAATATTAAAGAATTAGGATTCCATTATTCAACTATTTCAGGAATTACTATTTCAATGAATGATGTTAAAACTTCTGAATTAACTAAAGATTATATAAAAGAAGGTGATGAATATATCGCTGAATTAAAAACATATTTTGAAAATGGTTATTTAACAGATGATGAACGTTATAAATTAACAATTGAAAAATGGTCAAAAGTCAAAGATAAAGTCGAAAAATCCCTTAAGGAAATAACTAATTTAGAAGTAGATAATCCATTATTTATGATGATGTCTTCTGGGGCTCGCGGAAATACTTCTAACTTAATTCAGCTGGCCGGTATGCGTGGACTGATGTCAAACAACACCAAAACATTAAAAGCCGATGCTGAAAATGAACGTGTCGTACGTTCTACCATCGAAATCCCTGTTAAGTCATCTTTCTTAAATGGTCTTAGTGCCTACGAATTTTATTCATCAACCCATGGTGCACGTAAAGGACTTACCGATACAGCACTTAACACTGCTAAATCTGGGTATTTAACACGTAGATTAATTGACGTGGCACAAAGTATTGTAGTACGTGAAGAAGACTGTGGTTCAGATTTTGGGTTTGTCGTTAAAAATATTAAAGATACTAAAACAAATGTTGTCATTGAATCCCTATACGAAAGAATTGAAGGAAGATATACAAATAAAGCCATTTACGATAATGATGGTAACTTAGTAATTGCAGCGAACAAATTAATTACACCTCAAATTGCAAATTACTTAGCTAATGAATTAAAGTTAGAAACTGTTGATATTCGTTCAGTTTTATCATGTCACACCAAAAACGGGGTATGTAAGGTTTGTTATGGAAAAGATTTAGCAACCAACCGTGTTGTAAATATTGGTGAAGCCGTTGGTATTGTAGCTGCTCAATCAATTGGTGAACCTGGAACTCAGCTAACCATGCGTACTTTCCATACTGGAGGGGTTGCCGGAGTTGAAGATATTACTGGTGGGTTTGGTCGTTTAATTGAGTTGATCGATGCTTATGATAATCCATGAGGTAAAACAGCCGCAATTTCTAAATGAAATGGTACTATTACAAAAATAGAACAAATCTTAAGTAAGGATGCCAAAAAATTTGCTGACTTAACACAAGTTACAATTGCAACAACAGACGATCAAGGCAATTTACTTAATGAATTTGTAACTGGATCAACTACTCAAAGATTAAGAGTAAAAGAAGGAGATAAGGTTGTTCCTGGTCAAAAAATCTTTGATGGTCCAATTGTTTTAAACCAATTATTAAATACCACCGATGTAAGAACTGTACAAAATTACTTACTTAAAGAAATTCAACGACTATACCGTCTCCAAGGTATTACAATTGCCGATAAATATATTGAAATTATTATTTCACAAATGTTGTCAAAAATTTTAATTATTGATCCAGGCGATTCAAGATTATTTAGTGGATCATTAGTTGATACTTATGTTTACCAAACTGAAAATGCTAAATTATTAGCTAAAGGATTACGTCCTGCATATGGTAAACCAAAAATTTCTGGAGCTAAACAAATTCCGCTTCAATCTACGTCGTTCCTAGCTGCTGCTTCTTTCCAAGAAACAGCAAAGATCTTAGTTAATTCATCAATTGGTAAACGCATCGATATGCTTGAAGGATTAAAAGAAAACATTATTTTAGGTCAAAAAATTCCTGCCGGAACTAACTCTAATTATGAATTAAAAGGTAAATATGACATTCGTAGTTTTGCTTCATATTTCCCTGATAAACATAAAGAACCAGAGCCAACATTTACTGAAGAATTAAGAGCTGAAATAGAACAATTTTCACTTGATCAAATCATTGAGGATGTTGAAAATGAACCAATGCAAGAAAGTTATGATTTTGATCTAGATTACAATGAAACTTATGATGAATTCGAAAATAACTAAATGTTTAATAAACCAAGATGAATCTTGGTTTTCTTTTTATATTTTAAGTATAAAAATAAACCAAATACTATGATTTATTCAAAGCATTTGGTTTATTAAGGTATTTTAAAATTGATTGGGGAACAAAATTTATATTTTCTAAGTCTTGTTCGTTAACCCATTTAAAATATGGTCTTTTAGTTGGAGTTTCACAAATTTCAAATTCATCATTTAACATATGCTTGGGCATGTTTAAATTTACCTCAAAATAAAAACAAATTTCATGCACGTTTGCTTTAAAAAAGTCTGAATAATAAAAAGTTTCTTCGTGAAATAATTCCTTAATTGTATTGGGAATAAGTTTTAATTCTTCAAATATTTCACGTTTAAGGGCATTGCTCGAAGTTTCGCCAAATTCAATTTTGCCCCCGGGTAAATAAAAATATGTACCGTTTGGATTTTTTGATAATAAAATTTTATTATCATGTTTAACTAAATAACCAACTCGTAATTTAAATAAAAATTCATTATTTTTAAAAAATATATCCATAAATTACTCCTTTATTAAAATATAAAAAAAGACCACCTGACACAATACTTCTTCATATGGCTGCTATATCTCTATCCTGACCAGGTTAGTAGGTTATTGTTCAAATGGCTTTATAATTATATTATATTTTTAAAATTTGTAAACAAAAATATCAAAATATTCATTAACAATTTTCATTATAAATTCCGCATTTTTTATTTACGTTATAGGCATAATTTTATATAATTTTAAATAACTTTATAAGTTATTTTAAATTCACAAAATTAGAAATAGGAGACAGAATGAAAATAGCATTTTTTGATGCGAAAGATTATGACATAAAATATTTTGAAAAGTATAATGAAAGCAGACACCAAATTACATTTTTCAAAGAAAATTTAAACCTTAATACTGCTTCTTTGGCCAAAGGATATGATGCAGTTTGTGCCTTTGTTAATACATACGGAGATAAAGTAATTTTAGATGTTTTAGCAAAGTTGGGGGTAAGACATTGATTTCAAAGATCAATGGGATATAATAAGATTGATATTGCAACAGCTAACAAATTAGGGATTAATGTTTTTAGAATCTTTAATTACTCAGCTGAAAGCATTGGAGAATTTGCCTTTGCCGGTTTATCAGCACTAAATAGAAATTTAATTCAAGCAAATAAACGAGTTGAACAATACAACTTTTCTTTAAACGGATTAGATGGTAAATGTATTGCAAATTCAACAGTTGGAGTAATTGGTTCAGGAAAAATTGGGCAAACATTTATTAAAATTGCCAAAGCAACTGGTGCAAGAGTATTAGTATTTGATGCCTATGCACAAGAAAACTTCCCTGATTTAGCTGCAAAATTAGAAATTGAATTTGTTTCATTAAGTAAATTACTAGAAGAGTCAGATTTCATTTCAATTCACTGTCCATTGCTACCATCAACAAAATATTTATTAGATCAAGCTGCAGTTAATAAAATGAAAGATGGGGTTATTGTAGTTAATACCGCCCGTGGTGAAATATTAGACTTAGAAGCAATTATTAAGGCTCTTAAATCTGGAAAAATCCGTGGTTTAGCAACTGATGTGTTAGAGCGCGAAGAAGGAAGATTTTACGAAGATGTTTCAGCTCGTATTGAAGATTTAAAGAACCTAGATCCTCAATGAAAAGAATTAATTGAAATGCCAAATGTGTTAATTACCTCACACCAAGCATTTCTAACTGATTTAGCCCTTACCCAAATTGCTAAAGTAACGTTAGATCATGCAGATGCAGCTCAAAATAACAACTTTGAAAATGCCTTAATTATTTTAGAAAATGGAAAAATTAAAAATGGATAAACAAAAGCAAACCTTAAAAACTCAATCGCTCTTTAGTTATTTTAAATTAACCAAAGATAAACGTTTAAATGCAGAAAAACCAAAGGATCCAAAAACTTGATTAATTCATGGTATTTCTGAAATAATTGGTACAATTATGCTTTCATTATTATTAGCAGGCCTTAGTACCTTTATTAAAGATAAAGATGGCCACCCCATTATTATAGAAGAATATTTGATTCACCCAGTCTTGGTTGGTTTCTTTGCGGGTTTTGTGGCAGTTGGATTAGTATTATTTATTTTTCTAAGATTTAGTTGTGATTTAAATCCGGCTGTTTCAATTACAAGATATTTAAATGGGACAAATGATGGTAAATATACTTTATTTAAAATCTTAATGCAAGTAATTGGGGCTTTTATTGCAGGTGCAATTATTTATGCAGTTGGAAAGGCAAACGTAGGCGATACTTATGTTGCTAATGCACCAATTAACTCACTAGTAGCTGCTAAAAAATCATTTTCACCTTTTGTGGTTAAAAATGGTGAAGGATCAATAATGGCCTCAGGCTCAACATGAATTTTCTTCTTTGAAATGATTGTGACAGTTGTATTATTAGTACCAATTTTTTCACCAAGAATTGATAATAAATACCGTGATACATTTATTATGGCAATTATTTCATTTAGCGTTTGAATGGGAATATTAACGGGGTCTGCTGCAATTAATCCAGCCAGAGGTTTAGCACAGCAATTGCCGAATTTATTATTTGAAGATACCTATTCAAATGGCTTTGCTGCTTACACAAATAACCTTGGCATTTCTTGAACTTTAACAAACCCAAGTGCACAAGCATATAATGGTATTTTAGCTGGAACTTTTGCAATGTTGCTTGGTACATTGTTAGCACCATTTTTATACTTATTTGTGCAAGGCTTTACCGAAAAATACTTTAACCCATTTGTTATTAAATTGATCAGTTTTAAAAACTATAAAGCACAAAATATGATAAAACCAAGTCTACAACAACATGAACAAAATAAAGACTAACTTAAAACTTAGCTCATGGCTAAGTTTTTTTTGTTTAAATTACTTATTAATCACCGGTAATAATTAAATTTCTTATAATTCTTATTTAATGAATATTTATCACATTGGGATAGAAAAACAACCATAAAATTGTATGCACCTAATTTATTCAATTAAATGCATTTATTGTGTATTTAGACTAATAAAATTTATATATAAAAACAATATGCTTGTACACATATTGTTTTTGTTAATTATAAAATGATATATTTGTCATCCTCAACTTCATACCTTGCATTAAACCCAGCAGATTTTAAAGAATCTAGTAATGCTTGTTCCCCTGCTTGAACAATAATTTCGGTGTTTGAATTAAAGGTTCCATCACTATTATTTAATAAAGTACGTAAGTTGCCAGCACCTTCTGCATTAAGTTTTTCACCTTTTCCAGGTTCTAGTGCCCTCATCATTATCTTCTTGGTTTCTTTACCATTGCTAAAGAAGATCTTGCTTGGATCACCTGGCTCGCCAGTAATTAGAATTTTGCTAAATTGTGCATTGTTCATTTCAAAGGCAGATACAGATCAAATATCTGAGTCATTGAATAATTTAATTCTACGTAGTTTACGAACAGTACTATTATTTCCTAACACGTCTTCAAATACCATACCCGCTAATGTTTTGATACTTGGTGCATTACTGAAATCTAAGCCAAGAGGCCATGAGTTTCCATCCCTTTGACTATCAGGCTTATTACCACCACCTCAACCACCTTGGAAGATTCTTTCGTTGTTTCTAGCTCAATAAGCCATTCTTAAGCCATCGTTAATGATTGTTAAATCATATTTTCCATTAACGATAACGTCTTCTTCATCAAAGGCTAAATTGTCAAAACTAATTCGAGAATAAATTCTTTCTTGGCTATTTAAAGCACCTCATGATATATTGTAATCATCCATGTTGACTCAAGCAACTTTATTTAAAGCCCATGGATTAAATGCCCAGTCGTTTGCTAAAGCATTTAATTTTTGGTCTGTATACATGGCTAATTCGTCAATTTCTTTACCTTTAATATATTTTAAGGCAGTTGTATTTTTTGACGCGAAGAATAATTCAAGCATTGGCAATTTGTTTGGTAAAGCAGCAAAGATTTTATCCATATCTTGGTTTGCCCCAACTCTTCCAATACTTTTAATACGATAACCAGTAATTTTAACGTTATTTTTTTGAAGTCTTTCAATTAATGCTTGAGCATTTTGATATGCTTTTGGTTGTTCAACATCAATTTCAACAACAATAGCTTCTTTGAGTTTTCCTTCTTCAGGTTTATTATTAATAAACCTATTAATTGTGATACCATGAAATCCTGCAATTAAATCAGCATATCCATTTTGTTCAAATTCTTGGTTTGCCCAAGTTTTAGTTCAACCGTTGTAATTGCCTAATCTTATGTCATCAGAATTACGACCAGGCCATGTTTCGTTATTTCATAAAACACGACGATTTTTATTATCGTATTGGATTCTTAATTGAACATTGTTAACTGGTGGTGAATAAACATATGATTCTCATTCACCATTTTCATTAACTCATACTTGTCCGCTTTCTGAAATTACAAAACCTTCTTCTAGGTATTTTTTAACACGATCGCTAACTTTATTAATTTTAGATTGATCAATATGCATTAAAAGCAATAATTTACCAAGAGGAACTTCAACATCTTGATTTGCACGTGGAGGCCGGTATTTGAAGATCTTGGTCATGTTTCATCATTTATCAAAGTTTTTTAAACCAGTTTCATCAAGATATTCTTTAAGTTTTTCAGGTTTTTCTAAAAGTCTAAAATACCTTGCATATAAGTTACCTAATGCTTCAATAGCACCATCGCCACTACGTTTAAAGAAATCAATTTGAGCTTCAATATCTAACTTTTCATCATGCAATACTTCATGGAATGAAGTGTTTGAATTTTGGAAAAGTCAATCTGCATCTTTAGCGCCTTTTTGCGATCTTTCCACAGAAATTTTAATATTTGCTTCCGTTAAAGCATTATAAATACCTTCAACTTCTTGAAATTCATTTTGATATGCAATCCGGTTCGCAATTCCTCGATCCCGATCATATCTTTCAGTTTTAGGGGGATTTAAATATGCAATATCAGCTGTAAATTTAATACCACCTTGGTTAATTTCTTTCCGTTCGCGACGTTGCACTCTTTCATAAGGTTCTTTATCCGGTTCAGGTTTTACCTCAATTGGAGTTTTTTGAATTGGAACATCTGGTTCAACGGGTTTAGTGTCTTCTACTGGCGGAACAGGAGTAGGAATTGGCAATGCATCTTCTTCTAATTTAGGAGGGTCCACTGGTTTAGGTTCCTCTTTTTTATCATCAATAATCTTTGGGGGATCTGGAAGTATTGTAAGAGGCTCTTCAACTTCTTTAGGAGGAGTTGGTTCGGGTTCTCTTGGTTTACGATCTAAATTTGCATCATAAGTATTTGGATATGAATTCTTAGGATCAGCAGTATTGTTGTCTAAGAAGGTATTAACAGTTTGTTGCACATTATACTTATGACTATTTTTAGAATCTATTTGCAATGATTGCACAGTTGTAAAAATAGTAGTTATACCCATTGCAGAACCAAGGGATATTAAAACTATTTTGTATTTTCGTTTAAGTCTCATATTTTGTCCTTTTTGTATTTTCCTTTAATTATATTTATATTATAACATTATATATATATATATATATAAATATTAATATATAAATTTGGTATTTACACAATATAAAAAATTTATTTTAACATAATACTAGTTACTTGCAACCAATATTATAGGCAACTAGTAAAAATTTTATAGATCTAATATTTCATTATATAATTCTAAGTTATTATAAATGCTTCATACACCTTTGTTATAAGGTCACGAAGATAATAAAGATAGCGGCGAGAAATTTGGGTCATTTTTCATTATATTTTTAAATTTTTTAAGTAATTGTAAATAAACATCTTTGTGATCTTTTATAACTGAATATGGTTTAATTTTTCAACCACTTTCAGGCATGAAACCAGAATAAACATCATTTAATTCTGGTACTAAGAAATTAACTACACCACCATAACCGACATTTTCATGCTTGTTTTTATTTTTAGCAGGGTATTGGACAATTAAAATATGTAAGAATAAATGTTCTAGATAATTCAATATACTAAGTTTTCAGGTAATTGTCATTCATAAGGATTATTTTTTGCATATTCCAAGGTAGATAACATAATTGCATGATCTTCATATTTATGATGTGCAAACAAACCTTCTTTAGTTCTCGTAATCTTTGGATTTTTAACTCAATTTTCCTTAAAGTATGGGCCAAGACCTATTCCATATTTATTTTGTAAATAATCACAATATTCTAAGTATGTAAAATCTTTAACTTTATTATATTCTTTTAAATCCATTTTTCTCCTTTATCTTACCAAGTAAGATTCTTTCTAATTTCATCACTAAATTCACTTATATTAAGTGAATTTAGCTTTTTACAATCAATATCATATTTAATATTACTAATATCGCAGTACTTTGAGTTAATTTCTAAAATTGGTAATTGCTCTTTTTTAAAAATTTTCAATTGATCTAAAGCATAATTTAAATTATAACTTACACCTTTATTTAAACTAGAAATTTCACACTTAATTTTAAGCATTTCTAAATATAAATGGAAAATAGGATCTTTAATTAAAAAACTTACTTTTAAAAATAAATCATAAAGACTAACTCCATTATCATCTTTTTCAAGCAAAATTGATACATAGTATAAATTATTTTGCGCTGAAGTTAATAAATCATGTGCAAATCGGTGAATCCTATTGCCAGTTAATGAACCTTTTAAAATGATTGAAGTTTCAAAATTTAATTGTATAACACCTTTCTCAAGATAATCAAGATCATTAAATTTACTATAAATACTTTTTAAATTACTTTTATGACTATAAATACAAAATAATAATATTAAATAGGAAATGCTTTGCATTCTTTTTAAATCTTGTGCTGGTGTAGATTTAAATAATATTTCTAAAGAGTCAAGCAAATTAAAAATATCTTCACCAGCTTGAGGTTTATCAATAGATTTAAATAAATAATCATAAATAATTTGAAACTGTTCTTTTGATTTATTATCTTGCCTTAAGCACGAGATAGTATGAAAATAATAAGTGGTATTGCCATCTGTGTATCTCCCATTAATTGAATAATGCAAGTTATCTGTTGCATTATTCATAGTTTTAGCCAAATTGTTACTATTTTTAATGAAAATAGTTTTAATTCCATCTTCACTTTCAAACATAAAAACATTATTTGAAAGTCACTGATCTTTTAGAAAATTTCCAAAATATTTCGATTCTTTATTCATAAACATTATCTCCTGTAACTAATTTTATTGTTTGAGCTGTTAAAGGATTATTAAAAGTTATTAATGGGATACATGATTCAAATATAGGCGTTTTATTAAAAATATCTACCATATGTATTTGAATGAATGGAATATTTGTATAATCATTTCCATTTATATCAACTGGGTACCTATCACCAGAAAATTTAGTTCCATGATTTTGACCTTGAAACAATCTTTTTATAGATGTGTTTGTGGAATCAGTATAAGAACGATACTGACCTTTTTGATACCTCATAAGCATAATTAAAATTTCATCACTTTGTAACCCTTGTTTTATTCTATTATTAATTATTGCAAAACTTTCTAGACTAAATGGACTAGTAAATCCAAAAACAAGTTTAGATAAAAATTCATTATAAAACTCATTAAAACTTAGCATTAACAATAAATGCCTTTGATTATGTTCTTGCGATGTGTCAAAATCAATTAATTTTCCTTTTGATCCATATTTTTTACAAAAATTTAAATATAAATTTCGATTATGTTCTTTTTGTTGGTTGGTTAATTCTACAGATAAATCTTCTTTATTACCATATGAAATAACTTTTAAACTAACAGTATTTGACACACTTTTGCGTGTTAAAACTAAGTTATCATGTTCTAATAAAAAGGTTCGTTTAAACTGCTTTAGATTCAAATTTGACTCTAAAAATGCTTGAAAAGCATTTCACATATGATCCTCATTTGATACAATAGCCATAAATTTTCTTTGTAGTTCTTTAGTCATAAATACTCTGCAAATATCAAAATAATTATTTTTATATCCAAATCAGCGGCATCTTTGATACATAGTGTCTACTTGTGCCTCTTTTGAATCTCGGTAAATATATGAAACGATTAAACGATCCAAAGTAAGGCCGCGTCCTAACATGTTGCCACCTACTTTAATGTTATAAAGAAAGTTTGTTTTTTCCTTTTCAATATTATTATGGTTGATCACTTGTAAATTAATATTTTTTACAACATTGGAAAGTTCATTAACTATTTTTTTAAACTCAATTTTGATAATACCATTATTTAATTCATAATATTCTTTGTAACATTTACTTATTTCAGTTTTAAGATCATCAAAATATATAGAATTTTTATCTTCAAGTCCCGAAGTAATTGTTGTATTAATATATTTTTTTATACGTAACCCAACAATATCTTGGATTTTGTTAAATGAAGAAGGATGTACAAGCATTGAAAAAGGTTTATAGTCTCCTTGTGCTCGCTTTAAGGCACATGAAAAAATAAATAAATATAAGGCTTCTTTAAATGAATCAGGTATTGAATTTTCAAAATCATCATTATCATCAATTACTTTTATATGTGGATTATCAATAGTATCAAAAAAGGATCTTCCTCCAGTATAATTTTTTCCTGGCTTAACCAATAAAGCTCTATCAGGTGAGATATGGTCATAGGTTGAAATGAGTAAATTAGCTTGTGGGGTTGCTGTAACTGATAAAAATGTGCATATCTTAAAAGAAGTAATAATATCAACTATATTGTCATGAGTTTTATTAGATATTCCCTTTTTTTTAGATTTTGGAGCTCCTGGAGTAAATTCATCTCCCTCATCATCGATAACAATTGATGGTATTTCAGAATATAATTTTGCCAATTGCATCATTTTCCCCAAATTAGTATTTTCTGCAGGATTTTTTAAAACAACTAATATAATTTTACATCCTTGTTTAATTAAATCCTTTATATCTTCCTTAAATGAGGAATTTAAATTAAAAATTTTTACTTTCTCGTTATTTTTGAATCCGTCAACTAGTCTATTAAAATTTTGGTCTTTTAATTTTAATTTAGTCCCAGCTAGTATATAAGCAATATCATACCCATTATCAAATGCCAGCGCCGTTGATGCTAAAAAAAATGATGTTTTCCCACTTTGTACCTTGCCTAAACATAATATTTTAACAGGACTATATTGATTAATATTACCAGTTGGATTTTGAAAATTATAAATTGCTTGATATGAATTTGAAAGAATATGAGAAATTGTTTGACTATCTTCTGATTTTGCAAGAAATTCTTTAAATTTTTTTATATAAAAACCGTTTAATTTGGCTAAATTTATATAGTTATCTGCAACTTTTTTATCTTCAACAACTTTAGTTAAAATAATTTTATTGCTATCCATTTTGTTTAACCATAATCTCATTAATTGTGTCAAGCAATTTTATAGAATCAGCCAATTTAATACCCAAACTTTGGCTTTGAAGCATACTCTGAACTAATATTATAATAATTGAATTAACTGATGCAATTGTTCCGCTTTTTTTAAATTTATTAACATAAAACTGATTATTAATATTTATAATAAGAGAATAGCCATCTTTATATTTATCAAACTGTAAGCAATCTACATCTGAAGAAAGCCTTTGAATTGATACATATAAATAAACCAATTGATCATTTACTAAAACATTATATTTTTCAAATATAATTTCATCAACATCTTTTTCAAATTCATTCTTTGGGAGTTCTTTAACTGATTTTTCCTCATTATTGTTAATATCTTCTTTAATAGTTGGTGTACTTGCTGCACTATCTGACAAGATCTTTTTAGTTTGATTACTAATTTTTCTATCATCATCTTTTACACGAATTTTTTTAGATTGTTTAATAATATATGAGACGCTTTCATTTGAAGCTAATTTCTCAAGAAATTTATCCTCTGCACCATCGTGATTCCAAACAAATTTATCTTTAGTATAGGATAAAACATAATTTTTTCCTTCAAATCTTATTTCCCCAACTACTCGGAGGGTTGGAAATAAATTACCTTTATCAAATATTTTTTCAGGTTTATAGTTAAGTGCAATACACCTATTTGCTTGCATCATGTTTAGACCAGTTTTACTACGATTTCCTTTATTAAGGATTCCTATTCAACCTGTGAATTCGTATGTTATATTTTTAAAAGTAAATGAATCATTAATATTACGAATATATCTTTGCTGATTTTCATCCATATATATTTCAGGCTTTTCATACTTTATAGGTATTTTATTTAACGTAATATTTAAAATACCCCTCTCTAAATAATGGTGATAGATTGTACCAAGCTTTTCACGCAGCTCATTTTCCTTATTTGGGTTATTAAGTTCTTTTACTAATTTAGTAATTGTTATAATTGTCCCATGGTTTTCTTTTTGATCATGGTCAAAGATTGCTTCAATTTCGTTTGGATTATTTTCCGATAACTCATCAATATCAACAGACGCACTAATTCTAGAACCAGAATCATATCTTGTTGTGGATATTGTATATTTATTACCTAAGTAAACAGAAGCATATTTTAAGCTTATGCCATACATCCCTAACTGATTATCTTTATTTGCATTTGGGTTTTTTGCATTTAGTTTTAAAGCTCTACCAAATTCTTCCTCATTCATACCAAACGAATTATCTTCAATAATAATTTGATTTTTATCTCAAATAATTGAAACTTTACACTTTTTACCATCTTCAAGGTTTTTTAAAATATCCTGGTTGTCTAAGAAACTTTGTAAAGAATTATCGATAAATTCAGAAAAAACACGTTCAAGTTTATAATTTTCAAATTGAAAATTTTTTATAAAACCAGATCCTATAGTTATATCGTACTTCTTAGTATTATTCATTGTTATTAACCTTTCTCATTTTATTAATATATTTAATAAAATGTTTAAATATAGAATATATTACAGTAACATTAACTGCATTGCCTAATTGTTTAAATAATTCTTTTTCATTTCCTATATATTTAAAACTATCTGGAAAACTTTGTAACCTTAAACATTCAACAGGAGTAAAATACCTTTTTTGAGGTCCATAGATTGGGCGATGGTCCATTGCTACTAATGCTGGGGATTCTGTAGGTCTTTTGACTCTAATTCCGCTAGGACGGAATTGAATAATTCCTTCGAAAAGATTATCTAAATCCAAGCCAGCTTGTCATTCAAATTTACGCATTGTTTTATTTAAAATATCTTTAACCTTTCACTTTTCTAGTCATTTATCAATTTTTTCTTTATATTCAAAATATAAAGTTCTGTTTCGTTTAATAATGGATTGTTTTCAAATTGGTAAATTTGAAATATCATAATTTAATCCAAATTCATCAACCCAAATGGGAAAACCTAAGACTCTGTTGTTTTTTGGAATAATCTCTATAAAGTTATTCCAACATTTTAGGGTTTGTAATTGCATTTTAGATAATTGATATTTTGCTTTATTGCTAATTTGTAACTCATCTTGTATGATTTTAGAAATAGTAGGTGTATTTTGTTTAACTTTTTTAATTTCTAAATTGATAGGACCATTGTATATATCTTTTCTCACTGCTAGTATTATTGCCCTATTTCTTAGTTGTGGAACTCCAAAATCTTTAGGGCTTGCAACTAGTGGTTTTTTAACCACATTATATCCAGCATTTGATATTTCATTATAAATTGTGTTTCATGTATTACCACTATCATGAGTAATTAAATTTTGGACATTTTCTAAAATTAATATCTTTGGTCTTTGCTTAATATCTTGCTTTGTTTCAATTAATCTAATTATTTCACGAAACAGTGTGCCACGTGAATCATTAAACCCCTCCTGCTTGCCACCTTTGGAAAATGTTTGACATGGAAAACCAGCACAAACTACATCAATATTTTTTTGATATAAATTATTAAAATTTAACAATTGGATATCTCCCAAAGGTTTATGTTTAAAATTTTGTTCATATGTTTGCGCAGCTGCTTCATTAATTTCAGAAGCAAATAAACATTTGCTATTATTGCTATATTTTTGCATTGCTAGAGCAAAGCCACCAATTCCAGCAAATAAATCTACGTATACAAAATCCTTTTTTAAAATACTCATCTTAATCTGCCTTATAAATTTCTAGATAAACTGATAATAGTTTTTCAAAATTATTTTCAGAACATACTAAAATATTTGTACCTGAATCCTTACCTTGATATAAACCATATTGTGATGCTTTATTTAAACTTTCTTTTAATACATAGCAAGAGCGGTTTTTTTCATGGTGGATAAATAAAAATGGATTTCAAGCAACTAAAACTTTTTTACCATTAATATCTCAAAGTCCTAATAGCATTGTTGCATTATTTCCAGTATTATCAGGAATATCATTAAAATTAAGTTTGTTAACTTGTCTTCTCATTACATCAGGTTTATTTGGTAAGTATGCACTAGCAATATTACGGATATTTACATTTATAAAATATTCTTGATTATGTTTTAAAATTTTAAATTTTATAAAATTATTTATACGAATCCCACATGAAATAATTGCAAAGCCGGATTTTATAAATATTTCTTGTAGTTTTTGTAATAACTCAATGCTGGTGAGCGATTTATTATTATTTGACATTTTACTCCTTACAAAGTTTATATAGACAGAATGATATGTAGTAACATAATAAATTTGAAGAACAAAAAATTTATTATGTTAGTTATTTATTTAAATTAATTATAATTCATATATATATATATATATATATATTGTAAAAACTTGATCATGCAAAATATTAAAATAAAAAGCTAACAATTATTGTTAGCTTTTCGTTTACTTTAGAACATTTATTCTTGTTTACTTTTATTAAGTTACATTATTTAACTTTTGGCTAAATTTAAGGCCACTTCTCAAATTTCTTCAAAAGGCTTGGCTATATTTTTTTGGACAGTTTTTTGGTTTTGATGTTTATAATATTTTAGATTAAGATAATGATGTTGTTTCACTAATTTTAAAAATGATTTAAGCAATGGTTCAGATGTTATATTTTCAAAGCCTCCTTCTTTAGATAAGATTAAGGATTTTTCAAAAAATTCTTCAAATGTTTCATTGTTGAAATTATCTTTAATTTGATTTTTAACATTTTGTTTTTTGTGTAATTTAATTCTTTCATAATAATTAATTGCTTTAAGGATATCTTTCAATGATTCTTCAGGGACATTTATATTTTCAAATCCACCTTCTTTAGCGAGTTTTAAAGTTGTTTCTCAAAATTGATCAAATTTTTTCTTTCGTTTTAACTCTTGTCGTCTTTTACGTTCTTCTCTCCTTACTCTTTTTGCAATTTGTTCTTTCTTACGTGTTTCTTTTCTCAATTTTAGAATTTGTTCGCGTTGTTTTAAATAATCAAATGTTTTATATTTTAGATCTGGGTATAAATGAAGCAATTCTATTGTATTTAAGTTTTGTGTGCTGGTTAGTTCTTTTAAGACAAGCATTGACTTATGTGCATCATCACAAGCTTTGTGATCTTGCAAGTTTACTTCATCCCCACTATTTAGTAAATCATTAAACACTTTTTCTAATGAAGGATGGTTTGTTCCATCATTATTTAAAACACTAACAAGCTTTTGTATATCATAAGAAATATAATTAAAAAAATCCAGGTTATAACGTTTTATACTTCCAGCTAAAAAACTAATATCATTCTCTACAGCATAGCCAAAAATTACTAAATCATCCTGCACCATTAATTCTTTAATAGTTTGATAATAATATTCAAAAGAAAGTTGCTTATAATATACTTCGTGGGGGTAAGTAAGAACTAGATCGGGGCGATTTTTTCGACCAGTTAAGTTAAATTCAGTTTCAGGATTAATTAAAATATTTTGTTTTTCAAGAATATTAAAATTTACATCTGTAAGAACATATCCATATTCACAAATTGCTTTTAAACCATCAGCACACTCAATATCAAAAAATAAATATTTCATAATATATTAATCAGCTAGTTTATCACAACGTTCTTTAACCTTAGCATAGTCACCATTATATACTCTTTTAATTTCTTCATATTTTTTCGCAAGTTCTTCTAATGATAATTTTTCAAGACCACCTTTGTTGTGTCCTTGAACATCATTTAAAAATTTCTTAACTGAATTAACTAACTTATCCTTTTGAAGTTTTTTGAGATTTTCTCTTACACCAGAAGTTGTCATATCACCAACCATTTGGTTAATTTCTTTAAGATAATTGTCTCTTTTCTCAAAGTATGCATCTTTACGTTTTTTATCTTCTTGATTTAAATCAATATCATCAATATCTAATAAATCAGCATCCTCAAATCCTAAATCACTATCTAATTTATAAAGGTATTTGTAATAGCGCTTTGGAGCCTGGTTTTTAATTACCATTAAAGTTGGTTTTTCTCACCCGGTGCTATGACCTTCTTTAATTAGTTTTAAAGCTGCCTCAATTACATCTTTTAATTTTTTACGTTGAAGTGTAAGTTGAATAATTTCTTGAGCTTTTTTCCAAGGAAGTATATTTAATAGACTGATTAAACTTTTTTGCGGATATTCTGCTAAGTAATTTTTTGTTTTCATAAACTCAACTGCTTCAATAAATTTATCTTGATTTTTTATATCAAAAGAATGTTTGACATCTTTATAAAATAATAAACCATAAGCACTAATAACGGATGTTTCTTGGATTCCATCCGGTAATAAAACTGCAAGATTATCATCTTTAGTTTTATAAGTATATTTAACCTTACCCCAAGAATCAGCAACTAGTTTAGTTAGCACATTTCAATTTCCTTGTGTGATTTTATTTCCTATCATTGGCATTCAATCACTATAGATGTCTTCTTTTTCGTAGACTGATAAAAAATTTTCTTTTGAAATTTGGTAATATTGTTCATTATCTAGATCAACTTTTATTTCAGCATCACTAAAAATAGTATTATAGATATTTTTTACTACTTTACCAACTTGAATATCAAAATCAATGCTTAATAACTTAACTTCTTTCCTTGTAGGAAGCAGCATCTTTGCTAATAAATCCTTATCATTTTCTAAATTACCATGAAAAACTTGGTTATTAAACCTAGTCGCATCAAATATTTCATAATATTTAAAATGATTCTTTTGCTCCACTATGGTGATAGGGTATAAAGAATTTTCTAAAATACCTTTAATTTGTTCAGGTTCCATTTTAATTATTTCATCATAAAGTATTTTAAAATGTTGGTTTAAAGAACCATTTCCTGTAATTTCATTAATATAAACATGTGCATCGCTTTCATAATTTGTATTATAAACTAAGGATGCAATGAAATATTGATCTCACGTTGCTTTTTGGAATGTATCATACTTTAAAGTTATTTTGTAATATTTATTAGGCAAGCTTAAAGCTACTTTTGCTTTTATCTGCATGTTTTACTTCACCTCCATTATATTCAATAAATTTACCTTTTGATGTTATATAACTAATTATTTCATTAAAATATTTTCTTTCTTGCCCATTAAGTATTTTCATTGAAATTTGACGAAGCACACGATTATTACCAAAAATTATTAGTTTATCTCTAGCCCGTGACATAGCGACATTAATTCTCCTAAAATCATTTAGGAAATTTCGTTGCGATGCATCAGTGACTACTGTATTAACCAAAACAACATCTGATTCTTTACCTTGGAAAGCATCTACGGTATCAATTTCAAAAGATTTAAACAATTTTTTAGCTTCATTAATTAAAGCAATATTTTGCTTTTGGAACTTTTCAATTTGAGCAGCATAAGGGAAAATAGCACTTACTGAAATATTTTCAGGATTAATTGCCTTTTGCATTACATCTCTCAAAATAAATGCAGTTGCATTTATTTCTTCAATATTAAATCTTGAAGTTCCCTCTCTAGCTTCTTGTCCATTTAAAACCTCGACAAAGAAAATATCATTAGTATCATAGTTAATACTGTTATCTGTAACATTGAAGCGAACTTTATTGGGTCTAACTTGCTCACGTTTATTTTCAAGTTTATTGTCATAAAATACGTTATAAGCTGCAAGCACTGACTTTACAGATCGATAGTTTTCATTTAAAAGAACTAACCGATTTGCTTGTTGTGCTTTATCCATTACTTTATCAAAAACTGATTGCTCATAAATATTTTGAAGTTTTTCAAATTTATCTTCATTATATGAAGGCAAATCTTTAACATCTTCTTTTGAAAATTCTAATAATGGTGCTAATTGGTAATTATCTCCAACCAAAATAACCTTGCTTACATATGGTAAATATCTTAGCACCTCGCTAATAGGACATTTACTTACTTCATCAATAATAAGCCAATCATATCCTTTTAGGATTTCAAAACCTTTCTTGCCACCTAAAGCACTTGAGGTAGTGGTTATACCAATTACTGGAAAATTACTTGGTGAAGAATATTCAGTATATTTAAATCTTGGTTCACCCGCAAAATGAGCCATTTGTTTTTCCATAGCAGCCGATAATTTTAAATATGTTACATTCTTATTATGCTCAGAAAATTTTTGTGCCCATGTTTTATATAATGTTGAATCTATTTCATTTCCGCTGTATTTATTTTTTCGGTTGGTGATTCGATTTGGGATAATAATATCGAAATTTTGCATTAATTTGTCTAAAACATTATCAATGGCAATATGTGTTTGTGAAGAAATTACTACTTTTTGTCCTAATTCTTTAGTTATATATTGAACAATTGCATTAATAACATGTGTTTTACCAGTTCCGGGAGGACCTTTAATTAAACTAACAGGAGACCCATCAACAGCCATTAAAAAAGCTTGCTTCTGTGAATTGTTTAAACCATTTGTATATTTATTGGTTACCTCAGTAGGTTCTAAATGCTTAGTAGGCATTTTACTATCACCAATTAAATATTCTAAAAGGGAAATGGCTGATCCAGTTGCACCTTGATTAATTAAACGAAGCGAATTATCAATGGAATCAATCTTAATCTTTTGACCCATATCATATAAGTTTAAAGCACTAAAATGCTTCTCATAGTCTTCGTTATTTTTAAATTCACCGGATAAAACTACTTCTTTCTTGACAATGTTAGAGTTAATAACCTCAAATTGTTTTAAATTTTCAACATCTTTTTCTGAAATATTTAATTTATTAGATAAAAAAATGTTGTCATATCCAACTCGTTTAATTCAACGAAGTGGCTCATTACTATCCTTAATGTGTATATTAATTAATTTTAAAACTTGCCTTTTAACTTCATTTTTAAGTCTTTCATAAGTAATCTCGCTAATTTTATAACCCTTAAGCAGACCATTTTGATCTTTAATTTCTTCTTTAATTTCTAAATTTAAATCTTTAACATGAATCGGAATAAAATAATATGGCTTTGAAATTGATGTTATTTCAAATGAAAAATTATTATTTAGTTCAGCTGATAAATCTTTATAAAATTTAAAAATATCCATGAATTCTGAAAATTGATCAATATTAAATTTAAATTCAGGATTATCAATTAGTTTTTGCATATAGTCTGAAAGTTCATCATTTGTAGTTAAGTCTTCATCCATTGTTGAAAATCTTATACTTGCAGGAACTCCCTTAACTTGTTTAAAGTCTGAAATTTCATCAATTTTTTTAACAATATAAAATGACCCACCATAAGGCCTGCGAAAATCACGAGATAAGTTTCCCATAAGGATTAAATATCCTTGACCTTCTTTTTTTAATGCTATTTTAACATTACTTAATGAATCAATATATCTATCATCCCGACGATCCCTTTTTAATTCAATTTTATTTGTAGATAATTTTGCATCATGATATTTGCCATCTCTAAGGATGTCTAAAATCTCAGAATCTACATTTCTTGAGCATGTTATTTTTAACGATAAATTCATATTTCCACTTTCTAGTAAACCATAATAAACTAATACAAAAAATGCATTTTTATAATATTTACATTGTTTTATTTTATCTTTCTTCTTTTTTTATATATAACATTATATGTAAAATCTAAATATAATTCTTTAAAATTTTTGTTATATATTTTTATCTTTAATTATCTAATTATAATATATATATATATATATATATATATATATGGAAGGAAAAACATAAAAAGCTTGATATTGCAAAATAAAAATTAACTTTTATATATTGAAGTTATTGCTAAAAAATGGGCAGCCTAACCAATATTTACATTAGTTTGGTGCCCATTTAATATAATTTCTTTTTTAAGAATAAAAAACTTCTTATAGCTTATTTAGTTAGTAAAGCTACACATTCAATATGTGCTGTATTTGGAAACATATCAAAAGGTTGAATTCAGTTTATACTATAACCATTATTTAAAAAATCTTTTAAATCTCTTACTAAAGTTCTCGGGTTACACGAAATATAAATTAAGGTATTTATATTGTTTTGATTTAGATAATTAATTAACTCAGTATTCAAACCACTCCTAGGAGGATCGATGATACTTAGAGTATTTTGATCAATAAAAGTATTCAAAATATGTTGCGATTTAAAAATATCTTTAGCAATATATTTATGTTTTAAATTGTTATTTAAAACATATCTTTGAGCATCATTAATAGCTTCTTTAGTAATATCAATTCCTAAAACTTCTTGATTATCTTTAGCAACTAAAGTAGAAATAATTCCAACCCCACAAAATAAATCTAATACTTTGCTGTATTTAGTATGGTTTATTTCTTTAACTAAAGTAAACATTTTAAAAGCTATTTCACTATTAACTTGGAAAAAAGAGTTAAGATTTAAATTAAAGGTTTTGTTTAACAAAGAAATTTGAAATTGATCTTTGCATGCAAGTTTTAAATATTGATTATTTTTTAAAATATATATTTCAATTAAATTGTCAATTAAGAATAATTCATTAATTAAATTTTTAGGTAAATCATAACTTGGTTCAAGTTCAAAACCTACTTGAACCAAGTTAAGATGATTTATTCTAATTAATATTGTTTTAAAAAAATTTAAATGCATTAATTTATCATTGTAATTATAAAAGTTATTAATGGTTAGTAAAATTAATTCTAAAACCTTATTTAATTCTAAATTATTTAAACTTAAATTTGAAGTATCATAACTTAAATCATTAGCATCTTTTAAATAAGAAGCTAATGATAATTTATTATTAACTATTGAAAGCAAAAATTTAGCCTTATTTCGGTAATTAAAAACTTGGTTTGCTTCAATAATTTCTTTTAAATTTATTCAAGCAAAATTGCGTTTAAATAATGAATTTAAATATCTTTGTTTAAACTCAAGCTGGGCTTGATAATTTAAATTAGCTAATGGCATAGCATCTAAATTAGTAAATTGCTTATTTGCCCTATGCTTTGAATATTGCAACATTTCAACAATTATCCCAACACAATATTTAGCATATACTTTAGCAATTTTAACTTTTGCTACTTCATTAGGGTAAAAATTACTAACTAAAATTGGTTTATTATTAATACGAGTTGTGCCTAGTCCTTCATAACTTAGTTCTTGGCATGTTAATTCTAAGATTTGACCAATTGTTATTTTTTTATCGTTTGACAACATAATAGACATATATTTTTCCATATTTACGTTCTTTATAAATATATAAGGAAGCAGGAATTATAATTTTAGAAATGTTATCTGTTTCTAAAATTATTTCTCCTTCATTATTTAAAATATTATTTTGGGATATTAAGGTTAATGCTTGGCTTATTAAATCATAATCTTGATAAGGAGCATCAAGAAAGATAAAATCATATCTTTGTTTTTTAGTTAATAAAAAATCAAGGGCATTAACTTGGTATAAATTAGCATTTTTAATTCCCAATGAAGAAAGGTTGGCATTAATGATTTTATAAGCATCCTTGTTCTTTTCAACAATATCAGCAAATTTTGCACCTCTGCTTAAAGCTTCAATGGCTAAAGCTCCTGAACCTGCAAATAGATCTAAAACATAGCTATTTTGAATTTTAAATTGTGATGATGAAAAAATTGCTTCGCGAACCTTATCAGTTGTTGGCCTAGCAATTTTTAAATCAGGGTAATTTATTTTACGGTTACGATATAGCCCACTGATTATTCTCAACATAATAACTCCTTTAAAAAACACAAATTGAAAAATTTGTGTTTTACTTATTAATCTTTGTCCTTTAGTTTAACAATTGTATCAATTGAAACAGTAATTTCTTGTTCTTTACCATAACTTTCAAATTTTAAGGTTACTTGTTTTTCATTATTATTAATTGAAGTAATTCCTCCTTCATGTCCAGTATAAACACCATCGATAATCTCAACTATATCACCAGGTTGATAATAACCAAAAATATCTTCACCAGCTTCAAATGAACGTCAATAGTCTGCTTCAAGTTTAAACATTTTTTTAATTTCTAAAATGCCAATTGGAGTTGGTTTTGCCCCTTTTCCAGATGATCCAATTAGTCCAGTAACATATTGGGTGTTACGCACTAAATACCATGCTTCATCAGACATATGCATTTTGGCATAAATGTATCCAGGATATAAATTTACTTTTTTAATCTTGTATGGTAAGCCTTCTTCTTTTTTTTGCCACTCACGTTGGGTTAAAGTTGGTCTTTGAAATATTTTAAATGCAGAGCCTTCATTAGCATTTAAATCAAAATCTTTTAAGATATTTTCAGCTTCAATCCGGTTGTTTAGCGATTCAATAACCGCATCTTCTTTACCCCTCATTGTAGAAATAACATATCATTTAAATATAGTTTCCATATAATCTCCATCTACTTAATTATTAATTTAATGATAAAACTGACCACAGTTCAGTTAGTCCATATGTTACTAATGAAACAAACACAGTGAATAAAAATGCAAATACAATTGTCATTATAAAATTTTTCTTATTAGTTTTAAAGTCAGGTCAACGTACTCGTTTAATTTCCTTAACTAACTTTCTAATTCAATATCTTTTTGGTTTTTTGTCTTTAACTTTAATTAATTCTTCCACTTTAGACCTCTTCTTGATGTAAGCTATGTGTAGCACAATGAATGCAATATTTTTTAATTTTTAGACGTTTAGGGTTCCCCAAACTTTTATTAGTATAGTAATTTTTACGTCTACAAAGTTCACATGATAATGCAATTTTATTTGTATTTTTCATAAATGTTATTTTACCATAAAATATCCATTATTTGCATAATTAAATTAAGGGTTTTTTATCTTAATTAAAGCATTAGCAAAAGTATGGTCAGATAACTTTAAGGCTAATTCTTCTTTTGTTAATTGTGAACTAGATTTTTCTTTAATATATAAATCTAAATACTTTTGATAATCTAATTTATTATTGAATACATTTTTTAAATCAAATTTAAAATCTTTTGCGTCCAAAGCTTCAAATTCATCATTTGGATCAAAAGCAATAAATTTATCATATGGATTCACATAACGTTTTTTGGAAAATGATGTTTTGTAAGATTCAATGTCATTTTTAGATTGGGAATTTTTATATCCTAATTCGTACTTTTTAGATAAATAATAATTATTTGATTTTATAAAATGATTTTCTTTAATATTGGTATCACCATTAAAAATAACTAAATCTTCTAATGTTTTACTTGGATAAAAGTCCTTTAGTTTTTCAAAAGCATTATGGATGTCCAGAAATTCTTTAACTTCCTGGTCTCCTTGCGAGCTTCATTTGTATCCATCAATTATTGGGCTTAATATTTCATTATACTTACGGTTTGCTCCTGGACCATCTAAATGACCATTAATAATTCAAAATTTAGTAGTAGAATTTTTTACTTTCCAATATGACATTCATAATGGACGAGTAAAAACAACATTCTTACCTTCAAAATCTTCAAAACCACTATTATCGAGTTGTTCAAAACTATTAGCATTATATAAAATACCATATGATTCTCAAACAGCATGAGAATCAAGACGATCTTTTGATTTTAAGCCCTTAGGACTTTTAGCTAACTTAAAGTTCAAATTATATTTTTCATTTAAAACTTCAACCAAAGTACTTACACCATTAAATCCCTCGTAATTAACTTCTTGAACTGAAATAAATTGCAATTTTTCAAGAGAAATTATTTCTGCTAATGCTTGAATTCTAAAATCTTCTTTTGTGATTTTTTTATTACCGAAATTCTGAATATTTCAGGTTGATATTTTAACGGAGGTAATTGAAGGAAGACTTTCTTCAGGTTTATTTGTTAAAGATTTTGTGCTATTTAATAACTCATTATTATTAAAGTTGTTTGAATTTTGTTTTTTTGTTTTTGCAACTGAATCTTTATGTATATTTGAATTTTCATTTTTAATAACATCTTGTTTTGTATCAGCATTTTCAATGTTTTTATTAATGTTGAGATTTTCTAAATTATTTGTTTCTATTGCTTTTGGGATAAAAATCTTTTGTAAATATGTTTTATTATTTAAAACATATTTAATAGTTAAAACTCTAGTAGTTTCATCAAAAGATGTATTAACAAAATGCCCCTGGGGATTATATTCTCATGGAAGGTTGCTTAGATCTAGATCTTTTCGAAATTTTAGTAAGGAATTTCTTTTATTGTTACCAAGAGCTGGCATTGTCAAATGAATTTTATCAGTTTTACGACCTTGTTTGTTTTTTGTTCAACCATATAATCTCATTTTACTAAATTTAGTTTTTTGCTTAGTTTCATATTCATTTTTTAAATTATCAAAGAGCTGGCCAATATTTTTTTTATCTTCTGGCAACTCAAAAATATTTTCAAAATTTAATTGATCTTTGCTTATTTCATTATCAGAGCTAACTTCAATTTGTTTAGGTTCTTTATCATCAACTAACTGTGGTTCTTTAGTAATATTTGTACAACTGTATGTTACAAAAGATAAACTTAATAATGTGCTAAATCTGAAAAACTTTTTAAAAAACTTACTCATAAACTTACCCTATAAATAAATTTTATTAAATCTTTTGGTATTTTTTTTAAAATTTTTATAAAAACCATTTAAGGCACATAATATGCATTAAATGGTTTAAAATAGCTAATTATAAGTTGCTTTTTATTTTGTTAACTAGAGTTTTAATCTCTTCTTGAATGCTTTGCACATATTCACTTGGTCTTAATTTAGCAATTTCAGTTGTTTTGGTGCCATAAATATCAAAGTTATAAATCGCTTTAGCTCCAAGGAAATTAAAAGTTCCTTTTAATCATTTAATATGGTCACCTCAAGGATAAATTCCAAAACTTGAGCCTTGTGCACCAATCACTAAAACATTCAAATTAGTTAAATATCCAATTGCATCATTGGTTGTTGAATATTTATATGAAAAAGTTTTTTCAGCAACTGCAATTGCATCGATAAAACTTTTTAAGGCTGCAGTTGGTCCAAAATTAATCATTGAAGTTGAAATAACTAATAAGTCTACTTGCTTAAGTTTATTAATTCATATATCGCTGTCAACTTCTTGTCAAAAGGTTTTTAAATTACCATTAGTAAGAATCTTTTGTGCAAAAATGGTTTGATTTAAATTAAATTCCTCTATTGCGTATTCTTCTTGGTTAAATAATGATTTAACATAGTTTAGAGTTTGTGTTGAATATGATGAATCACTTGTATTAAGTGATCCATTTATAAATAGTATTTGTTTCATAAATGCCTCCGTTTATTTGTGTCCTTTGTATTATACAATAAGATTTAAAGAATCTTTAATCTAAAAATAAACAAATAACCATTTGTCCAATGACAACTATTTAGGTCCATATATAAATCCCGTGGAAAGTGAACTAATTTAATTAAAATATGGTATAAATTATTTATGAGAATCAAACATAACATAGATAAGTACAAAAACTTAACAAACTACGAACTAAAAAAACAGCAATCTCTCATATTAATTGCTGCTAATATTGAAAAATCTTTATCTCAACTTAGTTTAATTACAAAGCTCAGTGTATCAACTGTAAAAAGATATAAAAAAATAATAAAAAGTAATCAAGAAATTGACATCAGTCATAAAAATAAAAATCAACAAAGAAGTTGCAAAGTTACAGATTCAGAAATTGAATTAGTGTTTAAAGATTATTTAAAAACATGTGAAATTATTTTAAATAGCGTTCTAACAAATAACCAACTTTCGTTTAAAAGTTATTATTATTCAGAATATGGTTCTTTTATAAGGCAAAAAATTTCCTACAAAACTTTGGTAAGAAGATTCAACCAATTAGGATTATTTAATATACATACAACCAAAAGAGGAAGAAAAATAGCAAAATTATCAAAGAAGAAAACTTCACAAGAGACAACATTGCTATTAAAAAAATATTATAAACAAATTAAACAAAATGAAAAACAAAGACAAGTTTTGGGTCTAAAGAAAAATTTAGAATTTGGTGAAATTGTTGAAATCGATGCTCAGCTTGAACCATATTTAAAAAATAATAAACCATTCTGTCTTTATCATGCAATTGATGTTGCCACTGGAACATTATTAGCAGCATGATTTGAAGAACAAGAAACAACATTAGGATATCAAAGACTGTTAGAAATAGTATTTAAGAAATATGGATTTCCAAAGAAAATTTATACTGATAAAAGAAGAACTTTTTGGGGAAACGAAAACACACAAACAATTTTTGAAAAAGATTTAAATAAAAAAGGAATAGAAGTACTCAGTTCATCTAATCCCAAACATAAACCACACGTTGAGAGATCTTTTAGAACATCATTAGATCAATACCCATTATTAATTCATGAAAACGGATATAAAGATATTAATGATTTAAAGCAAAATAACGAAGTATTTCAAAATTATTACAACACGAGGAATAAAAAAATAATTTCTAAACATAATGTCTTTCAAAAAGAAGGAAAGAAAAACGGCAATTGAGCCGTTGATTTAGAGATTAATAGAAAAGTTTTAAATGGTGTTGTTAGATACCAAGGTAAAAACCTTGCAGCTTTCGATATGCATGACAAAAGGATTATATTTCCTTATAATTCTGATGTTGTGTTAGTACATTCTTCTGATGATAATTTGTATTTTAAATATAATGGAAAAAAATACTTTGCCAAAGAACCTAATGGAAAATATCTAAGCTTTACAGAAATGTGAGCTCTTGAGAAAGGTTTAGATTATTCTATCCCTGCCGTTGGAAAACTAGCATTTATCCATAAGAAAACAAACTCATTTTTTAAAACTCTTGAATTATACATCTCAAAGTTTAATAGTGTCTCTGTGAATGCACAAGGAAATAACCTTGAAGCCAATAAGATTATGGCTGAGTATTTAGAGATACTTCGAACATTACACAGAAGCATCAATGATGAAATAAAAATTGATGCATATTAATTTTAATATTTTTTAATAAAAAAGAAAATAATAAAAATAGAAAACACGGGCACGTGTTTTCTGGGAGTTTTGCTTACTTTTTCAAAAGTAAGGCCCCCTTGATTGCAATCAAGGGCGGGGGGTTAAAAATCTTTTTGCTTCATTTTGAAATTTTGTAGTTAATTTAATAATATAAATAATTATGTTCTGATTTTTTAGACAGTAAAAACATCAAAAAATATATAAATTTTCCAATTTAGTTGCCAAAGAAGAAAAAAATTTTTTTGGTTTGTTTTTTCATTATCTTTTTTTTGCAACAAAAGCATCATAATATAAATCAAAAAATAAAAAAAGATTAACCCCAACAGTCTGGGCAGAAAATTAAAAATGTAGTTCAAAAAAGTAGTTATTCTACAAAAGAATCTTTAATCTAAAAATAAACAAATAACCATTTATTTAAGGGTTAAAAAATATTATTAATAAATTATTATTTATTTTCTAAGGAAAGTTTATAAATAAGAATATTATGATAATTGAATTAATATAAAAAGTTAACTTTTTACTAAAATTATTTACAGTTATTATTTAAAATAATTTTTAAATTCATCATTGTATCAACTAATAAGTTTGTTCTTGAATTCTCACGATGAAGCAGAATCCATATTAGTATCTTGTGGTTTTAGCATTTTTACAGTAATAGTTTTATTCTTTGGTAACGCAAAAACAGCTCATGTTGAATTTGTTGGTGGAAGATTTACTTCATCGATGTATCTTTCTGGTTCAATGATATTTAACTGGATATTGTTGTCATATTCAAATGGTACTACAAAGTAGTAATAAAAACCTAAAGAACCATCATCATAAATATAAATATCATTAAATTTTAAAAATTCATATACATTTTGGTTTTTAAGATAAATTCTTTGAAATTCCTCTCGTATTTCCGTATCGTTTATTTTTAAATCTTGACTGTTATTTAATTGTTTGAACCTTTTAATAATAATTTCATCAAAATCTTCTTTAGTTTGTAACTTAACCAAAACATCTAATTTTTTGCTTGATCCAACTGATTCAAAAAATTTAAAGTTTAAAACATAATTTTTAAATTTATCTTTATCATTTCGAATAGCCTCAGGAATAAATTTATTTACAGTTGCAAAAGATAAAAACTTGTCTTTAGCACTGCTATATATAGAATTTATTTCTCTTTGCAATCTAGTTCGAAAATTATTTTGAAAATCTGGGTTTTGTGTGACTTCTTTATGTGGCGAATTTACACTGCATCCAATTATTGATAATGGTAAAAGCGAATATAAAACATCTAATATAAATATTATCTTAACTTTTATCACGTTTACCTCTTTTTATTTTATTATTAAATTATAACACAATACCATTAAATTTGGTGGTAGTATATTAAATTTAAGGTACATGTTTTTTGGAAAAGTCACTTGCGAGATATTAACAAAATAATTGCGTTTTAATTTTAACATAATTTTTAGATAAAAAAATGTATGCGAAAACAGAAAACACGGCAGTGTTTTCTCGTCGGTTTTGCTTACTTTTGTCAAAAGTAAGGCCCCTTTGATTGCAATCAAAGGCGGGGGATTAAAAAAATTTTAGATTATCTTATATTTCCGGACAACTTGTCGATAGTTATTTATTTTTTCCATCATATAATCAATTTCTTGCTGAGAGTATTTATCTAAGCTTTTTCCTTTGGGAATGTAATACCTAATTAAGCGGTGCATATTTTCTATTGAACCTTTTTGTCATGAACTATATGGTTGGCATTTAAATAGTCTTTCAGTTGGAATAACCTGGTGCAATAAGACATTTTCACTACCATTATCAACTGTTAAAGTTTTAATCTCTAAGTTGTGTTTCTTGATTAGTTTGATAAGAGTTTGTTTGATAGCTTTGGAGTTGCGTTTTGACAGCATAGCATAAGACATTCTGGTTTGCCGTTCAATTATGGTCACAATACAATATGTATCATTGATTTTACCAATAACGGTGTCTAATTCAAAATGACCATGTTCAGAGCGATCATTAATATAAGCTGGACGTTTTGAAATTTCTGTTGCATATTTTAATGTTTTAGGTTTGGTTTGGTTTTGCTTCCGTGCACCATATTTTCCTTCAGATTTTCTAACAATGTGGTCAAAATCAAGGAAATAAGGGTATTTTTTAATTATTTTATAAATTGTACTAGGTGAGGGAGCAAATTCATCAGGGGATAATTTTTTAAAAGAATTCACAAGATAGGTAACTGATTTCTTAACTTCTTTTTGCTGCAAATTCTTTTTATTTCTATTTTTATTGTATGTATTAAGCTCACTATACCAATATTTTCTGTAGGCCTTTCATTTCTCTTTAATTGTATCACTTACAAAAAAGAGTCGCGAAAACAAATAGCCTGATAAATGTTCGTATAGCTTTGCAAAATTAAGAGTTTTAACCCGCATTACTCTTTTTGAGCACTTAGGGCAAACATAGCGATTTTGTTTATCTAAACTAAGTGGTCTGCGATTTGTAATAATTTTAATTTTGCTTTTTATACTTCGAATGTCTCTATCAAAAATCTTAGCTACTTCTTGGATTGAGAAGCCTTCAGAAAGTTCTTGTAAAATATTATAAAGTTGCTCTAGATCGATTTGATCTGATCGTAATTTTCGTTGTGTCCCAAGAGCTCCTTGCATTTTCAAGATAGTATTATGATTCTCTTCGATTTTAAAATGTTGATATTTATTTTCTTTTCGATATTTGTCAAAAACACAAATATATTTTTCTAAATTTTTCATATAATTTTAAGGTCTCCTTTAATTTTTGAAAATTTATTCATACAACTATTTTATTACAAGGCAGACAAAAACAATGTCACATGCAAAAAACTTGCATGTGACATTTCCATTTAATAAATTTAAGGTACACCTGTTACTCAAAAAAATATACCATAATAAATAAATTTAACTATTCCAAATTATAATTGGGGATTATAACTAATATATTTAGTAATTATTTAGTTTAAAAAATTTTTATAATTAATAACACCATAGCACAAGCTATGGTGTTATATTTTGTGTAGTTTAATTAAAACTATTTATCTAAGTTAGCAAAGTAAACAACTGTTCTAACTAATTGTGATACATATGACATTTCATTGTCGTATCATGAGAATAATTTATATAAGTTACCTTCAGGTGTTGGTTTTACTGTTGTAAGTGCTGAATCAAAGATTGAACCATGTGATGAATTAACAATGTCTGAAGAAACAATTTCTTCTGTTTCGTATTTCATTGTTTCGTTAGCAGCAGCCTTCATAGCAGCATTTAATTCTTCAACAGTAGGTTGTTTGTCTAAGAATACTGTTAAGTCTACTAATGATCCAGTAATTAATGGCACACGAATTGCAACACCATCTAGCTTACCACTTGCTTCTGGAACAACTAATCCAATAGCTTTAGCAGCACCTGTTGATGTAGGTACCATGTTTGCCGCAGCAGCACGTGCTCTGCGTAAGTCTTTGTGAGGAGCATCTTGTAATCTTTGGTCTCCAGTATAAGCATGGATCGTAGTCATGTACCCTGATTTTAAACCAAATTGGTCAACAAGTACTTTAACCATAGGCGCTAAACTGTTTGTTGTACATGATGCAGCTGAAATAACTGTATCGCTTGCATCTAAAATATTATGGTTTACATTGTAAACAACTGTTTTAACATCTTTGTCTGATGGTGCTGAAACAACAACTTTTTTAGCTCCAGCTTTAACGTGTTTTTCAGCTCCTTCACGTTTAGTAAAGAATCCAGTTGATTCAACAACTAAGTCGATTCCTAATTCTCCTCATGGTAAGTTTTCTGGGTCTCTTTCAGCTAAGACTTTAATTTCTTTACCATTTACAACAATTGCGCCTTCTTTGGCTTCAACAGTAGCATTTAATCTACCAAATGCTGTATCAAATTTTAATAAGTGAGCTAATGTTTTAGCATCTGTTAAATCATTAACAGCCACAACTTCAAGGTTTGACCCTGATTCTAATAATCTACGGAAGAATAATCTACCAATTCTTCCAAATCCGTTAATTGCAACTTTTTTCATTTTGTCCCTTCTATTATAAAATTAAAATTTAAAGTATATATTTTAAAGTGTAAATGTAAAATTTCATCTTTTACTGGTTTATTATAATACAAATTTTTAGTTTTTTATTAGTAATTCACAAAAATAATTAAATAACCTGGAAATGTTTCCAGGTTATTTTCATTGAGCTAATTTAACTCGTTTTTTAGATTCGTATTGGTAATCAGTTGCGTACAATGTTCCATCTCTAAATATCAGTTCTAAAGAATTAGGAATTTTAGTATAACTGGCATAAAAGATTTTAACTCGTTTGTTGTTTAAATATAAGTAACACCCTGGATTTGAAGAATATGCTCTAATTTTATTAAAAGCTTCAGTTGTTGTTAACTGATTACTTAGCAATGCATCTTCTTTAAGTAACTTAGGTGATAAAGTAACTAAACTTTCGTCTTGTTTTTCAGGATTGATTTCATTGTTAATTAATTTAGTTAATCAATTTGTTATCTGCATTTTAGCTAAATTAGATACTTTTTGAAATAATGAATCAGAAGTATCTAAATCACTAACTTGCAATGATGCTTTAAAAAGCATATCTCCAGCATCCATTTCTTTAGTCATATAAATTAATGTAATACCCGTTTCACAATCTCCGTTTAGTAAACTATGTTGCAAAGGAGCAGCGCCTCGATATTTAGGTAATAATGAGCCATGAATATTGATTGAGGCAATTTTAGCTAAATCTAAAACTTTACTTGGGATATACTGCCCAAAAGCACAAGTTAGCAAAATATCATAATCCAAGGATTTTAATTCTTCATAAATTTCGCTTATTTTATTAGGTTGAAATAGAGGAATTTGATATTTTTGGGCTAATAATTTTGTAGGAGTAGCTTCAAGCTTATAACCTCGGTTTGCTGGTTTATCTGGTTGCGATACAATAGCAACAACGTTAAAATGTTTGATTA
This sequence comes from Mycoplasma sp. 13536, assembly GCF_055523495.1. Lineage (NCBI taxonomy): Bacteria > Bacillati > Mycoplasmatota > Mollicutes > Mycoplasmatales > Mycoplasmataceae > Mycoplasma > Mycoplasma sp. 13536. The sequence goes on from NZ_JBVFVC010000001.1 coordinate 767,047, forward strand.
CTTCTTCAAAAACTGGTACTGAAAAATTTGGTGTTCCAGCCAGAACAATTTTTGATGGATTTTTACTCATGATGGATTCACACCTTTTCTTTTGATAATTGATCAATTAAATAAATAAGTTTTTTAGCAAGTGGGCCTTTGGGGTCAATATTTTCACCACTTGGTGATTTCTTAAAAAGTTGCTTGCCTAGTTCATTAAAATTATAATATGAACCAAAATATGTTTTGGATTTATTTTGGAGCCTTTGACTTAATAAAGGTAAAAAGAAACTATCTAAAAACCATAAAGATAGTTGCTTTAAACCAATTTCATCAAAGATTAAAATATCAACATTAACTAAATCTTCTAACAAAGAATCAATGTCTAAATTTGATTTATTAAAACTACGTTTAAGTTTATCTTCTAGTAAATTAATATCTAAATAGGCTACTTTTTGATCGTTAATTGCATAATAGTTTGCAATTAACGATAAAGTATAAGAGCGTTTGGATTTAATTGACCCAGTTATGTATAAAGTGTCTAAATTTGTTTTTTTGTTATACAAATCTGTTAAATATTCATAAATATCTAATTCATCTTGAAATAAACTTAAAATAGCTTTAGTTAAAAGATCATCATTTGAATATGTATTATAATCTTTAAATAAGATATTTGTTTTTATTTTAAATTCGTTTGTTAAATTTGTAGCACTGAGTTGTTTGCCAAAAACTAGCTTATTTTTATGATTTCTAGCAATTGTTGTTTGTCAAACTAAATTAGTTTTATGGCTTTCTTGTTCTAAAATTAACATTTGGGGCAGATATGTAAAAATTTCTTGGTCATTTAAATTATGTTTTTGAATAAGGTTTGCAAGAAATTTATTATTTTTTAATTTTGTAATTAATTTATCTTGATCTATATCACTACTAAGTGCTTGATTGAGTTTTTTATCATTAGTCGAAAAATTAAGTTTAGACATTTTTTAAACCTTTTAAATAATCATTTTTTAAAATTAGTTTTTCTTCATACATTTTTTTGGTACGGGTACTATTTTTAAATTTACCATCCAGGTATGCTTCAACTTCACTAAATTCATTAAGATGAGTATCAGATAATTCTTTAATTAATAAATTAACATATTTAGGCCATGTATCATTTTTATAACGCTTAATACTGTAATAAATTACTAAGTTTAAGGTTTTAGATTCCTTAAACACATTAGTTCATGTTTCTAAAAAGCCTTCATTTAATTCAAAATTATTATTGTTAGTCATTTGCATAATAAATTCACTAGGCCTAAGCTGCATTAATGCTTGATAGTCATTAGCGTATTTAATGTTCGATACTTCTAATTTAGTATAAACTTCACGTTGTTTAACAATATTTTTAATTTTATCCTCGTTAATATGATCTTGACCTGTTTTAAGATAAAAATTCTTAACAATATTTTGTGAATTCGTTAGTGACTCTTGGAAAACATTAAAGAAATTAGCTGAAATATCTTCAAAAGCAAAATTATTGATAACAACTTTATTTGGAAGGCTTGTTAAACGCTTAAAGTTAGCATCACCAACTTTTTGCTTAATCATTTGTGAAATAAATGGATTTTTAATAATTTCTTGCCCTTGTAATGGTTTATGTAATTCCAAAATAATTGTTGCACTTTCATTATCTTTGTAAGTATTAATTAAACCTAATGCTTCAAGTTGCATCCTAGCTTGGTGCAAATTTGTTTCATTAGTATTTAATAATAAATTTAAAGTAGCAAAACTATACGGTGTAACGAGATCATTGTTTTTAGCTAAATCATTTAAGTATTCATAAAGTAAAATACTCAAATGATCTAAAATAGGTGCATAATATTTACGTAAATTACTTAAATCAGAATTATAAATAGTTGTTTTAAGTGAAATTTTAAAATAGTCAAAATCTAAAAAATTCATAATGATTACTCCTTTTTGGTTTAAATGCAAAACAATTTTAAATAATATTTATAAATTTAAAAGATAATAATTATTTCTTAGGGTAAACTAATGCTTTTTCCCAAGAGATATCCACAACCTTTAAATTATTAAAAAGTTCCTTATTTTGCCAATTATAAGTATTTAAAGTATCTAATTTTTTTATTAAATCAGTTTTTCCATATTTTTTATTTAAAAAACTTTTTCGCCTTATTTCCGGAATTTGTACATGTCAAACTTCGCTAAATAACGTTATTATTTCTTTAGGTGCCTTAAATAAAATTGGATATTCTACAAAATCATAGATATGATTTTGTAGGTGTATATAAAGTTCGATATTTATTAAATTTTCTAATATTTGCAAATTGTGTATATCCAATAAAATTCATCTTTTAATTTTTTGTTTATCTAAAGTATTTTTTGTTACCAAATCACACTTTACTAAATTTTTTACCTTTTTGACAAAATTAATATCTTTATATAATAACGTAACAAAATGATCTACTTCTAAAACATGATAGCCTTTATTAAATAATAATTTTAAAATTTTGCTTTTGCCAACACATATTTTACCAACTATTGCAACCATTTTTATTTTTTATTTAAAAAGCGTTTTAGTTCTAGTTTAAATTTTTCTAATTCTAATTCATTTAAATAATCTAATGCATTATCATAGTTTATATTTAATAAATAAAAATCAATATCTAAATTTAAATTTTGGACATTAGTATTAATTTTAGATAATTCGTAAGATAAAAATCCAGAATCTTTACCCTTGCTTAACTTTTCAATAATGCTTTTGGATTCGTTTAATTGCCCTAATTCTAAAAGTTGATAAAGATTTTCAAAGTTATTATAAGCTCCAATTAATTTTAGTGCAGTCTTATCACCAATTCCTGGAACCCCAGGTAAATTATCACTAGTATCACCTTTAAGTCCTTTAAATGTAGTTATTTGGCTTGGATTTAATTGATAAATTTGATAAAAATTATCTAAATTAACAATAGAAATATCCAAACCTTTTTTAATAATATATGAAGTATTTAAATCGACTAATTGTAATAAATCTTTGTCTGATGAAAAAATATATTTTTCTCCAGACATTTTTTTACAATATGTTCCAATAATATCATCAGCTTCATCTCCTATTTGTTCAATTCATTTAATATCTAATAAGGTAAGTAATTTTTTTATATAATCAAATTGGTCAAATAATTCTTGCGGTGCTTTAATTCTCCCTGATTTATACTCAGGAAAAATGTTGTGCCGCTTTGTTTTGCCTTGTGCATCAAATGCAATCATTAAATGAGTTGGTTCAATAAATTTTAACAACTTAATTAATTGAGATAAAAAAATTGCAATTGCATTTGTAGGCACTCCATTTGAATTACGTAAAATTTGAGTTAAATCTCCGCGGTAAGTGGCATAAAAGGATTGAAATAGTAAATAATTTCCATCAATTACTAATGAACATATATTATTCTTCATAAATTAATTCCTCGATATCTTTCAAATTATAATATTTATCATCCTTTTTTAGTATTAATACTCGAACTGTTTTAGGTAGTTCCTTAGTTAACCATGAAATCAATTTAGTATTTCAAGTTGAAGCAATCACTGCCTTAGAATTATCTTGTAATTTAAAATTCAGTTGATTATCTTTTTTACCTTTGCTAACAGATAAAATTTTTACTTTAAGCCAATTTGCTTGATCTTGTAAATTTAATAAGCAAATTTCATTTGGTTCATTTTGTAAATTTGAAGTATTATTAATTTTTAAAAATTCATGGCTATACATTGAGCCAAGTAATTTAATTTCTCATTCATTTTCAAATTCAATATCCTGAATGGCTTCAGTTAGTAAATGATCACCAAACTTATGAACACTAATAAATTTATTTAAATACTCAAGTGGGTTATCTAATTTTTTAGTTTCAAATTTAAACAATTCATAATAGTCAAGGCAAATATCTAAACTTGCTAAAAGCATTTTAACATTACCAAATACATTAAATGCACCCGCTTTAATTAATGTTTCTAAAATACTTTCTCCAAGCCCAGCAACTTTTAACCTTAATCATGCGGAAATAAAACTAGTAAATAAACCGCCTCTTTGACGTTCATTAATAATTTTCTCAATAGCAGCTTGCCCCACTCCTTTAATTAAGGCAAAACTTAAATAAATCACATTATTTTTTATTTCACATTCAAAACTAGAAATATTAATGTTTGGAATTTTAGTGGTAATTTTAAACAACCTTGCTTCATCAACATAATTTTTAATAGTTTGCTGATCAACTCCAGTATTTGACAATAAATACTTATAAAAAATCATTGGAAATCTTGCTTTGTAATATGCTAATTTATAACTAATAAAAGCATACGCAACTGCATGAGATTTATTAAATCCATAATCAGCAAATTTTTCTATCTTAGCATAAATTGTGTTTAAAGTTTCCTTGCTAAATCCATTTTTTAGTCCACCTTCAAAAAACTCATCTTTATATAATTTGAGTTCTTGTTCTTTTTTCTTAGAAATTGCCCTTCTAAATAAATCAGCTTTTGAAAACGACATATTAGCTACATCTTGCACTATTTGCATAATTTGTTCTTGGTAAACAATAATTCCGTAAGTATTTTTTACAATATTATCATATAATGGGTGAATTTTATCAATAAATAATGGATTAATTTTATTTTTAGCATAAGTTTTAATATATTTGCTTGGCCCAGGTCTAAATAAAGCTAAAACGGCATAAATATCATCAAATTTATCAATAACCACTTCTTTAATTGCCTTGCGCATTCCAGGTGATTCAAGTTGAAAAATACCATCAGTTAAAGTTGAATTTAACAATTTAAAAGTTGGTAAATCATTAAATAAAGCAATCGAATTATTAATTACTTTGTCAAAATGCAAATCTTTTGGAATTTCACTTTCTAATTCATTAATAAAAGTTAGATTTTTTAAACCTAAAAAATCTATTTTAATTAATCCATATTGTTCTAAATTATTCATTGTCATTTGTAATTGGTTTAGTTTAAAATTACTTTCTTGTACTGGGACAATATTAATTAAAGGTTCATTGCTAATAATAAAGCCAGCTGCATGAATTCCTAATTGTCTTGGTAAACCTTCAAGGCGCGACGCTAAATAATGTAATTTAGGATATTTTTGTGCATATAAAGCATATCTTTTATTATTAAGTGCAGCATGTTCTAATGAAAGATCATGCATTGATAAACAAGCCGAGATTGCATCTAATTCGCTGCGTGGTATATTTAAATATCTTCCAACATCACGTAGGGAATTTTTTGAAGCCATAGTTTGAAATGTCGAAATAAAGGCTACTTTATCTTGCCCGTATTTTTTAGCTAAATATTCAAAAATTAAATCTCGTTTGTTATCTTGAATATCAATATCAATATCCGGCAAGCCAACTCTTTCTAAATTTAAAAATCTTTCAAACAATAAATTAAATTCAATTGGATTTACTGAAGTTATACCAATTAAATACGAAATTAATGAACCTGAAGCAGAGCCACGGCCAGGACCTATTAAAATATTATTATTTTTAGCATAGTTAATTACATCTTGAATAATTAAAAAATAATCAATAAACCCAATTTTTTTAATTACTTTAAATTCAAAGTTAATTCGTTGATCAACTAATTCTTTATCATATTTTTTAATAATTTGATGATAACGTTCCCCATTTATTAAATTAAGTAGTTGTTCTACTGAATTATTTGAATATTTTGGTAATTTAAGAGACGTATCAGGTTTAAAATTTTCAATACTATTGACAATGGATAAAATATTATTGTATACTTCATCATTAACATCAGAAAATTCACCTATTTCATAATATTCACTATAAATAGTATTGTTTTCATCTAAATTACCAATTTTATTTAAAATTGGTAATAATTCATTATCATCAAAATATAAAATCTTTTTAGTAGGAGCATATACTGTTTGATATTCTTGCATTGTTTTGGCATTTAAATAAAAATTACCTAAATATTTATCTAATTTAATATTCTTAGCTTTTGCTCCTAATTCAAAGTGATCAATTAAAAATATATTAGGATCATCTAAATCATAATATGAAATTTCTGCTTGAGTGCTTTTAGCTAAAACTAATTCTTTTAATTTTAAAAAACCAGAATTATTTTTAGCTAAAGCAATAATTTGAAAACCTTCTGTTAGTTTTAATTCAACCCCTAATATTAATTTAAAGTCATATTCATTTTGAAAATTTCAATAAAATTGTAAAGCGTGGAAATTTTCAAAATCAGTTAATGTTAAATATTTAACTTTTTTTTGCTTTGCAAGTTTAAATAAGTCGTTAAGTCTAATTGTTGAATTTAAAAACGAATATTCAGTATTAGTATGTAAATAAATAATATCTTTCATGGTTTAATTTTATATGATTTAGCATTAATATAAAATTAAATTTATAGAATAATTAACTTTTCAAGCAAAGTCCACTGTTTTAGAATTATATTTAGTATGTTTTTTTTTTTTTTTTTGCATGTAATTTATATAAATATAATAAAATATATACAGATATTTTAAAATTTGCTTTTACTCCTGAAATAAATTTTAAATATATCTAGCAAAAATTTTGTTTTTTGGAAAAGTCACTTGCGAGATATTAACAAAATAATTGCGTTTTAATTTTAACATAAATTTTACATAAAAAATGTATGCGAAAACAGAAAACACGGCAGTGTTTTCTCGTCGGTTTTGCTTACTTTTGCCAAAAGTAAGGCCCCTTTGATTGCAATCAAAGGCGGGGGATTAAAAAAGTTTTTAGGTTATCTTATATTGCCTTACAACTTGCCGATAGTTATTTATTTTATCCATCATATAATCAATTTCTTGCTGAGAGTATTTATCTAGACTTTTTCCTTTGGGAATGTAATACCTAATTAAGCGGTGCATATTTTCTATTGAACCTTTTTGTCATGAACTATATGGTTGGCATTTAAATAGTCTTTCAGTTGGAATAACCTGGTGCAATAAGACATTTTCACTACCATTATCAACTGTTAAAGTTTTAATGTCTAAGTTATGTTTCTTGATTAGCTTTAGAAGAGTTTGTTTTATAGCTTTGGAGTTGCGTTTTGAGAGCATAGCATAAGACATTCTGGTTTGCCGTTCAATTATGGTTACAATACAATATGTATCATTGATTGTACCAATAACGGTGTCTAATTCAAAATGGCCGTGTTCAGAGCGATCATTAATATAAGCTGGACGTTTCGAAATTTCTGTAGCATATTTTAATGTTTTAGGTTTGGTTTGTTTCTTCTTCCTTATGCCATATTTTCCTTCAGATTTTTTAACAATGTGGTCAAATTCAAGGAAATAAGGGTATTTTTTGATTATTTTATAAATTGTACTAGGTGAAGGAGCGAATTCATCAGGTGATAATTTTTTAAAAGAATTCACAAGATAGGTAACTGATTTCTTAACTTCTTTTTGCTGCAAATTCTTTTTATTTCTATTTTTATTGTATGTATTAAGCTCACTATACCAATATTTTCTGTAGGCCTTTCATTTCTCTTTAATTGTATCACTTACAAAAAAGAGTCGCGAAAACGAATACCCTGATAAATGTTCATATAGTTTGGTAAAATTAAGGGTTTTAACCCGCATTACTCTTTTTGAACACTTCGGACAAACATAGCGATTTTGTTTATCTAAACTAAGTGGTCTGCGATTTGTAATAATTTGGATTTTGCTTTTTATACTTCGAATGTCTCTATCAAAAATCTTGGCTACTTCTTGGATTGAGAAGCCTTCAGAAAGTTCTTGTAAAATATTATAAAGTTGTTCTAGATCGATTTGATCTGATCGTAATTTTCGTTGTGTCCCAAGAGCTCCTTGCATTTTCAAAATAGTGTTGTAATTCTCTTCGATTTTAAAGTGTTGATATTTATTTTCTTTTCGATATTTGTCAAAAACACAAATATATTTTTCTAAATTTTTCATATAATTTTAAAGTCTCCTTTCATTTTTTTAAAATTTATTAATACAACTATTTTATTACAAGGTAGACAAAAACAATGTCACATGCAAAAAACTTGCATGTGACATTTCCAATTAATACTAGCAAAAATTTACATTTTATTTAAATTTATTAAGATAATCAAATATTATATGAAAAGGAAGATTTATGAAATTACGAAAATTTTTATTAATAACAACTAACTTAGTCTCAATTACCGCTGTTACTGCTGTTTCATGTACAGCGCCTCAGCCCCAAAAAAGACAATTTACTATTCAAAATGTTAGCGAAATTACAGTAACTCAAACAAGTGCTGAATTCACCGCTAAAATTACTGGTCTACAAGGAACAGACCAACTTAATGTAAAAGTTAATGACACAACTCATAATTTTACAGTTTCAAGTTTAAACAAACCAGCTGATAATGAATATAAAATTACTATTACTGGTTTAACTAAAGGAACTACGTACGAACTAGATACCATCAAGGTAAACAACGATACATCATTTAATGTCAAACGTTCATTTACAACCTTAACTGATGTAACAACCACTCCTCCAGAAACCGAAAACCCAGGGGACACCACTCCTCCAGAAACCGAAAACCCAGGGGACACCACTCCTCCAGTTCAGGAACCTGATTATAATCAAGTTGGGGAACATTTAGAAAATGTTACAGATGAAGGACTAGGTGAACGTTTTGATCAGTTATTAAAAGCATATTTAGAAAAACCTGCTAATAAAGAAGGTGGAAAACTAAAACAAATGCAACTTTATGGCCCAACAAGTAATACCAATGATCAAGTATACTTATCAATTCAAGGATCAGGAGGTAAACCCGAAACAGCTATTTTAAAAATAAAACAAAACTGAGATGTTAACAAATTAGAAGGTACTGCTAATTCAAATAATAAAAAATTATATTTAGCTGAATTTAATCAAGAAAATAGAATTTTAACTTTAAAATATAAATATGATGGAGAATACTTCCACATCACAACTTTAATACCTAAAGCTAAAACTCCTGAACAAAAACAAAAAGAAGAAGATGAAAAAGCATACAAGCAAGTGCAAGATTATGTAAAAAGTGTAGTAAAAAGTGCTGTTTTCTCACAAACTCCAGATAGTTCAAATAGTAAACCAACTTTAACTTTAACCTTTAATGCAGGTACACAAAATAATACAGAAAGTCAAACTGAAAACACAAAATCTGAAGAATATAGCAAAGAATTTGAAAAATTTGCTAACTTAATTTCTTATTTCCATACTGTGCACCTTGAAATTGAAGATACTAATGGTCAAATTTACTCTGGATATGAATATTTAATGGATCCTACAAAAGAAAATTGAGGAATGACCTATAATAATAATAATCCAGAACGTAAAATCGAGTTTGGAATATACAAAATGGAAAAGAAAGACGAAAATTCAGCTAATACAGCGGAAGCTACTCAAGAAAATCAAAATCAAGAACACAAAACTAAAATAGAAAATATCAAAACTATTAAAGCATGATTACGTAATCCTAGTTTTGCAGATGAATTCGCATACTATGAAATAGATGTTACAAAAAGTGAAACTTCATCTAATTCAGCCCAAGCAGCGGGGGGGACAATAAGCTAGTAGTTAATCCTTAATCAGGTAATTAATCTACTTAACACTAAAACACAACCAAGAAATCTTGGTTGTGTTTATTTTTGCTTTTAAATTATAATTTAGTAGGTATATTTTAGTCCATTATATCTAAAGTATATTTTAAATCGAATTTGCAGTAAATTAAATCTTCTAAACCTTGCGGTATAGTTTCATAAATCACTAAAATATTCTTTGCTTTAGTTAATTGTAATAATCGATAACATGAAAAGATGATATTTCACATTTTTAAATTATTACAAATATCTTTACTTAAAACTATTAGTTTTAAGTTGTTTAATGAATTAATTAAATTATAAATACTTTTATTTATATTAGTTAAATAAATACCATATTCATAATTATTATTAGAATAAATTGCTATTTTATTATTAATTTTTTTATAATCAAAATAATCGCTTTGTGAGGTTAATAAACACATAACTTTAGCACCGTCTATTAAAAAATCATTTCGTAAAAAGTCTGCTTGCTGTATTTTATAAATTAAATTAAGATTTTCTTCTTTGCCATAGCTATCAACATAATCAAATCAAAGATTTTGATATTTATATGCTAGTGTTGGTATTAAGTCAAAAAAATCAATTCATTCTTGCTTAATTAATTCATTAGTAATAGACACTTTAACTAACGATAAATTAACTTTATCATTAGTTAAATATGTATTGATTACTTTTTGCCTAGATAATTTAAATTTTAGTGCATTAGCATTTAAAGTCTTATATAAATTTAAATTCTTGCTAAAAGTTTGAAAGACTTCTTCTTTTAAAATTGCCGGATTTAAATTAAGGTAATTATTTGGGGAATTAGAATAAATCATATTATAAAGTGAATAATTTAATAATTCTTTAAGGTTATGTTTGTAATATAAGGTATTTAGTGAAGGATATCTAAAAATAGTAAATTTATCAAAAAATGGATTAAGGCCATATTGGGTATTTAAGGTAGTTATTTTTTTCAGTAAGTGTTTAAAACGATATTTGTTTACTTTTTTAACTAAAAAAATTAACGTATCCTCATCTTTAACAATCTTTCAATTTTTGCCTTTTAAACCTAAAGATTTAATAATTAAAGATATTTCATTTTTATAAAAAATAGCATTATATTTTTCTAATTTTAATAAACCACCAATAACTACAAAATTTTTCCAAGCTATTTCACTTGCTTTATCACTTAATTCAGGTATTTTAAAAATTTGTTTTTTGCTAAAAACTTTTTTCCAGGTTATTGTACAAAAAAACTTATTTGCAGCAATACTTCTTATAGTCATTTTGACAACATGTTTTTTTAAAAAATAACTTTCTAATTTAAAAATAAATCAAGTTATAAAATGATATTTTTTAATAACAAAATTATTAAATTTTATATCTAGTTCATGTGTTTCTTTATGAGTAAATGGATTGTCTAAAAATTTATTCAAATTGATTTGAGTATCTGGTTCAAAATAAGCTAAGAATTCTTTTAAAGAACCATATTTAAACATGCCTACTGTTGTTTTTTTAACATCTAAATTAGTTGCAAAATATGCATTTTTTTTATTTAATCTAATTACCCTTAAATTACTCATATCAATCTCATAATGCATGATATCCCATGAGGCATGAAAATACATATAAATGCAAACCAGAATTGCAATAAGTAATAAGATAATTAAAAGAAAGATTGTAAAGAAAATAAAACCATAAAAAATGGCCATAATTACCTACTTAAAAGCCTAATTGCTGGGTGGGTTTTATTTAATTTTCGTGTGACTTGATCTTTATGGAATAAAACTTCAATATCATTACTATTACCTACCTCAATAACTTCACCTTCACCAAAAGTAATATGCGAAATAATATCACCAACTGCAATTTGTTCATTTTTTAATACAACATCATTATATGATTCGGTATTTAAAACAAATTTAGTTGGATCATCTAATAAAATCGTATCACTCAGGTTAATCCCCATTTCACTTAAAAAAGGCGATGGAACTTTAAATTTATCAAGTGAGTAAACCATTCCCCGTGATGATGATATAAATAATTTTTTCTTCGCCCTAGTAATAGCAACATATGCTAAGCGCCTTTCTTCTTCTAATAGTTCACTAGTGCTTTTACCCTTTGAATTATTAATAAAATCTCCTTCATCATAAATTCTAAAACTTGGGAAAACTCCATCACTAAGTCCAACTAAAAAGACATTTTCATATTCTAAACCTTTTGATGAATGAATTGTCATTAAAGTAACATAGTTAGTTTCATTATGATATTCATCACTTACAGAAAGCAAACTTACCATATTAAGATAATCTTCTAAAGTTCCGCCAACATTATTCTTTTCCCAATTATCAATTGATTTAATTAATTCTTTTACATTTTCTTTAGCTGTCCCACGAAGGTTTTTATCATTTTTTATACTTTCATAATAACCTATTTTTTCTAAAAATGCATCAAGGGCACGGCTAATTTTAAGTTTTTTAGTTTCAATAGCATTTTTATATAATAAAATAGTTTCCAAAAATGGTTTAAGTTTATTTTTTAGAAAATCAACGCCAAATTCTTTAGGATTTAATTCTTTAAAATGATCACGCAGAGCTCAAAACATGGTTTTATGATGACTAGTTGCAAAATCTCTAATTCTTTGTAATTTCACTTCGCCAATCCCCCGGCTTGGCACATTAATAATGCGCTCAAGTGAGATTTGGTGTCCATCAAATAAAACCCTTAAAAAAGCAATAACATCTTTAATTTCATCTCTTTGATAAAATTTAACTCCATTAATTAATTTATGGGGTATATTAGCTTCAATTAAAGCTTGTTCAAAAGCCCGCGAATAATAATTAGATCTAAATAAAATAGCAATTGAACGCAAAGGGTTTTTTTGTTTTTTTAATTCATTTATTTTTGTGACAACTCATGCAGCTTCTGCTTCTTCATTGTATAAATGTTGGTATTCTAAATCAGTCCCATCCTCATTTTGTGTTACTAAATCTTTACTGAATCTAATATTATTATGTTTAATTAATTTATTAGCAGCTTCCAAGATTTTTTTAGTTGAACGGTAATTTAAATCTAAAATAACAGTTTTAGCATCAGGATAATCTTTATCAAAATTTAGAATTAAATCAACTTTTGCACCTCTTCAGTTATAAATGGTTTGATCAGGATCACCAACAATTGTTAAATGTGTGTGATCTGTATAAAGCATTTTCATAATGTTATATTGCATAGATGCAGTATCCTGAAACTCATCAATTAAAATATATTTAAATTTTTTCTGATATTTAGCTAAAACATCAGGACGCATTGTAAACAGTTTATAAGTTTGAATTATTAAATCATCAAAATCTAAAGAACCATTAATAGCTAATTCATTTAAATATTCAATATAGATTTTATTCAAAATCGAAGGTTTTTGTTCCTTAGATAAGACTTTTGCAAATTCTTTAGGGTCTTCTGAATAATTCTTGGCTCAAGAAATATATTGCGAAGCGGTCTTATATGGAATTTCTGTAGTTGTAATTCCTAAAGATTTATAAATCTTTTTTAAAATTGTATCTTTGTCTTGTTCATCAATAATTTGAAAACTTGTAGGATATCCTAACTGGCGAATGTCCTTGCGCAAGACATCAGCGCAGAAAGAGTGGAAAGTCTTAGCATTAATTTTTCCAATATCTTGTTGACAATAATTCCCAATTCTTTGCACTAATTCTTGAGCTGCTTTATTAGTAAAAGTTACAGCTAAAATTGACTCGACTGGAACATTTAAATCATTAATTAAGTATGATACTTTTCTGGTTAAAACTTTTGTCTTTCCTGAACCAGCTCCAGCTATAATCCGTAAGGGGGTATCAAAATAAACAACGGCTTCACGTTGTTTTTCATTTAAATCACTTAATAAATCGATTTTTCTTAATAGCATGTTTCCTCCTATTTATAAATAAATTTTCGGCGTATATTTTTTTGGGGCAAGAATTTAAGTTCACTAATTACTTGCCTAATTTGTTTATCTTCAACCACTCGGGTTTCGGTTAGTAAATCAATTAAAATTAAATTGCGCTTGGAAACCAGCAGCATAAAGTACCCTGCAATTAAAATAAAAAAATGCATAGTTAATAAAGTAGTAATGATTCTCAACACAATCTGATGATATAAATCATTTCGTAAAGTTATGTGTTTTTGTTCATTTCACACAAAACTCTTATGACTTAAGAAGGATAATGTAATGAGTAAAATCACGAAAAAAAACCAAGTAATAAAATAATTATGTTTAAAGATTGATATTTTGGAAAAATCCTTAGTTTTTGAATTAATGATTTTTAATTTGCAAATCCACAAACCAATTGTTTTACCATTAAATAAAACTGGAATTAATTGGTAAAATAAAGCAAGAAAAATCCAGATTAAAACGACCCCGAAATAAAAAACACCCGCACTAGGCAAGTCATTTGGTTTTTTTGTAATTCTTAAAAGATAAAATGATAACAATACTAATGAAAAAAAACAAATTAAATCAATAATATTTGCTAGCAATCTTTTAAAGAAACTTGCATTTTTATACACTTATTAACTAAGTCTCTTTAAAATTTTGGTGTTTTTTAGTTTTGAAATTGGCAGAGATAATAAAATAATTTCATTATTATTTCGTAAGAAATATGGGTTGGTAATAAAATAATTTTTAGATTTATATTGCAAATCAAGCGTTTTAATTATTTCAAAATGAGCTTCAAAGACTTTTGGATTACGTTTTTCTCAAATATCTTCCTTAGTTTTATAGACTCGACGGTACATAAATTTTGTTTCATTTAAAAAACCAGTTAAGAGTAATTTAATAAAATAATATTTTGCATAAACTAATTCATCATTAAAGTTTAAATGTTTAATTTGAACAATATTTTGTAAATTATCAAAAGAAGTTAAAAAGTTTTTGGTAATTAATCAAATATCAGTAGGAAAATATTCAGCAAACATTTTATAATCTAAATATGTATACGTTTTAGCCTCTAAAAATAACATATAGTTTAGTTCAAGACACAATTTATTATTATTAGCTGTTTTAAATTTATGACCAAGAATTTTATTTGATAAGCTTTTTTTAATAATTTTATTGAAAATAAATGGATAAGTATAAGCAAAAGTTAATTTATTTTCTTGTAAATTAATCTTGCGACCCTCGACCACTCTACCTGTTGGTTTTCAAGTAATTGAACCATTTATTTTTGGTTTAAATTCCAAAATATCGACTTTAGTTTGCTCAATTGCTTGAATCATTCTTTCCACATAATGTTTTTTTATATATTGAATATCACAATTAAAAACAACAGAATATTCACCTGAAATTACCCTGTAAGCATTAAGTAAACTTTCTTGAGCAGTGGTTTGTTTTGAGTTATAAATAAACTTAAGCCTCTTACCAAAAGAAGCTTGATATTTTCCCAATTCTTTGATAATTTCTAAATTTTTTGAATTTGCATTGTTTAAACACAATACTACTTCAAAATCTTGACTAGTTTGCTCTTCCAAAGCTTCAAAATAATATTCTAATTGTTTTAAATCACTTGGTACGATTGATATTAATGATAATTTCATACTAACCACCCTTAGGTATTAATATTTTACCATAAAACTCAATTTTTTTAATGGGATATTAAGACATTTCATCCCATATCTAGCCCTAAAAATATTTACTATTTTTTTATAGTTTTAAATGTTGTCTTTATGAAAATAATTTATAATATTTATGTATTATAAAATTAGGAGGATTACATGAAAAATACAATTGACAATTTACAACTATCTGGTAAAAAAGTCCTAGTACGTGTTGACTTTAATGTTCCAGTACAAGATGGTATTATCACATCAACAAAAAGAATTAGTGCAGCATTGCCGACTTTATTAAAAGTCTTAAATGATGGTGGAAAGTTAATCTTACTTTCACACCACGGGAGAGTTAAAGAAAATTCTTGTCTTTCAAAACATACTTTAAAACCAGTAGCTTTTGAATTAGCTCGCCAACTTAAAAGACCAATTAAGTTTGTCGAACAAACTAAAGGCCCAGTCTTAGAAAAAGTTATTAACGAAATGAAACCTGGGGATGTAATTTTAGTACAAAACACACGTTATGAAGATTTAAACAACAAGGCTGAAAGTAAAAATAACCCTGAACTTGGTGCTTATTGAGCATCGTTAGCTGATGTTTTTATTAATGATGCTTTTGGTACAGCACACCGTGCGCATGCTTCAAACGTTGGAATTGCTAAAAATATCAAAGAATCTGCATTAGGTTATTTAATGGAAAAAGAAGTTTCATCTTTAGAAAAAGCTCTTAAAAATCCTGTACATCCATATGTTGCAATTATTGGTGGAGCTAAAGTATCAGATAAAATTAAGGTACTTGAAAACTTAATTAAAATTGCTGACAAAATGATTATTGGTGGGGGGATGGCTTATACATTCCTAAAAGCTCAAGGCATTAACGTTGGTAATTCATTAGTAGAAGATGATTACTTGCCACTTGCCAAAGACTTTTTAGCAAAATACAAACATAAGGTTATTTTACCAGTTGATCATGCTGTAGCAACCGAATTTAAAGACGTTACACCCGAAATTCAAGAAGTTTCAGTTAAAGAAGGCTACATGGCACTTGATTTAGGTCCTAAATCTATTAAAGCTGTACAGGATGCCTTAGTAAATGCAAAAACTGTGGTTTGAAATGGACCTATGGGTGTTGCTGAATTTGAAAACTACAAACATGGGACTCTTGCAGTTTGCAAAGCAATTGCAACTTTAAAAGATACCTATACTGTTGTTGGTGGGGGTGATAGCGTTGCCGCTATTGAAAAACTTGGTATGGAAGATATGTTCTCACACGTTTCAACTGGAGGCGGAGCTAGTCTAGAATTCTTACAAGGCATTGCTCTTCCTGGTGTAGTTGCTATTCAAGACAAAAAATAATTCAAATAAAAAAGGACTTGAGAAATCAAGTCACTTTTTTATTATTTATTAAATTAATTGGTGGTCTACAAGAGCTTTTTTGATTGCATCAATAGCTTCTTGTTCATCTTCACCTGAAGTTTTAATTGTAATTTCTGCGCCACATTTAATTCCTAGCGCCATAATATTCATAATTGACTTTAAATTACCTTCACGTCCTTCATATGATAATTTTGCTTCTGATTTAAATCTAGCAGCAACAGCTGTTACCAATGAAGCAGGACGTGCATGTAAACCAATTGGGTCAATTATTTTGCATTTCAATTCTTTCATATTATGAACCTTTCTATATCTAATTAATTATTTTCTAATAAATGCCAAATATAATTATACCACAAATTAAATTAATGTTTTAATTCAATTGAAAAAGAAGTTTTCAATTTTATTATATTTACGTTCAATATTCGACATTTTGTGAAAATTAATACATTTTTTATCATATTTTCTAAATAACGTTTTTAAATCTTCGACAATCTCACCTTGCACAATATCAACTGTTTCATATTGCGAAAACATGCTGCGAGGATCTAAATTATTAGTTCCCAGTCAACCAACTTCACCATCAATAATTCCCATTTTCGAATGTAAAAAATGATCAGAATAAATTTTTACTTTTAACCCAAATGGAATATAGCGATTTAATTGGTTTAAACCAGTTTTATAAACAAGTTTTTTGTCTGGCAATCCGGGAAAATAAATAGTAATTTGCACCCCGGTTTTTAATGCTATTATTAACAGTTTTTCTAAAGAACTTGTTAATGTAAAATATGGAGTTACAATTTTAATGCTACTTTTTGCATTTGATAAAGCCAAAAGTAAAAAGTCTTCAATTGTGGAGTATTTATAATTTGGAGAATCAGCTACCAATAAAGCCCTGGAATTATATGTTTCTTCTTGGTGTGAATTATATGTTAAATAATAACTTAAATTATTAATTTTTTCTTTCGAAATTAAACGCCATAATTTGAAAAATAGTAACACATAGGAATTAATATAAGGTCCTTGCATAATGTAATTAACATCAATTCAATGACCGTATTTTGGAGATAATGATCCATATTCATCTGAAATATTATTTCCGCCAGAAAATACTAATTTGGAATCTATAATAAAGAATTTTTGGTGGTTTCGTGTAAATGATGAAAAATTTATAAATGGATAATAAATTTTACCAATCATTCGAATTTTGATTAAATTTGTTTTAATTAAATTATTAATGTATTTACGTTGTTTACCAATTGCTCCAAAATCGTCAATTAGTCACTTAATTTCAATGCCTTGTTTTTGTTTTTGTTTTAAAATTTCAATAATTTCTTTTGCTATTTCACTATTTTTAATTATGTATGTAACAATGAAAATACTTTTTTTAGCTTCTTTTAAACTTTGAATTAATTTTTGATAAAAATCATATCCTTCTGATATTAAACGAATATTTGCATCATACATTAATGTTTTACGTTTTAAAATCATTTTTTGAATAATAGGGTTTGTCGAATTATGAGCCGATGCATTTATATCTGAATAATATGAAATTTTATATTCGGGTAATTCTTCTAGTTGCCTTTCAAATTTAGATTTTAAATCTAAACCAAAGACAAAGAAAATAATATGACCAAAAATAGGCACAAATAGCACTAAATATAACCAACTAAACTTAGCCTGGTTATTTCTGTTTTGAGCATGAATAACAAAAGTTGTAATTACATTAAGTAAATAAATAAAAATCAGTAAAAGCCAAATTAGGTCATTATTAATAAAAAGTGTAAGAAAAATCATGCTAGCAAAATATCCACTAGAAATTAATAATTGGAGAATAAAAATTAAAATTCGCTTAATTGTAAATTTTCTAGACATGAAAACCTTCTTTAGTATTTATTATTAAATGATGTTTTTATATGGTAATTTTATTGCTTTAAAATAAATTTTATCTTTAGGCAAAATTTGCTCTAAGTCTTGCATAATTTGATATGCAAAGACTTCTTCGCACTTATGCGGGATTTCTAAAACATTAATTTGTTTTTCTTGGTAGTTAATTCATTCATTTCATTTTAAATCACTAGTAATAAATAAATCAACTTTTAGACTGGAACTTAGTTTGTTAATATCATAAATGGAGCCAGATCCTGCTAAAATAGCTACTCTCTTAAATTCTTTTAATTGATTTGGATCAAAATTAGACCTTAAGGTATTTTGATAATTAAATTTTTCCTTAATAATCTCAATTAAATTAACACCAGCAGGATTATCAAAAACAACTCCATATAAAGTTGGAATCATTCTTAAATTATATTCATCTAATCCTAAATATTTAAAAACTTGGTGCGAGGTACCTAAGTATGCTATATCATAATTAGTATGTAAAGAATAAACGCTAATATTATGTTCTTTTAATTTGGAATTAATTTCTTTTTTATACGGAGCACTTTGATATTCTTTACCCCAAGAATCACTAAAAATAAATGGGTGATGAGTTAAAATTAAATTACACTTTAACTCAATTGCTTTGTTTAAAACTGCATTTGTTAAATCAATTGCTAATAAAACACCAGTAAGTTTGCTTGAAAGTTTGTTTTTTACATTTAAACCAGAATAATCTCAAGGTTCAGAATATTTTAAAGGGTATAAATCTTCTAAATATTCAATTACTTGTTTTACAGTCATATTAATAAAAATCCTTTAAAATATTTCCGTATTTTGGGTCATTTCTTAATTTCTTAAGAATTTTATTTTCAATTTGCCTAATTCTTTCTTTTGATACGTTATTTCGAGCAGCTGCTAAAGCTTCAAGGCTATGCACTTTATAAGGAACACCGTTTTGGTCAACTCCAATTCCATAACGCTTAGAAATTAATTCTTTTTCATCAGGTTCCAAACGATCAAGCATTTTTTGTAAAATAACACTTAGCTCATCTTTTGACGAATGATCGATTGGGCTAACAATATTATCATCTTTAACAAAATCACTAAATTGTGAATCATTTTCCTTACCCACTTGTTTATCTAATGAAATAGGGTCAGCATTTATTTTACGAATGTAGCGAACTTTGTCTGTTGTAAATGCACCTCCGATTCTTTCTGCAATTTCTTCATCAGAGGGTTCATAGCCTAGTTCATGACTTAATTCACGTTCTACTTTTGAAACTTTATTAATTGTTTCAACCATGTGCACTGGAACTCTAATCGTGCGAGCTTGATCAGCAACTGCACGAGTAATTGCTTGGCGTATTCACCAAGTAGCGTAAGTTGAAAACTTAAATCCTTTATTAATATCAAATTTTTGAGCAGCTTTAATAATTCCTGAATTACCTTCTGAAATTAAATCAATAAAAGATAGACCACGGTTTTTATATTTTTTAGCATTATTAATTACTAAACGTAAATTACGATTAATTAAAGTATCGCGGGCTTTTTTACCACGAAAGCCTCCTTGCATCATGCGGCGAGCTAACTCTTTTTCTTCAGCTTCTGTTAATAACTTACCATATTTACCTATCCAACGCATATATCATTTTACAATGTCATTAGTTTCAGTAAGTTTATTATATAAATTCTCAGATTTTTTCTCTTCAACATTCAATAGTTGCTCGCCTAGATCAAAATCATCATCGTCACTAAATTCATCATAGTATGTTTCTGAATCATCATCAGAATATTCATCGGAATCTTTTTCTAAATCTTCGTCATCTTGTTCTTCATCTGATTCATCATCAATATACAAATCATCATCATTGCCATCTTCTAAGTCACTAAAATTAGGTTCTTCAAGTTCAATTTTATCTAATTCATCAGTTATCGATTCTAAGTCAAATTCGTTAGTTTGTTTTTTTATTTTTTTAGAGTTATTAGATACTTCTTTTTGGAAATCTTCTAAGAAAACTTCATCTAAATCTCCAGAATCCTGTTCGTTGGTTAAAATATTTTCTTCTATTAGTTGGTTAAATAATTCATCCATTTGATCATCTGGAACATCTAAGTTTTGTTGGTATAAAAAATCCATTACCTCTTCTTGAGATAAACTAGATTTATTTTTCTTTTTCATATCATTGCTTAGTAAATTTATAAAAGTCTTAAAGTTAGATTTCATATTTTCTCCTTATAATTTAATTTCTTTAAAACGTTTTAATTCTTTAATTAAATTATTATAGTTTTTTGTGCTTGGGGTAATATTAAACTTGCGATTTTCATCATTATGAGAATTTAATAATTCTCGTATTAATGGAGTCAATGCAACTTTCCCACTTTCTTCTTGCAAAGTATTTTGTATCTTATTAGTATAACTAAGATAAAATTCTTTTAAATCATCTTCACGAAATTGTTCATTATAAGATTTAATCAAATCAAAAACTTTGCGGTGCATTTGCCGCTTTATATTATGAACTAATTCATTACTTTCTGAACTGGGGTCAAGTTCTAAATACGTAAAAGTACTTGATTTAATTTCATTAAAAGTATTGGCTAAATCTTGTGGTTTACAATAAAGAATACTTGAATTATCTAATTGAAAAAAGCGTTTTGCAAAGTCAGGTTTTAAAATAAAGTAAATTAAGAATTTAATTCTAATATTATTGGCCATAAAATCATTAAATTTACTTTGATTTAAAATTTTAGAATTATGTATGTTATATGATTCATAATATGTCTCATAATCCATGTTTATAAAATTATTTAATTCATGTAGTGGCGAGGATGGTGTTGTTAAATTTTCCAGTAAATCATAATTAAATTCATTTTTAAATTTAGAGGCAAAATAATTCTTTTTATCATAACTTATTAATGATAAAAACTCTTTAACATCATCACTAAATTTTTTCACGTTCTTGAAATCAAAAACTTCTTTTAATTTGTGTAAATCAAGATAATAATCATAAATAAAATCAATAAAAGATTTTTTTTGATCTAAAATGTGTTTTAAGCCGTGTGGACCTTCACTATTTAAAATTTCATCTGGATCTTTATTTGCAGAATTATATGCAACATAAACTTCTTGCACTTGATTACGTAATAAAGTTTTTAAAGATTTTAAAGTAGCATTAATCCCTGCTAAATCATTATCTAAAAATAAAGTAATTGAATATTGTTTTATTAATGAAACATGATGATTACTAAGAGCTGTCCCCATTAAAGCTACAACATTACCAAAACTAGCTTTATCAAAGGCAATAACATCCATAAAACCCTCAACAATAATAATTTCCTTGGTATTTTGAGCCTCTTCTAAAGCATTATAAATGTTATATAAGATTTTGGATTTATTAAACAAGATTGTTTCAGGTGAATTGATGTATTTAGGTTTGCTATCTTCATCTAGCGCCCGAGCACTAAAACCTACTATTTCATTAAATTCATTTTTAATTCCAAAGGTAATTCTGTTCCAAAAAATATCATGTAATTCATTATTAATAAGCCCAGCTTGCAAAATTAGCTCATTTGAAAAATTAGCAGATGTGTTTAAATATTCACGTAACTCATGATAAGGAGCATAGCCAATATTAAATTTTTTACGTATCTCAGGATCAAAAATCTGGCGCTTTTTTAAATATTCTTGGGCTTTTATATTACTTGTTGCTTTAATTTTAAAAAATGAATTAGCAACATTTAAAAGCTCTAGTAACTGAATTTCCTGTTCAGTTTTAGTCGCAATATTTTGAGAATTAATGTGAGATAAATCTAAATTAAGCGATAATTCATTAGATAAATATTCAAGTGTTTCAAGGTAACTTTTATTAAGATGTTTTTTAATAAAAGTTATTACATTACCGGATTCTGAACATGAAAAACATTTATAAATACCTTTTGATACAGAAACTGTAAAACTAGGGTTTGAATCTTGGTGAAAAGGACATAAACCTAAATAATTATTTCCTTTTTTAGTTAAGGAAATAAAATTAGAAATAACTTGTACTATGTCTGCTTTATCTAAAATTTGTTGGTTGATTTCTTTAAAATTTATTTGGTTCATTTTTATATTCTATAAGTATTTAAATATTTGATCTAGATCAATTCTAAATTGTTCCATTGTATCACGATTTCTTAAGGTAAAAGTGTTAGTTTCTAGTGAATCGTAGTCAACTGTTAATGATCAATATGTCCCAATTGCATCCTGGCGGCGGTATCGTTTACCAATTGAACCAGCTTCATCATAAACACATGAAATTCCTTTATCAACTAAAAAAGACATAATTTCTTTGGCTTTAGGACTAAGTTTTTTAACTAATGGCAAGATAGCAACTTTATATGGAGATAGTTCTAAAGGAAATTTGAATAGAATTCTAGAATCTCCATTATCAAAATTTTCCTCATAATATGTATCAAGTAAAATTGCATACATTAAACGGTCTAAACCAATACTTGGTTCAATCACATATGGAGTAATTTTTGTATTTGTTTCCGGATCTAAATAAACTAAGGATTCACCTGAAGCTTGCTCATGAGATTTTAGATCATAATCACTGCGATTGGCAACCCCAAGTAATTCACCTCAGCCAAATGGAAACTTAAACTCAATATCAGTTGTTCCTTTTGAGTAATGGGCCAATTCTTCAGGTTCATGATTACGAATTTTAATGCTTTCTTGCTTAATGCCTAATTTTAAAATAAAATTTTGAGCTTTATTAACGTAATAATCAAATCAATAATCAGCTTGATCTGGAAAACTGAAAAACTCTAATTCCATTTGCTCAAATTCTCTGGTCCGAAAAATAAAGTTGCCCGGGGTTACTTCATTTCTAAAACTTTTACCAATTTGGCCAATTCCAAAAGGTAATTTAGCCCGAGTAGAGCGCAAAACATTTTTAAAATTAACGAAAATACCTTGGGCAGTTTCAGGACGTAGATAGATTTTATTTTTACTTCCTTCAACGATTCCTTGCTCAGTTTCGAACATTAAGTTGAATTCTCTGATCTCACTTCAATTTGTTTTAGAACCTTCATATTCAAAAACATTATAATCTAAGAATTCTTTGAGTTCCTTTTTTGTCATTTTTTCAGGAACTAAGGTTGGATTAACTTCTTGAGCTATTTTGTCCGCTCGATAGCGCTTCCCATTTATTTTATTTTCAATCAATGGATCACTAAAATTTGATACATGTCCACTAGTAACCCAAACTTGCGGATTCATCAAAATTTTAGAATTAATTAAAAAATTACTGCTTTCTTTTAAGATAAATTCTTTTTTTCATAAATCACGAATATTGTCTTTTAAAAGTGAACCTAAGGGCCCATAATCTCAAGTATTGGCAAGGCCACCGTATATTTCACTACCTTGAAAAACAAACCCGGAAGACTTTAAATGATTTAAGAATGTTTCATTAATTTTACTGTAATTATTCATATGAATTTCATTATACCAAAAACAAAAAAATCTAATAATAAATATTATTAGTTTTTAAGCGTTGTTTTTTGGAAAAGTCACTTGCGAGATGTTAACAAAATAATTGTCTTTTAATTTTAACATAATTTTTAGATAAAAAAATGTATGCGAAAACAGAAAACACGGCAGTGTTTTCTCGTCGGTTTTGCTTACTTTTGCCAAAAGTAAGGCCCCTTTGATTGCAATCAAAGGCGGGGGATTAAAAAAAATTTTAGGTTATCTTATATTGCCGTACAACTTGTCGATAGTTATTTATTTTTTCCATCATATAATCAATTTCTTGCTGAGAGTATTTATCTAAGCTTTTTCCTTTGGGAATGTAATACCTAATTAAGCGGTGCATATTTTCTATTGAACCTTTTTGTCATGAACTATATGGTTGGCATTTAAATAGTCTTTCAGTTGGAATAACCTGGTGCAATAAGACATTTTCACTACCATTATCAACTGTTAAAGTTTTAATGTCTAAGTTATGTTTCTTGATTAGTTTGAGAAGAGTTTGTTTTGTAGCTTTGGAGTTGCGTTTTGAGAGCATAGCATAAGACATTCTGGTTTGCCGTTCAATTATGGTCACAATACAATATGTATCATTGATTTTACCAATAACGGTGTCTAATTCAAAATGGCCGTGTTCAGAGCGATCATTAATATAAGCTGGACGTTTTGAAATTTCTGTAGCATATTTTAATGTTTTAGGTTTGGTTTGTTTTTTCTTCCTTATGCCATATTTGCCTTCAGATTTTTTAACAATGTGGTCAAATTCAAGGAAATAAGGGTATTTTTTGATTATTTTATAAATTGTACTAGGTGAAGGAGCAAATTCATCAGGGGATAATTTTTTAAAAGAATTCACAAGATAGGTAACTGATTTCTTAACTTCTTTTTGCTGCAAATTCTTTTTATTTCTATTTTTATTGTATGTATTAAGCTCACTATACCAATATTTTCTGTAGGCCTTTCATTTCTCTTTAATTGCATCACTTACAAAAAAGAGTCGCGAAAATGAATAACCTAATAAATGTTCGTATAGTTTAGTAAAATTAAGGGTTTTAACCCGCATTACTCTTTTTGAACACTTAGCACAAACATAGCGATTGTGTTTATCTAAACTAAGTGGTTTGCGATTTGTAATAATTTGGATTTTACTTTTTATACTTCGAATGTCTCTGTTAGAAATCTTAGCTACTTCTTGGATTGAGAAGCCTTCAGAAAGTTCTTGTAAAATATTAAAAAGTTGTTCTAGATCGATTTGATCTGATCGTAATTTTCGATGCGACTCAAGAGCTCCTTGCATTTTCAAGATAGTGTTGTAATTCTCTTCAATTTTAAAATGTTGATATTTATTTTCTTTTCGATATTTGTCAAAAACACAAATATATTTTTCTAAATTTTTCATATAATTTTAAGGTCTCCTTTCATTTTTTTAAAATTTATTAATACAACTATTTTATTACAAGGCAGACAAAAACAATGTCACATGCAAAAAAACTTGCATGTGACATTTCCAATTAATAAGTTTTTAAGCGTAAGTAATAATGATATTAATTACAAAAATTATGGTTCATAAAACCAAATTTAAAACATAGCCAAAGGAGGTTTTATAATAAAAGCTATTATAGTAATTGTCTTGTAATTCTTTTTGTTTATAAAAAATTTGTTTTTGACTTTCTGACATTTCCATAAGCTTTTTTTGCTCTTTAATTTTTGTATTTTTAGAATTAATGTTTTTAAAATTATTAATCGTTTTATTTAATAAGCCCATTTTTAAACCATAAGCCAAAAGCGCACCTACAAAGGTAATTATAATTGAAGTGTTTATAGAATTTAAAAATTTATAATTATCATAACGGTGTTGCACAATAAAATCAATTAAAACAACTAACCAATAAAATATAAAAAATAAACTTAAAATAAAATAAGTTTTTCTTGCTTTAAATTGAAATTTTAAATATTCTTTAAGAATTTGTTTTCAGGTTCATTTTTGCATTTTTTGTCTCTTTTTTAAATTTATTTAAGTTTTTAATAATTACTCATTGTAAGAATTTGTGGATTATTCTTACTAAGACTCTCTTTGTTTTAGAATAGTTCATTGCTAATTCGGATTCAAATTTTAGAACAAGGTTTTTTTTGTTAAAATCATAAAAAGCATACATATAAAAACTATGCTCTTTATACTTAAAAGTAACTTCTAATAAATCATGTTGCTCACGATTTTTAAATTCATGTTGCTGGATTTTAGTAAGTTTAATGGACTTTAAAAAAACTTTGCCCACTTCAAAAATATTTAATGCTTCCAAGGCTTCATAGTATTCAAAATTAACTTCTTTGGTGCTTAAAGAAAAATTAAATTTACTTTCAAGGGTTTTAAGATACTTATAACCAAAAAGATAATTGTTGTTTTTATAGTCTAAAAACATTTTAGATAACTTTAAAATAAAGTCAAAATTTGAATAATTTAATTGGTTACCTAAATTTGCAGAAAATTTATTATGAGTGTAACTAAGTAAAACGTTATTAGTCCCTAAGGCAATATTTTGATTATTATCATAAGGTATTTTAAAATTTATTAAGAGATTGAGAATAAATTTTGGTACATAAAATGGTAAATAAACTTGGTTTAAATCAAGGCTTGAATCATTTTTTCAAGTTAAAAAATTATAGTTAATAAATAAGTAAATTAAATCTTCTTCTTTTAGGGTAATATACCTACTTTTAACTTTAGCATAAATTTTTAACTGTTTTGCTTCATTAAGATGAATAATTAAATCCGTTTTATGTTTGACAAAATTTAAATCCAAAATAGTAAATAGCATTTTATTTGAAATATTTCTTTTATATATAACAACTTTATAACTAGAATTATTCAAAATTCTTTGTAAGATAAATAAATCTAGAGAATTAGATGCAATAATACTAATTTTTAATGTTTTGTTTAGTTCAAAGTCACCTGTTTTTGATGTAAAATTAGTTTTAAAATTTGAACAGTAAAGTTTAAGTATTTTATCAACATTAATAATTGTTGATTGAGAACTTGGTGATAATAAAAATAAATTATTAATTTTAGTAAATTCACTTAAGTAAAAAATATATTCTTGCAATTTTAGATCAATCTTATCTTTAACTAACTTCAAATAATATTTATTTTGAGTTTGATTATAACTTAAGAAGATTCCATTATTAATGCCAGTAGTTTCGATAGTTTTATAAAATAAAAATTCATTAATGGTATCATAATTATGAGTAAAAACTTCAAACTTTGCTTTGTTAGCATAACGTACTAATAAGTTTTTTAAATTTTGGCCTTGAGCATTCCCAAAATCAGTTGCAATTAATATTTTTTTATTTTTGTTACTTGATAGATCTTTCAAGAAAATTGCAAAAATACTCAGGCAACTAAATGGATTTAAATGGTCTAAATTAAATTTATTAATTCCTACAAATTCAATGCCATAAACTGTACTTTTAGCCTTGCTTACTAAATTGTCAAAATCCGTATGGTAATGTTTAATTTCGTTATCAAATTCCTCTAATGTTGAAATTGATTCATTATTATAAAAACTTCTTCAAATATTTAAAGTACTAAAGGCCATAAATCTCCTAATTATCCTAATATTTTTTTAATTTTACCAAATTTAAAGTAAAATAAATAAAATACATTTTTATAAATAAATTTTTTTAGTTAGGAGTCTTATGTCATTAAAAGCCGGAATTATCGGATTACCCAATGTAGGTAAGAGTACTTTATTTAGCGCCTTAACCAAAAAACAAGTTGAATCTTCAAATTATGCCTTTACCACAATTGAACCAAATATTTCAACTGTTCCATTGATTGACCCGCGCCTTAAGCAAATTGCAAAATTAATTAATCCAGATAAAGTTGTTTGAGCTACTTTTGATTTTGTTGATATAGCTGGTTTAGTACAAGGAGCTTCAAAAGGTGAAGGTTTAGGTAATAAATTTTTAGCGAACATTCGCGATGTAGATGCTATTATTCATGTTATTAGATGTTTTAATGATAAAAATATATTACATGTTGCTAACTCAATTAATCCAGTACGAGATAAAGAAATTATTAATTATGAATTAATCTTGGCAGATTTAGAAACTATAAATAACGTTTTAAATAGAGTTTCTAAAAAATCGAAATCTGGGGATAAAGATGCAATTATTGAACAAAATGCTGCTTTAAAAGTAAAAGCAGCATTAGAACAAACTATACCAGCACGTGAAGCACTCTTAGATGAAGCTGAAACAAAATTAATTAAAGGTTATAATTTATTAACCTTTAAGAAAATTATTTACGTTGCTAATTTAAATAGTGAACAATTTATTGATTATCAAAATGATGAATTATACAAATCACTTGAAAGTTCTTTAAAAGACCATGAACAGTTAATCCCAATTTCAGCTGAATTAGAAGCTCAATTAAGTATGATAGAAAATAATGATGAAAAACTTGAGTTATTTACAATTTATAATATTCAAAGTAGTGGGCTTGACATTTTAACCAAAGCTGCTTTTAAATTATTAGATCTTGAAACATATTTTACAGCAGGAAAAATCGAGGCAAGAGCTTGAGTTTATAAAAAAGGTTGATCTGCTCCTAAATGTGCGGGGGTGATTCACAGTGATTTTGAGAAAAAATTTATCAAGTCGGAAGTGATAAGTTACCAAGATTA
Organism: Mycoplasma sp. 13536; assembly: GCF_055523495.1. Taxonomy (NCBI): domain Bacteria; kingdom Bacillati; phylum Mycoplasmatota; class Mollicutes; order Mycoplasmatales; family Mycoplasmataceae; genus Mycoplasma; species Mycoplasma sp. 13536. Next base: position 795,683 of record NZ_JBVFVC010000001.1, read on the forward strand.
TTTAAAATATGGTGGAGAATTAGGTGCAAAAAATGCTGGTAAACTACGGCAAGAAGGTAAAACCTACATTATGCAAGATGGCGATGTTTGCCACTTTAAATTTGGAAAATAAAAGCAAAAAACAATTTGCTTTTATTTTTTAATTGCATATATCAACATTATGTTTTAAATTTCTGTATTTTCTAGTATCATATTAAATATGATAAATAATAAATGGAAAAGAATTATTTTAATTATTGTTACATTTGGTTTAATACTTTTAAAGTGAAAAAAAGTAAAACATGAAAAAAATACTATTTACCAAGTGAATAATCCTCCTTTTGAAATAACAAAATTAATCGAAGCTTTAGGCATAAATAATTACATTATTAAACAATATAAACCTTCAAGAATTGAATTAGAAATTAAAGATATTTCATTAGTAAGCTTAGAAAAAATCAAAAACATTAAGGGAGTTAGTGGACTTTTTGTGAAAAGTAATTTAATTTCAATAATTTTAGGTGTATATACCAAAGCAACATTTGATGCATTACAAGATAGTAAAGGAGCATAATGAATACAATTGACATTAAATATACAACTATTTTAAATAATTTGCTTGATGTTGAACCTGGAGATCCTGCAATTTTTACCCGAAATAATCGCAAAGATTATTTAGATCTTAAAGATCTTATTGACCATGAACAATACCAAGCAATTATAAACAATGAAACATTTAATATTTCATTACTAGATGGGGCTTTATTAGCTTTAAAAAAAGAAATTGAATTATCAAATTCATTAGATGAACTTACTTATATAGTTAAAAGTAAAAATATCCGTAAATTAAAGTTTGAACGCTTTTTAAATGCTAAAACTCATTTTAATGAAATTAAGAAAAATATTCTTAATATTATTCAAAGCAAGATTCATAGTCAAGTTACTACCTTAAAGCAATTATCAGTTAAGGCCCATGAATATTTGGAAGAAACTAATGTTTGACCATTACATATTGGATTCTTATTTATAAGTTTGAAAATTGAAGATAAAGTAATTTATGCACCATTATTCTTTAAAGAAGTTACTATTAATATTAAAAATGGAAAACCATTTTTAATAAGTGAAGGTGATATTAAAGTTAATGAAAAACTACTATTCTTTTTCCAAAGTAAAGATATCGCCTTGCACCTTGACAAAAATTTAAATATTAATTCAATGAATGCATTAATTACAATCTTACAAAAAGATTGGGAAAATTTATTTACATTGCCAGAAGAAGTATTTGGATCATTCGAAAATATGGGTGAAAGTGAAATTCAAAATGAAAGTTTAATATTTCACCCCGGTGCCATTATTGGTATTTTTGAACCATTAGGTGGTTACTCACGTGCAAGAATGAAAGAAATCATTGAAAAACAAGAATTTGATGAAATTTTAAAAGTTAGTTTTAATAAAAATATTTACCAAGAAACAATCACCAAAACAATAAATAATCCTAACTACACAATTTTTAAAATTACACCTTCAAACTTATCGCAAGACAAAGCAATTGTTTCATCATTAAATCAAGATACGATTATTTGAGGTCCACCAGGGACAGGCAAATCACAAACCATAGTTAATTTAATCACTAATATTTTAATTTATAACAAAACTGCTATAGTTGCTTCGCAAAAAAAGGCAGCCTTAGATGTTATTAAAGAAAGAATGGGTATTTTACAATCATTTTGCCTTTTTGCTTTAAAATCTAAAAATATCAATAAAAATAAGTTTTATGAACCAATTATTAAATACCTTGAATTATTGGAAAATTTCAAAAATCCAATTAATCCAAGCGAACGAACACCCATTATTAGTCAACAAGAACAAAAATACATTTATTTAATAAATGATATTTTAATAAATAAACATATTCAATCAATCCTAAGGGCTTATTATTACTTAGCAAAACATAAACAAGATCCAAATTATATAAGCGATGTTGAAATGTTAATTAATTTACCAAATGATATTTTATACCCTGAATATGAATATTCCCACGGTCAAATTCTTGAAATTTTGAAAAAAGAAAACAAAATAAAATGATTAACCTTTTTACCAAAATATCGCAAGCTTAAAATTGTTGCTGAAAATATCGAATCACATATACCTAAATTTGATGGAAGTTTTTCAGATTTAATCACTTTTTTTAATGAGTTACCGCAAAATTCTCTGGATAAAGAAACCATTAATAAACTAAATGAAATTATTGAATTAAGTAAAAATTTAAAATATCAACAATTTATTTGAGACCAAAAGATCTTACATAAAATTATTTTAGAACGAATCTACAACCGCCTTACTAAATTAGATGAAAATGATAGCAAAGAATATCAGGAATTTGCACAGCATGTACGCATTAAAAACCTAGAACCGCAAAAATTCATGAAAAAATTTGCCAAATTGCTAAAAGTAATTTATCCAATTATTGTAGTTACTCCTGACACTGATTTAGCACATTGAACTAAAGGCGAAATTGACTATGCAATCTTAGATGAATCTAGTCAAATTTTTATCGAAAAGGGACTACCAATTTTATATTTAGCTAAAACTAAAATTTTAGCAGGAGATCCAAAACAAATGAGCCCAAGTAATTGGTTTGGTCGTCGCAGTACTGATGATAGTATTTTTGGAAAAGTTGAATCAATATTAGATTATGCTTCATCTCTAAATATCACTAAAATTTTATTAGACAAAAATTACCGTTCAAATTATTCTGAACTAATGTCTTTTTCATCAAAACATTTTTATAACTCGCAATTAGATGTGATTGATACAAACGATGATAATATCAATGACGCAATTGAAGTATATCAAGTAGAAGGACAATGAAAAGACCAAAAAAATGAAGTTGAAGCTTTAAAAGTTATTGAAGTCTTAAAAGCAAATTTAAAAAAATATAATAAAATCATTATTTTAGCTTTTAATATACAACAAAGTGATTATATTAACAATCTATTGCTTAATAAATATCCCGAGCTTTATGATGATATTACTGAAAATAAAATTATGATTCGTAATGTTGAAAATATTCAAGGTCATGAAGCTGACTTAGTTATTACTACTGTATCATATGATAAATTTACAAGGTTTTCTTCAACTTCAATTTGTAAGCCAAACAGTGGTAAAAATACTTTAAATGTAGCGATAACTCGTGCAAAAGACAAAATGATTGTTGTTAAAACAGTTAGAGCGTCTGATATTAAATTACCTGAGAATTATTCTGAAGATTTAGAAATTTTCAAAAAATGGTTGCAATTTTTGGAAAAAACCAGTATCCAACGTAAACAAGATGTTTATGATTCCCTAAATCAAAATGATAATCCGGTTGATGATTTACAATTATTTGATTTAAAAGCAAATAAACAAAAAACTATTAGTAATTTAGAAAATTCTAAATGATTTATTGAATTAGTAAAAAATAGTATTAATAAATGTATATCCAACCAAAATCAATATGAAATATTTGAAAATTATATTGTTGGTTCTTTGAAAATAGACTTACTAATTACCAAAAATCAAAAACCTTTTAAGGCAATTATTTTTGATTCCTTTACTAACTTAAACAACGAAACATATATGGATATTAGAGACCAATTCCGTTTCTTAAAATCCAAAAAATATGATGTACACATAATCTCACCTATTTCATGAATTCATCAACAAAATGAATTAGAATATTGATTTAACAATGAAGAAAATCAAGAAAAGAATAAAGAACTAAAACCAAGTTTAACCTACATTTTGAACAAAGGTGAATTAGACTACTTTTTAAAAAATGAAAATAATGCACAAGTTGAAAAACAATTAGAAAGTCCAACTTTTGCAAATCAGTTAAAAACATCTGATAAAGAAATAGAAAAAGTAGTTGATATTCAAAATATCAACCAGCATGTTGAAAACACTAAAATTAAGAATGAAGTTATACAACAAAAAAACATCCAAAGCCTTGAACAAAAAATTTCAAATAATCAATCTCCAAAACGAGATGAACAAGACCCAGCAATTCAAATAAATGATTCAATAAATAAAGATGATTATAAAGTAGATGGCGATCAAGATATTCAAGCAAGTGAAAAAACCACAGACATTCAAAACCAAGATTTTGAATATTATGATTTTGCATTTGAAGATGATATATTAAATAAACCAAATATAGCAAATGAAAAAACTTTAGTAAATGATCAGCCCATCAATGAAGATGAATTACGTAAAGAACTTGATTTAATCATAAATTCAAATGAACCAAATCAAAATGCTAACAATGAAAAAGAATTGAAAAATTAAGCTAAAAGAAAGATATTTGTATGTATGAAAATAATTCGCTAAATTTAGAAAATATCCTGGGTTTTTTATCTAAAAAAATTAAAAAAAATATCATCATGCATTTATTTACGTGTCACGAAAATGAATGTGATGTGATGACAATTGTTAATGTGTTAAATGCAAAGCAATCTAACATTTCTAAGCATTTAAATGATTTGAAAAAAGCTCAAATAATTTCAGCTAGCAGGAAAGGATTGTATTCATATTATTATTTAAATGATACTTTTGTTAAAAAATTTAAACCGTTGCTTAAATCAATTTATCAAATTGATTTAGAGCGAAGTTATGAATGTGAGTGCATTAGAGATGGACACGACGTTGAAAACTAAGAATAAAATTAAAATTTGAGATTTTACTAAAGGCATTAGGTTTTTAATTTTCGTAACAATAGCCCTTATTTGTATTCAAATCTTTTTGGAAGTTATGACACCAAGGTATGTGCAAAACATTATTAATATTATTTCGCTAGATAAATGAGAAGGACAAATAACAAAACAACAAGCTATTTATCAAAACGCAGGTTACTTATTTTTATTTATTTTTTCAACTTTGTTTATTTCGGTATTTGTCCAAGTTGTTTTAGTATCTAAATATCAAACACAGTTTAGTGCAAATATTAAAAATAAATTATTTGAACAAATTCAAAGTTTTTCACCACAAGACTTAAACCACTTTTCAGTTGGAACAATCTTAAACCGGTTAAGTAATGATGTTGGTTCAATGCAAAGAACTCTGCAGTTAGGAGTTACATCTGTTGTCCGCTCGGTCTTTATGTTTTCAAGTGCCCTATATTTTTCATTAAGTGAATCAACCCAATTATCATATGTTTTCCTCATTTCAATTCCAATTTGTTTTGTTATGTATGCAATTATGTATATTGTACGTAAAAATATCCGCAAACTATTTAAATATAATGATCAATTTAACCAGAAATTGCAAGAAAACTTGCATTCTTTAAAAACAATTAAAGCTAATGTTACCGAAGATTTAGAAACTAAAAAAATTCAAGATCATACTCGAAAATTAATGAAATCTAACTTAAAAATTGTTTTAGTTAACTCTTTCGGTGAAACTTCATTTATGACAGTCATTTATATGTCGTTGATTTTATTAGCTACTATTGGTGTTAATTTATTTTTAAATAATAAAATTGATGTTGGGCATATTGTTTTATTTGGAACATATATTTGAATGATTACTTCTTCATTTTTAGGAATTTTAAATATTAGCTACAATATTTTTATAGCAATCCCTAGCTCAAAACGACTCAGCGAAATATTAAACCACAAAACTCAAATTAAAAATATGGCAAATCCTATTAAAGATTTTATAATCCAAAAAATTGAATTTAAAAATGTTTCATTTAAATACCAGCAAAATAAACAAAACACTTTATCTAATATTAATTTTATTTTAGATAAGCATACTTCATTAGGAATAATTGGTAAAACAGGCGAAGGTAAAAGTACTCTAGTTAACCTATTAGCCCGCTTTTATGATGTTACTGAAGGCCAAATATTGATTAATGATATTAATATCAAAGAGTATGATTTAGATAGATTACGTGAAAAAATATCAATTGTTTTCCAAGAAAATATTTTATTCTCAGGGACGATTAAATCAAATTTTACCTCAATTAAGAATGATGTAAGCGATAAAGAAATTTATGATGTTTTACAAAAAGCACAAATTTATGACTTTGTCATTAATAGTCCAGAACAATTAAATACTCTAGTTAATCAAAAAGGTTCAAATTTTTCAGGTGGACAACGCCAAAGACTAGCAATTGCCAGATCATTAATTAAAAATCCTGATTTATTAATAATGGATGATGCAACTAGTGCATTAGATTTTAAAACAGAACAAAGCATAAAAGAAACAATTAATCAAATTGATAATTGTCTGAAAGTTATTATTTCGCAAAAAATTAGTTCAATTAAAGATTGCGATAACATTATAGTATTAGAAGATGGAATGATTAGCAATTTTGGTAATCATGATGAATTAATAGAATTAAATAAGTTTTATAAAGATATTTATTCATACCAAAATTCAATTATAGAAAGTTTTTAATTATGCATTCAAAATATATTAAACATGATAAAAATTTAGTAAAGCGCATTTTTAAACTTCTGTGATCTAATAATAAGCTAATTTTAATCTTAGGGATCTTTCTATTTTTAGTTGCTTCAATTGGAATGCTTTATAACCAAATTTTTATTGGTAAAGTTATTGTGGATCTTGTTTTAAAAGATTATTTAGACGCAAATGCTATTAGAGATCCAAAAACTTTTGATTGACATTTTTTTACTTTAGTAATTGTTTTATCAGCATTACTCTTCTTATTTGCAATTATCTTTAAATTCATTGGAACTTGATTTTTAAACTTGGTTACATTTAAAACAACTAAAAATATTCAAGATCAACTTTACTATAAAATTCAAAAATTGCCAATGGATTATGTAAATAAAGAAATGAAGGGTTCAATCATTGTTGCCTTTACATCCGATATTGAGACTTTAAAAGGATTTTTTAGAGATGTAATTCCCAATATTCTAAATTCAATTTTAACTCTTTCAGTTTCAATTATTATGATGCTAACTTTAAGTTGGCAATTAACATTAATTATGCTTTGTTTCTTAGCATTAATTATTGTTTCATCATATTTTATTATGAAACATTCTAAAAAAGCTTTTGGAAATGAAAGAAAGCAAAATGCCATTGTAACAGCATTTGTTGAAGAATCTCTTAGCAGCTTTGCCACAACTAAAATTTTTAATAATTCAAACCAAATTATTGAAAAATACCATAAACTAACCAATGAGCACAAAAAAATAAGTCACAAAACTTACCGCTTATCTGGAATGTTATTTCCTGTATCATTTAACATTGGTTTAATTTGTTATGGAACAATTGCTGTTTTTGGATCAATTTTATTTGTTCAAGGTAATTCAGCTGGTCTTGGTTTAACAGTTGGTACTTTAGTTTCTTTTACACAATTTGCCAAATCATTTGCACATCCTGTGTCAACAATCATGATGCGAGCTAACGATATTTTAAAAGCCATTGAAGGTTCAAAACGTATCTTTGGGATTATAGATCAGCAAGATGAAGAAGACCAAGGTGAGATTTATCTCAAAGAAGAAAATGATAAATTTTATTGAGTTAATAAGCAACAAGATAAACTTGCAAGTTATCAAGGTTTAATTGAATTTAAGAATGTTTCCTTTGCATATGAAAATATTGCTACCATAGATAATATTAGTTTTACAGTGTTCCCAGGGCAAAAAATTGCATTAGTTGGTAAAACCGGGGCAGGGAAAACAACAATTGTTAATTTACTTGGTCGCTTTTATGAAGTTAGCAGTGGTGAAATTTTAATTGACAATATTAACATTAAATTAATCAAAAAAAGTTCCTTAAGAAAACTTTTTGGCTTTGTGCTCCAAGACACTCAAATCTTCACAGATACAATTGAAAATAATATAACCTATGGAGCAACTAAACCATTTAATGAATCATTATTACAACAAGCAATTGATAATTCAAATTTAATAACCCACATAGACAAAATGCCACAAGGTACAAAATCATATTTAATAAATCATAATTCAAGTTTATCCCAAGGACAAAAGCAATTAGTTTCCATAGCAAGGGTAAATTATCAAAATCCTCACATTATTATTTTAGATGAAGCTACTTCAAACATTGATTCTTTAACTGAATTAGAAATTCAAAAATCAATGGATAAATTAACTAACAAAACAACAACAATTTCAATAGCCCACCGGCTAAGTACAATAATTAACTCAGATTTAATTTTAGTTATCGATAAAGGTAAAATACTAGAAAAAGGAACACACAGTGAATTATTGCAAATAAATGGTAAATATACGCAAATGATACAAAGCTCACAAACTTAAAAATAATAATTTTTATCTTTTTTTAAAAACTCACACTAGTTAGACAGGGAATATTCAAATAAGCAAATTATTTATACTTGTTTAGTCGTCGTGAGTTTTTTACTATTTATCAAGGTATGCTTTTAAATATGAATAATTATATCAATTATATAGGTTTTAATAATCTTCATTTTTTTGTCATCTAATATTTGAAATATTAATTTTTCTATTTAATAAGGTAAAAACTACAAAGTTATTGATGCTAGACAACGCTTCACGTTTATGTCAGTTAATATTATTGTTTATAATATTTAGTATATCTTTTTTATCATAAAAAAAGAGTACATTAATCAACACCAAACAACTTTGGTGATATCAGAGTAATTTACATAAATATAAATTTTGCTATCCTATAAAAAACAATAAGCATCTTTATTATTTATTTAAATTAATATAAATAATTATATAACCATGAAGCCTAAAATTACCTTATGTTTTGCATAACTATTTATAAAATTTTTAATCTTAATAATATATTTAATATTTAGATTTATATTTATTTTATGTTAAAATTACTTTATGAAAAAATTAGGAATTATATTAGATGCTTTTTCTTGTTTAACAAAGCAACAAGCACAAGAATTAGGTTACAAATTTTTACCCTTGCAAGTAGAAATTGATGGAGTAACATACCTTGATGGTATTGATGATCGCCAAGAGTTATTAGAAAAAATTTCTAAAGCTAATAAAGTTTTAACATCATTGCCAAAACTAGATACAATTGAACAAATATTAAAAGATGCTTCGGAAGAATTTGATGATGTAATTTTTGTGGGAATTTCTTCAAAATTATCAGCAACTGCTAACACAGTTCGTACAATTGGGCAAGAACTTGGTAATATCCACGTTATGGAAAACCATTTAATTGGGGATCAAATAACTAAAACAGTTGATTATTTAAAACATTTATATGAACAAAAGAATTATACAATTCAACAATTATATGAAGAAATGGTGTGAATTAATGAATCATCTATAACAAACATTGTACCTGAAAATATTGATCACATGATTAAAGGTGGTAGACTATCAAGTTTTAAAAAATTCGTTTTAACTAAAATACCAATGTTGCCTATTTTAAGTTATGAAGAAGACGGTAGTGTTAAACTAGCAAGTTTAAAAAGAAATATTGCAAAGGCAATCCAAAAAGTTATTGAGGGCATTGTGGAGTATTGTGAAGAACAATCATCTAAAATTAAAGATAAGAAATTTGTAATCACTTTTATTCATGGTATTAAGCAAGAACTTGTAGATATTGTAATGAATAATAAATACTTTAAAGTTAATCCTCAATCAATCTTCTTAACACCTTCAGTAATTGCTGTTCATACTGGCCCTGAAGCAATAGCATTAAGCGTAATGCCGGAATTAAAATTTGATAATGAATAATCAAATAGATAAAATTGAAAAAGAAAACAACCAAATTCAAGAAATAGAGCAAATTATAAAACATCACCAAGAAAATAGTAATTTAGATAAATATAAAAAAATTAAATTTCATTTAATCTTTTATTTTAGTATTATTTCAATTATTCTATTGTTAATAGTTATTGGTGTTATCTTTTTCTTCTTATACAAATATACTGTGTAAAGTTTCTATCGAGTATATCCTAGAAACTTTTATTAAAAATAACATGGCCTTAGCCATGTTATTTTAGTTTATTTTTCAATTTTAAAACCTTTTTTCTTTAAAATATTTAAAACAGATTGATTCATTTTATCTTGTACTTTAACTGTAAGGTTAGAAACATTTCATAATGAATCTTCTTTAAGTTCAGTTAATGAGGAAGGTAAGTGAATTTTTCTTAAACTTGTTACACTATTTACAAACCATTGTGGTAATCTAGTGACACCTTCAGGTATAATGATTTCATTAATATTTTTCAGTTGTGCAAAGGTATGTTCTTTAAAATTGGCATTTTTATGTACCGTAACAGTTGGGCCAATATTATTAGGAACAAAAACTAATCTTTCAAAGTTATTAGTGTATAAAATGCCACCATAAGATGCAAACCAATAACTACCTGGTTCTACGTTAATTTTTTCCAAATATGGGTTATTGAATGATTGTTTTCAATCTTGAATTTCACGAACTGTTTTAGGTAAAGTAAATTCTTTATTTGTAAGTTTATTAGGAATAACTAGTAATTTAGTCATCTCTTTGTTGTATAAAATACCATCTTTAGCACTAAAATGCTTATTATGAGGATTAACAGTAAATTCAACTACTTCACCAGTTCCGCCAGCATAATCAATTTGCTCAATATATTCACCAATGTATAATTTTTTGCTTTCTTTTAATGCTTGTGATGAAATACTTGTAACTTTTAAATCATTAATATTATCAGCATGTTTTTGATTTTGATCCGCATTTTTGTTTTTATTACCATTAAGAGCAAAACCACGATAATATTTATATTCGAATCCATCTTTTACATATGGCGAATTTAAAATTTCAAATGACCTATGGTCTTTAGCAAAATCATCATTTGTCTTAGCGTAGTAACTTTGGCCCCAAGTAGCATCAGAATGGAAAAATTCTTTTTTATCTTCGTCAAAAACAATATTTCATTGGTGATACCCATATTTTGACCAACCGATCACAACTGCACTTTGGACATTTAAAGAATCAAGCATTGCTTTGTATAAGTTGCTAAAACCACCGCAAACAACTATTAATTTATTCATAGCTTCAACAGGGTCAATTGAAGCAGTTTGATCTGCACCTTGTGCATATTTTAAATTAGCTGTAAGTCAATCAAAAACCGCTTTTACTTGATCCATTTTTTTATCTTTTCCTTTGGTAATATCTTTTACTTTATCATCAATAATCTTGCGGTTTTTAGAAATTCCGTCTTTTCCAAGTTGCTTGATTAAAGCTGGGTCATTGTCATCATAGTACCTTTTGATTTGCTCGGCACTAAGGAATTTTAAATAACTCATAGCTTCTAAATTAATTTTAGCATTTGCAGGCACTTGGTTAGAATAATTTAATGAAAGTAAATCTTCACTTTTTCCTTTACCTTCTTTATGTTGCAAGTCAGATTCAGTATATGAAACCTCGGGTGCTGATTTATACTTACTTTTAGCTTCATTGAAAGATAAAGATAATTTATTATATTGTTGCTTATATAAATCTTCTGAATTTACTGTGTGATTTGTAACTAAATAATAATTAGTATCATCAATTATTTGATTTAATGAATCTCTGTACAATTCATACTTTAACTCAGACTTTAATTCATCTTTTAAAAATATTTGAACTTCAGTTAATAATTGTTCATATTGTTGTTGGTTTTTATTTGCAGGTTTAGCAGGTTCTTCTTTTTTTGGAGACTCTTGCTGCGATTTTGAAGGTGGAGGTGTAACAGTATCTGATTTTTTTTCTTCTTGATCTTTAGAACCTGGGTTAGTATCTAATGGATTAGTATTTTTCTCGTTCTCACGTTCGTTTTGTGTTTTTGTAGAGTTCGGGTTCTTTACTGGTGGAGGAGTTGGATCAGACTTGCCTGGATTTGGCTCAGTCTTTGGTGTTTCAGGGTTAGGATTTGTTTCCTTTGTTCCAATAACTGGTTCTTTACTCGGATCTTTGGGCGCTGGGGTAGGATCACTAGGTGTGGGTGTCGTTGTTCGATTACCTGCTCCTGGTTCAGGAGCAGGTGCTGTGCAACTAGCAATGGCAAAAATCGGAGCAGTTGCACCAAAAATAAGAAATTTCTTTAGTTTTTTATGCATAATATTCCTTTCTATATTTATAGAATTTATAAAAAAACGAATTTTTATGTATATATTATATAAGAAAATTATATTTTATTTATTAAATTTAAATTCTTCAGGAATATTATTAAAACCTGTAGGGAATAAATTAGTTTTAAAATCAGGGTATATTTGAGCCATAGCTTGGCGATAGGAGTTAATTTGAAGATTTCCTCCTCCATATATTAAATCATATTGAGGTAAATTATATTCTCCGAATAATCCTTGGTAATTAAATCCTTCTGATCTAAAGGCAGCTAATAAACCAGTACGAGCAGCAGAGTTACCAGAATGGAAAACACCAACAAGCTCATTATTTTGATTTCTAAATGATGTCCCACTAGCTCCACCATATGGAACATATTGCTTAGGTAAATAATTTAACCCATACCCAATTAATTTATCATTGCCTGAGACATAAAAGTCTTTACCAGTATGAGTTGCAGTTAAAAAAGCATCAGTAAGTCCTGGTTTATTAGTAAAAGTACGGTAGCCAAGTGAACTAGATAAATAGTTACCTAAATCTTTATAACTTTGCTCATATTCATCTTTATGCCAATAAAACTCTGGGTTTGAATTTGTTCAAAGTGAATATGTATCCATTCTGGTACGGTAATTTTCACTTTGATTTGCACCTGATCCATCTTCATTTAAAAAGAAATAATCTTCAAATGATAATGGGTACCCAACTGAATATAGTTCGTTCCCTTGGTACTGTTTTTTAGTTTCATTAGTTGAAATTAGTTCGCGGTCAATTTGAGAATAGTCTTGTAAGTATGATTTTTGTAAAAATTTAATATGTTTATCTTTGGTGTTTGCATAATCATTAGTAATTAGTTTTGCAAATTCATCAGGTTTATTCTTGATTTGATCATATTCATAATCTAAATTTGAGCTTGCATTTGTCGAATAATCATAGGCTCAAACATTATCTGAATTAACGTGGCTAAAATCAAATTCTAGCACTGCAAAATCCACAAATTCTTCTAAATTTTCATATTTTGCTTTTTGTTCTGGAGTTAAAAAATCAGCAGGTTTTGAAGATAAAAAGTTTTTTCCTTCAAAAACTTTTTTCACCATAGATTGAGCAACACCATTTCTAAAAGTAAATTGTTCAAAATCAATATCAGTGCTTACTGCAGAAAATTGTTTATCTAAATTAATATTATTTTTTAATTTAGCAATGCTTACATTCCGAGTTTGGCTCGTAAAATTATCTGCAACGTGTAAGTTAGTTCCAAAATATCATTTAGTTGGATATTTCCCATCCTCAGAAATTTGATAATCTAAAATCCACATTGTTCCAGCAGAAGATTGAGTTGATCCTTCCACTGGATTAGTAAATTGTACGCTATAAGTCTGCATTGCTGCCGTTTTATAATATTCATTAACTAAAGTTCGTGCAAGGCCACTATATCTCCATTGGAAACGCCCAATTGAATCCGCACGTTCAGGTCCTTTTTCAATTTCCCCACCTTCTTGCATTGCAAGACCTAAAAATTCTCCATTAGTGTCATATTTTGGTAATGTAAAACCCTTAATATAAGAAGATTGATATGTATCTAAACCTAATTCTTTAGCTTTTTTATCAAAATTATTTATTGCTTCTTTGTTAGAAGCAATATTTAAATCTAAGCGGTAATCAAGGGGCGAAATTCCTTTAAATTGTAAATGTGCCATCAAACTATTTAAATATAACACATTATCCATTTCATAACGTTGTTGATGGTTTAAATGTTTATATAAAACATAATCATGGTTTAAATGCTCATGGTTTTGAGGATCGTTTTTATCATATGCATTATTTTTTTTACCATCAATTGGGTTAAATTTAAGACCAGTAATAAGTTTAGATCTTGTAAATACCTCACTTGGATTTGTTTTATTTGTAAAAGTAATAATTAAATTTAAAGCTCCTAGTCAATCAGAAATATTTTGGCCTTTTTGGTCTACAAAATAATCAAATTTTGTAACATTGTAATTATATAAATTGGCATTTTGACCTTTAACATTAATTTCCAAATCCGCTAGCTTTAAATCAGTTGGATAAATATCTTCAAGTTTCTTTGAATCATTAGAATGTTTTGTAATTTCAAAGTCAACATAACCTAGTTTGTCAGTTTTAAATTCTATGGGCTGCGCTATTTGCTCAGAATGATATTTAACAGTAGTATCTTCATAAAATAACTGAGCTTTAGTTAAAGAACTGAGTGAGTTAGGCACTTCAAAACTTCCGGCATATACTCCATATGAAACTGATCCATTAACTAAGTCAACTTTAACAGTATCATTAAGTAAAATATGGAATTTATCGCGTTTTAAATCTTTTTGGTTTTGGGCATGGAATCAAAAATCCACTTGACGTGAATAAGGATCAAGTTGCACTAAATTAAAATGGTTTAAGCTTTTAGTGCTAGTAACTTCTGGCGTTTTTTGGGTGGTATTATTACCAGGATCTTTTATTTCACTATCATTGTTTTTGCCTGGATCATTTACAACTGGAGGCAGTGGGGCAGGATCAGGTTCTGGGTTTGGTTTTTCTGGCTCTTTTTGTGTTGGATTGCATGCACTAAGAAAGAACAAAGGACTTATAAGTGATGAAACACTAATAAGTCCCTGTAATATTTTTCTTTTTCTCATTATTTAAAATTAACTATATTGCATTGATGATTCAAGTTCATCATCAGTAGGAATAGTTAAGTTTGATCCAACATATTGGAAAATTTCAGGACTTTGTTTCAAGTATTTTCCTTCAAGAATTCTGATAACAGAGTCAACTGTTTCGTTAAGTGGCACAAAAACCCCTGGTGATTTAGTAAAGTGTTCAGTCATGAAGAAGTTTTGTGTAAAGAAGTTTTCAAGTTGTAAAGCTTTTTTGACTGTGTTTTTACTTTCATCATCCAGTTCATCAAAACCTAAAATTAAAATAACGTCTTCTAAATCCTTGTAAGCTTTTAAAATTCTCTTAGCCTCAATAATTGCATCAAAGTGTTTTTTACCTAATAATTCAGCAGTAACTGAGTTAGATTGACTAGCTAATGGATCAAAAGCAGGGAAAATATTTTTAGCAGATTGAGCACGAGATAAAACTAAGTTTCCATCTAAGTGGTTAAATACAGCAACTGCTGATGGATCTGACAAGTCATCCATTGGTAAAAACATTGTTTGGAATGAGGTAATTGATCCATTTTCGTTTTTAAATAAACGATCTTCAACAGCTGCAACATCACTTTCCAAAGTAGATTGATATCCACCAACTGATGGACGTTTTCCTAAGGTAGCACTTGTTTCATTTTCAGCTTGTAAAAAACGGTAAATATTATCAACGAATAAAAGCACATCTTGGTTATGTTGATCTCTTAAGTATTCAGCAGCTGTTACTCCAATTGGCACAATTGACATACGAGCACCAGGTGATTCATTCATCTTAGAAATATACATAACTGATTTGTCCATTAGATTTGAAGATTTAAGCTCATTGTATAACTCAATTGCTTCCCTTGAACGCTCACCTGAACCAATGAAAATGTTTGATGTATTAGGTGATTGACGGTTAATGTTAAAAATCATTTCCTTCATTAAAACTGTTTTACCAACACCGGCTCCACCAAAAATACCAATTTTGTATCCTTTGACAATTGGAATAAAGAAGTCAATTGCTTTAATACCAGTTTCAATAAATTTAAATTCACGAGTAAGGAAACGATTGTTATTGATAGTTGAATTCATTTCAACTTTAAGTGGAAGGTATTCTTGTGGTAATAATGCTTCACCTCTAAATGAGTAAATGTTATTAAGCGAGTCTTTACCAACTGGAACCATAAAGCTATGTCCAAGGTTTGTAACAACATCGCTAATTGAAATTTCTTGTGAACTATAAATTACAATAGCTCTAACAGTAGTATCATTAAGCACTCTTTTTACTAATAAATAAGTTGCACCATTATGTAAAGTTAATAAATGGTTTACTTTTGGCAAGTTATCTTTAGAAAATTCTATTTCAAGAACGTCTGACCATAAACTTAAAATTTTTCCGTTCATTATTTATCTCCTAATTTCATTGCTAATTCTTCAAGGTAACTTTCTTCAAAGTCAACAAATTCATGGTCAATGGTTATATCTCAATTATAACCATTATATTTAGCATATTGTTTTAAAGCTGATGCAAAGAAAGTTCTTACTAAGGCATCATCATAAACTTCAGTATCATTAATAATCTTATTATAAGCATTTTGGGCTTGATCATTAGTTTGAATTAATAAATCAATAAATTGCAAGGCCCTTTCCTGGTCTTTTATGCCGTTAAATAATCCCCATGAGATTAATTTAGAAGTAAGCAATACTGTTTTTTTAGAATAAATTGCAAAGCCTTTTTGATTAAATAATTTTTCAATTAACTTACCTTTGTTTAATAGTTCAGTAGTTTCTTTGTTAAATTCATAATCTAACATTGAAAGTTTTAAGTGACGTTTGTATTTTCTGTATGCTTTACCAACTTCGGCAGCTACTTTAGTAACACTACGGCTTTGCACGCTTGATCCAGTACGCGAAACAGATAGATCAATGTTAATAGCTGGCAAGATTCCTTGTGAAAATAAATCGGCACTAGTTACAATTTGACCATCAGTAATTGAAATGATGTTAGATGATACTAATGAAGTAATATCTCCATCAATAGTTTGTAAAATTGGCAAGGCAGTAATAGTTTTTCTATTTTCAAAACTGCCTGAACGCTCTAATAATTGAGAGTGTGAGAAGAATGTATCCCCTGGCATAGCTTCTTTACCAACTGGACGGTCAGTTAAAAGTGCAATTTCACGAATAATGTTTGCATGTTTTGTTAAATCATCAAAGACAACCAAAACATCATGTTCGTATGATAAGTTTTCAGCATGTGCCATTCCTATGTATGGTGCAAGGTATTGTTCAAAAGCACTTGTTGAAGGCGCATCGATAATAATTGTATTTTGCATTGCTCCATATTCACTTAAAGTACGGTAAATTCTTGAAATTGCTTCACGTTTTTGGCCAATTGCGACATAAATTGATTTAACACCTTCCTTAGCTTGGTTAATAATTGTGTTAATAGCAATATGTGTTTTACCAGTTTGACGATCACCAATAATTAATTCACGTTGTCCTTTACCAATTGGTATAAGTAAGTCAACTGATACAATACCAGTAAATAACTGATCTTTAAGTGTTTTAACTGACATTAAGTCGTGGGCGAGTTCAAAAACTTTAGCTCCTGTTGGTTGTGTATATAAATAGTTTTTCTCAGGTGTTGGAAGTACTTTGTTTCCAAAAATGTCAATAACATTTCCAAATAAATCACTTGGTGTATCAACTCTAGCATCATCATTTTCTAACACGATTTCAGCACCAATTTTAAGTTGAGCTTCTTTTGTATTAGCTAATAAAAAGGCTTTGTTTGCTGTCGCATTTATTAACATTAATTTAACTTCAGTATTATCTAATAAATGATAAAACTGTCTTTGTTTATATGGGAATTCCCCAGTAACTTCTACTATATAATCAAATATAGATGTAATTGTTGGATTTTTATTCATTTTTCCTCCTATAATCCTAAAATATGTAAGACAATACCTACAATAATTGCAACAACAAATGATGTTGCTAATAAAATTGATAATTTTCTATATTGTTTTCAACGGTCTGTTGTAAATGCTTTTATAAGCACAAATATGTTTGCGATGCTTGCTATAAGTCCCATAACTCAAAGCGAAATTCCAAATCCCATAATTATGCTACCATTAGTCTTAACTTCTTGGTTATTACGTTTAATAATCTCTTTATATGCAGCTTGTTGCTCGCCTTCAGCAGGGTTAGACACTGGTTCTTGAGATTGAATGTTTTCTTGGGCATTAGCACCAGCTGGAATATTTGGTTGAGTAGATTGGCTTTGCGATGTTTGAGTTTGAGTTTCACCAATTACTTTTTGTAATAGCAATAATTCTTCAGAAACTATTTTAATATTTTGAATGAATCTTTCATACCATTTTGTAACATTAAATGTTGAAAGATCAGTTGATTTTCTAAGTTTATAAATTTTGGTTTCTAAGTTAGAATAAAAGGTGTTGATATGTTTAATGTCAATTCCTTTTTCTTTTAGTTGACCTTCTAATTTATCGTTACGAGTAATCCGATTTTTTAATAACTCTTTTTTACGGTTTAAAGCATTAACTAACGAATAATAGTAAGGTAAGTTATTAATTTGTGAAGTTTTCATTGAAGCTAAGGTTAACTCAGTTAAGTTATCTTCAAAACCAGAACTATTTAAAACTGTTTTAGAAACTTCATTTAAGGAAATATCATTTGCATATGCATTTTGTACAGCTTCATAATTTTTAATAAATGATGCAGTGTTAATTAATTGAACACCACTATTAACAATTTGAAATAAAGCATCAGATAGTTGATTACTTTCAAGATTTGTATAGTTTATTTTTTCATCAATTCCTAATGACTTATATAAGTCTGTAAATAATTTTGAAATTGTTTGGTAAGTTAATTCGGTTAAAGCCGCAGTTTTTTTATTATTATGAACTTTTACTTCTGCAGTATAAGTTCTATTCTTATCAACTTCAACTGTATCACTAAGTTTTACTTCAGCAATATATTTATCACCTTCTTTTTTAACACTTTGTACAGTATATTTATATCTAGTGTTAACAGGGTTTTTAAAGAAGAAAATTTCGTTATTAGAAGCAAATTTTTCAGCTATGTCACTATCATCCATCTGATGCCATTTAAGTTCAGGAGATAAAGGCGGAATCCCTTGTGAGATCTCTTGAGTTTTAACTGGATCTGTTGGTTTATCTTGATCTGGATTATCAGGATTATCTGGATCAGGTGGTTGTTGCTGTTGCTGTTGTTCTTGTTCTTCTTTTGTTAATTCAATATTTTTTTCTAAGTCAAACTTAGAAATTCTAGGTTTAAATTTAGAAACAATATATTCATCTCATGAATTATAACCTTGTGGTGGTTTAATATCATATCTATTATCTTTTGGATCTTCGTTAAGTGATAAAAAATAATCTTTATCAATTTCTAGGGCATCTTCTTCTTTATAAATTAATTTATTAAATTCTTCTAATAAACTTTTTCCATATTTCCCAAGAGATTCTTCTAATTTTTTCTTATCTCATGAGTTAACTTGATCTTTACCACCATCAGGTACTTGAAAAGTTGTTCCTTCACCTAATGGAGTTTTATAATCAGTTGGATTAGTTGATCCAACTCAAACCCCATTAAAATCTTCATTGTTATATTTAATATTTGAGATATCAACGTTACGCTGGGTTCCAGCCACTAACGGGAAAATAATATTTAAATCCTTAGCCGAAGGATTTGCAATAATTTCATCCTTATTCTTTTTGAAAAAGTTTGAAAGAATGTTTAAGTAAGTAATTTTACTTAATTTCTTTTGAAAATCTGTTTCTTGAGTATTAATTCTTTGTTTTTGGTCGTCAACTCATGAAATAAAGTTGTTAACCGCGTTAGTAACCATTTCTTTAGTCGCATTTTCAGCAATTTCTTTAAATGAGTCGAAGTCTTCAGCATTTTTTGGTGGGGTTTGTGGAGCTTGTGTGCCCCCAGGATTTTGTTGCTCTCCCCCAGTTCCTGGGTTAGGATTTTGACCTTCACCTGGAGTTTGTGAAACTAAAGCTAAAGGTGCAAGTAAAGTTGGCGAAAGGGCTAATAAGTTAAACAGTTTTTTGAATTTTTTATTCATGGTTATTAACCTCCTCTAAATTCAATAACTTACTCATTGATAGTTTAAAGATTTCGTATTCTAAAAATTCTAATTCGAGTACTTCTTCGATTGATCAACCAATAAATTGGTTTGAAACTAAATCTGATACTCGTTGTTTTTTAGTAACCAAATCATTATTTAAAGCAATTTTTTGCTTTGTTTTTTTGTAAAAGTTAGGTTTTGAAAACGTTTTAATATTCATCATATTATCATGCGTAAGAAAACTCACATTCTCTAAGAACATAAAAAACGTATTTTGCAATGTATTATTAACAAATTTTAATAAAAGTCTTGGGTAAGAACCAATTGAATTATCACCTAGTTTAACTCATGTATCTTCATCATTACTATTAATAAAAACATCATAATCATAAATGTTATCTTTCTTTTTATTGTTTAAGAAAGTTATCGAAATTTGTTTAAATGCCATTATTTGCCACCTTCCTCAAAAATAGTACGTTTTTTCTTGGTTAAGAAAGTTATTTCTTCAATTTGCTTTTCTTGTTTTACGCGGTTAATACGTTTAGTTAATAAAAATAATTCATCATCAAGTTGTTTAAGTTTTTTATCAATTGTAACTAAATTGTTTTTAGCTGCATAAAATGATGATTCAGTAATAAGTGAATTAATAGCATTTTCTAAGAAAATTGAAATTTGTGACTCAATAAAGTTTTCAATATTTGGATAAATTTCCGCAAATGATAAGAATTGTGAGTTTTGATCTACTCCAGATTCGGTATGTAATAATTTTGCTACGTCGAATGCTTCAAGTGGCAAGACTGTAAATACGTCTTTAAAGTTTTTGTTTGAGTTAAGTACGAAGTTTACTTTTGTATAGTTATTTTCGATAAATAGTATTTTAATTGTTTTAGTTAATAAAGTTGTTAAGTTCTTAAATAATGTATTTTCAAAATGTAATAATTGATTAAATTTATGTTGCTGTGCAAATGATTTGGCACGTTCTCCAATAGTAATCAAATCAATTTCGGATTTTTTAGCTCTTTCTAAAATTTCATTTTCATATCTTGTATACGATTCAGTACCATATTTTTGTTCTTCAGTAATATAAACATAGAGCTCTCTTGTTTTATGAAAAAGAAATTTATGAGTTGTAGGTTTGGAATCAGTTATAAAGTTATTTGAGATAGTATACTTAGATTTTAAAAACTTTAATAAATTAGAGTTAAGCAAAGCACTATCTAAGTAAAATGATAATTTTTTTGTTAAATTAAGGATGTTAATTAACAAAATATTTTTATCATTATTTACTTTTAATTTTATATTTTCTAGGTTCTGTTTCTTTTGGACTAGTTCCTTTATGTGCATTATTCAACTTTTGAAGTTACTTCTTGGTTAAAAAATAGTTTTAATGAATCAGGACCTTGAAAAATAAGTGTGTTAGGAATAAGCTCTAAATAAAAACCTCTTGAGATTAATTCGCTAATTTCTGTATTAAATGCTGTTAAAAGATTATTAATAGCATAATCTTCCTCATCAGTCACAAAATTAATCACATGATTATCTGAAAGGATTTCACAACTAGCAATTAGTGGAACCATTGTAACTTTTGAATATTTTAAATTTAAGTTAAACATAATTGTGAAATCCTTAAATTGAATATTGTGGCGCTCTCTAACAGCTTTTTCTAATCTATGTTTAATTGTTTTAAATTCAGGCGATTTAAAACCTAAATTATTTAACAATAATGGTTTGCTAATTATGGTCTCAAAAGATAAAATCTTAGAAGCGTTTTGTTCATAAACAGTTTTATATTGTTTGTATAAATCAAAAAGACCTTCTTCATTGATTTTTGGTGTTTTTTTAAATAATGTTGTTTTTCTCATATGCTAGTTTCCCTTCTTTAAACTAAATCTTTTTTCTTTAAACATTCTTAAGGTTACAAGAGTTTCTAACTGTAATGCTTGTACTACAAATAATGTAAATATTGAAGCTACATATACAATAACGATAATTTTAATTACTGAAATTGGGGTTGGCACTGAAACCAAAACATAATTGTTATTAATTAATAATTGGTGGTTTAAACCTAAGATTAATAATAAAATAATTTTGAATGAAAAGATCATTACTAACATGATAAATGTTAACTTGTTAATAAATTTATTTACTAGTATGTAGTGAGTAAATGTGGAAATTGATAAAAGACTAATTACTAATAAATTAATAATCATAAAATTAGAATTTTCAAATTGAATTACAGATACCATAAATGGTAATCAAATTAATAATTGTGCTATTGAAAATCTAATAATTAAATTTGATGGGTTTTTTGTCTTAGTGTATTTTAAGTATGAAACTAAGAAATATAATCCAGTTGCTAGAATTGCTAATAGGATAATAATCCCATTGTTAAAGTTGTAAGTGGCTTCCGCACCTAAAATCGCAAATTTAGCAGGATCTTGTAGTAAAAGTGTTGCTAATCACACTGTCACTAATAAAGCAAATACAAGTGCAATTAAGAAAGAATCTTTATCTTGATGTTTGTAAATATTCTTTTCTGATAATTTTTGTAATTTAATTACGTTTGCTCCGAAGATTAAGAATATTACGAAAATAAATGAAACAGCAATAATAGCTAAATTACCAAAACTTTTAATATTAAATAATTGATCAACAAAGTTTCAATATTTTTGTTCATTTCCTGTTGTGTTTCTGAATAATCTTGCCCCATTTGCTTTTGAATATGAAACTCAAAGCAATACATTAAATAACACAAAAGTAGTTAATACAACTTGGGAAATAACCTGAATAATTAAAGGTCAAGTAGACTTATATAAAACAGGGTCTGACTTTCTTTTAATTAAAAAGTTATATATTTCAAAAGCAACGTTAATCAATAATAAGGGAATTAAAATATAAATTAATTCTAAGTATTGATATGCTCTAAATTTTACTTCTGCACCATTATCATTTTTGGTTAAAATAAATGTGTAAAATAAAATTAATGAAACAAGTGATAACAAAAAGTATAAAACATAGAATATTGAATAATGTTTTAATTTTTCTTTTTGCGTATTAATATTTGAGTAATTTTTGAAAATACTAAATAAAAATACAAACATTAAAATACTAAACCTTATTAAGACAACGGCATTGTTTTCTTGCTTTGTAATCGTTTCAAATGAAATAAAATCTTGCAAGTTTGCACTAGTGCTGTTAACTTTAATTAAAGTTGCTGGGAATAGTGATTTGTCAAGTGTTAAAAATAGCGACAAAGCTCCAGCAAAAAAGAAAAGAATTAAGATAATTTTATAAATAAAAATTCATTGGTTCTTCGATTTAGAACTAATTTTAGAATTATAATTAACATAAATTCTTTTCTTCTCAAATAATTCATTTGTCATTGAATTTACCTCCTATATATTATTACGTATTTAATTATACTTTATATTGTTAAATTCTGTATGCATAAACCTACAAACATAATATATTTTCATGCCTTGAATACAGCCTTAAAAATATTTTTAGCTGTTTTTTTTTTTTTTTTAGGAACTAAGTCGTTATAAAAGGCCTAAATCCACCTTTAAAATCACTAAAAAACCCTAGTTTAAACTAGGATTTTAGTGATGATATAAAATTGCTTTTTGTTTCATGTGTTTAAGTTTTTGTTTGTATTTATAATATGAATAATAGCGAATTAAAGAGCCCGAAATTAAGAATGCAAGGTATCCAAAAATAGTAAAGATCACTTCACTATTTAAACTAGCACCAAAAATACCTGGTACAAAAAATGTAATTAACAAAAATGATGCTCATATAATTCCAGCAACATATGCCATTTTCTCTCAAAGAGGTATTCTTGTAATTTTTTTCTTCTTTTCCAAGATAAAGGCAACAATAAAGGTCATGATATCTTCAAGTAATAAAGCAATTGAACTCATGTTAATTACAGCATCAAAATAATCGCTTTGTTTTTCTTTGGGGGCTAGTAATACAATTAAACATAAAACAACCATTGATACAAGTGTATAAAAGGCAACAAAAATAATTGCTTTTTTGTATTCGTTATTTTTGTTCTTTAATGCTAAAGATTCAACGATTAAATTATCTTGAGCCAGTGGCACTAATTTTCGTGCACTTGAAACAGTTTGAGTTATTTTATAACCAATATCTCCAGATATAAAACCAACCACAAAGATGATTAAACCAAAAATTCCTAAAGATAAATTATAGTATTCATGAAACTTTTTATCAATAAATGCTTCGCGTAGTCCTAGCATTACAGAGTAAGCAATCATGTAAAAAACAAAAACTAACCCGATTGCGCTAAGTAAAATTACTCTAAAATTTTTAAAATGCACATCTTTGGTCATAGCAGCCATGTCTTCAATTCCCGCAAAAGCAAAAATAAACAGTAGAGTACTAGAAAAAATAAGTTTGGTGCTGATATTTTTAGAACGCACAAAACTTTCATGGTAACCTAGATTTGTAATTTGGGTAATTAGTAAAATTAGCCCAAGTCCAAGGACTAACCATTTTAAAATTGAACTTGCTAAAATTACTTTTTTACTAAGTTTTAAACCAAAAGTAGAAATAATAATTAAAATCCCAAATAATAATACTGCTAAAGGTCTAATAATTCAAATAATTATAATTAGGTTAGGTGTATTTTGGCTAAGAATATCTTCAATAATTCTTGACAAAAGCAAGGGCGAAATTGAAGATAAAATTGGCGATTGAATAAATTGGTTTCAACCAATAAAGAAAATAAAATTACGTTTAAAAGAGCGATTAAATCTTTGATGCATTGATAATTTTGAATTTTTCTTCATTGAGTAAGTGTGATTTGTTATATCATCATCTATATTTCTGGCAAAGGCATATGATCCTCCGTAATGATCGCTATATACGTTGGATAAACGGGAAAATACTAATGATGTACCCAAAACAGTCAATAAAGATAATACAATAACAAGATAACCCCAATAACCAAGATTTAAAACACTGGTTATTGTGGTTATAAAACCTAAACCAACGATGAAGTTGATTGTAAAAAGTGTAAATGATTTGGCAGTGAAGTGCTTGCCCATACTATTCTTTAATTACTTTTAATGGTTTTTTCTTGTTGAAAATTACGTTGTATATTTCTTCGTAATTTTTAACAGGAATGTATGTTAATGTATTTTTTATTTCAGCTGGTATATCCCTTAAATTATTAATATTACCATATGGAATAAATACTTTTTGAATATTTTTTTGGTTTGCTGCAAAAGATTTTTCTTTTAATCCACCAATATCTAAAACTTTACCACGTAGGGTGATTTCACCAGTCATTCCATAAATTGGTGGAACTGGGAATTTTTTCAATGCAGAAATTAAGGCAGTTGTAAATGTTACACCTGCACTAGGCCCATCTTTAGGAACGGCGCCTTCAGGAACGTGAATGTGAATTGTATGTTTGTCAAAATCAAATCCACTAATACCAAATTTTTCAACATTAGAACGAACATATGAGACAGAAATTTGAGCAGATTCCTTCATAACTTCTTTTAATGATCCAGTGATTTTTATCTCTTCTTTTCCAGGGAAAATATTAACTTCGATCTGCAATGATGAACCACCAGTTGAAGTATAGGCAAGACCATTAACGGTTCCTGGTTTTTCTTCTTCAATTTCTTTATTTTTCTTGTAAAGAGCAACTCCTAATAAATCTTCTAAATCTTCAATTTCAACAGCATGATGTTTTGGTCAATCTTTTTGTTTAGTTTCTAACAATTTAACTGTTAATTTACGTGCGATTTTATCTAAAATACGTTTTAATCCCCGTACACCGGCTTCAGAAGTATAATGTTGAATAATATATTTAAGTGTTTCATCACTTAGTTGCAAGTAATCTTCAGGTAAAGCAACTTGTTGCATCGCTTTAGAAAGTAAATGTTTTCGAGCAATATGAATTTTTTCCGTTAAAGTGTAAGATGAAAGTTCAATAATTTCAACACGGTCAATTAAGGCGTGCGGAATACTTTCATAATAGTTTGCCGTTGCTATAAAGATTGCTTTAGATAAATCATATTCATGTTCAAGATAATGATCTTGGAATTTAGAGTTTTGTTCTGGATCTAAAACTTCCAGCATTGCACTAGCTGGATCTCCTTTATTAGTTGATGCCATCTTATCAATTTCATCAAGTAAAATAACAGGGTTTGAAACTTCTGCTTTTAAAATACCTTTAATAATTTTTCCGGGCATCGCACCAACATATGTGCGACGATGACCCCTAATTTCACTCTCTTCATGGACTCCTCCTAAAGAAATTTTTACAAATTTACGTTGCAATGATTCAGCAATTGCTTTAGAAAGAGAAGTTTTTCCAGTACCAGGAGGACCAACTAAACAAATAATCGGAACATTATTGAATTCTTGAACTTTTTTATTATCTTCTTTAAATAAGTTTAAATCTACTTCTAGTTGATTATCGAGTTTGAGTTTTTTAGCAGATTTTCTCTCATTATTTTTTTGGTTAATAATAACTGCAATATATTCAACAATTCTTTCTTTAACTTTATCTAATCCATAGTGATATTTTTCTAAAACTGCGCGGGCATGTTTAATATCTAAAAATTCTTTTTGTGTTTTTCTTCAAGGTAATTTTTTTAATGTGGAAACAAAAGTTTTTGAAATTGAAGCTTCTGGGGAAGCTGGCATCATTTCGCTTGAACGCTTATTTTCTTCTGTAATTAATTTTTTAACTGAATCAGGATAAATTTGTGTTTTAGTTTTATCGCGTAAGTCATTTGCATATTCATCTTCCACAATTGGAACATTAATATTTGCTAGCTCTTCTTGTAAAATTTTAACCTTTTCACGAATTATGAATTCCTTATGTTGATTAGATACTTTTTTATTCATATTTTCTTGAACTTGTTTTGAAATTCCGGCAGATAACCCTAAAAATTCACTAATACGGCGTAAAATTTCTTGTAATTCTGATATTGAAAATTCATGATACATTGTTCCACGATCAAAATAATCATTATTTAAATATGAAATAGCACTTAATAAAAATTCTTTAGTACTTTCAAAACCATGTTTTTTAAAGTTATACTCAGTATATTTACGGACTAATTCTTCAAGGTAGTTAATTGAAGCATATTGATCAGAAAGAGGTTGATTAATAAAGAAAATTTCTTCAAAAGTTTTGCTATTATCAGCATCTCTTTCAATAGGGTTTTGTAATGATCTAAAAATGTCATAATATCTCATTAAATCATTTTCGTTTTGAGATGCATTTAGATCAGTAAATAAGTCTAAATCATCACGTTCACCAATTACACCAAATGAAATTTGACCTAGATCATATTTTTGTGCAATTTCTTCATATTGGATTTGTGGATAAAACTTATATGGAGCCTTTGGATCGCTTTCGTCGTATACAATTAAACCAATATCATCTACATCAAAATAACTTCTTGATTTAAAAATTATTTTATGTCATTTGCCATTTGGGGTGTTTACTTCAACAATACGTAAAAATGTTGCTAAAATAGCACGCGAATCAATGGTATTTTTTTCATCATGATAGACGACAACAAAACTATCACCTTTTTTAAATCTTTTAAAAGCAAGGTGATCAGCATTATTAAAAAATTCTTGCTCTATAATTGCACCAGGCACACAAGCTTTCTTTTTATCTAAGATTAAAGCACTTAATGTTAATTTATTTTCTTTCATATTTCTCCCATAATTCTGATTTTAATAAATATTTTTTTTCGGAAATTAAAATTTAATTAAGTTCCAAAAAATCAATATACTATTATAATGTTAAAAGTTATTTTTTATTAAAAACAACTTTTCAAATAATTTTAAATAAAAATTTTTATATTTCATTATTATACATTAAAATATTAAAGATCTAATTAATAAATAATTAAATATAAAATCTAAAAATTACAAAAACCGTAAAAAGTATACTTTATATTTAATTTTATATATTAAAATTTCCAAAAAAGGAGTAAAATGAGTAAAATTAGTAAATATAATAATTTTCAAGTAAGTTATGACCGCGAAATTGCATTAAAGTACTTAAAGAAAATTCAAAACTTCTTAAAGTCTCGAATGCTAAATGCAAATGCAAAGGGATTTGTAGTTGGAATTAGTGGCGGAGTTGATTCTTCATTAGTTTATGCAATTGCGAAATCAATTATGCCTAAATCCACCCTTGGTGTTGTTATGCCAATTAATAATATGATTCAAAGTGATTTAGATCATATTAAATTATTAGAAAAAAACTTTAACGATACTTTTCAAAGAGTTGACTTAAGCAAAACTTTTGAATCTTTATCAAACCAACTAAATTTAAAAAATGATTTAGCGATTGCTAACATCAAACCAAGGCTAAGAATGAGTACATTATATGCCCTAGCCCAAGAACATAATTATTTAGTTTTAGGAACTGATAATGCTGATGAAGTTTTTATAGGTTACTTTACCAAATTTGGCGACGGCGGGGCCGATTTATTGCCAATTTCAAAACTTACCAAAGGAGAAGTTAGATTTTTGGCAAGTTTGTTAAATGTTCCAAACCAAATTATCAACAAAACACCAAGTGCCGGACTATGGGAAGGTCAAAGTGATGAACTTGAACTAGGTTTTAGTTATAATAATTTAGATTTTTATTTAAATCATTATAATAATAATAGAGAAAAATTAGTAGAATTTTTAGATAGAGAAACTATCGATAAAATAGAATATAAACATAAAATAACACAACATAAACGTGATAAAATATATACAGTTAGAAACATAAAATAGGAGAAAATTATGGCAGGACATTCACATTCAGCAAATATTGCACACCGTAAGGGAGCACAAGATGCAGCAAGAGGAAAAATATTCCAAAAACTTTCAAAAGAAATTTTTGTAGCAGCATCTCTTGGGCCAGATCCAGATATGAACCCAGCTTTAAAATTAGCAATTACTAAAGCTAAAGCAAAAAATATGCCAAAAGATAATATTGAAAGGGCTATTGCGAAGGCTAAAGGTTCTAAAAATTCAGAAACGTACACTGAATTATTATTCAATGCTACAGTAAGTGGTGGAGCAACTTTTATCGTTGTTACTTTAAGTGATAATGTAAATCGTGTTAAATCAAATATTCAGGCATATTTCAACAAACAAAATGCAACTTTAGGAAAAACTGGGCAATTGCCATTTGCTTTTGATAAAAGAGGTGTTATTGAATTTGAAAAACAAAATTATTCAAATGATGAAGTAACTTTTGTTGCCTTAGAAAATAATGCACAAGATGTACAAGAGACTGATGCTTCATTTATCTTAACTTGCTCACCCGAAAACTTCAGTAATTTAAAAAATGCCGTTGAAGCAGCTTTAAGTGTTGAAAACTTCACCCAATGTGAAGTAACATATATTCCAAATATGTATGTTGAATACGATTCAGAAAAAGAGAAAAAATTGCTTGAATTTGTTGATAAACTTAAAGATGATGATGATGTTCAAGAAGTGTATCATAATATTGAAATTAAACATAACTTATAATGCGTTGAATCGAAACTTTATATAACTCTTTATCAAATAACTTAAATAATGAAATAATAGCAAAACTTCTGTTAATTTTAATATTTTTAGCAGCAATGCTTCTAATACCAATTTTAATTTCATTATTCTTACCTTTTTTAAATAAATATTTATCGAAAAAATCCTTTAGTATTTACGTATATGCTTTTTCGACAGGTTTTTTTATTGTCCTAGCAACCTTTGGGTTTTTAAGTGAAGCCCTCGAAAATTCATATTTATTTGTATCTAAAACATTTGGACGAGACTATACTAAAATTGCATTATATGGATATAATATTTTATTTGTGGTTGTCGGTTTAATAATTGGCCTTACATTTGCTTTTTTTATTAAATTTGTTTTATCATATCAATTTAACAAAAAACTTTTGAAGCATAAATCACTTAGTGTTTTTGTTCATGATCATAATAATGATCATGAACATCATCACCACATTCATGAAGATTATATTTTTAATTCTCAAGATAAAATAGACATTGCCAATTCGACAATATTTAAAAAAACAGAGGCAAAGCTAAAAATTATCGCTTTATTATTACTTTTAACTCACCGAATCCCCGAAGGTTTGTTATTAGGTTACAACCTTAGTTTATTTACCCCAAATGAAATTGGCGAAGTTAACTATTCAATTACATTTGCCTACTTTTTTTCATTAATTATTCATTTAATACCTGAAGAAATTGTTTTTTATATAAGGTTAAAAGAATCTGGCTATACGCCTATTAAAGCACTATTATTATCATTCTTAGGTTTGTTTTTATTTTTGCCTTTTATGGTAATAGGCATGTTTGCAGGTGGCTCAATTGATTACTCTGGTAAAGCAATGTTATATGCAGGGGTTGGTGGAATATTTATTTTCACATCATTAGTGGAATTTTTTCCCGAATTTTACCACCAACATTTTAGTAAACATAAATGATTAATTACATTGGCAATTTTATTTTTAGGAGTGATTATCGCTACCTTAATCCTTTCTTTTCACGAACACAAATAAAAGATCATTAAGATCTTTTTTTACACAAAAGAAAGCCATAAAAGTTTAAAAATGTTATAATATAAATTATTAAGTATTTATATATAAAGTAAAGGAAGTAAAAATGAAATTTAGTAAAAAATCATTAATTTGACTGATTCCTGGGATACTTTCACTATTGCTAAGTATTATAATAATTTTAACATCACTAAATGACTATAATAAGGCAATTGTTTCTGCTATTATTTCGGTTGCAATTATTTCGTTATTAACAATAACAATTTTGATTGTTTATTGGGGAGCAAGAAATTTTGCCAAAAACAAGAAAATAATTGATACTTCATTTAATAAAATTTTACATGATATTTTAGACCAAAATAATCTTGGCATGTGCATTTATAATACTAACCATGAAATAATTTGAACTACAAACTATATTAAAACAACATTTGGTCAAGATTTTATTGGAGTGAATTTAGCCAATATGATTAAAACTCTTGATCCAAATTTAGTAAATAATAAATTACCTTTTGATAAATACTTATTAATTAATTTTAAGGATCAATATTTCCAATTGCAAATTTTTCCAACAGAGCATTTATTAATTTTTCGTGATGTAACAAGTGAAAATATTTATAAAATTCAAGCACAAGAACAAATGCCAGTTATTGGTGAAATTGAAATTGATAACTATTTGCTATATCAGTCAATTTTATCTGAAGAACAATTATTTAAAATTAATAGTATTTTAGTAACTGTGCTAAGTGAATATAGTCAAAAGTATAATTTTATTTATCGGCAATATACAAATGGTAAATTCTTGATTTTTACAAATGAAGAAAGTATTCATAAATTAATTAACGAAAACTTTAATTTATTTTTTAATATAAAAAATGTTCTTAGTGATAAATTAGTTAAAAAACTAACTATTAGCGGAGGATTTTCTTACGGATGAATATCACTAAAAACAAAAATCGAAAAAGCCAAAAATGCTTTGACTCAAGCTCAGTCTCGTGGTGGAGATCAAATAGCTATTCAAACAAACTTTGTACCAACTTTTTTCTTAGGTTCAAATACTGAAGTTTTAAAAGATAATTCAAAAACACGTATTAGGTATCTGGCAGAGCAATTAGAACAAAAACTTTTAGATGAAAGTATTGATCAAGTTTTTATTTATGGTCACCAATTAGCAGATTTAGATGCTTGGGGTGCCGCTTATGCTGTTTATGAACTAGTTAAACATTTTAAAAAGAAACCTTATATTATTTCAGATGCTTTTGATTCAACTACTACTCAAATGATTAAAGATTATAAAATTCCCAAAAATAACATTGTTTATAATTCTAGTTTTGCTTTAAAAAATACCAATATTAATTCACTAATTATCTTTGTTGATGTGGCTGATCCTGAGCGAACTGATAATCCAAAGGCAATTATAAATGTGAAACGTGAAAATATTTTTATTCTCGACCACCATCGTTTATTAAAACAAACTGATTTTGCATTAAAAACTAATTGTTATGTTGAAACAAGTTCTTCAAGTACTTGCCAAATCGTGACAGAAATTCTTACCTTTTTAGAAAATAAGTTTGTTTTATCTAAATTAGCCGCTCAAATGTTGCTCAATGGAATTATGCTTGATACAAGCCAATTTTCAAAATCAGTAACTTCAAGTACCTTTGCAGCTGCATCATGATTGCAAAGTCAAAATGCTAGTTCATCTCGAAGTGTTGAAGTATTAAAAATAGACCACAGCACTAATGATAAAATTCAATCATTGATTGAAAATATTTACGAAATTAAAAAAGGACATTTCTTAGCATATTCTAATATTGAAGCCTCGAATGATGAAATTTCAATAGCAGCAAATGAAATCTTACGTATCAAAGGAAGAATTGCTTCCTTTGTTATTGCTAAGTTAGAAAATAAAAAAAATATCTATAAACTAAGTGCAAGAGGCATTAATACAAATGTTCAAATTATCTGCGAGGCTGTTGGAGGAGGAGGCCACTTTAATGCAGCAGCCGCAACTAGTCAAGAAGATTTAGAAACATTTGTTGATAATGTCAAACATGCTATAACAACCGCAGGGAGATTAATTAAAAATGAAAGTAATATTAACTAAAGATTGTAAAGATGGTAAAGCAAATACCATAATTGAAGTATCAGCTGGATACGGAACCAATTTTTTAATAAAAAAAGGTTTTGCAGTTGCTTACAATGAAGCCAATTTAGCTAAATTAAATAAAGTTTTAGATAATTTAGTTGCTGACGAACACGAAAAGCGTTCTCAAGCGCACGAATTAAAATCTAAAATAGAAGATTTAACATTAAAATTCCAATTATCAGCAACGATTGACAAAAACGGGAATTTAAATGTGCATGGTTTAATTTCTACTAAAGATATTGATAAAAAACTTAAAGAACTAGGCTTTAAATTGCCTAAACATGCATTACAAAAAATCCACCTAGTTTCACATGGAAATCATGAAATTAAAGTTTATATCTACAAAGAAATTGAAGCAACCTTACGCATATTCTTAAACATTACTAATGAAAAAAAATAGAAAAAAACATATTTGAAAATACCATAATTTTGAAAGTTTTGAATTTTTAAATAACCAACAAACCTTATTCAATGATGATTTAACCGAAAAAAGTGTTTTAAACTTAATGATGGATGATGCAAATAGACAACAGACGGCTTGCCAATATTTAACTGGTGAACACTTTTATCATGATGATAATAGACAACTTTTCGAATTTATTAATGAAAAACGTAATAAAAACATCCATGGTGTTGGGGTTTTTAACGATTATTACGAAATTCAGGAATTTGTTGAAGCTGAAGACTTAAAACACAAATACCCAAAAGTAACTAGTGCTTTAATTAATGAAATTAATTCATTATTTGCTAATGCTGATAATTTTTTAGATAAAATTGAGCAATTAATTGAATTGCTCAAAATGCGTAATTTAGAAACTTTTTACCAAGCCTCGCTTAAAGCCTTAAACACTAAAAAAAATTTAAACTTTCAAGATTCAGTTCAAGATTTTACCACCTTCTTAGAAGAAAACTATTCTTCATCTTTACAGAATAGTTCTTTTATTCCATTTAATGAAGCAACCCAAGAATTTGAAGAATTAATATCACAAGGACTAGTGAATGATACTAATGAAGGATTAAAAACTGGTTATGATTTAATTGATAATTTAATTCAAGGTTTTAAGCCAGGACAATTAATTATTTTAGCAGCAAGACCCGGGGTAGGTAAAACAGCCCTTGCATTAAATATAGCTAAAAATATTACCCAAGAAGAGCAAGTTGATGCACAAGGACAAATTATTAGGCCATACAGTTGTGCTTTTATTTCATTAGAGATGCCTTATACTGAACTAACCACCAGGTTTTATTCATCTTTAGCTTCAATTAACCTTGGTAAATTACAAAAACCCAAATTATTAGAACAAAACGATTTAGTCATTTTAAGATCAGTTATTTCAAGGAATAAAAATATTACTAATTTACATTTTGATGATAATACTTCAAGCAAAATTTCAGATTTAGTTTGAAAAATTAAGCAATTGCACAAAGAGATACAAACCACAAATAAAAATGGATTGAGTTTATTGATTGTTGATTACTTACAATTAATCTCAGGTAGTGAATTTAGTGGTAATCGTCAAAATGAAGTAGCGCAAATTTCAAGAGCTTTAAAAGTTTTAGCAATTGATTTAAAAATTCCAATTTTAGCATTATCACAATTATCAAGAACTGTTGAAAGTCGCGAAAATAAAAAGCCCCAATTAAGTGATCTAAGAGAATCAGGAGCCATAGAGCAAGATGCTGATATTGTAATCTTTTTAAGTCGAAATCAAACAAAATTAAAACCAGATAACAATCAAGACCAATTCAATAGTTTTAATTCACATATTCTAACTGATTTATCCATTGCTAAAAACCGTAGTGGACCAATTGGAGAAGGTGAATTACTTTATGAAGGTGCCAAAGTAACCTTCTACGAACGAAAATATTAGGAGAATCATGGACATATACTCGAGGTATGCCTCAACTCAACAAGCAACATCAACTTTAACCAGCCAACCTACCTTAAATATTCCACTTTTTGTGAGTATTATCGTTGGGCTATTACTCTTATTTTTATTAAGTGCAATTTATAGTGGTTGTGAAACAGCGTATTCATCATTATCTGCGGTTAAAATTCACGAAATGAAAGAAAATAATGAAAAATCATCTAAACTTATCGAAAAACACCATAAAAGATTTAACCGCATTTTAACAACTATCTTAATAGCCAATAATTTAGTTAATGTAGCTTCTGCCACTTTAACGTCTTATATGCTAGGATTATTACTTACTAATGAAACAAGCCGGTTAATTATCTCAATTTGTTTAGTAACTCCTTTGTTGGTTTTATTTGGCGAAATTACTCCCAAATTGATTGCAAAGAAAAATCCCAAAAAATACTTACAATTTTTTAGTTGGTATATTGATGTTAACTTTTGAATTTTTTGAATTCTTACTTGGCCTTTTTCAAAACTAACAACAAGGGTTTATGTAACTAATTCTGAAGAAGATCTAAAAAGTATTATTAACTTAGCCCAAGAAGAAGGAGTTCTGCAAGCAGGCGAAAGCATGTTAGCACAAAAAGCCTTAGACTTAGATTCAACTAAGGTGTCTTCTCACTATATAAAACTAAAAGATGTTACATCTATTAGTTTTAGATCATCTGTGAAAGAAGCTCATGAGATTTTCAAAGAAACAAATTATTCACGTTTGCCTGTTATGCATGGTGGTCAATTAATTGGTATTTTATTATTAAAAGACATTTTTCACTTGCAACGTGGGAAAATTATGAATTATATTAAAAGAGTACCGAATATATCAGCTAATTCAATTTTATCAAGCGCACTAGAAAAAATGCGTGCCGAACGTGCCCAAATGGCATTTGTAGTTGAAAATAATTCTTCATCAAATATTATTGGTATTATTACCATTGAAGATATTATTGAAGAAATAGTAGGTGAAATATATGATGAATATGACGATGATCATAAAATCTATGAAATATCATTAGAACGTGCACGAATTAAAGAAGACGTTAAAATGAGCGAAGTTTTTAAACAATTAGAAATTGATGAAGACTTACTTAACGAAAATGAATTAGACATGTATTTATACCAGTGATTGACTAATAAAATTAATAAACCAAAACTATATAAAAATTCTCGTTTTGTCTTAGATGAAACGATAGCTTTTAAGGTAATAGAAAGTCAAAGCAAACAAAAAACCCCTGTTATCGAAATAACAAAATTATAAAATTCGGTTTTAAAACCGAATTTTTTAATAATTTAAGTCATTAATAAAAATGTTAAAATTATCATTTCTATCTTTAATTAACCATGCCCAATAATCTTTCAATAAATCTCGGTTGTTTTCTAAGTAATATAAACTTGGCATATTTTCTATTTCATCAATTGAAAAATCTAGTTCTATAACAGCATTATATAATTCAGAATCTTGAACATCATCTTCAGATCCTTCTTGCATATTTACAGTTTTTAATGTTCACAAAATAAAGTTAGATCAATTAATAAAAATATAATGATATTCATTATTAGTTATTCTAAAAAAACTAAAATTAATAAAATTAGCTTTGGAATAATTATCTTGTGAATAATCTATATGATTACTAATAATTAAACTTTTCACAGTTGGATTAATTGGATTAGCAAGAATATTTTGGGTATATCCAAGTTCTAACAGGGTATAGTCATTAAAAACATAAATTTCTGAGTAATATTTAGTTAAATATTTAAAATCATGAGATATAAAAACATAATTAAAATTATAAACTTTTGCAAGGTTTATTAAGATGTTTTGGATTTGATCCTTATAATCATTATTTTCGCTTATCATAAGATCATTAATAAATATGAATTTAGGTTTTTTTAATGCTTGAAATCCTAAATTTAATTTAAATAAATTTAAGGTTGGTAATAAATTACAATCAATAAAATAATCAGATAAATTTAATCCAAGTGACCTATAAACTTCAATAAATTTTAAAATTGAAAAATATAATTCTTTAAATGTATAATTAGCTTTATATTTAGAAAGTATAAAATTAGCAATTTTATCAAAAAAGTAAAAACTAAAGTTAACAATGTGATTTAAATATCTCTTAGATTTAATTTTATCTAACAAGTTACTTTGTTTTTGATCAAGTTTTAAAGCAAAAGCAAGTTTAGATACATATTTGTAAAATCTATTAGTGAGATTTTGAAAACTTTTTAAATTTTTTAAAATACGTACTAATTTTAGTTCGCGTGCTTCTAATTTTTTTTTGAATAATTCTAATGCTTTACGCTGTTCCCATACTAATTGAGCATTCTTAGTTTTTATTTGTTCAGCTAAATGTAAAATATGATTATTATCTTTATCTTTATATTTTTTTTGTTTTACTAAAAACGAGTTTTGAGCTTGTTTTTTATATTTTTCTAATTTTTGAATAATATTATTAATCTTATTTTTATTATTTAAAGAGATATTATAAAATTTGGTAAAGTTAATATTAAGTTCATACCTAATACTCTTTTTTAATAATTTAATTTGTTTATAAAAATTAAATTTGTTTGAACTAGGAATAAATGGAATTTTTTCAAAGAATGAATTAAGTTCTTCATTAACTAGATTATCTAAATCAAAAATTAAATCCTCTTCTAAATATTCAAAATGTGATTTATTTTTAGTTCAAAAATTTATAATATTATTTGTTAAATATTTATTTTTATATAAATCAAATTTTGCTTGAAAATTATTATTATTTGTGTTTTTAAGATAATTTCTAATAATTCTTAATTTTTCTTTTTGCTTTTTAATAATAGTACTAATAAACTTTTGGTTTTTAATTTTAAGAGCTAAGTGATATTTTTTAATAGTTTTAAGTTCTTGATCAAGAGCTTTTATTTTAAAATCATTATACACATGGAGTAAGGTTTTATTATGAATTTTTCTAATGTAAAAAATGTCTTTGGTATATTTCAATATTTTTAGCTCTTGGAAAAATAATTCATTATTTTCTAAATCATGAAGCAATTTTTGTGAACTAAGATTTAACTCTCTAAAAAATTCAATAAATAAATTTGTTAGTTCTTCTTCATAATTCTTAATTCAAGCAAAAGCATCCTTAAGCATTAAATCAATATTTAAAGATGCTTTATTTTTATAATTATATCTTTCAATAAATAAATCTAGTAAACGTTTAAATTCTTTCCCTGTAGCTTGCAATTGATTAGCAAAAAAGTATATTTTAGGAAATAAATAATTTTTAGTATTTAAGGAATATTTTGTATCAAAAATATTTTTGCTTTTGTTAGCAAGTTCTTGCTTTGTGATTTTAATACATTGTTTTCAAAATAAATAAAACGAGTTTTTAGTTGTTTGTTGTAAAGATAAATTATTTAAATCTAAGTAGGCAAGGTGTTTATAATGATCTTTATGGCTTTGGTAAGTTTGTAAGTCATGGTCATATGAATATAAA
The DNA here is from genome assembly GCF_055523495.1 of Mycoplasma sp. 13536. Taxonomy (NCBI): domain Bacteria; kingdom Bacillati; phylum Mycoplasmatota; class Mollicutes; order Mycoplasmatales; family Mycoplasmataceae; genus Mycoplasma; species Mycoplasma sp. 13536. The sequence continues at coordinate 833,613 of NZ_JBVFVC010000001.1, forward strand.
AAAATATTTGATTTTTGATCTTTGGTTAAAAGCTTTTTTAATTTATCAAAAGTCAAATTTTTATTTTGGGATGGAATTAAAAACCCTGTAGCTTTTTTATCTAAATAAATTTCAGGAATATAAATATCATGTTCTAAATTTTTATCTTGAAATTTAGAAATTCAAAATTTACTTTTTTTGGGTTTAGCAAAGATATTTGAAATAATTAATAAATTTTTATCTTGCATTGTTTATTTATATGATAATTCAGAATTTTTGTTAATTAATCCACTAATAATTAAATATGCAAAATAAATTACAAAAATATTGAAATAAATTTTAATTGGGCTGAGTAGAACATGTTGAGTTAATCAAACAAACACATCTTCTTTGTTAGATCCACCAAATGAATATAAGTCAGCATATGATAAAATTGGTAAATTTGCTAATTCCAAAATAGCACTAAAAGAAATGATTGGTAATAAAACATTGTAAAACTTTGGTTTAAATTTAAATCTACCAAAGATTACAAAAACTACCATTGTTAACGAACCAAACGACATTAAAGCAAGTAAAATATTTTTATCCTTAATAAATGAACGATCAATAACACGTTGCGGCGAATAAAATACAATTGATAAGACAATTCCTAATGATAAAATTAAAAAAGCAAGCGAAACAAATAAATTCACATTCATTAAAGTTTTTTGACTTTTATTATTAATAATATTCTGAATCTTTTGGTCATATTTTAAAATTAATAAAGAATATTTATTAATTTTATCTTGGTCATTATCTAAAACTGCTTTTTGGTATTTTACTCCAAGCAAGTTAATTTTTTTATTTAATTTATCTTTAGCATAATTAGATTCAAAAGCCTCTTTTAAAAAGTATAAGAAGTAAACACTAAAAACTCCCGGAATAAATCCATTAACGCCAGCAGCTACTGTATAGAGTAAATTATAACCCACGGGGGGGACAAATAAGATCGATAAAAAATCACTAATTAACCCAACGAATAATCCTGTCCAAGGTCCAAAAATAAATCCGGTTATTTTTATTGGTAAACTAATAAAACCAATCTTAAAAGAAGGAATAATGACAAATGGCATAATTTGTACAACCACAATCGAAAAACTTACCGATATTGCAATTAAAATTGAAACAAAGGCCATTTTTTTTAAGGTTCACCTTGGAAAAAATGATATGTCATTTAAATTAAATTTCAAGATTTTATTAGACACTTTTTTCATGCTCATATTATACCATTTTGTTGTAAAAATTTATGTTAGTATTAATAGCTAAATTAAATTGTTTTTTGGAAAAGTCACTTGCGAGATGTTAACAAAATAATTGTCTTTTAATTTTAACATAATTTTTAGATAAAAAAATGTATGCGAAAACAGAAAACACGGCAGTGTTTTCTCGTCGGTTTTGCTTACTTTTGCCAAAAGTAAGGCCCCTTTGATTGCAATCAAAGGCGCGGGATTAAAAAAAATTTTAGGTTATCTTATATTGCCGTACAACTTGTCGATAGTTATTTATTTTTTCCATCATATAATCAATTTCTTGCTGAGAGTATTTATCTAAGCTTTTTCCTTTGGGAATGTAATACCTAATTAAGCGGTGCATATTTTCTATTGAACCTTTTTGTCATGAACTATATGGTTGGCATTTAAATAGTCTTTCAGTTGGAATAACCTGGTGCAATAAGACATTTTCACTACCATTATCAACTGTTAAAGTTTTAATGTCTAAGTTATGTTTCTTGATTAGTTTGAGAAGAGTTTGTTTTGTAGCTTTGGAGTTGCGTTTTGAGAGCATAGCATAAGACATTCTGGTTTGCCGTTCAATTATGGTCACAATACAATATGTATCATTGATTTTACCAATAACGGTGTCTAATTCAAAATGGCCGTGTTCAGAGCGATCATTAATATAAGCTGGACGTTTTGAAATTTCTGTAGCATATTTTAATGTTTTAGGTTTGGTTTGTTTTTTCTTCCTTATGCCATATTTGCCTTCAGATTTTTTAACAATGTGGTCAAATTCAAGGAAATAAGGGTATTTTTTGATTATTTTATAAATTGTACTAGGTGAAGGAGCAAATTCATCAGGGGATAATTTTTTAAAAGAATTCACAAGATAGGTAACTGATTTCTTAACTTCTTTTTGCTGCAAATTCTTTTTATTTCTATTTTTATTGTATGTATTAAGCTCACTATACCAATATTTTCTGTAGGCCTTTCATTTCTCTTTAATTGCATCACTTACAAAAAAGAGTCGCGAATATTAATTGGAAATGTCACATGCAAGTTTTTTGCATGTGACATTGTTTTTGTCTGCCTTGTAATAAAATAGTTGTATTGATAATTTTTCAAAAAATAAAGGAGACCTTAAAATTATATGAAAAATTTAGAAAAATATATTTGTGTTTTTGACAAATATCGAAAAGAAAATAAATATCAACATTTTAAAATCGAAGAGAATTACAACACTATCTTGAAAATGCAAGGAGCTCTTGGGACACAACGAAAATTAAGATCAGATCAAATCGATCTAGAACAACTTTATAATATTTTACAAGAACTTTCTGAAGGCTTCTCAATCCAAGAAGTAGCTAAGATTTTTGATAGAGACATTCGAAGTATAAAAAGTAAAATTAAAATTATTACAAATCGCAAACCACTTAGTTTAGATAAACAAAATCGCTATGTTTGTCCTAAGTGTTCAAAAAGAGTAATGTGGGTTAAAACCCTTAATTTTACTAAACTATACGAACATTTATTAGGTTATTCATTTTCGCGACTCTTTTTTGTAAGTGATACAATTAAAGAGAAATGAAAGGCCTACAGAAAATATTGGTATAGTGAGCTTAATACATACAATAAAAATAGAAATAAAAAGAATTTGCAGCAAAAAGAAGTTAAGAAATCAGTTACCTATCTTGTGAATTCTTTTAAAAAATTATCCCATGATGAATTTGCTCCTTCACCTAGTACAATTTATAAAATAATCAAAAAATACCCTTATTTCCTTGATTTTGACCATATTGTTAAAAAATCTGAAGGCAAATATGGCATAAGAAAGAAGAAGCAAACTAAACCTAAAACATTAAAATATGCTACAGAAATTTCGAAACGTCCAGCTTATATTAATGATCGCTCTGAACACGGCCATTTTGAATTAGACACCGTTATTGGTAAAATCAATGATACATATTGTATTGTGACCATAATTGAACGGCAAACCAGAATGTCTTATGCTATGCTCTCAAAACGTAACTCCAAAGCTATCAAACAAACTCTTCTAAAACTAATCAAGAAACATGACTTAGACATTAAAACTTTAACAGTTGATAATGGTAGTGAAAATGTCTTATTGCACCAGGTTATTCCAACTGAAAGATTATTTAAATGCCAACCATATAGTTCATGACAAAAAGGTTCAATAGAAAATATGCACCGCTTAATTAGGTATTACATTCCCAAAGGAAAAAGCTTAGATAAATACTCTCAGCAAGAAATTGATTATATGATGGAAAAAATAAATAACTATCGACAAGTTGTCCGGCAATATAAGATAACCTAAAATTTTTTTAATCCCCCGCCTTTGATTGCAATCAAAGGGGCCTTACTTTTGGCAAAAGTAAGCAAAACCGACGAGAAAACACTGCTGTGTTTTCTGTTTTCTCATACATTTTTTTATCTAAAAATTATGTTAAAATTAAAAGACAATTATTTTGTTAATATCTCGCGTGTGACTTTTCCAAAAAACAAAAGAGTCGCGAAAATGAATAACCTAATAAATGTTCGTATAGTTTAGTAAAATTAAGGGTTTTAACCCGCATTACTCTTTTTGAACACTTAGCACAAACATAGCGATTGTGTTTATCTAAACTAAGTGGTTTGCGATTTGTAATAATTTGGATTTTACTTTTTATACTTCGAATGTCTCTGTTAGAAATCTTAGCTACTTCTTGGATTGAGAAGCCTTCAGAAAGTTCTTGTAAAATATTAAAAAGTTGTTCTAGATCGATTTGATCTGATCGTAATTTTCGATGCGACTCAAGAGCTCCTTGCATTTTCAAGATAGTGTTGTAATTCTCTTCAATTTTAAAATGTTGATATTTATTTTCTTTTCGATATTTGTCAAAAACACAAATATATTTTTCTAAATTTTTCATATAATTTTAAGGTCTCCTTTCATTTTTTTAAAATTTATTAATACAACTATTTTATTACAAGGCAGACAAAAACAATGTCACATGCAAAAAAACTTGCATGTGACATTTCCAATTAATAAGCTAAATTAAATTAGTTTATTAATAGTTATCAAATGTGTAAAACACGAATATTTAGATATTATTATGATTTTTAAAATGAAAATTAACAATCTCAACTTGTTTTATATGTAAATTAAAAATCAATATATAGTTAAATATATTATTAAAACACTTTCTGATAAATATATATAATATCAAGCAGCAAATAAAATACTATTATTAAATTTGTAGAATAACTACTTTTTTGCACTACTTTTTTAATTTTTTGCCCAGACTGTTGGGGTTAATCTTTTTTTATTTTTTGATTTATATTATGGATTCCTTTGTTGCAATAAAAGATAACGAAAAAACAAAGAAAAAAAATTTTTTTTCTTCTTTGGCAACTAAATTGGAAAATTTATATATTTTTTGATGTTTTTACTGTCTAAAAAATCAAGACATAATTATGTATATCATTAAATTAACTACAAAATTTCAAAATGATGCAAAAAGATTTTTAACCCCCCCCTTTGATTGCAATCAAGGGGGCCTTACTTTTTAAAAAGTAAGCAAAACTTCCAGAAAACACGTGCCCGCGTTTTTATTAATTGGAAATGTCACATGCAAGTTTTTTGCATGTGACATTGTTTTTGTCTGCCTTGTAATAAAATAGTTGTATTAATAAATTTTAAAAAAATGAAAGGAGACTTTAAAATTATATGAAAAATTTAGAAAAATATATTTGTGTTTTTGACAAATATCAAAAAGAAAATAAATATCAACATTTTAAAATCGAAGAGAATCATAATACTATCTTGAAAATGCAAGGAGCTCTTGAGTCGCATCGAAAATTACGATCAGATCAAATCGATCTAGAACAACTTTATAATATTTTACAAGAACTTTCTGAAGGCTTCTCAATCCAAGAAGTAGCCAAGATTTTTGATAGAGACATTCGAAGTATAAAAAGCAAAATCCAAATTATTACAAATCGCAGACCACTTAGTTTAGATAAACAAAATCGCTATGTTTGTGCTAAGTGTTCAAAAAGAGTAATGTGGGTTAAAACCCTTAATTTTAGTAAACTATACGAACATTTATTAGGCTATTCATTTTCGCGACTCTTTTTTGTAAGTGATACAATTAAAGAGAAATGAAAGGCCTACAGAAAATATTGGTATAGTGAACTTAACACATACAATAAAAATAGAAATAAAAAGAACTTGCAGCAAAAAGAAGTTAAGAAATCAGTTACCTATCTTGTGAATTCTTTTAAAAAATTATCCCCTGATGAATTTGCTCCTTCACCTAGTTCAATTTATAAAATAATCAAAAAATACCCTTATTTCCTTGATTTTGACCATATTGTTAAAAAATCTGAAGGCAAATATGGCATAAGGAAGAAAAAACAAACCAAACCTAAAACATTAAAATATGCTACAGAAATTTCAAAACGTCCAGCTTATATTAATGATCGCTTGGAACATGGTCATTTTGAATTAGACACCGTTATTGGTAAAATCAATGATACATATTGTATTGTGACGATAATTGAACGGCAAACCAGAATGTCTTATGCTATGCTCTCAAAACGCAACTCCAAAGCTATCAAACAAACTCTTCTAAAACTAATCAAGAAACATAACTTAGACATTAAAACTTTAACAGTTGATAATGGTAGTGAAAATGTCTTATTGCACCAGGTTATTCCAACTGAAAGACTATTTAAATGCCAACCATATAGTTCATGACAAAAAGGTTCAATAGAAAATATGCACCGCTTAATTAGGTATTACATTCCCAAAGGAAAAAGCTTAGATAAATACTCTCAGCAAGAAATTGATTATATGATGGAAAAAATAAATAACTATCGGCAAGTTGTCCGGAAATATAAGATAACCTAAAATTTTTTTAATCCCCCGCCTTTGATTGCAATCAAAGGAGCCTTACTTTTGGCAAAAGTAAGCAAAACCGACGAGAAAACACTGCCGTGTTTTCTGTTTTCGCATACATTTTTTATGTAAAATTTATGTTAAAATTAAAACGCAATTATTTTGTTAATATCTCGCAAGTGACTTTTCCAAAAAACAGTGCCCGCGTTTTCTATTTTTATTATTCTCTTTTTTATTAAAAAATATTAAAATTAATATGCATCAATTTTTATTTCATCATTGATGCTTCTGTGTAATGTTCGAAGTATCTCTAAATACTCAGCCATAATCTTATTGGCTTCAAGGTTATTTCCTTGTGCATGCGCAGTGGCACTATTAAACTTTGAGATGTATAATTCAAGAGTTTTAAAAAATGAGTTTGTCTTCTTATGGATAAATGCTAGTTTTCCAACGGCAGGGATAGAATAGTCTAAACCTTTCTCAAGAGCTCACATTTCTGTAAAGCTTAGATATTTTCCATTAGGTTCTTTGGCAAAGTATTTTTTTCCATTATATTTAAAATACAAATTATCATCAGAAGAATGTACTAACACAACATCAGAATTATAAGGAAATATAATCCTTTTGTCATGCATATCGAAAGCTGCAAGGTTTTTACCTTGGTATCTAACAACACCATTTAAAACTTTTCTATTAATCTCTAAATCAACGGCTCAATTGCCGTTTTTCTTTCCTTCTTTTTGAAAGACATTATGTTTAGAAATTATTTTTTTATTCCTTGTGTTGTAATAATTTTGAAATACTTCGTTGTTTTGCTTTAAATCGTTAATATCTTTATATCCGTTTTCATGAATTAATAATGGGTATTGGTCTAATGATGTTCTAAAAGATCTCTCAGCGTGTGGTTTATGTTTGGGATTAGATGAACTGAGTACTTCTATTCCTTTTTTATTTAAATATTTTTCAAAAATTGTTTGTGTGTTTTCGTTTCCCCAAAAAGTTCTTCTTTTATCAGTATAAATTTTCTTTGGAAATATAGTGAACCCATAAAATTGGACTAAAATTAATTTAAGGATTGATGCCTATATCCTAAAGGTGTCAGTCCTTTTAATTTTGTGATAATTCGTTTTTTGTTGTAATAATTTATATACTTGCGCATCGCTTTTTCTAAGTCTTCTAGAGTTTTGAATTCTTTTTCATGACCATAAAACATTTCGTTTTTCATGGTTCCAAAAAATATTTCAATAACACAATTATCATAGCAATTTCCCTTTCGCGACATACTTTGTTTAATACCTCTTTTACTTAATTTGTCACGATATTGTTTCATTTGATATTGCCATCCCTGGTCAGAATGTAAAATTAAACCATTAAGATTTTTATACTTTTTAAAAGCTTTATTTAGCATTTGATTCACTTGTTCAAAATTAGGACTTTTTGAAATTGCGTATGAAACAACTTCGCGGTTATGTACATCTATAATTGGTGATAAATATCGTTTTCCACTTGCTATTTTGAATTCAGAAACATCAGTGCTTCAAGTTTGATTCAATTTTGTGGTTTTGAAATTTCGTTCGTAATAAGTATTATGATTCTTTTTGTCAACAATCCTTGTAAGGAGTAAGTTATTACAAATCTTCCCAATTTCACCTTTATATGATTTATATTTTGATTTTGGCTGTAAACCAAATAAATTAAGTAATTTCATCAATCTTTTAACCCTTTTATAAACATGGACAGCAAAATTTAACATTTTAGTTATTTATAATTCCATAGCAAATTGCTGTGGAGTTTTTCAGTTTAAGTTTGATTGAATTCGGTCATTGTTGTACCAAATTACATATTCTTGTATCATATCATTAAGTTCATTAAATGTTATTTTTGAATAATCTAAATCATTTAATAATTCAGTTTTAATGATTCCAAACCAATATTCAATTTCTCGATTATCAAGAGAATTTCCCACTCTTGATAACGAAATAATCCCACCAAGATTTTTAACTTCTTTAATATATTGATGATGTGTATATTGAAAGCCATGATCTGAGTGAATGATAAAGTTTTTGTATTTGTATTGCTTTAATGAATTTAAATTGTCTAAAACTAGTTCTAGATTATTACTTTTTGATAATTTAAAACCAACAATTTGTTTAGTTTTATGAGACAAAATTGCAGACAAATAAACGTGTGATTCTAACACATCTTTTGGCGCTTTTATATATGAAACATCAGTTGCATAAATATTTCGATTGTTTTGATCATTATAATCACGATTTACGAAGTTATCAATCTGAGTAGATAGATTTTTAATTTCTTTTCGTTTTGATTTTTGTCTAAGCTTACATTTTAGGCCTAAAAGGTTCATATATCTCCCTAATGAACGTTCGTTTATATCTATTTTGTATTTTTTAGATATGTAAACACTTAGTTTTAACCTTCCATATCTTGACTTTGTTTCTGCGAACGATTTTTCGATTACATCACTATATTTAGGGAGTTTTTGTGCAATTTTAATATTTTGAGTTTTAGAAATTGTTTGTCTAGAAATGCCAAAAACTTCTGCAAGCTTAACATAACTTATACTAAAACTTTTAGATTCAATAACTTTCTTACTTTTAGGTAATTCGTTGGTAATTTCATAATATCTTTTAGCTATTTGTAACAAATCATCACGATCAAAAATATCTCAATTTGGTTCTCTTTTCGTCTTAGGTTTGCCGCTTCCTTTTTTACGGCTTTCACCTTTCTTTGTCTGCAATAAGTCTTCCATACCTAAATTATAATACTTAATTATTTTATTAATTCTAACTTTTACACTATTTCTTTGTAAGTTTTTTGTTTCTGGTGATATTTGGTAAATAGCTTGGAAAGCACCTGGGAAACCTGATTTTTGATATTCTTCATATATTTTTGCAAATTCTTCTTTCTTTAAATGTCTTGACATAATTTATCCTTTCAAAAAAATTCTTCGTTGGTACCAACGAATGGTAACAGAAAAGCTAACATTTACATGTTAACTTTTCTGTCCGGCTTTATTTATGGTTAATAATATAACCTCTATTTCTTAGTTCTAAACAAATTCTTCGATATCCATAACGGGATTTATTCTCATTAAAAATATTCGTTATTACTTGTTTTAAATCAAAATCTTTATCATTTTTTGAAAAACTTTGAACAATATAAAAGTATGTTGACTTTGCTAATTGGAAAAAGTCTAGCATTAATCTTAATTTATATTTATGCCTTGATTCAAATATTACTTTTGCTTTTTCTTGTTTGGTTGCTCTGTCCTTTGTTGAACCAAGGCTCTCAATTTTTTTAAGAGGTCTACCTCCATTTCAAGCTGGGCATTTCTTTCTTAGAGTTCTTTAATTCTAGATAATGTTTTATCTTGTTTTGGGTTATTATTCTTTGGCATGGTCATTGGCATTTTACCTTTCTTTTTATTTATAAGACCATTATACCCAAATAATTTAAATTTTTTCATTCATGAATTAATTATTCCAGTATTAATTAATAGTTCTGCTTCCAAAGAGCGGATGGGTTTACCATTTAATACTTGCTTAACAATTTCTAATTTAAAGTTAGGACTGAAGTTTCGTCGTTTATTTTTTTCTGTAAATATGTGTAATCCGTGGAGGTTGTACAAATGCTTTATAAACTGAATTGTACGCATATTTACATTAAAAATTTCTGCAATTTGTTTGCTAGTCTTACCAGTTTTATATAGTTTTATAATCTTTAGTTTATCTTCTAATTTTAACTTCATAATAAAAACCCCCTAAGTTTTACCAATTGATTTGGTCCAACTTGTGGGGTTCACTATAAATCCATATTTCTTAAATACTATTTCTAACAGTCTTTGATATCCTAATGTTGTCTCTTGTTCTTCAAATCATGCTGCTAATAATGTTCCAGTGGCAACATCAATTGCATGATAAAGATAGAATGGTTTATTATTTTTTAAATATGGTTCAAGCTGAGCATCGATTTCAACAATTTCACCAAATTCTAAATTTTTCTTTAGACCCAAAACTTGTCTTTGTTTTTCATTTTGTTTAATTTGTTTATAATATTTTTTTAATAGCAATGTTGTCTCTTAAAGCCGGACAGAAAAGTTAACATGTAAATGTTAGCTTTTCTGTTACCATTCGTTGGTACCAACGAAGAATTTTTTTGAAAGGATAAATTATGTCAAGACATTTAAAGAAAGAAGAATTTGCAAAAATATATGAAGAATATCAAAAATCAGGTTTCCCAGGTGCTTTCCAAGCTATTTACCAAATATCACCAGAAACAAAAAACTTACAAAGAAATAGTGTAAAAGTTAGAATTAATAAAATAATTAAGTATTATAATTTAGGTATGGAAGACTTATTGCAGACAAAGAAAGGTGAAAGCCGTAAAAAAGGAAGCGGCAAACCTAAGACGAAAAGAGAACCAAATTGAGATATTTTTGATCGTGATGATTTGTTACAAATAGCTAAAAGATATTATGAAATTACCAACGAATTACCTAAAAGTAAGAAAGTTATTGAATCTAAAAGTTTTAGTATAAGTTATGTTAAGCTTGCAGAAGTTTTTGGCATTTCTAGACAAACAATTTCTAAAACTCAAAATATTAAAATTGCACAAAAACTCCCTAAATATAGTGATGTAATCGAAAAATCGTTCGCAGAAACAAAGTCAAGATATGGAAGGTTAAAACTAAGTGTTTACATATCTAAAAAATACAAAATAGATATAAACGAACGTTCATTAGGGAGATATATGAACCTTTTAGGCCTAAAATGTAAGCTTAGACAAAAATCAAAACGAAAAGAAATTAAAAATCTATCTACTCAGATTGATAACTTCGTAAATCGTGATTATAATGATCAAAACAATCGAAATATTTATGCAACTGATGTTTCATATATAAAAGCGCCAAAAGATGTGTTAGAATCACACGTTTATTTGTCTGCAATTTTGTCTCATAAAACTAAACAAATTGTTGGTTTTAAATTATCAAAAAGTAATAATCTAGAACTAGTTTTAGACAATTTAAATTCATTAAAGCAATACAAATACAAAAACTTTATCATTCACTCAGATCATGGCTTTCAATATACACATCATCAATATATTAAAGAAGTTAAAAATCTTGGTGGGATTATTTCGTTATCAAGAGTGGGAAATTCTCTTGATAATCGAGAAATTGAATATTGGTTTGGAATCATTAAAACTGAATTATTAAATGATTTAGATTATTCAAAAATAACATTTAATGAACTTAATGATATGATACAAGAATATGTAATTTGGTACAACAATGACCGAATTCAATCAAACTTAAACTGAAAAACTCCACAGCAATTTGCTATGGAATTATAAATAACTAAAATGTTAAATTTTGCTGTCCATGTTTATCTTGTGAAGTTTTCTTCTTTGATAATTTTGCTATTTTTCTTCCTCTTTTGGTTGCATGTATATTAAATAATCCTAATTGGTTGAATCTTCTTACCAAAGTTTTGTAAGAAATTTTTTGCCTTATAAAAGAACCATATTCTGAATAATAATAACTTTTAAACGAAAGTTGGTTATTTGTTAGAACGCTATTTAAAATAATTTCACATGTTTTTAAATAATCTTTAAACACTAATTCAATTTCTGAATCGGTAACTTTGCAACTTCTTTGTTGATTTTTATTTTTATGACTGATGTCAATTTCTCGATTACTTTTTATTATTTTTTTATATCTTTTCACAGTTGATACACTGAGCTTTGTAATTAAACTAAGTTGCGATAAAGATTTTTCAATATTAGTAGCAATTAATATGAGAGATTGCTGTTTTTTTAGTTCGTAGTTTGTTAAGTTTTTGTACTTATCTATGTTATGTTTGATTCTCATAAATAATTTATACCATATTTTAATTAAATTAGTTCACTTTCCATGGGATTTATATATGGACCTAAATAGTTGTCATTGGACAAATATCAAGCAGCAAATAAAATACTATTATTAAATTTATAATAATAGTATATAATTATATTACTAAACGGGGGTTTAGTATAATGGCAGTGCTACAGTCTCCAAAACTGCAAGTAAGGGTTCGATTCCTTTAACCCCCGCCATATAATACAATAAGTTTTTTATTCTTAATTTTAAAAAGATAGATTTAAATCTATCTTTTTTTATATTATTAACTCAAAGACCTAGTATCTTCAGCCCTTAGCGATTATGAATCATTAAATGCTGATAATAAAACAAAGCTTGCTAGTGAAAAACTATTATTAGAAAAATTAAGTGCCCAAGTTACTAAACTTGAAACTTTAAAAGCAGAAGTAACTAGTGCTTACCAAACTAGAATTTTAATCCAAGAGAAAAAACAAGAGTTTGAAACAAATGTTAATGACGATAAAACCTTGGATCAATATAATCAGCTTAACGATTCAATTGAACCTTACTTAACATCAATTTATGAAACTACCAAACAAAAAATAACTAGTGAGCTAGGAGATACAACCGAAGCTAAAGAATTATTAACTAAAGCTGAAGAAATTAATAAAAAACCAACTTGAAATGATCAGGAAATGAAAGATCTTGAAAAAGAGGTGGAGAAAGCTAAGGAAAAATCCGGGGAATTAAAAGATAAAAGAGACTTTATTGAGTCTGTATTAATAGCTAAACCTGAATTTGAATCAAATACTCAAGAATGGAAATTTAAGTTAGTTACTGATAATAACAAAATCCAGGAACTACAAAAAAAATATACACATTTTGAAATTCAAATTACAGCAGCAGATGGAGATATTTTAACTGAGACTAAACAAATCTTCAACTATAATGATTCTGCTTGAGGAATTAAAAATGAAGGAAGCGACTACGTCTTAAAAGTTAAAACAACTTTCACAAACACAAAGACAACTCTAGATCCAAAAAGCTGAACCATATCATTGCTTAACATTGATACTGGGGAAAAAGTTCTTTGAGATCACGGGCAAAAATCATAGATTAAATTCAACAAAAGCCGACATTTAAATGTCGGACTTTTTATATCTATAATATCATGTTCAACTATGAACTAAATTAATTTATTTGTTAAAAAAGATAGATTTTTAAAATCTATCTTTTTAATACTTAATTAATAGTGAATCCTGGTCCATTTCTTTAGGTTTTCTAATACCCATATAATCTAGAACTGTTGGGGCAACATTAGCCAAAATACCATTTTTTAGTTTAATGCTTTTATCACTACAAATTAACATAACGGGGCTGCTGGTATGTTTTGTAGCTGGATTGCCCTGTTCATCTTCTGTAATTTCAGCATTACCATGATCAGCTGTAATAAAAACAGTTACATTGTTTTTATTTGCTCATTCTAAGATACGAGCAAATTGACTATCTAAAAATTCAATAGCTTTAATAGTAGCCTGTAAATCGCCAGTATGACCAACCATATCAGGGTTTGCATAGTTCATAATCGTTAAATCATAATTTAAAGCATTTTCTAGCAGTTGATCAGTAATTCCTTCTGCTGACATATGGGGAGCTTTTGCATAAGATTCAACTTTTAAAGAATCGACCATAATACGCTTTGAGTTTTTAAACTCAATATCTTTTCCCCCATCCATAAAGAAAGTTACATGTGCATATTTTTGGGTTTCTGCAATTCTTAGCTGACTTTTATTTTCTAATTCTAAAACTTTTCCAATTGGCATTGGAATATCCATTTCACTAAAAGCAATTAATGTATCTAAGCCTTCATACTTCATCATTGAAGCAAATTTATTAATTTTTACTTGATTTGGCGCTTTAACATCATATAAGTTTGAATTAATAAATAAATGGGTTAGTTGACGTGCTCTGTCTGGTCTAAAATTAAAGAAAATAATTGAGTCATAATCTTTAACAAAATAATCTTGGTTTAAAGTTTGGTTAATAGCTGGAATAAAGAATTCATCAGAGATCTCTTGTTTATATTGATCTTGAACATAAGTTACAGGATCAATATAACTTACTTTTGCATTTCCCAAAATAGCATCATAAGCTTGAAATACTCTATCAAACATTTTATCTCGATCCATAGCATAAAATCTACCAGAAATTGATGCTATTTTATAACCATATTTATCACAAATTAATTGTAATTTGCTTAATGATTCTTTAATTGAGCGAGGTGCTACATCCCTACCGTCACCAAAGACATGAACTGAGACTTTTTTAAGTCCATAATTATATGCAGCATGTAATAACTCAAATAAATGATCTTCTAATGAGTGAACGCCACCAGGTGATAATAATCCCATTAAATGTAATGTGGTATTGTTTTTCAAAACATCTTGAAAAACATCAACAAATGCTTTAGTGTCTTTGTAAGTTCCATCAGCTAAAGCTTTTTTAATTAATGATAGTCCGGTATAAACAATAGTACCGGCACCAATATTTAAATGACCTACTTCAGAATTACCCATTTGACCTTCAGGTAACCCCACGGCCTCTCCTGAAGCTTGAATAATAGAATTAGGGTAAGTTGTAAAGAGATGGTCAAATGTTGGGGTCTTAGCTAGCGCAAAGCCATTGCCTTGGGTTTGTTTTCTAAGACCTAAACCATCAATAACAATTAAAACAATTTTTTTCAAATTTCTCCTTGATAATATAAATTTTAAATAATTTACATTATACTAAAAAAATAAAAATATGATTAAAAATAACGGGCTAAATCCGTTATTTTAGAAAATTTATTAGCGTATCTTATGAAGCAGCAGCAGCTCCTGGTTGGTCTGATTTAGTTTCTGGATTATGAGTTATAACTTCGTATAGATACTCTTTGTCATTTTCGTCTTTAAAGTAAATAGTGGCAGTGAACTGAGCATTAGTAGCATTAGTAGCATTAGTAGATTCATTTCTTTCTGTACCATTTTTACTTTTATTAGTTTCTGAACTTTTTGGAATACTACTTTCAGTTTTTTGATTTTTATCCTCTTTTCATTTTCCTAAATCTACTTTAGTACCCGATCTAATCTTAAGTCTTTCTACTAAATCATCACTTTCCCATTTCGGACTTTTAATTGATTGTGTAGTCTCTTGAACGAATTCTTCATTATTTTGATTTATAACTACTTTTACTTTAACAAATTTATTTGCAAATTCATTAATTTTTGATCCATCAGTTCCATAATTTAGATAAAATAGAATTTCATTTTTATGTTGATCAATTGTTGGTTTTTTAAGCATAACATCTTGAATTAGTTTATACTCTTGACTATTTTGTTTTTCCTTAGCTTTCTCCACCTCTTTTTCAAGATCTTTCATTTCCTGATCATTTCAAGTTGGTTTTTTATTAATTTCTTCAGCTTTAGTTAATAATTCTTTAGCTTCGGTTGTATCTCCTAGCTCACTAGTTATTTTTTGTTTGGTAGTTTCATAAATTGATGTTAAGTAAGGTTCAATTGAATCGTTAAGCTGATTATATTGATCCAAGGTTTTATCGTCATTAACATTTGTTTCAAACTCTTGTTTTTTCTCTTGGATTAAAATTCTAGTTTGGTAAGCACTAGTTACTTCTGCTTTTAAAGTTTCAAGTTTAGTAACTTGGGCACTTAATTTTTCTAATAATAGTTTTTCACTAGCAAGCTTTGTTTTATTATCAGCATTTAATGATTCATAATCGCTAAGGGCTGAAGATACTAGGTCTTTGAGTTTTAAAATTAAACCTTCTTCAGTTTCTTTTAAAATAACACTGTGATCTTCGCGATATTTAGTTTCTTGTTCTAAAGTTGCAATTTGGGTTTTTAATTCTTGCAACCTGGTATGTTCGTTTGTTAACATACTTTTAATTGATGCTGCGAAACCATCATATCAATTAATTGCAAAATCCACTTCGTTTTTATCGCTAATTGCAACGTTTGCTTTTGTTTTAGCAAGTATTTTAGCATTAACTCTTTTGAATTCATCAGCTTCATTAGTATATGCTTGGCTCTTATTTTGTTCAGTTTCTAATTCTCTAATTTTTGCTGATAAATCATCTAACTTAGTTTTTTCAGCAGCTAATTTAGTTGTAGCATCAGAAACTTCGCCTAAGATAGAATAATACGCTGTATATCCTGCTTCAACAAGGCTACGATCAGCAACAGTAACATTAGATTTAGTTTTAGCTAAAATTGTTTTATGAGTTGCTCTAAAAGATTCTAATTTCTTTAAATCAGCCATTTGGTATTTTAATTGATCTAACTTAACTTTTTCACTAACCAAGTTAGCTTGGTTCTCTGGTGATAAAGATGCAAATGCTGATAAAGCTGCATTAAGAGCTGATTCATCATTTGTTGTTAAGGAACTTACAGTTTTACTTAAAATTAAATTGTTATTTACTGTAAATTGTTGTTCAGGTTGTGGGTTTGTTTGGGTATTAGTTTTATTTGTGCTAGTAACCGCAATAATAGTTGCAGTAGTTACTACTGCTGCACCTAAGGCAAGCCCACCACCTAATAATATTCATTGTTTTTTTGTCATTTGTACTCCTGTTTACTTTTAAAGTATTTAAATTTATTAAGATTTTTCAAACTAACATATAAATTATATTAAAATTTTTTAAAACAAAAAAAAAAAAAATAAAGCCAAAAAGCAAAAAATAGAAAAATAAACATCAAATTTAGTTATGATGTTTATTTTTTATATTATTTAGCTAATGGTTCATGTGAAGCTTGAACTATTTCATCAAAACCTGCACCAGAATTAGCTAAAACATATGCTCCAAAGGTATTTTCCACAAATGCTCCTTTAGCAACATGAATCTTTTTATCTGGCAAAAGCATTGCTATTGACTCAGCGCCCAAAGTAGCTGAACCAAGGTCAGAAAAAATAAAAATTTCCTCAAATTTTGGATTAACTTGAATTAATTCATAAATTTGCATTGGTTCTGTACCTAATTCTTGGCCATTATTTACACCACCCAATGCTTCAATTTTAACAAACTCGCTGTTAAGAGGCAACATCTTAGTTAAATATTCAGCTAGTGTTAATGCTAATTTTTGATAATGACTAATTAAAATAAATAATTTAGCTTTAGCCATACTTTAAAGTTCCCTTACAAAGTTTTTTAAAATAATTGCTGTGGTGTATGCACCAGGATCAATAGATCCTGTTGAATGACCTTTTAAATAAGCAGCTCTTCCCCGCGAAGCAACCATATCTTTAGTTGCTTCAACAAGGTTTTCTAAGTATGCTAATAAGTCAGTTCTTAGCTTTGAATTAAAATCATTATATTCAAATACTTTTATGCTAAAAGGTCTTCAAATATCATACATTGTTTTATCATTTAATTTTACTTTTCCTAAAGTTTCTAAAGTATTTGCAAAGCTTTTTGTAAAGTTTTTAAATGCATCTCATGAAATAACTTCTAAGTTGGCAAAAGCTTTCGAAGCATTTAAAAATGACATTCCATATAAAGGACCACTTGCGCCGCCCACCTTTGTCATTAACATTTTACCAAGGCTAGCAAAGTAGCTTTCTAAAGTTTGATTGCTTGCATCAAGTTCGATGCAAGCATCAAAACCTCTTAAAATATTAGATCCATGGTCCCCATCGCCTGTTACTAGATCTAATTGTGTAATATAATCTAATTGATCAGTCAATTCTTGGTGAATTGACTTAATGATCATTTTTGCTTTAGATAAATTTATCTTCAAAATTTAACCTCTGTTCTATCATATAAGTAATAACTTTCACGTATAGACTTTATGCCTTAAAATTTAAATTTTTATAAATAAAAGACATTGATTTTTCCTCTAAACATGAATAAATTTGTGCAGGGTAAAATGCACAAATTTAATTTTATCTTATTTTTGTTAAACTGCAAGCGCAATTGCACCAATTAATATTCCACCAAGCATTGGCGCTGCAACTGGTACTCATGAGTATGATCAGTTAGCTCCAACATGTTCTTTTTTACGTGGTGCTAAGACTGTTTTTTCCATTAATAAATAAACAATTCTAGGTCCTAAGTCCCTAGCTGGGTTAATTGCATAACCTGTTGATGATCCAAGTGACATTCCAATTACCATAACTAATAATGCAACAGGTAATGGACCTTGAGCTCATCCAAAAGTAATAAGGTTCTTGCTTCCTAAAGCTAAAATAACACCAACTAATAAAAGTGTTCCAACTAATTCATATGCAAAGTTAAAGATAGCCGCTTTTTCTTTGAAATTGTCATAAGCTGGACCAGTGCAGTGAGCTCCCCGTACTGAACCAAGGTCAGTTTCTTGAATGTGTTTTCAATTTATAAAGTTAAGAATGATTTGTCCAACCATTGCACCTAAAATTTGCAATGGAATATAAGCTAGTTCTTTGGCATTTTTAAAACTATTTGAAACTAGCGAAAAGATTGTCACCGCTGGGTTTAAATGAGCAGGACCACCCATTGCAACGCCAACGGTAGCCGCAACAAGCA
Source organism: Mycoplasma sp. 13536 (assembly GCF_055523495.1). Lineage (NCBI taxonomy): Bacteria > Bacillati > Mycoplasmatota > Mollicutes > Mycoplasmatales > Mycoplasmataceae > Mycoplasma > Mycoplasma sp. 13536. Next base: position 852,179 of record NZ_JBVFVC010000001.1, read on the forward strand.
CTGCTAAACCTCATGCAAGTGCAATAACGATTCATTTTCCTGGTTGATTAGCAAACATGCGTTTCCCTGAAACGCTGTACACTACACCATTACCAAGAATAATAAGAAGCATTGTTCCAATAAATTCTGATAAATATAACATACATTTTCCTATTCTAAATCTTTAGTTCAATTTAAAGTTTTCTTAACAGATAATTCTCATCCTTTAAGGAGATTATCTGTTTCTTGTTTGGTTAAATTAGGTTCAAAAACCCTATCAGGTTGGTTAAGTTTTTTAACTTCTTCAATACTCTTTCAATACCCCACAGCTAAACCAGCAAGGTATGAAGCACCTAGTCCAGTAGTTTCAGTATTTGAAGGTCTTTCTACTTTTACATTCGAAATAGATGCTTGGAATTGCATTAAGTAATTTGATTTTGATGCTCCACCATCTACTTTTAATTGAATAATTGGTTTACCTAAATCTTTTTGCATTGCTTGAATTAAATCATTTGATTGGTAAGCAATTGAATCAAGCGTTGCTTTAACTAAATGTTCACGTTTAGTTCCACGTTCTAAACCAAAAATAGCTCCACGTGAATTTGAATCTCAATATGGTGCACCAAGCCCTGTAAATGAAGGCACTACATAAACTCTTTGATCATCGTTTACTAATGAGGCAAAGAAATCTGATTCAGCTGAATTATAAATTATTCTAATTGAATCTCTTAATCATTGAATTGCTGCTCCAGCAATAAAAACTGAACCTTCTAATGCATAAACTGTTGGCTGATTACCAAGTTTTCAAGCAATAGTTGTTAATAATTTATTTTGTGATTTAATAGCAGTAGTACCGGTATTTACTAATGTAAAACATCCTGTTCCATAAGTATTTTTTACCATTCCTACTTCCGTGCACATTTGACCAAATAAAGCTGATTGTTGATCACCAGCTACACCGGTAATTGGTACTTCACCAAGCGCTTTATTTGATCATAAAGTTGGGGTTACAATTCCATAGTGTTCTGACGAAGATTTTACTTCTGGTAAGATTGATTTAGGAATTTCAAAAAGATCTAAAATTTCTTGATCTCAATCTAGAGTATGAATATTGTATAGCATGGTTCTTGAGGCATTTGAAACATCTGTGGCATGTACTTTTCCATCAGTTAATTTTCAGATTAATCAAGTATCTATGGTACCTGCTAATAGTTTTCCTTCAGCTAATTTTTCCTTAGCTTCAGGCACATTTTGTAAAATTCATCTAATTTTTGTACCACTAAAGTAAGGGTTAATAATTAGTCCTGTTTTATCTGTGATTTTTTGAGCTCACTCAGTGTCTAATAATGTCTCACAATAATCACTTGTACGACGGTCTTGCCATACAATTGCATTGTATACTGGTAAACCTGTTTCTTTATCTCATAAAACTACAGTTTCACGTTGGTTGGTGATGCCAAGGGCAACGATGTCATGAGATTTAATTTTTGCTTTATGCTTTGCAGATTGCATAGTTGAAAGTTGCACATTCCAAATTTGAAGTGGGTCATGTTCTACTCACCCAGATTTTGGAAAATGTTGATCAAATTCAACTTGGCTACTTGCCACAATTTGCCCTTGGTGATTAATTACAAGTGTACGACATGATGTCGTTCCTGAATCAAGTGTAATAACGTATTTATTGTTCATTTAAACTCCTTAAAATTGAATTTTAAATTTTGGATTATAGTTTGGGTTTTTTTCTAAGATAATTCCTGCTTCTTGAACTAATTTCACTATTTCGAGTGCAATGGCAGGAGCAGAGGCAATAGCTGGTGATTGCATTCCAGCAGCATTAATAAACTTTTTATTATCTTTCGCTGACCTAATTACAAAATCATTAGTTTCAACGTCAATTGGCCTTGAGCCAGCTAATGTAAGCTCAGTTTTGTCAATTCGTAAACTTGGAATTATTTCAGTACCAATTTGACCAATATAATCAAATTTTTCTTTAGTTACAAGTCTCGTTTCATCTTTTGGTACATTTTCTTGTGCAGTAGGACCTACTAAGATTCTGCCATCTAACATAGGAGCAACGATTACTCCCTTTCCGTGGATAGTTGGCACTTTAAAGCAAATTGATTTAACAATACCTGCTTCACTTCGGCTTAAAATTCGATATTCTCCGCGGCGGGTTTTTTGTTTAAAATCTCCATATCCTGCTTTTTCAGCCAATACATCAGCATAATGTCCTGCTGCATTAACCACAACATCAGATCTTAATATTGTTCCATTTTTTAATGTTATAGTAAATTCATCATTTTGATATTGAATATTAACTACTTCAGAATTTTTACTTAAAGTTGTTCCATTTTGCTCACTAGCTCCTAAAAAAGCATAACTAGCTCTAACTGGATCAATTGCCCAAGAACTAGTGCAAAGTAAGGCACCAACTACTTTAGGATTAACATTAGGTTCACGTCTTAATACTTCATCTCTATCAATTATTTTTAAATATTCTTGTGGAACTTTATTAGTTAAACCTCTTTCATACAGCATATGAACGTGTTGCATTTCTTCTTCGTTAAAGGCTAAAATTAATGAATCAGCTTGTACTCTTGGAAATTCTAAGTCCTTAAAGATTTTTTCACGTCAAAGCTGGTTTCCTAAAACATTTAAACGAGCTTCAAGTTTGTGTGGTTCAGGATCAAAGCCACCATGAATTGCTCCAGAATTACCTTTTGATGTTTCGTCCGCAAAAAGCGGATTTCTTTCTAGTAAAATGGTTTTGAGTTTATATTGTGATAGTTCATAAGCAATCACTGATCCAATAATTCCTCCACCAATAATAACTATGTCATATTTTTGTTGCATATATCTCCATATAATTTAAAATATTTAAAATAGGTGTATGTATGTTAGTTATGATTAATTGAAATTCGAATACATACAATTAAATTATATTTATTAATTGGAAATGTCACATGCAAGTTTTTTTGCATGTGACATTGTTTTTGTCTGCCTTGTAATAAAATAGTTGTATTAATAATTTTTCAAAAAATAAAGGAGACCTTAAAATTATATGAAAAATTTAGAAAAATATATTTGTGTTTTTGACAAATATCGAAAAGAAAATAAATATCAACATTTTAAAATTGAAGAGAATTACAACACTATCTTGAAAATGCAAGGAGCTCTTGGGACACAACGAAAATTACGATCAGATCAAATCGATCTAGAACAACTTTATAATATTTTACAAGAACTTTCTGAAGGCTTCTCAATCCAAGAAGTCGCCAAGATTTTTGATAGAGACATTCGAAGTATAAAAAGCAAAATCGAAATTATTACAAATCGCAGACCACTTAGTTTAGATAAACAAAATCGTTATGTTTGTCCTAAGTGTTCAAAAAGAGTAATGCGGGTTAAAACCCTTAATTTTACTAAACTATACGAACATTTATTAGGCTATTCATTTTCGCGACTCTTTTTTGTAAGTGATGCAATTAAAGAGAAATGAAAGGCCTACAGAAAATATTGGTATAGTGAACTTAATACATACAATAAAAATAGAAATAAAAAGAATTTGCAGCAAAAAGAAGTTAAGAAATCAGTTACCTATCTTGTAAATTCTTTTAAAAAATTATCCCCTGATGAATTTGCTCCTTCACCTAGTTCAATTTATAAAATAATCAAAAAATACCCTTATTTCCTTGACTTTGACCATATTGTTAAAAAATCTGAAGGCAAATATGGCATAAGGAAGAACAAGCAAACCAAACCTAAAACATTAAAATATGCTACAGAAATTTCAAAGCGTCCAGCTTATATTAATGATCGCTCTGAACACGGCCATTTTGAATTAGACACCGTTATTGGTAAAATCAATGATACATATTGTATTGTGACGATAATTGAACGGCAAACCAGAATGTCTTATGCTATGCTCTCAAAACGCAACTCCAAAGCTATAAAACAAACTCTTGTCAAACTAATCAAGAAACATAACTTAGACATTAAAACTTTAACAGTTGATAATGGTAGTGAAAATGTCTTATTGCACGAGGTAATTCCAACTGAAAGATTATTTAAATGCCAACCATATAGTTCATGACAAAAAGGTTCAATAGAAAATATGCACCGCTTAATTAGGTATTACATTCCCAAAGGAAAAAGCTTAGATAAATACTCTCAGCAAGAAATTGATTATATGATGGAAAAAATAAATAACTATCGGCAAGTTGTAAGGCAATATAAGATAACCTAAAAACTTTTTTAATCCCCCGCCTTTGATTGCAATCAAAGGGGCCTTACTTTTGGCAAAAGTAAGCAAAACCAACGAGAAAACACTGCCGCGTTTTCTGTTTTCGCATACATTTTTTTATCTAAAAATTATGTTAAAATTAAAAGACAATTATTTTGTTAACATCTCGCAAGTGACTTTTCCAAAAAACAATTAAATTATATTAGGTTTATGAGAAAATTTAGTATTTTAATATATTCTCTTGATATTGTAAATAAAACTATTTGTATTTTAATTAGAAACGTTAAAATAAAAAACTAGCTTATGCTAGTTTATATTATTTAGACATTTTTTGTAAACGTCTGTTAAATTTATCAATTCTTCCGGTAGCTTTTACTTGGGTTCTATTTCCAGTAAAGACTGCATGACATCCTGAACAAACATCAACTGAAAAGTTTTTTCTAACTGATTTAAAAGTAAATTTAGTAGCACATGTTGAACAAGCAATTTGAACTTCGTGATATTCTGGGTGAAGATTTTTTTTCATTAGATTCCTTACTTAGTTATTATTTAGAATAGAACTCAACAATCAAGGCATCTTTAATTTCTTGATGAATTTCAGTTCTTTCTGGTAATCTATCTAATTTAAACACAAAGTCTTTTCTTGTTAATCAAGCAGCTGCTTGATTAGTTGCCAATGATTCTGTAATTTGCTTGTTGTTACGTGATTTTTCTTTTAACTCAATTGAATCACCAAGTGAAACTAAAATTGATGGAATGTTAGCCTTTTTTCCATTTAAAGTAAAGTGTCCATGGTTAACTAATTGACGAGCTTGTCTTCTAGTTGAAGCAAATCCTGCTCTGTAAACTAAATTATCTAAACGAACTTCTAAAAGTTGAAGTAAGTTAGTACCTGTAACACCTTTTAATTTAATAGCTTTTTGGAAGGTTTTACGCAATTGTTTTTCGCTTACACCAAATAAATGTTTAACTTTTTGTTTTTCATATAAGTGTAATCCGTAATCTGATAATTTAACTCTTTTATTCCCGTGTTGTCCAGGAGCATATGTTCTTTTCTTACCTTTAGCAAATTCTTTGCCACTTTCAAGGATAGAAAAACCTAAACGACGAGATTTTTTAAATACAGGTCCTGTATATCTTGACATATTTATTCCTCTTTTCTTATTGTGCACTATTTTAAGAGGGCTTATTTCTATCTTAAATTAATTTTAACTTAATGTGTTCAATTAAATTCAGCTTCTTTACTAACAAAATAAAAACGTTAAAATTAGGTTTACCCTTAAGCTATAATAAGCTGCTGTTATAATGCTTTGCTATTATAACATAATTTATAGTTTATGTAAATATTTCTAATATGTTTTTTTTATTTCTTTTTTGGAAAAGTCACTTGCGAGATATTAACAAAATAATTGTCTTTTAATTTTAACATAATTTTTATATAAAAAAATGTATGAGAAAACAGAAAACACGGCAGTGTTTTCTCGGCGGTTTTGCTTACTTTTGTCAAAAGTAAGGCCCCTTTGATTGCAATCAAAGGCGGGGGATTTAAAAAATTTTTAGGTTATCTTATATTGCCGTACAACTTGTCGGTAGTTATTTATTTTATCCATCATATAATCAATTTCTTGCTGAGAGTATTTATCTAAGCTTTTTCCTTTGGGAATGTAATACCTAATTAAGCGGTGCATATTTTCTATTGAACCTTTTTGTCATGAACTATATGGTTGGCATTTAAATAATCTTTCAGTTGGAATGACCTGGTGCAATAATACATTCTCACTACCATTATCAACAGTTAAAGTTTTAATGTCTAAGTTATGTTTCTTGATTAGTTTGACAAGAGTTTGTTTGATAGCTTTGGAGTTGCGTTTTGAGAGCATAGCATAAGACATTCTGGTTTGCCGTTCAATTATGGTTACAATACAATATGTATCATTGATTTTACCAATAACGGTGTCTAATTCAAAATGGCCGTGTTCAGAGCGATCATTAATATAAGCTGGACGTTTTGAAATTTCTGTAGCATATTTTAATGTTTTAGGTTTGGTTTGTTTTTGCTTCCTTATGCCATATTTGCCTTCAGATTTTTTAACAATATGGTCAAAATCAAGGAAATAAGGGTATTTTTTAATTATTTTATAAATTGTACTAGGCGAAGGAGCAAATTCATCAGGGGATAATTTTTTAAAAGAATTAACAAGATAGGTAACTGATTTCTTAACTTCTTTTTGCTGCAAATTCTTTTTGTTTCTATTTTTATTGTATGTATTAAGTTCACTATACCAATATTTTCTGTAGGCCTTTCATTTCTCTTTAATTGCATCACTTACAAAAAAGAGTCGCGAAAATGAATAACCTAATAAATGTTCGTATAGTTTAGTAAAATTAAGGGTTTTAACACGCATTACTCTTTTTGAGCACTTAGGACAAACATAGCGATTTTGTTTATCTAAACTAAGTAGTCTGCGATTTGTAATAATTTGGATTTTACTTTTTATACTTCGAATGTCTCTATCAAAAATCTTGGCTACTTCTTGGATTGAGAAGCCTTCAGAAAGTTCTTGTAAAATATTATAAAGTTGTTCTAGATCTATTTGGTCTGATCTTAATTTTCGATGCGACTCAAGAGCTCCTTGCATTTTCAAGATAGTGTTGTAATTCTCTTCGATTTTAAAATGTTGATATTTATTTTCTTTTCGATATTTGTCAAAAACACAAATATATTTTTCTAAATTTTTCATATAATTTTAAAGTCTCCTTTCATTTTTTTAAAATTTATTAATACAACTATTTTATTACAAGGCAGACAAAAACAATGTCACATGCAAAAAACTTGCATGTGACATTTCCAATTAATATGTTTTTTTTATTGTGTTTTTTGTACCAAAAGTTATTTCAAAATATAGCATTTAAAGCAATGATGAATATTACAATACTTTGGTCATATTAAAGCATTCCCACTATGTATAAAACTTTTTTATTTTTAAGATTTTCTTTCTAAATAACTCCTTATTTTATTTCGTGAACGTTGCATTTTATGACAAAAATGTTATGTATCTTGCTAATGTCCATTAAGTTATTATAAATATTAGTTTGTCCTTCAATATACTAGATTCAGTTAGCAAATTATTCTGAATTAAATATCAATATTTAAAAGTATTGTTGATACTAAAAAAGAGGTAACAAAAAAGTCAACATTGTCATGTTGACTTTTTGGAGCTTTTATTATCTATTATTTTACTTTTATATCTACGATATTACTTTAAAAGTTCAGCTATTAAATTATTTTCTATTTTTTTAAAATTAAGTTTAATATCATCATAAGGTAGAATATTCAGAAAATAAATATATTGCTCTTGGTTATCAAAAATTTCTTTATCATAGTTCATAGGTTCGAATTTTTGTAAAAATATAAGCGAAGATTCTGTTGCTGATGAGATGAAGAATCTTATTGGTTTTTTAAAGTTAGTTGTATTTCCAAAACTATCAAAACTTATTTTTTTATTATCATTATATAGAGTGTTTAAGTTTTGCCACTCTTGCACCTTTTTAAGGCTAAGTTTTTCAAGCTTAGTAAAATACCAAATAGTTTTAAAGTAAAACAATAACCCACTAAGTGTAATACAAAAACAAAATAAATAAATAAAAATCATTAAGACATAAGGGTATGATAATTCTCCTAATATATTCATTAAATAATCAGTAAAACCAAGAAAAAAAATTGAAAGAATAAGATAAAAAGCCAAACATAAAGTAAAAGCTATAGCATATAACTTAGTTCTTAAAAAATATTTGTTATAAATCCTTATGATGATTTCAAAAAAACCATCTTCTAATTTAATCTCGTTTTTTATGTAATATTCAGCTGTTTTTCCTTTTACAAGAAATAAAAAATTACCATGAAAAATTTGTAGTTTATAAAACTTTTTAACAAAAAAAATAAATCATGTCTGGAAACAAAGCCATATTAATAAAACAAAAATTCATGTAATAAAAAACGTTGTGTAAAACATAATTTCCTTATTCTTATTAATAAAATACTAGTCATATTTTATTAACTAAATTTAACATATTTTACCAGCTGAATCTTCACCCTTTATAATTCAAAAAGGTTTTTGGCTTGTTTTATCTTTATAAATACTATTTCACGGCAATAATAATTTAAAATAAGATCATTCTTCTGGATTTTTAAAAATTGATTTATTATATGTTTTTCAATTCGTTTCAAATCTAATACTTTTGTTATTATTATCTTTATAAATTATTTTTTTGTGTTGCTCAAGGTCTATTTTCATCATATTAAATAAATTAATTATATTACGAGATTCATCAAAATTTTTGTTTTGCTCTTTTCACTCATTTATAATGCTTTGAATATTTTGACTACCAATGATTAAAGGATTAGTATGATATTTAGCTATAATAAAAGACAAAGAAATATAAGTAAATGTAGATGGGAAAAATATTAGTAATTTAATGGTATAAAAGTCATGCGTTACAGTTAAATTTAAAATCAGCGGAATCATAGCAAAAAAGAAAATTATTACAAATAATCCTGTAGGTCTAAATCTCTCACGTCATTCTTTGGTATATGTTATTGTATTTTCATAATTTTTCACTAGCAATTCCATCTTATCAAAAAATTCATCATTAATTTTTATTTTATTTTGTATAAAAAAATTTTTAGTTTTTCCATTTAAAATATTATGAATATAAATTAATGGTAAATTTTGTTTTTTTCGTATAGTTTGTTTTAAATAAGCGTAAATGATTGTTAAAGTAAAAAGTACTACAATAATTAATATAAGATACCATAAAGGCGGGTTATTTATAAAATTAAGAAAGTCATATGAATTAAGGTTGTTAAAACCCTCTTTATGCATTTTAAATATTTTTTTTGTGAACATTATCCCCCTTTTATTTATTATAGCAAATTTAGTTATAACTATAGATAATATTAAAACTATACGTAAAATTTTACATATAGTTTTAAAATATAAATTAAAGCTCTTTAATAAAATTATGTGTAGTTTTTTTAAAATTGATTTTAAACACATTATAAGGTAAGATTAAAATGAAATATAAGTATTTTTCAGGTGTATCAAAGATTTCTTTATCAGTTTTTTCATAATCTATTTTTGCATTTACATATATTAATGGTCGTTTAATGTTCGTAATTTTATACTTTTTAAAATCTTTACATTTTTTATTATAAAGTGCCCTTAATTCCTCTTGGGTAATATAATTATTATCTGTAAATTCCTTATTTTTTAATCTCCAATTATCAATGTTATCTCATTTAGCAAGTACTATTATTTTGTATTTTGAATAAATAACAGCAATATTTAACATAAATAAAAAAAAGAAAATATGGCTAATCAAATAAACAGGCATCCCGTAAAAGACTGACACACCAAGTGTTGGAAAAATATAAAAAAATACACGAGAAAATAAGGGTATCGAAACTCAAAAAATAATTGATAATCAGAAAATATGATTCCATGCCCGTGCTTTTTTTTGAAAATCTAATCCATACTTATCATGGATATCTTTCAAAGCGCTAAAAAACCAATCGTCAAGCTTTATTTTGTTTTCCAAAAAATAATTTTGAGTTTCTTCAAAACTTATAAAAACTAAATTATAAAAAACTAAACCTAACTTATTAACACGCTTTTTATAAATATTTAAAAATATATACCATAAAAATCCAAGTAAAAGCAAAATTAAATATGTAATTGTAAGTCCAATGGTTATCATTATTAACCTAGATTATCCTTTAAGGTTTTATTACTATATTTGCTACGAATATATTCATATGTATATGTTTTGTTATTTTTAGTAACAGTGCGCTTAACTTTGATAAGGTTATACATATCTAATTCATATTTACTCATCTCAAGCATTTCTTTACGTGTGAAGATTTTACCATCAATTAAACGTTTAAAAAGTTTGTTTGTACCTCCAGTTCCACCATCTTTATACGATTTATTTTGCAAAGATTCAGAAATAACTACAATTTTATTTAATTTCTTAAATTCAGCTCATTCTTTTTTATTTTGATTTTGTAAATTTTGGATATTAGAAATATCTCTGTATATATTAGATAATTCTTTATCGGTTTCTAATAAACTATAAATTGAATTAGATAAGGATTGCGCATCATATATAAAGCTAACTAATGATAAATATTTTGTGGTTGTTTTAGATATTTCAAGATGTACCAAACCAATTGATTTTAAAAGATCATTACCGAATAAAACACCATTGAAAACACCTTGAGCAACATCCGGTGCATGATTCAACAAGCTTGTGCTTTTTATGGATTCAAGAGCTCCTAGAGCTTGTTTTGTGCTATTATTTTTATTGATAAAATGGTCTTTCCCTAGTTTTAAACCTAATATTACTGCACTAATAGCTAAACTAAGTCCTGCAAAGGGTCAAAAGAAAATTGCTGCGAAGCTTGAAATTACTGTAGCAGTTGCTAATGCTACAATTGCAATATCGATATTTTTAATAATTTCTTGAGTTTCTTTTAAGTTTTTAGTTAAATCTTCCTTATGTTTAAGTGTGTCATAAGTTTTTTGTAACATGATATGGAGCAATTTTGATGTTTGTAAATCTTTAATTTCAACATCATTATTAACATATCATTGTTTCTCAGTGTTAACCTGGGTGGGAATTTTGTGCTTTGGTTTATTATCACTTACGTTCCTTTCTCGTTTTTTATTATCCAAAGTCCCGTATCTATCATCTATAAATATTGGATGAGATAAAACCTTAAGTTTTATCGCATTAATATTTATTTTTGTTTTAGACAAATCTATATTATTTATAATATTTAATATTTGTCTGTTCCTTTGTCTATCCTCATCGGTGAATTCATTTTTGGCTAAAATTTGTTTTAATTCTATAGGATTTTTTAGTGTTTGTTGCAAGGTGGTAATATCCAATTTAGATATTCTGACTTTGGAAAGTTCAATTCTTTTCAAAATATCGTCTTGCGCAGTCTTTTCATAAATATTAACTGTATTTTGGTTTGTATTGCTTATAGCCGTGGGCGCACCCATTGCTTGAATAACTTCGAAAGAATTAATAAAATGTTTTTTTAGTTTCATATTATTGGCTCCTTACTCTTCTTGTTTTTATAAAGTTTGTCAAATGGTAATATAATTAAAAAGTTAAGAAATTCTTCTTGCGATTTAAAAATTTCAGTATCGTAATTGCTTATATCCTTATATAGTTTTATCTTTTTATTTTTTGTTGTCAAATCTTTTAAATATAAATTTTGTTAATTTCTACATAGGTTAATATAATGATCAGCGAATTTATTATGAAAATCATTGCTGCTAGGAAGTTCTCTATTTAATAATCACCATTCTTGAATTATTTTTTGACTCTTATAACTTGAAATGAGCCACTTATTATTATTAGTTTTATAAATAATAAATACAGAAATAATTATACATATTTGCACAGTTAAGGTGAAGATAATATGAATTATATAATAATCACTAGTTACAGCCCATCAAATATATCAATTAAAAAAGTACATAAAAAGATGATAAAGGTATAACAAAATTGATCAAATGTTTATTTTTTTCTTTCAAATACTATTCTGAAGATATTTATCATATTTTGAAACCAATAAAAGCATAAAATTAAAGTAATCTTCTTTTATTTTAAGTTTGTTAGTCGTAAAAAATTTCATAGTGGATCCATTTAACAAATTATATATATGAACAAAAGGAATCTTTTGTTTTTTCATAGTTTTTTTCCTTTCATTCATATAAAAAAATTGAATAACAAAAAGTAATAGAACCATAATTATTAATATTACGTAATAATATTTATATATTATTAATAAATTTGGGTCATTTAATGAATTATCCAAGAAATATCATTTTAAAGAATCTGGTTCAAAATTTTGCAAGTTATAGCTCCTATCCAAAAATAATTTTAAAATTGTACAATATAAATACATTAACACAATTAAAGTATTTATCTAAAAATTCAGCCATTTTAATATTTATCTATGATCTAATAATAAAATATCTATTTACTAGTTTAAAAAGTAAAAAAATAATAATATTAATATTATATAAAATAATTTCTTTTATTTCTACTATTATAATATTGTGTTTTTTGGAAAAGTCACTTGCGAGATGTTAACAAAATAATTGTCTTTTAATTTTAACATAATTTTTAGATAAAAAAATGTATGCGAAAACAGAAAACGCGGCAGTGTTTTCTCGTTGGTTTTGCTTACTTTTGCCAAAAGTAAGGCCCCTTTGATTGCAATCAAAGGCGGGGGATTAAAAAAGTTTTTAGGTTATCTTATATTGCCTTACAACTTGCCGATAGTTATTTATTTTTTCCATCATATAATCAATTTCTTGCTGAGAGTATTTATCTAAGCTTTTTCCTTTGGGAATGTAATACCTAATTAAGCGGTGCATATTTTCTATTGAACCTTTTTGTCATGAACTATATGGTTGGCATTTAAATAATCTTTCAGTTGGAATTACCTCGTGCAATAAGACATTTTCACTACCATTATCAACTGTTAAAGTTTTAATGTCTAAGTTATGTTTCTTGATTAGTTTGACAAGAGTTTGTTTTATAGCTTTGGAGTTGCGTTTTGAGAGCATAGCATAAGACATTCTGGTTTGCCGTTCAATTATCGTCACAATACAATATGTATCATTGATTTTACCAATAACGGTGTCTAATTCAAAATGGCCGTGTTCAGAGCGATCATTAATATAAGCTGGACGTTTTGAAATTTCTGTAGCATATTTTAATGTTTTAGGTTTGGTTTGCTTTTTCTTCCTTATGCCATATTTGCCTTCAGATTTTTTAACAATATGGTCAAAGTCAAGGAAATAAGGGTATTTTTTGATTATTTTATAAATTGAACTAGGTGAAGGAGCAAATTCATCAGGGGATAATTTTTTAAAAGAATTTACAAGATAGGTAACTGATTTCTTAACTTCTTTTTGCTGCAAATTCTTTTTATTTCTATTTTTATTGTATGTATTAAGTTCACTATACCAATATTTTCTGTAGGCCTTTCATTTCTCTTTAATTGCATCACTTACAAAAAAGAGTCGCGAAAATGAATAGCCTAATAAATGTTCGTATAGTTTAGTAAAATTAAGGGTTTTAACCCGCATTACTCTTTTTGAACACTTAGGACAAACATAACGATTTTGTTTATCTAAACTAAGTGGTCTGCGATTTGTAATAATTTCGATTTTGCTTTTTATACTTCGAATGTCTCTATCAAAAATCTTGGCGACTTCTTGGATTGAGAAGCCTTCAGAAAGTTCTTGTAAAATATTATAAAGTTGTTCTAGATCGATTTGATCTGATCGTAATTTTCGTTGTGTCCCAAGAGCTCCTTGCATTTTCAAGATAGTGTTGTAATTCTCTTCAATTTTAAAATGTTGATATTTATTTTCTTTTCGATATTTGTCAAAAACACAAATATATTTTTCTAAATTTTTCATATAATTTTAAGGTCTCCTTTATTTTTTGAAAAATTATTAATACAACTATTTTATTACAAGGCAGACAAAAACAATGTCACATGCAAAAAAACTTGCATGTGACATTTCCAATTAATACATAAAAAAATTTTTGATCAAGGGAAATTGAGTTTTTTGTCCAATGACAACTATTTAGGCCCATATATAAATCCCACCGAAAGTGAACTAATTTAATTAAAATATGGTATAAATTATTTATGAGAATCAAACATAACATAGATAAGTACAAAAACTTAACAAACTACGAACTAAAAAAAACAGCAATCTCTCATATTAATTGCTACTAATATTGAAAAATCTTTATCTCAACTTAGTTTAATTACAAACCTTAGTGTATCAACTGTAAAAAGATATAAAAAAATAATAAAAAGTAATCAAGAAAAATAGACAGGGAAAAAATATTCGGACAAATAAACATGGACAGCAAAATTTAACATTTTAGTTATTTATAATTCCATAGCAAATTGCTGTGGAGTTTTTCAGTTTAAGTTTGATTGAATTCGGTCATTGTTGTACCAAATTACATATTCTTGTATCATATCATTAAGTTCATTAAATGTTATTTTTGAATAATCTAAATCATTTAATAATTCAGTTTTAATGACTCCAAACCAATATTCAATTTCTCGATTATCAAGAGAATTTCCCGCTCTTGATAGCGAAATAATCCCACCAAGATTTTTAACTTCTTTAATATATTGATGATGTGTATATTGAAAGCCATGATCTGAGTGAATGATAAAATTTTTGGGTTTGTATTGTTTTAATGAATTTAAATTGTCTAAAACTAGTTCTAGATTATTACTTCTTGATAATTTAAAACCAACAATTTGTTTAGTTTTATGAGACAAAATTGCAGACAAATAAACGTGTGATTCTAACACGTCTTTTGGCGCTTTTATATATGAAACATCAGTTGCATAAATATTTCGATTGTTTTGATCATTATAATCACGATTTACGAAGTTATCAATCTGAGTAGATAGATTTTTAATTTCTTTTCGTTTTGATTTTTGTCTAAGCTTACATTTTAGGCCTAAAAGGTTCATATATCTCCCTAATGAACGTTCGTTTATATCTATTTTGTATTTTTTAGATATGTAAACACTTAGTTTTAACCTTCCATATCTTGACTTTGTTTCTGCGAACGATTTTTCGATTACATCACTATATTTAGGGAGTTTTTGTGCAATTTTAATATTTTGAGTTTTAGAAATTGTTTGTCTAGAAATGCCAAAAACTTCTGCAAGCTTAACATAACTTATACTAAAACTTTTAGATTCAATAACTTTCTTACTTTTAGGTAATTCGTTGGTAATTTCATAATATCTTTTAGCTATTTGTAACAAATCATCACGATCAAAAATATCTCAATTTGGTTCTCTTTTCGTCTTAGGTTTGCCGCTTCCTTTTTTACGGCTTTCACCTTTCTTTGTCTGCAATAAGTCTTCCATACCTAAATTATAATACTTAATTATTTTATTAATTCTAACTTTTACACTATTTCTTTGTAAGTTTTTTGTTTCTGGTGATATTTGGTAAATAGCTTGGAAAGCACCTGGGAAACCTGATTTTTGATATTCTTCATATATTTTTGCAAATTCTTCTTTCTTTAAATGTCTTGACATAATTTATCCTTTCAAAAAAAATTCTTCGTTGGTACCAACGAATGGTAACAGAAAAGCTAACATGTAAATGTTAACTTTTCTGTCCGGCTTTGAAAATCCGAATATTTTTTCCCTGTCTATAATTTTAATATTTTTTATAAAAAAGAGAATAATAAAAATAGAAAACACGGGCACGTGTTTTCTGGAAGTTTTGCTTACTTTTTAAAAAGTAAGGCTCCCTTGATTGCAATCAAGGGCGGGGGGGTTTAAAAATCTTTTTGTTTCATTTTGAAATTTTATAGTTAATTTAATAATATACATAATTATGTCTTGATTTTTTAGACAGTAAAAACATGAAAAAATATATAAATTTTTCAATTTAGTTGCCAAAGAAGAAAAAAATTTTTTTTCTTTGTTTTTTCGTTATCTTTTTTTGCAACAAAGGAATTCATAATATAAATCAAAAATAAAAAAATGATTAACCCCAACAGTCTGGGCAAAAAATTAAAAAAGTAGTGCAAAAAAGTAGTTATTCTACATTTTTTATCAAGGGAAATTGAGTTTTTGAAAAATCACATGCGAGATATTAAGAAAACAATTATCTTTTAATTTTTACATAAAAAATGTATATCAAAACAGAAAATGCAGCAGTTTTATAGTGACCCATAAAATTGCACTAAAATTAATTTAAGGATTGATCCTATATCCTAAATTTGTTAGTCCATTTAATAAAATATTTTAGTTTAACAAGCAAATTAAATTTTTAACCTTAAACAAAAAAAACTCCCCTGAGGGGAGTTTTTACTTATTCTCTGAAAACTGAACAGTAAAGTAATTTATTAAAATGTCATGAATACATTTAACTTTTAAACCTATCAATTTATTAGTAATGGTCAGCTGAATGTATTACTACACTTACACTTCCATCCTATCAACCTCGTAGTCTACAAGGAATTTCAAGGGAATACTTATCTTTGAGGAGGCTTCCCACTTAGATGCTTTCAGCGGTTATCCCTTCCGTACTTAGCTACCCAGCTATGCTCCTGGCGGAACAACTGGAACACCAGCGGTACGTCCACTCCGGTCCTCTCGTACTAAGAGCAGCTCTCATCAATATTCCAACGCCCACATCAGATAGGGACCGAACTGTCTCACGACGTTCTGAACCCAGCTCGCGTACCGCTTTAATTGGCGAACAGCCAAACCCTTGGAACCGACTCCAGCTCCAGGATGCGATGAGCCGACATCGAGGTGCCAAACCTTGCCGTCGATGTGATCTCTTGGGCAAGATAAGCCTGTTATCCCCAGGGTAACTTTTATCCGTTGAGCGACTGCCGTTCCATGACGTACAGCCGGATCACTAAGTCCTGCTTTCGCACCTGCTCGACTTGTAGGTCTCGCAGTCAAGCACACTTCTACCTTTGCGCTCTACATACGGTTTCTGACCGTATTGAGTGTACCTTTGAACGCCTCCGTTACCTTTTAGGAGGCGACCGCCCCAGTCAAACTACCCACCACGCACTGTCTCCCCGCCGGATAACGGCGGCAGGTTAGAAACTCAACATACCAAGGGTGGTATTTCAAGGTTGACTCCTTCAAGGCTAGCGCCTTGATCTCACTGTCTCCCACCTATCCTACACATGTTAGGCCAAGTTTCAATACGAAGTTGTAGTAAAGCTCCATGGGGTCTTTTCGTCTTGATGCGGGTACCCAGCGTTTTCACTGGGACCATAATTTCACCGAGTCCAATGTTGAGACAGTTGAGAGATCATTGCGCCTTTCGTGCAGGTCAGTATTTAGCCGACAAGGAATTTCGCTACCTTAGGACCGTTATAGTTACGGCCGCCGTTCACCCGGGCTTCATTTCAACGCTTCGCATTAAGCTAACGCATCCACTTAACCTTCGGGCACTGGGCAGGCTTCACCCCCTATACATCACCTTGCGGTTTAGCAGAGAGCTGTGTTTTTGATAAACAGTTGCCCCTCACAATTTACTGTGGCCAACGGTTTAATGTTGGCACCCCTTATCGCGAACTTACGGGGTTAATTTGCAGAGTTCCTTAACATTGGTTTTCTCGCTCGCCTTAGAATACTCATCTTGGGAACGTGTGTCCGTTCTCGGTACAGGTACCCTGTTATTTAAACGTTTAGAAGCTTTTCTTGGAAGTATGAAATCACACAATTCAGGCCAAAGCCTTATGCATCGTAGCTCCCAGTTATAGAATACGCATTTAACTATATTCACCAGTCACTACTTACCCCTAAATCCATTAATAGGTAGTGCTATCCTTCTCCGTCACTCCATCACTATAACAAGGCAGTACAGGAATATTAACCTGTTATCCATCAGATACGCTTTTCAGCCTCTCCTTAGGTCCTGACTAACCCTGGGTGGACGAACCTTCCCCAGGAAACCTTTCCCAATAGGCGTCGTAGATTCTCACTACGAATCGTTACTCATACCGGCATTCTCACTTCTTAACGCTCCACCAGTCCTCACGGTCTGACTTCGTTGCATTAAGAACGCTCCTCTAACGTACTTACGTACCCGTGGCTTCGGTATTATGTTTTACTCCCGTTACATTATTGGCGCAAGATCTCTTGACTAGTGAGCTATTACGCACTCTTTAAAGGGTGGCTGCTTCTAAGCCAACCTCCTAGTTGTTTATGAAATCTCACAACCTTTCTGACTTAACATAATTTTGGGACCTTAGCCGACGATCTGGGTTGTTGCCCTCGCGAGCCGGGACGTTAGCACCCCGGTTCCGACTGCATGACAATACACAATGGTATTCGGAGTTTGATTATAGTCAGTACCGCTAGGCGCGGCCATTCCATATTCAGTGCTCTACCACCAAAGTTTAACATCACACGCTAGCCCTAAAGCTATTTCGAGGAGAACCAGCTATCTCCAAGTTCGATTGGAATTTCTCCGCTATTCACAAGTCATCCGGGCACTTTTCAGCGTACTACGGTTCGGCCCTCCACTTGGTATTACCCAAGCTTCAGCCTGCTCATGAATAGATCACCTGGTTTCGGGTATATGTCAACATACTAAACGCCCTATTAAGACTCGATTTCTCTGCGGCTCCGCTTTTTTCCGCTTAACCTCGCATGTTAACATAACTCGCCGGTCCATACTGCAAGATGTACGCCATCAGCCATTAACGGCCTCTGACTAATTGTAAGTAAGTGGTTTCAGAATCTATTTCACTCCCCTCCCGGGGTTCTTTTCACCTTTCCCTCACGGTACTAGTTCACTATCGGTGTCTGGTTAGTATTTAGCCTTACCGGATGGTCCCGGCAGATTCAGACAGGGTTTCACGTGCCCCGCCCTACTCAGGATGCTATCAAAAGTTTTTGCTATTTCGCATACGGGAGTATCACCCTCTATGCTAAAGTTTCCCAACTTTTTCTGCTATAACAAAAATTTGTAACTTTATGTAGATAGTCCTACAACCCCACCCTAAGGTGGTTTGGGCTCTTCCACTTTCGCTCGCCGCTACTAATGGAATCATATTTTATTTTCTTTTCCTGTTGCTACTAAGATGTTTCAGTTCACAACGTGTCTCGCAATCAAGACTATTTTATTCATCTTGAAGCAGTTAGACATTACTCTAACTAGGTTTCCCCATTCGGAAATCCCCGTATCGTAGCTCATATCCAGCTCCACGAGGCTTATCGCAGGTAATCACGTCCTTCATCGACTTCCAGACCCAAGGCATCCACCACTCACTCTTACTTATTTAAAAGTTCAATATTTACCTATTGTTGTTGATGTATTCAAAGACATTTTAATAAATTATTTATAAAATAATTACTCGGTTATCCAAAACAAATTGACTAATTTATTTTTTGATGTCGTTGTTATATTAATTTATCTTTACTATTCAGTTTTCAAAGAACAAAATGAGAGAAGTTCTCTCAAAACTAGATATACATGTTGGGTTATCTCAACCATGACATTAAATAAGAAATGATAACCATATCATAAATTGGTAATTGTTACTAAAATGAATTGTAACTTAATGTACTCCGTAGAAAGGAGGTAATCCATCCCCACGTTCTCGTAGGGATACCTTGTTACGACTTCACCCCAGTCACCGGCCCTGCCTTAGGCAGTTGTCTCCGTAGTTAACAAAACCGACTTCGGGCATTACCAGCTCCCATGGTGTGACGGGCGGTGTGTACAAGACCCGAGAACGTATTCACCGTAGCGTAGCTGATCTACGATTACTAGCGATTCCGACTTCATGTAGTCGAGTTGCAGACTACAATCCGAACTGAGAATAGTTTTTTGAGATTTGCTTGATGTCACCATTTTGCGTCTCTTTGTACTATCCATTGTAGCACGTGTGTTGCCCCACTCGTAAGAGGCATGATGATTTGACGTCGTCCCCACCTTCCTCCCAATTACTCGGGCAGTCTCCCTAGAAAATTAACTAAGGATAAGGGTTGCGCTCGTTGCAGGACTTAACCGAACATCTCACGACACGAGCTGACGACAACCATGCACCATCTGTCATTCTGTTAGCCTCCGCTATATCTCTATAGCTTTGCAGAAGATGTCAAGAGTGGGTAAGGTTCTACGCGTATCTTCAAATTAAACCACATGCTCCACCGCTTGTGCGGATCCCCGTCAATTCCTTTAAGTTTCACTCTTGCGAGCATACTACTCAGGCGGATGATTTAATGCGTTAGCTGCGCCAATAGATTTTCTATCAGCTAATCATCATCGTTTACAGCGTGGACTACCAGGGTATCTAATCCTGTTTGCTCCCCACGCTTTCGTCTCTCAGTGTCAATATGTGCCCAGTTAGCTGCCTTCGCCAAATTGGTGTTCTTCCTAATATCTACGCATTTCACCGCTTCACTAGGAATTCCGCTAACCTCTACACAATTCTAGCATGCCAGTATCCAACGCAATTTGGGGTTGAGCCCCAAGTTTTCACGCCAGACTTAACATACAACCTACAGACGCTTTACGCCCAATAATTCCGGATAACGCTTGCAACCTATGTATTACCGCGGCTGCTGGCACATAGTTAGCCGTTGCTTTCTGACAAGGTACCGTCAAGGCACTAGCATTTCCTCTAATGCTTTTTCTTCCCTTATAACAGCAGTTTACAACCCGAAGGCCTTCATCCTGCACGCTGTGTCGCTCCATCAGACTTTCGTCCATTGTGGAAAATTCCCTACTGCTGCCTCCCGTAGGAGTCTGGGCCGTATCTCAGTCCCAGTGTGGCGGATCAGTCTCTCAACCCCGCTAAACATCATCGCCTTGGTAAGCCATTACCTTACCAACTAGCTAATGTTCCGCACCCCAATCTCTTAATGAAGCTTTAAGGCTCCTTTTATATATAATTCATGCGAACTATATAAGTATCCGGTATTAGCGATAATTTCTCACCGTTATCCCAATCTAAGAGGTATGTTAAGTACGTGTTACTCACCCATTCGCCGCTAAGTTCTAAAAGAACTCCGCTCGACATGCATGTATTAGGCACACAGCCAGCGTTCATCCTGAGCCAGGATCAAACTCTCGAAAAAATTGACTGTCATGTTTTGTGTGTATATCTAGTTTTCAAAGAACTTCATGCTGCTTTTTCAAAAAGCTCAAGATAATTATAGTACAAAAAAATAAAAACCAAAATATTTTTTTATTTTTTTGTTGGATTGTTTTTGATACTTTATTTAGTGAAATATTATTAGAGATAAAGTTGTAAATCAATAATAATACTTAATTATCTTATATTATATTTTAAATATGAATTTTTAGGTAAGATGTCATTTGCAATTACATATAATAAATATAATATGATAAAATTTACTTTAATTAAACATTAAGGAATCATTATGAATAAAATCGAAAAACTTATTAATGAACTATGCCCTAATGGGGTTAAATATAAAAAACTAAGTGATGTAGTAAAAATCAACCGGGGAAAAAGAGTTACTAAAAGTAGTTTAAGTGATACTTTTCAATATGAAGTATATCATGGTAGTAAAGATTTAATCCTTGGTAAATACAATATGTTCAATGTTCCTGCAGGGACAGTTATAGTTGTTAATACCGGTAGCATTGGCGGAGTTAAATATATAGACGAACCTTTTTGGTGTTCTGATGGGAGTTTTTGGCTTGGACATGATGAGCAAATAAATAATAAATTTCTTTATTATATCTTAGTGCGATATGAAGACTATTTCAAAAGCAAAAGAAGAGTGGGAGGAGTTCCAACAATTGAGCGTAGCGTTATCGAAGAAATAAAAATCCCCCTCCCTCCCCGCGCGATCCAGGATGAAATAGCTAAAATTCTAGATAATTTTACAGAACTTACCACAGAACTTACCACAGAACTTACCACAGAACTTAAATACCGTAAGCAACAATACGAGTATTACAGAGATAAATTATTAACTTTTGATGATTCAAAAGTTAAGGTTGAGTATAAAAGAATTGATCAATTATTTAAACTAAGTAGAGGAATCGTTATCTCTAAGAATTATATTAGAGATAACCCTGGAGAATATCCAGTATATTCATCGCAAACTGAAAATAATGGTGAACTTGGTAAAATTAACACTTATCAATACGATGGGCAGTATATTACCTGGACCACAGACGGTTATGCTGGAACAGTATTTTATCGCACTGGTAAATTTAGTATCACAAATATTTGTGGCTTACTAACTCCCCTATCTCATAACAATAACCTAAAGTTTATAGCTTATGTACTTCAAATAATAGCAAAGAAATATGTTAGAAAAGGAGTGAATGCAAATGCAAAGCTCATGACAAATGTTATGGCTGGAATTCAAATTCCCCTTCCACCTCTTCGGGTTCAAAACCGCATTGCAGAAGTTTTAGACAATTTTGAAAAGATCTGTAATGATCTCAAAATTGGCTTACCTTCTGAAATATCCTTAAGACAAAAACAATATGAATATTATAGAGATCTCTTATTATCATTTAATATTAATGATATTGAGAGAGAGAGAGAGAAGATAATCCAGGATTAGCCAAATTATTTGAATATGTCTTTGGTTTTGAACTAGTTAATTTTGGCTATGGGGTTAAATATCAAAAACTTAGTGAAGTTGCAAAGTGTAAAAGCGGAAAAAGGCTTACTAAAAACCAATTACTAGATAAAGGCTACCCAGTAATGAGCGGAGGAATTAATCCAATAGGGTATTGAAAAGACTATAACTATAATGAAAATACAACTTCAATTGCCCGGTATGGTACTGCAGGATATGTAAGGTGAGAAACTCAAAAGTTTTGGGCAATTGATGCTTGTTGAGTTATAACAGATTTAAAAGATTCAGTTAATGCAAGGTATTTATATTATTTTATAAAGAATAAAGAACAAGAACTTATTGAATCAGTATTCGGTACAATACCCGCCTTAAAATCAGATACAATACACAATTTAGATATTCCCCTCCCTCCCCGCGCGATCCAAGATGAAATTGTTGAGATATTAGATAATTTCTCTGACTTAACAAATGATTTAACTAAAGGCTTACCAGCTGAAATATCTTTAAGACAAAAACAATATGAATATTATAGAGATAGGTTATTAAGTTTTAGAGAAGTAAAATAGCGATAATTAAAAAATATAGTGAACACCCGCAAGTTAGACCAATTAATTTAGTACAACTTGCGGGTGCCTTTATACTGTAGTTTAGCTGTGTATTTATTTTGCTTTAACAACTGGATAAACTTTTGATTTACCTTTTACTTTTTCGCAAGTAAAAGTAATTCCATTAGCTACGAAGTCAGGGAATGAATCACCTTTTTCTTGGTTAGTTTTACAATGAGTTATTTGTAAATTGTCTTGTGAATCAGTTCCGCCTTCTGCTTCTGGACAAATATGATCAATATTTCAACAATATTGACTTGCTTCATTTCCATAAGCAGATCTTTTGATAGATCTTCCAGCAAAATCCTTAGCATCTTCTTTACCACTAAAAAATTTATCCCATAATTTGAGTGCTGTTTCTTTATTGATTTTCATAATTACCTTCTTTCTATGATTAATTTACTTATTTGATAATTTTTCTCTTAAGTCTATATAAGAGTAGTTATATTTTCCATATCCATATGTGAAATTGAGATTTGGTTCATTTTCTTTAGCCCTAGTATTTTCATATACTAAATTATTTATATATAAAGAATTATCGTTATGATTATAACTTATATTAAACTCACAAAGTTTTGCTTGGTGATACATATCTTTTGCATTAGTATAATTTTTTAGTTGATAGTAAATTTGATATTTAGACATATACTTTTTGTTTAAAAAGTAATATCCTAAATATGTGTTTAGCAAAATGCATATATCAAGCAGTTCAGATACATCGTCTTTAAGTGGACAATTATAGTTTTTAGCAATGTAAATATTGCTACTAAAACCTTTATTAATTGAATAAGGGATGCTATCCTCACCTAGTATTTTTTCTATAAATTCTATAACTGCAGGATTTGATACGTTTTCTAGTTTTATTAAAATTGATCCAATTCACCTTGTTTTACTATCTTTATTTTCTAGCTTTTTCAAATAGTTTAAGCCAATATTAGCATCCAAGAATTTACTTTTGATACTTTTTACCTCCTCAACTTTATAAGATCCATTATGTTTTACTATTTGGAAATTCTTATTATTGGCTTTAAATGTCGGAAAATTATCACCTTTTTCTTGGTTAGTTTTACAATGAGTTATTTGTAAATTTTCCTTATTGCTCCCACCATTTTGGCTCAGTGGGAGGATATGATCAATATTTCAACAAGATTGGCTTTTGAGATTATTAAAATCACTTTTTTGGATTTTTCGACCTGCAAAGTCCTTAGTTTTTTGGCATTGTCTGCCGTATCTTGAACTCCAAAGAGCCATTACATTTTTATGATTTATTTCCATTTCTTCCTCCTTAACTATTCCAAAAATATAATTTTGGCGTAGTTTTATTTAAAATTTTTATAATGTTTTTAACCAACTTACTATCGTAAGATTGCATTTTTAACTCGTCCAATTTCATTAACAAGAGATTTAATTTCAACAATTGTTTCAGCTTGAGATAAAATAGTGTCAGTATGCTCCCTTTTCCATTGTATTAATATTATTTTATATTTACCAGGTGCTAAGTTTAAAAGTTCAAAGAATTCTAGAGTAGAACTAGGATAATTTGATTCCTCTCCATTACCATCATAAATTTTGTATTCAATAATTGAACTATCTTCTTTGTTGGTATCCTGATAATAAACTTTAATTTCTCTCTTGTTCATACCTTTTACATTTTTTCAAAAAATATTGAGAAAATCAATTCCAGGATTAACAACTAAAGCACTATTTTTATATTTTGCATTAGTTTCTTTGTTTTTATTATTCTTATCTCATTTTTCTTTATCTGCTAAAACAACTTTAATTGGCAATGCATAATTATCAGCAAGATTATCTTTAAAAGATATTAATAATTTTCGGTTATCAGATTTAAACTCATAATCAATGCTTATCACATCATTTATATGAGTATATTTTTTGTTTTGATAAGTAATACATTCTATTGCAGGGCTTGAAAAGATGATTTTGTAACCTTCAATGTGATAATTTTCGTTTTGGACTAATTGCAGAATAATATTTGAATTATCCTCATACAAATAAGAAGATTCCGAACCTTCCGAAGATACAAATGAAACAACTTCTTTATTTAATAAGTATTTTATATATTTATTCATCCTTTGCCCCTTCATTTATTGTGTCTAATAAATTTATGCAAGTTTTTAATTCATCATTTGATAGTTGTTTATCTTGTTTATCAATGTTTGAAAAACTACCGTGCGTTATATCATTGCGTTTTTTTCTAAGTTTATGCAATAGTTTTTGTTTTTCCTCTAATTCCTTGATTTTACTATCATTGTAATAATCAGAATCCCTCTCAACTTTAACTTTCTCATGCTCAAAATATTTGTTTATCCATTCATGGATGTTATCGCCATATTTATCTTTATATTTGTATTTATATGCAAAGATAGCTTCCAAACGTCTATAAATTTGGATAATGCACATTTCTATATTTCCAGAATTTAAAAGTTTAAGTAGGTTTTTTGAACTAAATTCATTATTAATTTTTTCAAAATGGTTCTTCATAGCTTTTTCATTAGTAATTCATTCAATAACATCCTCAAGTTTTTGCTTATATTGTTTTCAAAAGTTTTCTTTAACTTTTTTAAGATTGCTTTTAACAGTAAATTCATTATACTCATCTAATAAAGGAAAATTTTGAGATTCAATAGTTAATAGTTCTTTATAGAGTTTTGTATCTATATCTAAAGTTGCTGGTGAGTCATAGCTATCTTCAAATGAGTTATAGCTATTTTCAAACTTGTTCATCTTATTAAAAATACTCTTTGATCAACTTTCAAGTATTTTTAATTCACCTTCTTTTATTTGTTCTTGAGTATATTTATGTTCTATTGCTGTTTTAGTTCTTAAATAATCAGTGTGTGATATGATTCCTTCACGTATATAATCATTAGGCATAAATAATTCATCAGCAAGTTCATAAATTAAATCAACGTTTTTTGCAATAACTGCATCTGCTAAAAAGCTATAACCCAAATCAATAGCAAATTGATATACTTCTCGCCACATATTATTTTTAGCACTTGTTTTAATTAATTCATTATAACTAATATATTTATCTATAATAAATGGCTTAAGCCCTCTGATTTTAGCAACTAAATTTGTAAGTTTTTGCCCATACTCTTCTTTACTTAGCCCACAATCATCATTTAATAAAGATTTTAAGTCTAAAACACCATGTTTAGTATGCTTTGCAACTAAAATATCTTCTAAAGGTTTAGAATCTAATCATTCTAATTCAAAAATTTGCATATCTTTATTTGATACAGTAGTTACTTCAAGTTGATTCACTTTTTGCTTTAACTTTAAATTAAAATCATTAAACTTTTTGAGCCATACTATATCTTTTTGTTCTTTTGCTAAATTGAAAGCATCTTTAATTGGGTTAAAATGTTCATAAGAATATTCTTTATCTTTATCACGTCTATATTTATACTTATAATATGATTCACTAGCATATTCTAATCTTTTTTCTTTGTCAACTATCATTCTGTCTAAAAGTTCAAAATGCTTATTTTTATAAAGTTCAAGCATTATCTCATTTGTTGAATTATATCCTGTATTTTTAAATTCAAGTTTAGACATATATTCCAAGACATCTTTAACATTTTTTGTAAAGAGGCTTTTAAATGTTGCGGTTAGATCTGAGTATCTATAATTATGTTTGTAATCTATTGCCTTTAATCCAGCAGCATAATTACTATCAATACATAAACTAATGTATTTATTAAAACGTTTCATGTCCAAAGATTTAGAATTACTATAACTTCAAGAATTTCCATAAATTACTCATGGTCATTTGTTTGATGAATGAGAATTAGTTTCATATCAATCATCTGGTAAATCGACAATATTATCTAAAAGACATTCTTTAAAAATATTAACTGCTTTATGTTCGTAAAGTGCATCAATTACCTTTCTAGTTAATTGATAATATTCTTTTGTTCCTTTTTGACCATATTTAAATTCATGAAAAATATTAAATAAATTTAAATATCCATATTGTTTAAATAAAGTTGCATCATCTTTAGAAATTAAGTGTAAGGGGCTTGTTTGATCATTAATATCTCCAAGTCATTTATCATCATTATTTGAAGAATAGCTTTTTTCATCATATGGTTCTCCGGTTAATAATGTAATTATATTAACTTTAAATATATCAGCTAGTTTGAAACAATCTGATATATTTGGTATTCAGTCGCTTTTAAATAATGTATATACATTATCAATACTAAGACCTAACTTTTGCGATATTTCGCCTCAAAAAATATCTTTCTCATTTTTAAACCTTAAAATTCGATCTTTTAATATTTCCATATTTTTCTCCTTAATTTTTTTTGCATATAATATATGTGTTAATTATATTTTATAAATATAAGAATATTAAAAATATTACCCCCCCCGTAATCATTAAAATAAATTTTAATAATTACGGGCGAGATAATTTTCGGGTCAGTTAAGAAATGCTTCCTCAACCTCCATATATAATAAAATACATATAATATTGGTGCCCAAGACAGGACTTGAACCTGCACGGATTGCTCCACTAGATCCTTAGTCTAGCGTGTCTGCCAATTCCACCACTCGGGCAAATACTAAGTTTTAAACTTTAGATTTAAATTATAACACATAAAAATGTTGTTTCCAAATATTTTTTAAAAAATATGCAAAAATAATTTACCAGATCAAAAATATTTATATTCATAATAAAGTATAATATTAATTATTTAAATTAACTCATAAATTAACCTTTAGCAATATTTATATTAGTTACAAAACTATTTTAAATAAGCATATCACTGATTTATACAAAATAACTATGTCTTCATAGTGTTTTAAAACTAATTGATTATAATCTTTGATATTTGCAATAACTAATACCAAAAAACAGCAACAATAAAATATTAATTGGAAATGTCACATGCAAGTTTTTTTGCATGTGACATTGTTTTTGTCTGCCTTGTAATAAAATAGTTGTATTAATAAATTTTAAAAAAATGAAAGGAGACCTTAAAATTATATGAAAAATTTAGAAAAATATATTTGTGTTTTTGACAAATATCGAAAAGAAAATAAATATCAACATTTTAAAATTGAAGAGAATTACAACACTATCTTGAAAATGCAAGGAGCTCTTGAGTCGCATCGAAAATTACGATCAGATCAAATCGATCTAGAACAACTTTTTAATATTTTACAAGAACTTTCTGAAGGCTTCTCAATCCAAGAAGTAGCTAAGATTTCTAACAGAGACATTCGAAGTATAAAAAGTAAAATCCAAATTATTACAAATCGCAAACCACTTAGTTTAGATAAACACAATCGCTATGTTTGTGCTAAGTGTTCAAAAAGAGTAATGCGGGTTAAAACCCTTAATTTTACTAAACTATACGAACATTTATTAGGTTATTCATTTTCGCGACTCTTTTTTGTAAGTGATGCAATTAAAGAGAAATGAAAGGCCTACAGAAAATATTGGTATAGTGAGCTTAATACATAC
This sequence comes from Mycoplasma sp. 13536, assembly GCF_055523495.1. Taxonomy (NCBI): domain Bacteria; kingdom Bacillati; phylum Mycoplasmatota; class Mollicutes; order Mycoplasmatales; family Mycoplasmataceae; genus Mycoplasma; species Mycoplasma sp. 13536. Next base: position 880,696 of record NZ_JBVFVC010000001.1, read on the forward strand.
AATAAAAATAGAAATAAAAAGAATTTGCAGCAAAAAGAAGTTAAGAAATCAGTTACCTATCTTGTGAATTCTTTTAAAAAATTATCCCCTGATGAATTTGCTCCTTCACCTAGTACAATTTATAAAATAATCAAAAAATACCCTTATTTCCTTGAATTTGACCACATTGTTAAAAAATCTGAAGGCAAATATGGCATAAGGAAGAAAAAACAAACCAAACCTAAAACATTAAAATATGCTACAGAAATTTCAAAACGTCCAGCTTATATTAATGATCGCTTGGAACATGGTCATTTTGAATTAGACACCGTTATTGGTAAAATCAATGATACATATTGTATTGTGACCATAATTGAACGGCAAACCAGAATGTCTTATGCTATGCTCTCAAAACGCAACTCCAAAGCTACAAAACAAACTCTTCTCAAACTAATCAAGAAACATAACTTAGACATTAAAACTTTAACAGTTGATAATGGTAGTGAAAATGTCTTATTGCACCAGGTTATTCCAACTGAAAGACTATTTAAATGCCAACCATATAGTTCATGACAAAAAGGTTCAATAGAAAATATGCACCGCTTAATTAGGTATTACATTCCCAAAGGAAAAAGCTTAGATAAATACTCTCAGCAAGAAATTGATTATATGATGGAAAAAATAAATAACTATCGACAAGTTGTACGGCAATATAAGATAACCTAAAATTTTTTTTAATCCCCCGCCTTTGATTGCAATCAAAGGGGCCTTACTTTTGGCAAAAGTAAGCAAAACCGACGAGAAAACACTGCCGTGTTTTCTGTTTTCGCATACATTTTTTTATCTAAAAATTATGTTAAAATTAAAAGACAATTATTTTGTTAACATCTCGCAAGTGACTTTTCCAAAAAACAAGCAACAATAAAAAATAATTTAGTATTTGGAATTTTAAAAATTAGTGTATAATTATATGGCAAATATGGCGGTTGTGGTGAAGTGGTTAACACAGCGGGTTGTGGTCCCGTCATTCGCGGGTTCGAATCCCGTCAACCGCCCCAAAATTTACCTTGGTTAATTTATTATAAATTAACTAAGGTAAATTTTTATATTTTATTTTTTTAATCTAAATAATTGTTAAAAACTGTTTTAAAAAATATGCGTTATTTAAACGCATATTTTATAATAAATTAATTCTAAGATTATTTACCTAAGGTTAAAAGTTGCATGAAGCTTTCTGGTTCTAATGAAGCACCACCAACTAAAAATCCGTTAATATCAGGTTGGGTCGCTAATTCAACAATATTTTTAGGAGATACACTTCCTCCATATTGGACAACTAAATCATTTGAAGTAAGTTCATGAATGTATGCACAAACATCTTGTGCAATTTCAGCTGTTGCTACTTTACCAGTCCCAATTGCTCAAACAGGCTCATATGCCACAACGATTTTAGATAAATCCAAATCATTAACTGATCCTTCAATTTGTTTTTTAACTACTTCTTTAGTTAAACCTTGTTCATATTCTTCTAAAGTTTCACCAACACAAATAACTGGAGTTAGCCCTTTTTCTAAAGCTAATTTAGCTTTAGAATATACTGTTTTATTACATTCATTGTGATACGTTCTTCTTTCTGAATGTCCTAAAATAACATATTTAACATCTAAATCAAGAAGCATATCTGCTGATACTTCTCCAGTATATGCTCCTTTAACATGTTTTGACATATCTTGTGCAGCTAGTTTTAAACCTTGCACTTGATTTGTCTTAAAAGCACTTAAATTAGTATATGGAACAGCAACAGCAAAGGCAGTATCCTTAGCAATAATTTGGTTTTTTTGGTTATATAAATCTTGGAATTTATTTATAAAATCTAAGGTTTCTGAATATGTTTTATTCATTTTTCAGTTACCAATAATAAGTAATTTGTTCATCTAATTCCCTTTCTAAATAGCTAATAATTTATTTAAATTTTATCAAAAATGTTTATTTTTTGTATTTTTTAAATAAAAATAATATTAAAATTAATATGACAAAGAACCGCGGCATGTTTTTAGAAAAAATTATTAATCAAACAATTAATTATTACTGGGAAACTAATTATGCTTTTATTCATAAGAAAAACCTGGATATTTCCCTTAAGAAAATAAATAAAAATAATGATCAAAAAATAATAGTAAATAAAGGATATATAAGTAAAAAATCAACGGTAGACTATATTGGGATGTATCAAGGAAAATTCGTCTGTTTTGAAGCTAAAAGTTGCAACGAAGATCGTTTTGATTTAATCAACTTAAAAACTCATCAAATTAATTACTTAAAATTAATAAAGTGAAATGGCGGCCTTGCTTTTATCATTTTATTTTTTAGCAATAAAGATTTATTTTTTAAAGTAGAAATTGAATATATTTTAGCATTATTAAACCAAAAGCAAAAAAGTATCCGAATTGAAGAATTAATTAAAAACTCTAAAGTTTTAACTTTAGAGTTTCCAGGTATTTTAAATATTTTATAAACTATTTAAAATCAATTAAATCACGTAAGTATTTAGATGGTTTGTATTTAACAACTCTCTTACGCGGAACAACTTGTTGTTCTTTTGTAAATCTGTTAGTAATTGTACGTTGCGGTTTAACAACGGTTGAGAAGATACCAAAATCAGCTAAACGTACTGAATCTTCAGCTAATAATTGTTCTTTTAGAACAAATAACATTTCTTCTAAAATTTGATCAACTTGTTTAGGTGTTAAATTTAAGGTATCCTCAACTCTTTCAGATACTTGAGTTACAAATTCTTTTTTTGTCATTTTGTCTCCTAAATGATTTATTTATTTGTTTAAGTATTATAACCTATTTTTTAAAAGTTAAGTTAAAAAATAATTTATCTTAAATATTATACACTATATTTAAATAACTAAACCAGAAAGGTTTTTTATAAATCTTCAGAGGTTGTATTAGTCTCTGGTGCTTTTGTTGTAAAAGTTTTATTTGATTCTGTTAATGAAATAGACTCATTATTATATTTTAATGACGTAATAGTAATAGTTTGGTCTTTTGGTAAATCGTAAATATATGCATTTAAAACATTATTTTTAAGACTAAAAGTTAACTCACTATATTGAAAACTTTCCAAATTAAATAATATTTCTAATTTAGAAGAATTAAAATTTGTAATAGTTTGGTCAAGAGTTAATGTCAAATTACCACTAACATTTGCTTCATCGGAATCATCAGCTACAAAATGAACTTTCTCTAAATTTAGATTACTTTGTGTTGGTTGAATGTTTTCATTTTTTGATCCATTATTACCATGATCCTGATCATGGTTATTTTCAATTTCTTTAACTGAAGGGTTTGAATTTTCAACAGAACCAGTTCCTTGAACATCTTCAGGTTTTGTTCCTGCTTTAAATGTTATTGATTCTTTAGGTAGTTTAATAACCTCATCTTTATATGCAATTTTTAAAATTTGATAATCAAAGTTTTCTGCTAAGTCATATAATTCAAAAAATAATTTATTATCTTTATATTGAGTATGTCATAAGTTAGGATTAAATATACCATCATATTCTTCATCTAAACCGTCTGGATAATTAATATGTAATTTAAATTCCATTTTTTCAGCTTCTGTTGGTATTTTATTTAAAGTTACAATTACACCTAAACTAGTATGGTCATTTTCATTAAAATCAAAATTAATTGAATTAATTTGAAATTTAGAGTTATTCGAAGTTTGTTGTTTTGGTTGCTCTGGTTCTGTGTCTTTAATATTTTTCTCTCCATTTGTTTCATTTGGGTGCTTTGTTTGCGGAGTTTTCTCTTGTGAATCTCCTGAGTCTGTTGGCTTGTTTTCTTTATCTTGATCTTGGAGTCTCTCACCCCCAAGATTATTATCCTTTGGAGTCTCTTTTTTAGTTTCGTTATTTGGATCAATTTTAGGTTCAATTATTGGTTTAGGCGAAGGTGCTGGAGTAGGATTTGTGCCAATAGAATTTCTAAAATCAATTTTTATATTTGAAAATGGATCAGAATCTTGCTCTTGTTTTGCACATGATACAATAGCAAATAGCGGTGTAATAGAAAAGGCTACTGGCATTAATAATTTCTTGTAAAGTTTTTTCATTTTTACCTCTTTTCAATTTTTTGTAATGTTTATATATTACTGTATAGTAATATTATATAACTTTTTTAAATAATAATAAAATTTAGTTAAAAATTCTGTTTTTTGGAAAAGTCACTTGCGAGATGTTAACAAAATAATTGTCTTTTAATTTTAACATAATTTTTAGATAAAAAAATGTATGAGAAAACAGAAAACACTGCAGTGTTTTCTCGTCGGTTTTGCTTACTTTTGTCAAAAGTAAGGCCCCTTTGATTGCAATCAAAGGCGGCGGATTAAAAAAATTTTAGGTTATCTTATATTTCCGGACAACTTGCCGATAGTTATTTATTTTTTCCATCATATAATCAATTTCTTGCTGAGAGTATTTATCTAAGCTTTTTCCTTTGGGAATGTAATACCTAATTAAGCGGTGCATATTTTCTATTGAACCTTTTTGTCATGAACTATATGGTTGGCATTTAAATATCTTTCAGTTGGAATGACCTGGTGCAATAAGACATTTTCACTACCATTATCAACTGTTAAAGTTTTAATCTCTAAGTTGTGTTTCTTGATTAGTTTGATAAGAGTTTGTTTTGTAGCTTTGGAGTTGCTTTTGAAAGCATAGCATAAGACATTCTGGTTTGCCGTTCAATTATCGTCACAATACAATATGTATCATTGATTTTACCAATAACGGTGTCTAATTCAAAATGGCCGTGTTCAGAGCGATCATTAATATAAGCTGGACGTTTTGAAATTTCTGTAGCATATTTTAATGTTTTAGGTTTGGTTTGCTTTTGCTTTCTTATGCCATATTTGCCTTCAGATTTTTTAACAATATGGTCAAATTCAAGGAAATAAGGGTATTTTTTAATTATTTTATAAATTGTACTAGGCGAAGGAGCAAATTCATCAGGTGAGAATTTTTTAAAAGAATTAACAAGATAGGTAACTGATTTCTTAACTTCTTTTTGCTGCAAATTCTTTTTATTTCTATTTTTATTGTATGTATTAAGCTCACTATACCAATATTTTCTGTAGGTCTTTCATTTCTCTTTAATTGCATCACTTACAAAAAAGAGTCGCGAAAATGAATAACCTAATAAATGTTCGTATAGCTTGGTAAAATTAAGGGTTTTAACCCGCATTATTTTTTTTGAACACTTAGGACAAACATAGCGATTTTGTTTATCTAAACTAAGTGGTCTGCGATTTGTAATAATTTGGATTTTACTTTTTATACTTCGAATGTCTCTGTTAAAAATCTTGGCTACTTCTTGGATTGAGAAGCCTTCAGAAAGTTCTTGTAAAATATTATAAAGTTGCTCTAGATCGATTTGATCTGATCGTAATTTTCGTTGCGACTCAAGAGCTCCTTGCATTTTCAAGATAGTATTATGATTCTCTTCGATTTTAAAATGTTGATATTTATTTTCTTTTCGATATTTGTCAAAAACACAAATATATTTTTCTAAATTTTTCATATAATTTTAAAGTCTCCTTTCATTTTTTAAAAATTATTAATACAACTATTTTATTACAAGGCAGACAAAAACAATGTCACATGCAAAAAACTTGCATGTGACATTTCCAATTAATATATTTAATAATATAAAAACTTCTTATATAATATAATTTATAAAAATGATTGATAAAAACCTTGCTAACTACTTAAGACCACAAAAATTAGATGATATTATTGGTCAAAACCATTTAAAAGAATTATTAAATAAAATAGTCCTTAAAAAAATTAGGTCTAGTTTTTTGTTTTTTGGCGAAAGCGGAATTGGGAAAACTTCAACAGCTTTTGCATTAGCAAATGAAATGAATTTACCATATGGTTATTTTAATGCATCAGTTGGTTCAAAAACTGAGTTAACTGAATTATTATCTAAAAACCAAATTTTAATTATCGATGAAATTCATCGATTAAATAAAGATAAACAAGAAATTTTGCTATCATATTTAGAATTTGACAAAATTATTATTTATGCAACCACAACGGAAAATCCATATTTTAAGGTAGTCCCGGCAATTAGAAGTCGTTTGCAAATTTTACAATTTTATAAACTTTCACTTGAAGATATTACTTTAGGGCTTAGAAAAATTGTTAACGCGCGCTTTAAACATCTAAATATTTCTGATGAAAAACTAGCTTTGCTAGCAAACTACTCGGCGGGAGATTATAGAGCAAGTATTAATAATTTGCAAACATTAGGAATTATTAAAACGGATTTAAATGAAATTACCGAGCGAGATTTAAAAACCATTATTCCAAATATAAACTTTTATAGTGATAAAAATTCAAGCGAACATTATAATAATTTATCGGCATTTCATAAATCGGTGCGAGGCAGCGATGTTAATGCGGCTTTATATTATGGTTTTTTGATTTTAACAAGTGGCGATTATGATGGTTTGTTTCGCCGCATGCTGGCATTAGCATATGAAGACGTAGGTTTAGCAAATTTGCAAATTGGGCCAAGAGTCTTAGCGGCAATTGAGACTTTTGAACGTCTAGGTCTTCCTGAAGGGGAATTGCCAGTTGCCTTAGCAATTTGTGATTTAGCTTTAAGTCCAAAAAGCAATTCAACTTACTTAGCCAAAGAAAAAGTTAAAGACATAATTTTAAATCAAGGTAAAGTGTACCGCATTCCTTCACACCTAAGAGATGGACACTATCAATCAGCACAAAAATTAGGTGATGCAATTGGTTATAAATACCCTCATGATTATCCCAATAATTGAGTTGCACAAACATATTTACCCAGAGAATTGCGCAATGAACAATTTTACACTCCTGGTAAAAATAAATATGAACAAGATGTCAAAAAATATTGAGAAACTTTAAAAGAAAATTGAAAAAAGAATAAGGAGTAAAATGTTAAATTTAGACTTAATTAATAATATTGAAGATTTAAAACAACTTAAAGCCAAACTTTACGGAAACCAAGGACAAATATTTCAATTACAACAAACATTAAAAACAGCCCCTAATGATCAAAAAAAAGAAATTGGTCAAACAATCAACAAACTAAAAAAAGAATATGAAGAATTTTTTGCTCTTGCTGAGCAAAAAATTACTAAATTAAATATTGACCAAAAAATTAACTCAGAATTTGTGGATATTAATTTACCGACTTTAAAACCAGGATCTTTAAATCCTATTACAATCATCGAAGAAAGATTAAAAGATTGATTTATACAACACGGCTATTACCAACAATTTGATTCTGAAGTTGTTTCTGACTTATACAACTTTGAAAAATTAAACATTCCGCAAGATCACCCAGCACGTGGAATGCATGATTCGTTGTATATAAATCCAACAACATTATTGCGAACTCATAATACTGGAATTAGTGCAAAAGTTCTTGAAGAAAATAAAAATATGGAATTAGGTACTTTTTCAATTGGTAAAGTATACCGTAATGATGAAGATGATGCAACACACTCTCACCAATTTACTCAACTCGATTTTGTAGCTGTTGGTAAATTAAGTTTTCCAAACTTAATTTGAACATTAAAATCTTTATTATCATATGTTTTAGAAACAGAGATACAGTTAAGATTAAGACCAAGTTATTTTCCATTTACTGAACCAAGTGTTGAAGTTGACATTTTTTATAATAACCGTTGAATTGAAATTCTCGGCGCTGGAATGTTGCACCCAAAAGTTTTAGAATTAGCCGGTTATACTAATGGTATGAATGGATTTGCTGCAGGATTAGGAATTGAACGTATTACAATGATTAAATTTGGTTTTAATGACATTAGAGATTTATATAAAAATGATTTAAGAATCATGGAGCAATTTAATTATGAAAGATAGTTTTTTAAAAATTTTACAATCTGAAGGAAAAAAGCCTTACTTTACTAAAATCTTAGATAATTTATCCCTTTCAGCGAAACAAAATAAAACAATCTGGCCACACCAAACTGAAATGTTTCGTGCCTTTGAATTTTTTCAAACTCACGAAACTAAGCTAATTATTCTAGGTCAAGATCCTTATAGTGAATATGGTGTTGCTGATGGTCTTGCTTTTTCTACACATAATTTAAAAACCCCTGCCACACTTAAAAATATCTTTAAAGAGCTTAAAAATGATTATCCAAATATAACTTTAAATTCTAATTCACTGGTGCCATGAGCCAAACAAAAAATCTTATTATTAAATTCAAGTCTAACAGTCGAGGAAAATAAACCTAATTCACACCAAAATATTGGTTGAAATTTTTTCATAAGTGCAATTATCCAAGAAATTGTCAGGGTAAATAAAGATGTTTTAATCTTGGCTTTAGGTAATTATGCACATAAAATTGTTGATAATTCATTATATTTATTAAACTATGATACAAATAATTTATTTAAACTATCGCATCCTTCGCCGCTAGGATACCGTCATAGTTTTAAAAATTCGCAAATCTTTAAAACTATTAATGCTCGTTTAGAAACATTAAATAAAGAGTCCATTGATTGAAATTTATAAGGAGTGACATGATTTTATCTCTTAAACATTTAAAGAAATATTTACCATCTCTTACTTTAACACCAGGCCAAATTGAAATTGCTTTAAATGAACTTGGTTTTGAAGTTGAAAGTATCAAACCCTTTGCTAATGTGACAGGTGTAATTTTTGCTAAAGTTTTAAAAGTTGAATTAAATCCTAATTCAGATCGCTTAGATGTAGTAAATTTAGCAACTAAAAATGGTAATATTACAATCCAAACAACAAATCGAATCTTAAAAGAAGGCGACCTAGTAATTTGTTTTCCAGTTGGTTCAACCAAAAATGGAGTTACTTTTAAAGAAGTTATGTTAAAAGGTGTTCCATCACAAGGGATGATGGCTTCATGATCAGAAATTGGGTATCAATATGAATTATTAACAAATAAAGATCAATTATTGGTTTTACCTAATGATTTTGCAAACTTAGAAGATGATCCAATGGAATTATTAGGAATTAATGATTATATTATAGAAATTTCAGTTACGGCAAATCGAAATGATGCAAATTCATATTATTTTTTAGCTAAAGAATTAGCAGCGTATTTTAAAACTGAGTTTAAACCAATATTCATAAATAATACATCTCCAAGTTTTACCTCTGACTTTAAAGTTGTAAAGAATAAAGCTAATGAACTTTCATTTTTAGAAGTTCATGGTAAAAATCAAACTAGTTTACATGAAAAAATGTTTTTAGCCAAACATGGAATTTCAAGCTCGTTTGATTGAAGTGTTAATTTAACTAATTTAACACTTTTAGAAATTGGTGTTCCGGTTCATGTTTATGATGCTCAAAAAATTTCTAAAAATATTAGCTGTGATTTATTTAGCGGAAAGGTAGAAATTTTAGGTCAAAAACAAATTGAGGTTACTAATGTTCTAGCGATATTTGATGATCAAGGGCCTATATCCCTAGCTTCTGTAATGGGATTAGAAAAGTCAAAAGCCGACCTAGATACTACTAATTATTTATTTGAAATTGGTGTTTTTGATCCAAAATTAGTACGCCATGGGGCAAAAGAAATTAAATTATTAACTAGTGCTGCAAATCAAGGTTCGCGAACTATCACAAGATATAGTGCAAAAATAGCCTTAGAATACATTCAAGCCAAAACAAGCAATTTAAAAATATCGAACGTTATTAACCCAATATGTTTATCAAATAAAAAGGAAATTTTATTTGATAGCCAAAAATTAGAAATGTATTCGGGTTCTAAATATTTGAATATATTTCAAGATGCACTAAAACAACTAGAATCTTTAGGTTTTGAGTTTAAAGAAAACTTAGTTTTAGTTCCAGACTATCGATATGATATTAATTATTTTGAAGATATTATTGAAGAAATTTTCCGCTTTTATTCATATCAAAATTTTCAACCAAAAGCTGTTAATATCACTCCTTTAAAAACACAAAAGCGAGACAATAACAAAGGTTATTGATTGCATAATGGTTATAATGAAGCAAGAACATTTTGTTTAATTTCAAAAAACAAAAACTTTTTAAATCCACTCTGCTGAAAAGAAAATATTGATTTATTAACCTTTGTTTCAAAAGAACGCGAATCAGTTCGTAAATCAATCATAACTTCATTGCAAGAAGTAATAATTTATAATCAAAAGCGTAAATTAGAACAAATTAATATCTTTGAACATGGTATGGTTGTTTCTGAAGAGTTTGTATATGGTTTGGCATCAACAACTAAAAGTTTTCAAGAATTAAAACAAGATATAATTAACTTTTTAAACTTAGAATTAACTTTTGAAAAATTTGATAATTATGAATTCGTACACCAAAATGTTTCAGCAAAAATCTTTCATAATGATAAACTAATTGGATGAATTGGAAAGATTCATCCAATGTATGATGATACTAATGCTTTTTATGCTGAATTTATTAGCCCAGACTTACCAAATACTTTCCATAAATTTAAACCAATTAATTATGAACCAATGAAAAGTATTGATTTAACCTTTGAACTTTTAAATAACCAAAGTATTGATGAATACTTAAAACCAATTATTCTAAATCATAATCCATATGAAATTAAAATAATTGATGATTATCAAAAAGAAACGTCGCATAATATAACAATTAGAATTACTGACTATGAATCAGTAATTAAAGAAATAAACCAAGTATTTAATAAAGGAGAATCATAATTATGTATCAAAAAATTAAATTATCCGACCAAGTAATTCAAGATGCGATTAATAGTGAATTAAAGCGTCAAGAAGACCATGTGGAATTAATTGCTTCTGAAAACTTTGTTTCTGAAGATGTATTAAAGGCGCAAGGGAGCATTTTAACAAATAAATATGGCGAAGGATATCCAAATGCAAGATATTATGGTGGTTGCGAAAATGTTGATATTATTGAATCAACTGCAATTGAACGTTTAAAACAACTTTTTGGTGTTGAGTATGCAAACGTACAACCATATTCAGGCTCAACAGCTAATGCAGCTGCTATTGCTTCTGTAGCACCTAGTGGTGGAAAAATCATGGGCTTATCCTTAAATTGCGGAGGTCATTTAACTCATGGTTATAAAATTAGTTTTAGTGGCATTTTTTACCAATCAGTTTCATATGATTTAAATCAAGAAGGATATTTAGATTATGATGCAATTGAACAACTAGCAATCCAAGAAAAACCGGATTTAATTATTTGTGGCTACTCAGCTTATTCACGTACCATCGACTTTGCAAGATTTAGGGAAATTGCTGATAAAGTAGGGGCTAAATTGATGGCTGATATAGCACATATTGCAGGCTTAATTGTGGCAGGAGAGCACCCTTCTCCGGTGGGATATGCTGATATTATTACATCTACAACTCATAAAACATTACGTGGTGGTCGTGGCGGAATCATTATGACTAATGATCCAGAAATTGCTAAAAAAGTTAATCGTTGAGTTTTTCCAGGTTATCAAGGCGGCCCTTTATTTCATGCTATTGCTGGCAAAGCAGTTGCATTTTATGAAGCATTACAACCTCAATTTAAAACCTATGCTCAAAATATCATTAAAAACACCCGTCAAATGGCCCAAAAATTTCAAGAACTTGGTGCAAAAGTTATCAGTGGTGGAACCGATAATCATTTATTTATGATAAATGTTTTTGATACCTATGGAATTAATGGTTTGCAAGCTGAGACATTATTGCATAAATTAAATATTACCTTAAACAAAAACTCTATACCTTTTGATAAATTAAATCCACGTTTAGGAAGTGGAATTAGAATTGGCACTGCCGCAATGACAAGTAGGGACTTTAAACATTGAGATGAATTAGCAACCATCATTCATAATGTTTTGTCTAATTATGAATTTTATGCTTCAAATAGCAATGATGCAAAAAATAAACTTAACGAATTAAAGCAAGATATTTTAGAATTTTTAAAAGAAGCGCCAATCAAAAAATCATATTTAGAAATAAATTAAATAATTCATAGGCAATTTAAAAACATTCAGAAAACTTATCTGAATGTTTTTGATTTTTACTTACTAAATCACACTTTGTTTCTTTTTATTCCTAATCTTCTATTGTATTCTGTCAAATCACTTCTAGTTTGCACTTCATGAACTGTAATTGAGTTAATATTTGGTACATTGTTTTTATCAATAAAAATAAAATATTGACCTGAAATGATTTGTTTTGTATTATTACCATATGAAATATAGTGAATTTTTACAAAATCCTCATCTATTTCAACTGAATCCATTGGTTCATTAACAGCATAGTTAGCATAGTAAATAACATAGTATTTATCTTGAATATCTTTATCAAAAACTCTTTGAACCTGATTTGAAAAAAGTTCTCAATTATCCTTAATTTGAGTTGCTAGTCTTTCGTTAGTAGTTCTTTGAATGATATCATTTTTGAAATCCTCAGAATTTTTAACTAAAAAAGGTTTTTCACGGCTTGCATTTGTAAAATCTGTAGGATTTCATAATTCATTTTGTAATCTATAAATATTTTGAGTAATTTCAACGTCATTATTGTAGTTTATTAAATCAGGCACCCTCTTTTGTACACAGGAAATTACACTAAATAATGGCACGGTAGTTAAAGTTGATATTATAAATAATTTTTGTTTTCTTAATTTCATTTGTCTCCTTTACAACTTTTTAATATTATTTATTAAAGTTATTCCATAAATTATAATTAAATATAAACATTTCCATTTAATGTTTTTATCAATTGATACAAGCGAAATAAGCGCAATATTTGTATCAAAATTAATAGAATTTATCTTTAGTTTTTGTATTAGTACTGCCTACTGTTAACTTTGTAAAAGACATCTTCAGTTTTTACATCTTTTAAATAAATATTTTCTTTACAATTTTGTGAGCAAGAGCCATTAAAGCACGGTTGAAGTAACTGGTAAAATCATTAAAGGTTTTTAAGTTGCATAATCTCTTTCTAAATATAATATTAAAAATAATTAATTAAAATAAAAACATTCACAATATTCTGAATGTTTTTATTTTATTATTATTTAACCATACTTGCAACATCAGCTGCAAAGTTAGACTGAACTTTTTCAATTCCTTCACCAACTTCAAATCTTGCAACTTCTACTAATGTAGCATTATGATTAGCTAAATATTTTTCAACAGTTAAAGAATCTTCCATAACAAAGGCTTGTTTTTCTAAAACAAATTCTGATAGTTGTTTAGTTAACCAACCTTCCTGGATCTTTTCTTGAATCTGTGCTGGTTTATTTTCAAATCCGGCTGGTTTTTCAAAACTAGATTTTAAAGCTTCAAAACGATCAGTTGGAATTTGGCTTACTAAGGTAAATTCAGGGTTCATTGCTGAAACATGCATTGCAACATTTTTAGCAGCATCAAAAGCTTTACCTTTTGCTTTAACAACAGCGGCAACTTGAGAATTAGCATGTACATAAACACCTAAAACTTCAGCTTCGTTTGCTTCAAGAACAAAAACGCGACGCAATGAAATTTTTTCTCCAATTACAGATGTTGCTTCAATTAATGAATTTTCAATTGTTACACCTGTTTCTAATTCTAATTGGTATGCATCTTCTAAAGAAGTAACATTACTATCTAAAACTCTTTGAGCAACTTTGTTTAATAATTCAACAAATTTTTGGTTTTTAGCAGCAAAGTCAGTTTCAGAATTAATTTCAACTAAAACTGCCCTTTTATCATTTCCTAAAGCAACTACTGCCCCTTCGGCTGCTACTCTACCTGCTTTTTTAGCGGCTTTAACAATACCATTTTCTCTTAATCAGTTAATAGCCGCTTCAATATCATCGTTAGAAGCTTCTAAAGCTTTTTTACAATCAATTAATGAAGAATTAGTTCTAGCTCTTAATTCTTTAATTAATTCCATTTTGTTTGCACTCATTTTTAACTCCTTTTTATTAATACTATTCTAAATTAACTTCTGCTTCTTTAGTGAATTCTTCACCATTTTGTTTAGTTCCTGGTGTTTCAGGAAAAACTATTTTAGTATCATCTTGGTATGCGAATCAGTGGTGTCCACCTCTTGCTTTAACAATAGCGTCGGCAATAATCGTCATGAATACTTGGATGAATTTTGCTGAATCATCATTTCCTGGAACTCCTAAGTCAACTGTATCAGGATTGGAATTAGAGTCTAAAATAGCAATAACTTTTAATCCTTTTTTCTTTGCTTCTTTAATAGCAATTTCATCTTCGTTAGGATCAGCTACTATCATTACATGTGGTAAACGTCTCATTTTACTCATAGCACGTATACCATTTAAGTTTTTGTGTAATTTTTCTAATTGTTTAGTTTTTTCTAAAGCCTCTTTTTTGGTGTAACCCTTAAAGTTATTTGCAGCTTTTGCTTCTAATTGCTCCATAGTATTAACACTACGCATAATAGTAGCATTGTTTGTTAATGTTCCACCTAATCATCTTTCAGTTACGAATAATGAATTAGTTCTTTCCGCAGCTTTTTTAACTGCATCTCTAGCTTGTTTTTTAGTACCAACGAAAATAAATTCTGTACCTTTTGCAGCTAAGTTGTTAACAAGCTTATATGCATATTCTAGATGATTTTGTGTTTTGTAAACATCAATAATATGTACACCTTTTAGTTTACGGTTAGGAACTAAGTATTCCTTCATTTTTGGATTTCAAGCAAAAGTTTTATGTCCAAAGTAAGAACCTGATTCAAGAAGTTTTTCTCTTGAAATAATTGGTTTTCTTTCTTGTTTTTGTCTTGATTCTTTTTCTAGTTTGTGGGTTTCGTTTGTTTTCATAAATAAAAAATCCTTTTCTTTAGTTTGTTATTTTCTAAGCAATATTTCGAGCACCTAGCACTATAATATTATTTTTAGCACACCCAAGTGAATCCATATTGCCGTTAATATAATTTTAAAATTTAAGTGTTATAAAAACACGTTTTTATTTTACCATATTTCAATAAAAACGAAAATTATTTATTTGTTGTTTTTTGGAAAAGTCACTTGCGAGATATTAACAAAATAATTGCGTTTTAATTTTAACATAAATTTTACATAAAAAATGTATGCGAAAACAGAAAACACGGCAGTGTTTTCTCGTCGGTTTTGCTTACTTTTGCCAAAAGTAAGGCTCCTTTGATTGCAATCAAAGGCGGGGGATTAAAAAAATTTTAGGTTATCTTATATTTCCGGACAACTTGCCGATAGTTATTTATTTTTTCCATCATATAATCAATTTCTTGCTGAGAGTATTTATCTAAGCTTTTTCCTTTGGGAATGTAATACCTAATTAAGCGGTGCATATTTTCTATTGAACCTTTTTGTCATGAACTATATGGTTGGCATTTAAATAGTCTTTCAGTTGGAATAACCTGGTGCAATAAGACATTTTCACTACCATTATCAACTGTTAAAGTTTTAATGTCTAAGTTATGTTTCTTGATTAGTTTTAGAAGAGTTTGTTTGATAGCTTTGGAGTTGCGTTTTGAGAGCATAGCATAAGACATTCTGGTTTGCCGTTCAATTATCGTCACAATACAATATGTATCATTGATTTTACCAATAACAGTGTCTAATTCAAAATGACCATGTTCCAAGCGATCATTAATATAAGCTGGACGTTTTGAAATTTCTGTAGCATATTTTAATGTTTTAGGTTTGGTTTGTTTTTTCTTCCTTATACCATATTTGCCTTCAGATTTTTTAACAATATGGTCAAAATCAAGGAAATAAGGGTATTTTTTGATTATTTTATAAATTGAACTAGGTGAAGGAGCAAATTCATCAGGGGATAATTTTTTAAAAGAATTCACAAGATAGGTAACTGATTTCTTAACTTCTTTTTGCTGCAAATTCTTTTTATTTCTATTTTTATTGTATGTATTAAGCTCACTATACCAATATTTTCTGTAGGCCTTTCATTTCTCTTTAATTGCATCACTTACAAAAAAGAGTCGCGAAAATGAATAACCTAATAAATGTTCGTATAGTTTAGTAAAATTAAGGGTTTTAACCCGCATTACTCTTTTTGAACACTTAGCACAAACATAACGATTTTGTTTATCTAAACTAAGTGGTTTGCGATTTGTAATAATTTGGATTTTACTTTTTATACTTCGAATGTCTCTGTTAGAAATCTTAGCTACTTCTTGGATTGAGAAGCCTTCAGAAAGTTCTTGTAAAATATTATAAAGTTGTTCTAGATCGATTTGATCTGATCGTAATTTTCGATGCGACTCAAGAGCTCCTTGCATTTTCAAGATAGTGTTGTAATTCTCTTCAATTTTAAAATGTTGATATTTATTTTCTTTTCGATATTTGTCAAAAACACAAATATATTTTTCTAAATTTTTCATATAATTTTAAGGTCTCCTTTCATTTTTTTAAAATTTATTAATACAACTATTTTATTACAAGGCAGACAAAAACAATGTCACATGCAAAAAAACTTGCATGTGACATTTCCAATTAATAATTATTTATTTGTGGAATTAATACAAAGATTAATGTTGATCACACACATTTTTTATAATCAAAATATAAATAGATGCACAATGCATAATACAATAAAAAAACCGCAACGGCGGTTTTATTTGAAGATTAAGTGACGGTATGGATAAATATAATCAAAAGCTGAGTATAAACTTAACCCAAGGGCTATTAAAGTTGGAATATTAAATAATATAACGGCTCAGTAAACTTCGTTAAAGATTCAAGGTGCAGCTAAGTAACTTATTGAAACAAAAATAACTGCTAAGCTAAGTACGATTGTTTTTAATTTTCCATAAAATTTGGCTGCAATGTTAATATTATGTTTATATAAAACAACTCTAGTTCCATCTACGACTAAATCTCTAACTATAAAGATGATTATAATTCAAAATGGAATGATGTTGTAAAATGATAAAAAGATTAAAACAGTTGTTGTAATAACTTTATCTGCTAGTGGATCCCATAATTTTCCAAAAGACGTTATTGCATTATATTTACGGGCCAAAAAACCATCAATATAATCAGTAATCATTGCAATAATAAAAATCACTAAACTAAATGCAACAATACCAATATCATAAGAATATACACCTTTATAAACCCACATAAATGGGAATAAAATTACTAAAGGTAAGATCAAGATCATACGTAAAATAGTAAGTAAATTTGGTATTTTTTCTATTTTGATATTTTTCAGTTTTGCAAAACCTCTAAAATTCTTAAATCCATGAGTAATCTTATGTTTTAGTTTTGAAAACTTTAATTTAAAAGTTTTGAAATTAATTTTCTTCATTAGCGAGACTCCTGTCAAAATCTTTATTTAAATTATTTAGATATTGTGTTTTAATTTCATTTTTTAATATTTCTGGGTCTTTTAAATCATTTATTTCACTTGAAATTGCTTCTTTAGCTGCTTCTAATGCTAGAGGAAGTTGATCAATAAAAAATTGTAAAGAAGATTGCGAAAGTTTTTTATCTCATAAATTTGAATTTAAATCTTTAAGTACATTTAAGTTAGTCACAAAAACTTTATAACGTTCTGAAGTTTTTAAATAGTTTTTAAATTCATATTCATTTTGTAAATCATTGATTGTTTGAGCAGCAGCATAGTTTAAATGTGACATTTTGTATTTGCCAACACTGACAACAAAATTTTCATGCTCTTTGCGGTTTAATAAAATTAATTCATTAATTTTTATAGTTATTTCATTTCAATATATTACAGAATTTTTTTCAAGCTGCAATGCTGCTTCTTTGGTTTTCTTACGGTTTATTTTTTCTTTAATATAAGAATAAACAATATAAGAGAGCAATAAGAGCAGTAAGACACCTAAAATAACTCAAATAATTATTGATGAATCAGTTCCAAAAACACTACTAGTGTTATTTGGTTTTGAATTGTTATTTTCCATTCTAACTCCTAATTAATAGGTATTATATTTATTAAATTTAAAGAATAACTTTACTTTATGAAAATAAAGTTATATATATTATATTAAATTAATAAGTTTTTAAAATCTTTTAAAGTAAATATTAAAAATTTTTTAAGACTTTAATATAGCCATAAGAAATTTTTATTTAGCTTTAATACTTAGTTTCCATTTATATTCTTTAACAACTTGGCATTGTTCTTTGATTTGCTGCTCCATCTCAGGGATGCTTGGAATGATTTGATCTGAGCCTTCTTGATTATAGTTAATTAAGATACTAAATAATAATTCGTTAACTAATTTTCGATCAATCACAGTTTTCGAATCAGGTTTTTGGTAAGTTACTAGTCCACCTTCTGATAAACGCTCATGAATTTCAATATCTGTATCTTTTACTAACTCTTGCATAAGCTTTTTAAGTTCTTTTGCTTCTTTGGTTAAACGCAAATAATCTTCGGCTAATAATTTTAGTTTTTCAATATCAGCTACTTTAGACACAAATCTCCTTTAAATTAAACTAATGTTATATGTATTTAATACGCTAAATGTTTGTAAATTTAATTGATTTAACGTTGAATTAGTTGCGGGTTTTTCAAATAAACCTGCCTTTCAAGCAAGATATAAAACTAAAATATTGAGACCAAAGAAAATTAATGTTGATAAAGCATCGCTTAAAGTTGTTAAAATAGGCGCAGACATAACAGCTGGATCTTTTTTAAATTTAATAGCAACAAGCGGAATAATTGTTCCTAAAAACTTTGCAAAAATAACTACAAATCATAAAGATAATGAACTAGCTAAAATAATAAACGAAAGCGAAACCCAGTCAGTTTGACCATTTTCAAAAGCATCATTTGCAAAACTTGGAATTGCATAATAAATATATAAGCGAATTAAATTTATTAAAAACATAATTCCACCGATAATTGTTCCAACTAATAATTCTTTATAAATAACTTTTTTATATTGACTTGAATCAAATTCACCCAGTGCTGAAGCTCTTGTTACAGTTGTCGTTGACTGAGAACCCGCATTTCCAGCTGAACCACTAATAATTGGTATTAAAGAGACAATAACAGCAGTAGAAATAGTAATACCAAATTGATTGATGCTTTCTTCACTAATGTTTGTAAATTTTTGAATAATATATTGCGATAAGGTTGCAGAAAGCATCAAAATAATTAACCACACGACTCTTGAGCGTACAATTGTTTTAATTGTAGTTTTTAAATAATTTTCTTCTGAAATTTCAGGACTAATTCCGGCCATCTTATACATATCTTCAGTAGCTTCCTCATTGATAACATCAATAATATCATCAGATGTAATCATTCCAATAAGGCGATTTTCAATCGAAACCACTGGCAAAGATGATCGATCATTGTCGGAAAAAACTTTAGCGGCTTGCTCTTTATCATCAGTTGGATATACAGCAGCAACGGGGTTAACTCATGCTTCAAGTCGACTTGTTTCATTATTAAAGATAATTTCTTCTAAGGTAATATCACCGAGTAATTTTCCATCATTATCAACAATGTAAAAATTATGGCCCATAGTCATATTATTATGATAGTCTTTGCGAATTTTTGCTAAAGCATCCTTTAAAGTTCATGAGCTTTTCAAAATTGAAATATCAACTTGCATGATGCTGCCAACTTGGTGGTCTTTATAAAGAAAAATTTGGTTGATAATATCACGTTTTTCTTTTGGTGTATGTGATAGGATCTTGCGCATAATATTAACTGGTAATTCTTCTAAAATATCTACTAGTTCAGCAGTTTCCAATTCTTGTAAAACTTTTTTTCCTAACTCATCACTAAATAGGGTAACTAGTCTTGTTTTAATTTCATCTTCAAGGTAACTAAAAATCTCAGCCGATTCAGTTGTGCGCAGTACTCTTAATAAATATAAACGATCTTCATCACTTAGTAATTCATCGCCCATAATTAGAGCAAAATTCGGATACGTAGTTTCTTCTTGCAATTCGCGAATTTCGCGAACTTTTTTAGTTGCAATTAATTTTTTAATTTCTTCCACAGATAATTCATGTTTGATTTGGTTCAATATCTTATCCATTACTATCCTTTCAACATCTTAATAAATTCTTGTTGAAATTCATCAATTCTAACTGATAAAATAACGTTTTTTTGAAATAAACGAATTACACCAGTTTGTTCAGAAACTAAAATAGTTATAGCATCAGTCTGATCTGAAATACCAATTGCAGCTCGGTGCCTTGAACCATATGAAGAAGGAACTGATTTATTAGTAATTTTATAAAAAGTAGAAGCATAATAAATTTTGTTTTTTCTAATTATTACAGCTCCATCATGCAATGGTGAATTTTTATTAAAAATTGAAATTAATAAACCACTTGAAATATTTGCATCTAAAATAATTCCATCTGTGCGATAATTATCAAGTAAATCATTATTTTCAACGCTAATAATTGCGCCTATTTTGTATTTTGATAAATATTCAATAGTTTCACGCAATTGGTTAATTAAACGTATTTGTGAACTTTGACCTATTTTCTTATATGAATTTTTTCTAGTTCTGTTTTTAATTGACAAATTAATAATCGGTTGTAAAACAAAAAATAAAATAATAACATTAAAAACTAACAGGGTAATTAAAATAATAAAGGTAGTTTGTTCCATGGTTTATTCCTAATCAGTCTTACCGATAAAATAAGCACCAACTAATAAAACAATCACAACAATTATTATTAAAATGGTTAGAATAAGATTTCTAAATAATTCTTTTTTAGATAACGGCAGTTTTTCTTGAACTTCTTTATGTTCAAGATTTGCTTGTTCATATTCTGCTTTTTTTCTTGCGTATTCAATTTCTTCTTGCCGCAATTTAATAAAATCAAGTTTTGGTTTATTTTGTTTCATTTTATACCTCGTCTTCATCATCAATTTCATAATCAGAATCTATCATGCTTAATGATAATTCCTCAATTTCTTTTAGTTTTTGTTCAACTAATTTGGACTTTGTTTTTTTAACCTTTTCAATCGTATCTTTTTGTTCACCTTTAGAATTACCAAATTTAATTGGTTTAGACAATAAATCAGCATCACTATGGTCATCAGTAAATAATATTGTCGGAACTACCACAGGGTTACGACGCTTTTCTTTATGCATTAGAGCATTAAGACGTTCAATAATTAGTTTTTCAAGTTCAATAACTGTTCAATTAGGGTTATTCTTAATATGGAATAAAATTGCCCCATGACACACTCTTTTACATTCTTCAATTAAAGATTTCGAATTTTTAACAAAGAAAGTCCCCTTTGTTAAAACTTGAGGACGCCCAATAATTTGGTTAATAGCTTTGTTAATTAAAATCACCATGCTTACAAAACCAGAATCTTTAAGTTGTGCCCTTTCTTTCATAATTTTACCCGAGAAATTTAAAACTGTATTCCCATCAATAAAAATTGGACCAAAATCAATTATTTCGTTTGTGCGTTTAATATTTTGATTCAACATTTCATAAACAACACCTTTTTGTATAATAATTACGTTTTTACGACTCACCCCGTTTTCAATAGCGCTTTGCCCATGTGCAACACTCATCCTGAATTCTCCATGGTATGGTAAAAAGTATTTGGGTTTAGTTAATTGGAAAATTTTATCGTGTTCACTTTTATAAGCATGCCCTGAAGTATGTAAATAACCATCTACACCATTTTCTTTAATAATCGCACCTAATTTACAAAGTCGGTTGATTAATAATTCAATTACCATGCGGTTGCCAGGGATTGGACTTGATGAAAAAATAATCATATCTCCTTTGGTAATTTTCACTGTTGCATGTTTACCATAGCTCATTCTTGATAATGCAGCAAGTTGTTCTCCTTGCGAACCAGTTGTCAAAATTACAAGCTCAGAATCCTTAGTATTTTGGGCAGTTTTTTTGTCTATTAACACTTTATCATCAACATTTATATAACCTAGCTTTCGAGCTATTTTAACACCTTGAATCATTGAACGTCCAAAAGTAATAACTTTTTTACCCAGTTTTTGTGCTAGTTCAATAATTACCTTAATACGCGTTAAATTTGATGCAAAAGCAGTAATGATAATTTTCTTTTTTGCATCAGTCATATGCCTTTCAATATCAGTTAAAATATCGCTTTCTGATGGCGAATGCTCTGGCCTCATTGCATTAGTTGAATCAGATAATAAAGCGGTAAGTCCTTGTTTACCCATTTCATCTAGCCTTGCAAAATCAGTATAATTTCCAATCGGTGTATAGTCAAATCTAAAATCACCAGTGCACATTATGCTTCCATTTGGTGTTATAATTCTTATCCCAAATGAATCAGGAATTGAGTGTTGCGAAGTTCAAAAATCTACTTTGCAACCATTTGGGAAATTATGCACATCATCCTTTTGAATTTCAATAAATTCAATTTTAGATTTTATGTTATGTTCATCAAATTTAAGTTTTAAATATTGAATAGCAATACGTGGCGCGAAAATTTTATTTAGTTTTGTTTGTTTTGCTAAATAAACAACACCTCCAATATGGTCTTCATGACCATGGGTAATAAATAACCCTTCAATAGTTTTTTCAGGCCTGTTTAAATATTCGAAATTTGGAATAATTCCTTTGATTCCTGTATTAAAAGTATCTGCAAATTTAATACCAGAATCAATAATAAAAATATGGTTATCATGTTCAATTAGTAAAGTTGATTTACCAATTTCCTCAACTCCCCCAAGTGGAATAATTCTTGTAGGGAGATTCTTTTTCTTATTCATCTTAATCTCTCCTTTTCTTTTAAATTTATATTATGTAATGAATGGAATAAAATAATGGATTAAATAATAGTTATTTAATTTCTTATATTATAACACGATATAACCGAAATAAATTAAGTTAATGAAAAACCTTCAAATAATTTGAAGGTAATTTGACATGAGATACCTCGATGTCGGCTCAGTAGTATTATAACATAAAATTTAGAATGTGCATCAATGATTTGAATACAAAAAAACACTGTTTTTTGGAAAAGTCACTTGCGAGATATTAACAAAATAATTGTCTTTTAATTTTAACATAATTTTTAGATAAAAAAATGTATGAGAAAACAGAAAACACGGCAGTGTTTTCTCGTCGGTTTTGCTTACTTTTGTCAAAAGTAAGGCCCCTTTGATTGCAATCAAAGGCGGGGGATTAAAAAAATTTTAGGTTATCTTATATTTCCGGACAACTTGCCGATAGTTATTTATTTTTTCCATCATATAATCAATTTCTTGCTGAGAGTATTTATCCATGCTTTTTCCTTTGGGAATGTAATACCTAATTAAGCGGTGCATATTTTCTATTGAACCTTTTTGTCATGAACTATATGGTTGGCATTTAAATAATCTTTCAGTTGGAATTACCTGGTGCAATAAGACATTTTCACTACCATTATCAACTGTTAAAGTTTTAATGTCTAAGTTATGTTTCTTGATTAGTTTGACAAGAGTTTGTTTGATAGCTTTGGAGTTGCGTTTTGAGAGCATAGCATAAGACATTCTGGTTTGCCGTTCAATTATGGTCACAATACAATATGTATCATTGATTTTACCAATAACGGTGTCTAATTCAAAATGGCCGTGTTCAGAGCGATCATTAATATAAGCTGGACGTTTTGAAATTTCTGTAGCATATTTTAATGTTTTAGGTTTGGTTTGTTTTTTCTTCCTTATGCCATATTTGCCTTCAGATTTTTTAACAATATGGTCAAAATCAAGGAAATAAGGGTATTTTTTGATTATTTTATAAATTGAACTAGGTGAAGGAGCAAATTCATCAGGGGATAATTTTTTAAAAGAATTCACAAGATAGGTAACTGATTTCTTAACTTCTTTTTGCTGCAAGTTCTTTTTATTTCTATTTTTATTGTATGTATTAAGCTCACTATACCAATATTTTCTGTAGGCCTTTCATTTCTCTTTAATTGTATCACTTACAAAAAAGAGTCGCGAAAATGAATAGCCTAATAAATGTTCGTATAGCTTGGTAAAATTAAGGGTTTTAACCCGCATTACTCTTTTTGAACACTTAGGACAAACATAGCGATTTTGTTTATCTAAACTAAGTGGTCTGCGATTTGTAATAATTTCGATTTTACTTTTTATACTTCGAATGTCTCTATCAAAAATCTTGGCTACTTCTTGGATTGAGAAGCCTTCAGAAAGTTCTTGTAAAATATTATAAAGTTGCTCTAGATCGATTTGGTTTGCTCGTAATTTTCGATGCGACTCAAGAGCTCCTTGCATTTTCAAGATAGTGTTATAATTCTCTTCAATTTTAAAATGTTGATATTTATTTTCTTTTCGATATTTGTCAAAAACACAAATATATTTTTCTAAATTTTTCATATAATTTTAAGGTCTCCTTTATTTTTTGAAAAATTATTAATACAACTATTTTATTACAAGGCAGACAAAAACAATGTCACATGCAAAAAATCTTGCATGTGACATTTCCAATTAATATACAAAAAAACACAAGTATGTCTACTTGTGTTTTGGAATTTAAATTATAGAAGATATCACAAAAAATATAATAAAAAGTATGAAAAACAACAAAATATTTAAATAATATGCAAGGTTATTAATAGGCGATTTAGAAGCTTTCTCTTGATTTCGTGCAATAATTGTTTGACGATATTTATTAGCTTCATTTGCATTCATATAACGCATTTTTCTTTCTTCTTTGTATGTTCCTACATTGTTTTTTGCTTGCTTAAACGGCCTGCTCATTGATTTTCAAAAATTCTTAGTAATAATTAAGATAACAAGCAATAAAGAACTAGATACAATTGCAGATACTGAAAGCAAGTTCAAGAAGGATTTAGCATCATAAGTTTTTTTGATGCTAAAATCAATTAAAAGTATTATTAAAAAAATTAAGAATGATATACCAAATAAGATGTATAAATGTTTTTTGTGTAATTCTTCTTTAATTGAGTTTCAAAGGTTTTTAATCATTATTTGTTTCTTGGTTAGTTCATTTTATAAATTGCTCTTTAGTAGCGTAAACAAAATGGTTTTGATTAGTAGTTAGAGCATAATTTATTGGAACATTTGGATATCTTTGAGCTTTTAGATATTCTAATTCAAATTTAACATCAGTAAATTTTTCGTTAGCATTAGAAACTTTTGGAATAGCTTTAAATAAGTTAATTGTGTAAGGGTGTAGTGGGTTTTGATAAATTTCTTTTGTATCACCTGATTCAACAATTTTACCAAAGTGCATAATTTGAACACGATCGGCAATATATTCAATCATTGATAAATCATGAGCTATAAAAACCATTCCAATATTTTTTTCTAAACATAAATCTTTAAGTAAATTAACAATTTGAGCTTGGATTGAGATATCTAATGAAGCAATTGGTTCATCAGCAACAATAACTTTTGGTTCAGAAATTAAGGCTCTTGCAATAACAATTCTTTGGCGCTGTCCTCCTGAAAATTCATGTGGGTAACGATATGCAAATTGCTTTAATAACCCAACATCTTCTAAACTTTTATAAATCGTTATCTTAGTAAATAAAGATTTTAGTTTCCATAAATTAAATGGTTTCAGTATATAAGTCAAGAATTTTTGTAACTTTTTATTTTTATTTAAAAGCCATAAATCAAACTTAGAAACTCCCAGCAATACATAAGTATTATTTAAATCTTTTGTAAGGTATTTAAGTTCGATATCAAATGATTCAACACCTAATAATTTATCTCGCACATTTGTATCATAAACTTGTAAATCAATTTTAGCTTGTTTTAATTTACGAGTTAATTTTATGATACTTTCTTGTTTGCTATTTTTTGCTTCTTTAAGTCTTTCTTGGAGTCTTAAAATACGATTAGTTTTATAAAACTCTTTAAATTTCTTATGAACTAACTTAAATAGTTCATTATTTTTCTTAGAAACAATATTGAGCTCTTTCCAAGTATTTTCTTCGCTGTTAATTTGATCTTTAAGTAAATTAATTCTAGTTTCAAAATCTAAAACATATTTTCTAACTTCTTCATTATGGATTTCTTTAGCTTCTTGATATTCTCTTTTAGCTTTGTCTAATTCTTTTGAATTATCAAGAGGTTTTTTGAAAAATTCTTTAAATTCTAACTTAATAGAATTTAAATATTTATTTAGCTCATTTTTAAAAGAAATTCTGTGTGCATTTTTCCGTTCAGTTGAAAGATTAGTATATTTTGTAAAATCAAATTTATATTCTTGATCAATTATTTTCACTAATTCTTGTTTATATGCTTTTAAAGAACTAAACGAATAAACATCTAAATTTAGTTTTTGTTCAAAAATTGGCAGCGAAATTTGATTAAAAGAACTAATTAACTCTTGGAGCTCATTAAAAGTTAAATATGTTAAAGATGTTTTATTTTTCTTAAATAAGCTTTCGGCTTTTTTATTTAATAAATGTAGTTTTAATTTATAAGCGTGAAATTCAATATCATAAGCATTATATGATTCATTTCAATTAAGCCTTGATTCATTTTTTAATTCCGCAATAATATTCTTAACTGAATTTCGTGAACTTGAATATTCTTCCCATCAATTTAGTGAATTAGCCTTAATGTTTTGGTATGCTTCTTTACGGCTTAATTTATATTGATAATATTTTTTGGTTTTTTTGCTTAATTTAAGCTGTTCATTATACTTTGCTAAAGCCTCCCAATAAGCAACTTCATCAATATCAATTTGATTCAAAGCAAGCTTGGTTTTTGATTCATTATATAATGAAATTAATGAATCGGTATTTGAATATAAATTATTAATAATTGTGGAATTGTTCTTATTTTTCTCTTCTAAAAATGAAAAATAAGAATTAAATTTATCATCGTATGAACCTTCATCATTTTCAAAATCATTTATATTACTCAAAATATCGCTTCATTTATCATTGAAGGGCTTAGTTAATGAATTAGTAATTTTCAGATTTTCTAATCTTAATTTTAAAACAGCTTCTAAAAATGAATAATGGAAGTTTTCTTTAACTTTGCTTCAAGTTTTATCTAAATCTTTAATTTTGTTTTTAATGATTTTATTAACTACTAATGGTTCTTTTAAAATTGTGAAAATTGTATGTTGACCATTAAGAGCAGCCATTGGATCTTGAAAGATCATTTGAATGTTTTTGCGCATGAATTTACGTGTTTGAGATGAGATTTTTTTACCTGAAATTAATTTTCCATCTAAACGCACAAACCCATTAAAATCATCATAAAGCCTTAAAAGTGAACGACCAATTGTTGTTTTCCCAGAACCTGATTCACCAATTAAACCAACTATTTCACCCTCTTTAACATCAAAAGAAACATCATCAACAGCTTTGTTAACATGTCCTTTATTAACAAAGAATTTTTTTAAATTAAAAATTTCTAAAATAGGTCTCTTGTTATTCATGATCGTTGAACACCTTTCTAAAATTCTTAAGTCTGTTTTCTAATTCTGGAGATAATGCAACTTGTGGAGCTTTTGGATGTAATAACCACGTAGCAGCAGCATGAGTTTGCGATACTTCAAAAAGTGGGGGTTCTTTAACAAAATCAATTTCAAGGGCATAATCATTTCTTGGCGCAAAGGCATCGCCCAAGGGTAAATTATTCATATCCGGAGGGGTTCCTTTGATCGAATATAACCGATCTTCTTTGTTTTCTGGAATTGCAGAAATTAAAGCTCAAGTATAAGGGTGTCTTGGGTCAGTAAAAATATCTTTTTTTGTCCCGCGTTCAACAATTTTGCCAGCATACATAACATAAATATAATCACAAAACTTAGCAACTACAGAAATATTATGACTAATTAGAATAATTGAAATATTCATTGTTTCACGAATTTGATCAAATAAAGCTAAAATTGAAGCTTGAACCGTTGGATCTAAAGCTGTTGTTGGTTCATCAGCAATTATTAAACTAGGTTTCAAAGCAACAACCATAGTAATTACGATTCTTTGCTTCATACCCCCACTAAGGGTATGTGGATACATGTCAAAAACTTGTTCTGGTCCTCTGATACCAAATTTATCTAATAAGTCAACTAGGTATTGGCGCTTTTCTTGGTAAGTTTTATTTTTTCAATCAACATTTTTATTTAAAGCATCTAAGAGTTGCTTGCCAACTTTACGAGTTGGATTTAAGGAAGTTAAAGGATCTTGAGGGATATATCCAATTTTATGTCCCCTAATTTTTTGCCAAAAACTATCTCGTTTTGATTTTAACAAATCAATTCCATCGATATTCATTAAATCAGCAGTAATTAATGAATTTTCATTAATATTTAAAAATGATTTTGAAGTAACTGATTTTCCTGACCCTGACTCTCCAACAATACCAACAATTTGACCTTTGGTAATTTCCAAATCAACACCACGGACAATATTTATATATTTATTACGTTTAACCTTAAAACTAACTTTAAGGTTCTTGACAGATAACAAAACATCTTGTGATTCTTGCATATAAATATCCTCCTATTTTGATTTAATAACTTTAGGGTCTAATGCATCATGGACACCTAAAGCAATGAAGTGTAGCGAAACTGAAATTGAAAGTAAGATTAATGATGGAAGTAACAACGTCCAAATATTTGTGGCAGCTTCAGCAGGGGCTGAAGAAATAATTTTTCCTAAGTTTGCATTATCAGATTTAAAGAAACCTAAGAAAGCAAGTGATGAAATTGAAAGAATAATTGACGGAATTGATGCAACGTAGCTAGTTGCAACTTTGCCGACAATTGAAGGTAATGCATGTTTATAAATTAAACGGACTTTTGAAGCACCAACTGATTGAGAGGCGGTAATAAATTCTGAATCCTTAACTGTAATAATAAATAATCTTGTTCTACCAACAGAACCAACTCAACCAACAAAGATTAAGGCAAAACCTAAAGTTAAGTCAGTTGTTCCAAATAAAGTAGCAAATAATAATAACCAAATTAAAGTTGGTGGAGCTGAAAAAATATCAATTAAACGCATGATAATTGTATCAGCGGGTTTGCCAACATGAAATCCTAAGTAGGATCCAATAGCAACTCCAATTAAGGTTTGTAAGGTAGCAACAACTAAAGCAAGTCTAATTGCTCTTCAAGTTCCAATTCAACTTTGAGTTCATATATCAATACCAGTACTTGTAGTTCCTAAATAAGTTCCTAATTTAATGTGGGGGTTAGCGGCTAAAATTTCTTGGTAATATTTAGCAGTCTCTTGTGCAGAAATTGTTGGGCTAATGCCAGAATTAATTAAAACAATATGCACCGAGTCAATTTCATACCATTTGTAAAAATCAATATATCTAACTAAATTTCCACTTGTCAGATCTTGAGTAAAGTATTCTGGTTTGTTAAACTGATTTCATAAATACCCGCCATAATAGTCCGCTTTTTGTCAAGCTAAGGCATTTTCAGTAAAGTAATTATCACTAAAAACTAACTTAGAATTTATTTTACCAGCTCAAATTGCAGGTAAAGATTTTACAAATGATGAACCTGTATTAGTGGTTAGGCCAGCTTTCTCGCCAATTAAATTAAGTTTGGTAGTTTGATCTACCGAAATATCTGCACTATAGTTTGAATAAGTTGTTACGACTATCGAGGTTATAAAGACCGCTAAAAAAACAATTAAGAATAAAACTGAAGGCCAACTTTTGAAGAATCTTTTGAAGATTTCCACCATTAATTTTTTTGGCTTACCAGCAACGTTACTAAAGTTATTAGTTTGAGGAGCAAAAGCAAATGGATTAGTAATATTATCCAATTTTAGTTTATATTTTTGGTTAAATTCTTTACTAGTCATTTATTCCTCCTTGTAATTGCTTGTGTTTTACAAAATCTTTATTACGTTGCATAGTACGCATAAATATTTGTCAATAACTAAACCCTGATTGAGATGAATATTTAATTCTGGGATCTAAAATAGTATATGAGATGTCAACAACAATCGTAGTCATAACACCTAAAAATGTGAAGAAGACTGTGTTGAACATAATAATGTTAATTTCCCCTTGCGGGAAAGATTGGGCAATAATTTCTGAAGTACCAGGTATATTTCAGTATCTTTCAATAACAATTCCTCCAGTTAATAAACCAATATATGAAGGAATTAAAATTGCTGCTAAAGGAATTGAAATATTTCTTAAGACATATTTGAAGAAAATTTCAGATTGTTTTAATCCTTTTGAACGTGCGATTAATACATAATTTGATGTTAAAACTGTAATGACTTGGTTTCGTGTATAAGTAATATACCCAGATAAAGAACCAAGCACTACAATTAAAATAGGTGGTATTCAAGACAAGAAAATTTGGCTTTTAGTATAAACTTGTGAACTTTGTGCTGAATATGGGTTAATAAAGTTTGGCGTAATATTAACCCTTAATAAAATTGAAATTAAGATTGGGGCAATAATAAATGATGGTAAGGCAATAAAGAATAGTGAAAAAACATTAATTCCTGCATCAAATATTGTTCCCCGCTTGTACCCAGCAACTGTACCAAGCACAATACCCATAATAGCACTAATAAAAAACGCCGGAAGAGTAATAATTATTGATAATTTTAAGTATTTAAAGAATAATTCCGAAATTGATGATGTTTGTGTTTGTTGGAAAATATTTTCATTAAATGGTTCTCCAAATGGGTTTTGTTTGTTTGTAAAAATATCACTAAGTCAATATCCAAAGCGGGTAAACGGACTTAAGCGATAGTTGAGTCAAACATTTTCAAATTCATCATAACGATTGGCTCAAGAAGCGGGTAAAAAATGGTATCTTACTGAATCATTAAAAAGCTTTTTTAATAATTCTTTATTTGAATTATTATTACTACTAGATTCTGAAGTTGCTAATGCTTTTTCTACAAATGGATTAACAGAAAACTGAGCTGTTAACACATATACTACAAAAACAATAATTAGCAAAGTCAAAATAGCAAAGCCGATCCTTTGTAAAATGTATTTTAACATTAATTTTCCTTTCTATCATAAAACACAAAGCAATAAACAATCATGTTTATTGCTGTTTATGTTATTTATCTTGTTTTGGTTCTTCTAGTCTTACTAAGTAAGTTGAGTAATCACTTTCGTTAGGTGTATTAGGATAAATATAGTTAGGGTTTACTAAAACATCAGAAATTCCGTTTGTTGTTGAAGTATAGAATGGATTAGGTAATAAACCAGAAATATTTGTTAATTCACTTGTAAATTTAATAAGTTCATCTTTAGTTAATGCATGTGTTGTATCTGTATTCAATCACAACAAGTAGTATGCAGAAAGTTCGTATGCACTAAGGTATTTAGTTGTATCCTCTTTTGGTATATCTTTTAAGACAACATTTGTATCAGTTGATTTTTCTTCGTCCACAAGTTTTTGACCTAAATAATCTGGCAATGAGTGTAAATCTTTATTTGTGAGTTTTGACCATTTTTCAGCTGGAATTGATATTTTTAAAGTTTCCTTATTTAATTCTAAATAAGTTTTTAATTTCTGAGCTGCTTTGAATAAAGTTGGATATGCCAAAGCAACTTTTGCACTATATTGTTCATCATAAGCAATTGCAGCAAGAATTGGCATTGCATATTTTCATGATCTATAGTCATTTGAACCGTTAATTAATTCATAATCAGAAGTTCAGGAAATTATTTCAGCTGGTGAAGGTGAGTATAGGAAGTAGCTCTGAAGCGATTTAGTTGCATTTTGTGGATCTAATTTTACAACAGAAACATTCATTCTTTCAGGGTATAATGAGTTAAGTACCTTTACTTGGTTTAAAAGTGATTGTTGTTCTTTTTCATTATAGTTAGTAAATCTATATGAAATCACAAATCTAATTTTACTATTTCCTTTCTCTTTATCGCTATCTTCTTTGTAAGCTGGATTTTCATTGTAAAATTCATCAACTAGGGTTTTAAAACGTTCTTTTAGTGTTTGATAAGCAGCAGATTGATATTTTTGATCAGCCGCTTGTCCAACTACATTGTTTTCACTAGGTCTTAATTCAGTCCCTAAGTTACCACCAAGATCAACTCTTTGATTAGTGTTGCGATCCACAACAAAAAGTTCGTTGATTTGGTCGGCTAATTTTCTCGGTGTATCTGTGTCAGTATTTACAAATGGTGTATCTTGGGCAACACCAGTAAGTCAAGCCATACCATCAAGAGGTTGAAGTGATTCTTTAGCAGCATGATCTCAGTTAATTGCTGATGTAATAATGTTTCTAAATTCTGCCCCTCTTCCTGTTGTTGTGTAAGTTAAAGTATTTGTTGCTGTCCCTTTGTTAAGTTCTTCATGAGTTGCTCCTCAAAGTAATTTTGCAAATGCATCATTAAAGTATTTATCATTAAATTCTTTGTTTTGGCCATAATTTGGGATTACTGATAAATAGTAGTAACCTAAAGTTGATTTTTTGTTTGAACTTTGAGATTTGCTTAGTCCAAAAACGTCTTTATTTTTAATTATTTTTTGTTGAGTATTTGCATCTAATTGTGTAAATGAAATTGCTGAAGTAGTTCCTGAAATAAATGCATTATAGTTTTGACTCTTATATACATTTGCATCAACAGGTGCATTAAGATAGACATGTTGTAATTCTTTTAATCTACCAGGTGTATTTACATATGCTTGATCTTTATATTCTGTATTTAATACTCAACGTTTTGTTAAATCAGTAGCATCATATCCTTTATAGTAATATCTACCAGCATATAAAGTTGTATCATTGGTAAGTCCATACCAGTATACTGCTGAGTCTTTAGTTTTACCAGTAGCTTTTGCTAAGTCACTTGCGATTGTTGCTTCTCTACCTTTTTCTTTTTGGAGTGGGACAAACTTTCTTAGTTCAGCTAGATTTTTGTTCATTTCATCAATGTATTGACTTGGTGCTGGAACATAATCATAGTTACCAAATAAAATACTTTTGTAGAATTCTACAAATTGTGCGGTAGCATTTGGATCAGCTTTTTGAAATACTAAGTAATTTTTGTCACCATCTTTTTTAATAAATGAACTTTCGTCAATTATTTTGTCAAAATCAATATTGTACAGTCCATATAAATATTTATTACTGAAGGTATTTTTCTCATCAAATGTACCCGCAGAATTTGGAATAATTGTTTTAGCTGTTTCATCTAAGTGTTTTGATCCACCATTTTCAAGACGTGCCTTAGTATCTGAATGTAAGTAAGTTCTTAAAATTCCGTAATAGAAATCTCTAGCAACGATTTTGTAATTTGTTTTCGTACCAGTTGAATCTACCCAATTTGCAGATTCATCAACCTCAATTTCAAATTTAGATGCTTTTGATAAGTCATCAAAAAATTTAGGATTGTTGATTGATTTAGGATCATTGCTGGTTAATTCTATGAAAGATGATGCATAATATTTCCCATCAATTGTCGGAGCTCCTAAAGGCTCAGTTTTATCATTATCATAAACAACTTCTTTACCATCAACATATAGTTTAATAGATTTTGCATATTCTAAGGTTCATTTTAAGGTCGAAGGTTTAGTTACATAAGTTTTTTTGACTGCATTAATACCGTCAGCACTAATTGATTCTTCTTCAAAAAATTCAGCTTTGCCAGATCCTTCGTGTCTAAATAAGAAACCTGATGAAGCTAATCCTACACCCGCTGATGAACCACTGATTGAACCAGAATACTTAGATCCATCAAACTCGCCAGCAGATTGTTCATATTTAGAGTTAAATTGATTACGGTAAATGTATTGTTTTGCATAGTTCGCAAATGTTTCGGTGACTAAAATATTATCGCCACTATTGCCACAAGCTACAGTGGCTATTGGTAAAGCAAGTGCACTTAATGTACTTGCAAATAAAAATAATTTTCTTTTTTTCATAATAATTCCTTTTATTTAATAGTAATGTTTAAAATAATTTTTTTCCAATTTTGATTCATTGGTTAATGAGGTCTTCTAAATAATCATATCCCTCATCATAAAATTTGCTGTTTGTAAGGTCTACACCAACTTTTTTTAATATCTCTAGCGGATAATCGTTACCACCAGCACTTAAAAAGTTTTGAATGTAATTTTCAAGAGCCTGGGTGCCATATTTTTTATATTGTTTAAAGAAATAAATTGCAACTAATTGTCCAATTGCATATTTATAAACATAGAAACCATAATAATAATGAGGTACATAAATCGATTGAATGGTTCCATTAGGTGTATACTTTAAAGAATCATTTAAAGTATATTTTTTAGCATTTTCAAAATATATTTTACTAATCGAATCATAACTTGAACTAGCCCTTCCTTGCTCAATTGCTTTGTATAAATCATACTCGTAGTTAGCTCATAAAACTTGCTTATGCACAGTGCCGCTAAAACCACTAATAAGATTATTTAATAAATAGAAAGTTAATTTATCATTATTTGAGTTTGTAATTAAATAATCAAATAACATTAATTCATTAAAAATAGAAGCTATCTCAGCCAAGAAAATTGGATAACTTGCATTATTAATATCATTATGTTTATCAGAATAATACGAATGCATTGAGTGACCTAATTCGTGGGCCAAGGTTTCAACACTACGTAACATCCCATCAAAATTCATTAAAATATATTTTTTATCAATACCATATGTAGCACCAATACTATAAGCACCAGAACGCTTAGTAGTTGTGCTCATATAGTCAACTCAATTTTCATTTAGCGCTTTTCAGACTTGGTTGTAGTATTCAGGGCCAAAAGGTTCAAGTGCTTTTAAAACTAAGTCGTTAGCTTCTTTGACTGAATATGACATTTTAACTTTAACTAGTTCACGAGATCAATCATAATCGTGAAATTCTTCACCAAAACGTTTTTTATAAAACGTTTTTAAATTACGAACATACTTTTTCAAAATTTGTTTTTTCTGCGCAACTTTTTGAAATAGAGTTTGCAAAATTTCGTCACTTATTTTGTCTTCATAAGTCAACATATGGACTGTTGAATCATACTTGCGTACTTTTGCTTCTGAAACTAACATATTAAAGTGTTGATACAATATTTCTGCAAAAGAATCTTTATGCTTATAATAAGCATCTCAATATTTTTGATAAGCTTGCTTGCGAACTTCTTTATCGCTTGATTTCAATAATTTATTACGTTTAATTGGGTCAAGTTTAGTTTTTTGACCATTTGGCATCTTTACATAACCATAATCAAGCTCGCTATCACTTAAAATACTAAATATAGAATGTGGGTTAGGTGCACCTAGTGAACTTTGCACTAAGTATTCTTCTACTTTATCATCTAATTTATATTTTTGTGATGCTATTAAATCTTCAATAGCTCGTTTATAACTTTTTAACCTTGGATCATCTTTCCATACTTTCATTTTGTCAATATTTTTAAAGAAACGTGGTAACTCAGATCCAAATTCTTGATTTAGTAAATAAGCTTGATATTCAAAATCTTTTTCTCATTTAATATATTGAGCATTATTTAAATCAGTACTCAAATTATTAGAAATATAGTTATAAATCTTATTAGAAATAATAGTTTGCTCTTGTTCTAATTTAATATCATCTAAATAAGCATCAATTGAAACATATTTTGAATCTTTTACTGCGATCCGTTTTTTTGTTATATCTTGATATTGATTAATTCAATATTCTAAGCTTTTACCCTGTAATAAATCTTCTAAATCTCAGCGATATTTTGCTTCAACATCCTTATGATTTTTATATTGTTTAATTTCCACAAAACCTCCATTTAAATCAAAAAATCTTGTAGAGTATAAATCTACAAGACTAATTTAATAATATAAATTAAATAAGGTTTTAAAAACCCAAATTATTATTAATAGAAATGTAAATCTATAGCTCCAAGGGCGATAAACACCCAAGAGTAGAAATCTTTTATGACTTTCTACCAGCATTTAAAATTGCCACCTTAAATGCTTCGGCTTTTATGTCCTTTCAATATTCTATGTATGCCTACTGAAATATTTACTAATCCTAAAAGCTCCTCTATAGTAATCTTCATAACAGATTTCTAAATTTATTAATCTGTTATGAATAACAACTCAACAGATTAATATTAAAACATACAAATGTTATGGAATAACATAGTATAAAGAGAGTTAATATTAATCAGTGTAATGAGTCTTTCGTTTTTCATGAGCAAATTATATCATATAAATTTTAAAAACAAGAAAAATATTTTTTGTTTTTTAGTTTTGTTTTTTGGAAAAGTCACAGGCGAAATATTAACAAAATAATCCTCTAACAATATATTTTTCTAAATTTTTCATATAATTTTATAGTCTCCTTTAATTTTTGAAAATTTATTAATACCATTATTTTATTACAAGGCAGACAAAAAAAATAATGTCACATGCAAAAAACTTGCATGTGACATTTACATTAATAGTTTATTAACTACCTAAATAATTGAAATTATTCAAACCTTCAAATTTAAATTTTTAATATATAATATAAGTTATGAAAAAAATAAGCAATATTTTTGACCTTAAATCTACTGAAATGAGAATTGCTGAAAAATCATTAAAGAAAATTAATTCACTTGAAGCAATAGTCTCAAAATTTACTGATGAAGAATTGAAATCAAAAACATCCTTTTTTAAGGATTTACTTAAACAAGGTTATACACTAGAAGATATCCGCGAGGATGTTTTTGCAATTGCTCGCGAAGCAACTAAAAGAGTTTTAGGCAAAAGACCTTTTGATGTTCAAATATTAGGAGGGTTACTCCTAGACCTTGGTTCAGTTGCCGAAATGAAAACAGGTGAAGGTAAAACAATTACTTCAATTGCTCCAGTTTATTTAAATGCTTTACTTGGTAAAGGAGCAATTGTTTCAACTGTTAATGAATATTTAACAGAACGTGATGCAATTGAAATGGGTGAAGTATTTAACTTCCTTGGTTTAACGGTTGGAATTAATAAAGCCCAATTAGACCCAAGTTCAAAACGAGCCGCCTATGCTTGTGATATCACTTACTCAGTTCATTCTGAACTAGGATTTGACTATTTAAGAGACAACATGGTTACTAATAAACACGAAAAAGTACAACGTGGTTTATATTTTTGTTTGATTGATGAAGTTGACTCAATTTTAATTGACGAAGCTAAAACACCGTTAATTATTTCTGGAGGAGAAAAAGAAGACATTAGTACATATTTCGCTGCTGATCAATTTGTAAGAACTTTATCACACCAAGATTATATTATCGACGAAGAATCGAAAGTTGTTGCCTTAACACACTCAGGAATTCAAAGGGCAAATGAATTTTTCAATACTCCAAATATTTATAATATGGAAAATAGCGAAAAAATTCATCTAATTCAAAATGCATTAAGAGCCCATAAAATTATGCGTATTGACGTTGAATATATTGTAAGAGACGGAAAAATAGAACTAGTTGATGCATTTACAGGAAGAATTATGGATGGTCGGAGCTATTCAGAAGGGTTGCAGCAAGCTATCCAGGCTAAAGAACAAATTGAAATTGAACCAGAAACCAAAACTCAAGCCACAATTACCTACCAAAACTTCTTTAGAATGTTCAAAAAACTTTGTGGAATGACAGGTACTGGTAAAACTGAAGAGCAGGAATTCATTGATATTTATAATATACGTGTAAATGTTGTGCCGACAAATAAACCAATTGCTAGAATAGATGAGCCTGATTCTATTTTTTATGATTCAGAAGATAAATGAAATGCTGTGGTGGAAAAAGTTTGAGAATTATATGAAAAAGGTCAGCCCATTTTAGTTGGGACTTCGCAAATTGAAGATTCAGAAATCTTGCATAAACTTCTTTTAAAACGGGGAATACCTCATACTGTTTTAAATGCTAAACAAAATGCTTCTGAAGCTGAAATTATTGCTAAAGCTGGAGAAGTTAAATCAGTTACAATTGCAACTAACATGGCAGGTAGGGGAACTGATATTAAACCTACTCCAGAAGCAATTGCTTTAGGTGGCTTATATGTTTTAGGTACCGATAAAGCCGAAGCAAGGCGTATTGATAACCAATTAAGAGGTCGTTCAGGACGTCAGGGCGATGTTGGAACGAGTAAATTCTTTGTTTCCTTAGAAGACCAACTTATCAAGCGTTTTGCTTCATATGAACAATTCCAAGAAGCTTATGCAGATAAAAAAGGCAATGAAATATCAAGTAAAACATTAAGATTACAATTTAATTATGCACAAAAGAAAATTGAAGGTTTTAACTATGATTCTCGGAAATCAGTGCTTAATTATGATGATGTAATTCGCCAACAAAGGGATTTAATTTATGCCCAACGTGATTTAATTTTAACTAGTTCAAATGTTGATTTTATTATTAAAAGAATGTTTGCATCAGCTGCTAAATCAGTTGTTCAAAACGATGAATTTAATACACATCACAATTATGATTATGATGCATTAGTTAGATTTTTAAATGAAAATATTGGTCAACTAGTTTCATTTAACTTTGACATATCTGATATTGTCAAAGTTCATGAAAATGATTTACCAGATTATATTGCCAATATTATTCTTTCACTTTATGAAGCATGAATTAAAAATGCTACTGAAAATGCCGATCCTGAAGAAATTGCACAACTACAAAAACAAAGTATTTTATCTGTTTTAGATAGTAGGTGACAAAGACAAATTAACCGCATGGATAAATTACGTTCAAATGTGAATTTAGTACAATACTCACAAAAAAACCCATATCAAGTTTATACAGAAGAAGGAACAAAACTATTTGAAGCAATGCTTAATGATATTGCATATAAAGTTATGGTTAATATCTTAAAACACCGCATGGGTAAAAAATCATTAATTACTAAAGCAATGCGGCAAGATCCTTTATTCCAAACTATGATCCAGGTTTTTAACTTTGGCGGAGCACAAACCATCGAAGAATTTGAACAAAGCATGATTAATAAATACTATGAATTAAAACAACAAGAGATAAATTCAAAACAACCACAAAACTAAATGTTTAATACTAAAAAAACACCTAAGGGTGTTTTTCTTAATTAAATCACTATAACATTTGTTTACGCTCTTTATAGTATAATTGCATAATAACAACGGGGTTGTGATTTTGCATAATGTAATTAGTATTAGTAAAATTATAAAAATAACAAATTTTTACTGAAAATTTTAGCTACAAACAATCATGAAATAGTGATAAGTTTTTATCCACAACTAGATCATAACTTAACTTTTAAAAATACAGATGATATAAATTTATTAAAGTTAATTTAAATAAACAAAGCAAAAATTATGACCAAAGTATATTCAAAACTAAAGATGAATGAGAATATTTTTCTAAAATATTACCATGAGATCTAATAAGCATTAAAACAGAAAGAGGTAGACAAGCACGAAATTCCAAAAAACATTAATTTCTAACATGGACGTAATTCAAGTTGCTAATTTTACAAGTGTTTCTAGTGTCACACAAACCCCACAAACTGATAGTAAATCTGATATTTCTGAACAAGATCAAATTAATTTAACTAATAATGTTGTTGCAGTTGTTTCAGATGCAGTAAAAAACACAAGTAATATTAACCAACTAACCCAAACTAAAAACACTAAGCAAAATAAAAAAGTAAAACAAGAATTTCTAAGTAAAATCACAAATAAACTGGACATAAGAATAAAAAGTAACCCATTAAAAGAACAAGAAGTTAAATCTCGTTTAAATAGTTATGATTTTCTTGGAAATTATAATGTGCAATTGCGAAACGTTAAAAAAGAAATAGACAATCAAAAACAAACTAAGGTGTTGGAAAAAGCACCTGATAGAATTTTAACTCCCGATAATACTTATATTAATAATGATCCGGGAACATCAAAGGTGTTAAGTTTACTTTTAGAAAAATACCAGAAAATTTACAAAATTAAAGGTGAATTATATGAACAATTGGCAAAGGAACAAAAATTTAATACTGAAATTCAAAATCTTATAGTAGTATTTACAGCTGCATCAGTTGTTACAGGATTCTTTGGGTTGTTTATTACTCCACTTGCATTTATTGCTGCTGGCGCTGGTTTAATTGCACTAGGTTTAAGTGTGTATAAAGAATTCCGTAAAACTAAAACAAATGCAATAAAAAGACAATTAGAATTATTAGATCAAATTGAGGAAATTGATTTAACTAAATTTATTAAAGACGGTGTTAAATGGGGTGTTGATTTTGCTGCTAATCTTTCAGATCTTGCAATACAATCATTAGCAACTGATATAGCCAAAAAAAACGCTTCTAAATACATTTCAAAAGTGTGGGGAATTTTTAGCGTTGCATATGATGTACATAGTTTTCTAAAAAGTTCTGATGAACTAGATGAAGAAATAAATAAATTAAAAGTTATCAATACTGAAATAGAAAAAATTAGAGAAATGAAACTACAATATGCTAAGCAATGAGATAATTTTAAAAAACTTAATAAAATAGTAGTTATCTCTGAAACACCACAAACTTTTGCATATAAAAGTGGTGGTACTGGAGGGACAAATATGTTTTTTAAACGTCTTATAGATGGCAAAATATTCAGTCGAAAAGAAATGCTTGCAATGAGCAAATATGAATTAGATAGTTATAATTTAATCAAGGTTAAAAGAACTGTAACTAAAAATAATCAAACATACACGTATGAATATATTCGAAGTAAAAATAGTAATAAATTATTAGAAGATAATTTGGGTTAACATGATCTTTGAAGCAATTATAATAACTTGGTCAATTATCTTTATAATTTGAACAATTTTTTCAATACAAAATATTATTAATATTAAAAAAATCCAAAAAGAACTTTTATTTTTGCCAAATTTATACTTTATAGCCGAGAAACAGACTCAAGAGTATTTTTTAAATAATTCAATAAAGTTAGATGACATTTATTTTGATGATTTAATCAAAATCATAAGTAAGCAAAGATTTATATACAAAAAAGCTGAAACCACATTAGATAATTATCATCAAACTAATTTTAATATTTCAATATGAATTGCTGCTTTTGGTTTATTAGTCCCAATTGCTTATGGCGAATTTAAATTCAATAAATTAGCAGATAATAGCGAATATATTACTTATCTTATTTGATTCCTTTTTTTCATCTTGTCAAATTGAGTTTTAGTATTTGCAATAAGCCTGGGGTATCTTTTAAGCATTTTCGACCAACTTAAACCCATAACTTCTAAAATATCGTTAGAAAATATACAAGAATGAAAAGATAAAAATCAAAAACTAAATAATGAAAGCACTTTTGTTTCCTTAAATGAATTTTCAGATATTTATAAGGAAATTAACCAACCAAAAAAAATACTAATTAATAGAGGTAATCGAGTTTGATATACATTTAAATTTAATATTGAATATAGCAAAAGAATTCAAGAATTTTTTGAAAATCCAGAAAGATATCTTTATTTTATATCTGTGTTACCTTATGATAATATCAAAATAAATTACAAAAGGGTTGAAGGTTATTTTACAAGTTGATTATAATCGAAAACACATATGTAAGAAAATTTAAGCTCGAGATTTGCAAATATACTATTATATATTCTTAAAGAGTATGGTATAATTAAGAAACAATATAGAAGGAGTTAATATGAGACAAAATAAAACAGATACAAGAAAGTTAAGACATCTAGATTCAAATATTAAGTCCCAAGAACATGGCATAAGATTTAAAAGATTTTTAGGAGATGAAACTATTATGGAACATGTATATCGCCCAATTGGTGGAAAAGCCTGCAGTGGAACTTGCAGAGGAAATAAAAATGCAAATGTGCTATTAGCACAAAGATTTGCCAACCAAAACTTATTTAATTTTGAAAATTTAGCAAAAGAATTTTTAGGTTTCTTTCACGAAATCGTAAATAAATAAAAATACATAAAGAACCATTTTGTTAATATGGTTCTTTATTTTTGAACAAAGGAGGGAAAATGTTAGAAGTCCAAAATTTAAGCAAAATATTTAGCGATAAAAAGCTCTTTGAAGGGGTCAATTTAAAATTTACTGAATCTAATACTTACGGAATTATTGGGGCTAACGGAGCTGGTAAAAGTACTTTTTTAAAAATAATTGCTGGGCAAGTGGAACCAACTAGTGGTCAAATCATTAAAGAAAAAAATAAACGTATTTCAGTTTTAAGTCAGGACCACAATGCATATGACGCATATAATGTTACTGATGTAGTTATTATGGGTAATACTGATTTATATACTATTATGCAAGAAAAAGATGCAATTTATGCAAACCCAGATGCAACAATAGAAGATTACACCAGAGCTGGTGAATTAGAAGAGAAATTTGGTGACTTAGGTGGTTGAACAGCTGAAAACGATGCCCAAGAACTACTAAGTAATTTAGCAATTCCTAAAGATAAATGAATGTCACAAATGAGCGAATTAACAGCGAACCAAAAAATTAAGGTTTTGTTAGCAAAAGCCTTATTCGGTAATCCAGATATTTTAATCATGGATGAGCCAACCAACCACTTAGATCTTCGCTCAATTAAATGATTAGAAAACTTTTTAATTGATTATCCAAACGTTGTAATTGTCGTGAGTCATGATAGTGATTTTTTAGATTCAATTTGTACCCATATTGTTGATATTGATTATAATGAAGCTAAAATTTATACAGGTAATTATTCATTTTGAAAACAATCTTCAGAATTAGCTCGTGAAATGATGAAACAAAGCAATGTTAAAAAAGAGGCACAAATTGAAAAACTAAAAGAATTTATTGCTCGCTTTAGTGCTAATGCATCTAAATCTCGACAAGCTACTAGTCGTAAAAAAGCTTTAGAAAAAATTACTCTTGATGAAATTAAACCATCCAACCGTAAATATCCATATGTTCGTTGGGAAATGAACCGTGATCATGGTAAACAAATTTTAAATGTTGATAATTTAACATACCATAATGAAAATGGAGAATTATTATTTGAAAACGTCTCATTTTCATTAAAACCAGGAGAAAAAATGGTTATTGTTGGTGATGACGATATTGCTAAAACACGTTTATTAGAATGTTTAATTGGTCTTAAAAAACCCACGGGCGGAACTATTGAGTGAGGTCAGACAATTACGCCAAGTTATTACCCAAATGATAATAATTCATATTTTGAAACTGATGAAAATATCTTAGAATGAATTTCGAAATGGCCTTTAGAAAATAAAGAAAAAATAAACCAAGAAAATGATGATGCTCGTATGCGGGGATTCCTAGGTCGCATGCTCTTTAGCAATGACACAGTCTTTAAAAAAGTCAAAGTAACTAGCGGAGGGGAAAAAGCTCGTTTAATGTTTTCAAGAATGATGCTTTTAGAATCTAACTTCTTAATTTTGGATCAACCTCTTGATCACTTAGACACCGAAAGCATTGACTCAGTTATTGAGGGTATTAATAATTATAAGGGCGGAGCAATTTTTACAACATATAACCGCGCTTTTGTTAACCAGTGTGCTAATGTAATCTTAGAATTACAAAGCCCTCAAAATAGTTTTTTATTTAGAGGAACCTTAGAAGAATACGAAGAATTGCAACAGGACTAAAATGCACCGCTTTTTTGTATTTGAAAAAGAAGATGATTATTTTATTTTACCCAAAGAAACACTAAAACATTTAAATGTTATCCGTATTAACCATAATCCATTTATTTGCGTTTATCAATCTAAATTTTACAAGTGTGTTTTGGAGGTTGATAAGGCTAAAATAATAAATGAATTACATCAAAATCATGAATTTGATTTTGATGTAACAGTTGCCTTATCCCTAATTAAATACGAGCGTTTTGAATGAGCTTTGCAAAAACTTGTTGAATTAGGAGTAACTAAAATTATTCCCCTAATTACTTCATATACTAATGGAGAATTATATAAATATGACAAATTTACAAGGCGCAAAAAACGCTTTGAATCAATTATCCAAGGAGCAGCTGAACAAAGCTTCCGTAATATTTTACCTGTGCTCAGCGATCCAATGGACTTTAAGAATTTAATTCACCATGAAGCTAGTTTAAAAATAATTGCACACGAAAAGCAAGATTATTCAAGAGCAATGCTAAATGATATAAACCAAAATACCTTATTTGTAATTGGGCCAGAAGGCGGCTTTAGTGAACACGAAATCGAATTAGCCTTAAAACATGGCTTTAAATGTGTTAGTCTTGGAAAACGTATTTTAAGAGCAGAAACAGCTGCAATTTATTTAATGAGTAAAATAAAAATCTAAAATTAGAAAAGTATTCTTTCTAATTTTTTTATTATAATTTATACATGAATAAGATAGACGTTAAAATTGAAATACCTAAAAATTCAAGAATTAAATATGAATATAACAGAAAAACTGGCGAAATAGAAGTAAACAGAATTCTCAGAGGAGATTTTGTCTATCCATGTAATTATGGATTTGTCCCAAATGCATTAGATTGAGATGGTGATGAACTTGATGTTTTAGTATATTCAAGTGAAACATTTCATCCTGGGGCAAAGCTCAGTGCCCGTATTATTGGAGCTATGAAAATGATCGATGATGGTGAAACTGATACAAAATTAATCGCCGTGCACAGTGATGATTATCGCCTGGATCATATTCAAAACTTAAAAGAACTTCCTTTGCCTTTTTTAGATAGTATTAAGACATTCTTTAGCACATATAAAAATTGAAAACGTGAAGGTATTACAGTTGTTTCTGGTTTTGAAGGTTTTGAA
Organism: Mycoplasma sp. 13536; assembly: GCF_055523495.1. NCBI lineage: Bacteria > Bacillati > Mycoplasmatota > Mollicutes > Mycoplasmatales > Mycoplasmataceae > Mycoplasma > Mycoplasma sp. 13536. Next base: position 925,394 of record NZ_JBVFVC010000001.1, read on the forward strand.
TATGCAATCCAAGAATATAATGAATGTGTCAATTTAATGAAAGAATATGGACACTTACCTAAGCAAGAATTCATTGAAAAAATGAAACAACTTCACCCAGAAAAATATCCAAATTAAAATAAATATGATTCCCATTTCTGAATTTTTCAGAAGTGGGTTTTTATATAGGTGGACAAAAAAGAGACATGAATATATTAATTTTTTGCGAATTTTTTTGTTTTAACCAAAGGGGGGGAATTACATTGGGCAAAAGTAAGCAAAACCAACAAAAACACTACTGTGTTTGATCGTTTACACATACATTTTTTATATAGAAATTATGTTAAAGTTAAAAGACAATTGTTTTGTTAATATTTTGCATGTGACTTTTCTAAAAAACAAAAATGTTTTTTTTAAAATTCTAAAATAAAAATTTAGTAAATTCATGTTATAATTTTTATGATATTTTTAGAAAATAATGGAGGTATGAAATGATAAATATTAAAACATTTTTAAAAATTTCTAGTTTAACAACTGGTTTTTTTGCGTTGCCGCTTGGTTTTAGTTTTTCGAACCCTACTTTGAGCAAAAAAACTGAAAATTATGAAATTCTTAGTAAAATAGAAAATGTGAATCTTGCCAATTTAGTGATTTCACAAAAATCTAACGAATCGAAAACTGAGCAAATCAATTACGGAGTTAATAGATTTGATGTTTTTGGTTCGTTTTCAATTGATTTTATAAAGTCATTGAAAACACATTTTGATTTACGGTCAGATTCGATTATTTTCAAATCTGCTCTGATAACTGGCTCAAGAAAGCCTAATGGTATAAATTCGCTTTATACAAATGAAACTGGATATGGGATTCCAAATTATAAAAAAATTGAACAAGCAATCCAGTCTTTAATAATCTTACCTAAAACTGCCAAAAGTAATGATTTATCAAAAAACTCTCGCCAGGTATATTTGAACAAAGGGGATAAAATACGTGCTTCTTTAGCCTTCTTATACAATGGAACAAATGATAAAACTGATATTGATTTTAGAATTAAAGATATAAATGGTAATATTGTTGCTTCTTCTAACTCTTCGGACAAAAATGTTGAAGTTGTTGAATTTGTAGTTCCCAATTCAGCATTTTATAGATTTGAGGCATATAGATATTCAGAAAATTCAAATCCTGTGGAAGTAGCTATTACATAAGCAAAGGAAAATAACTAAAAATGGCTTGAAAAATGCGAAGAGGTTTAAAGTATTCTCTTATATTTTTAGGATCAGCATTGTTAATTATACCTACATCTCTTTATACTTTGTATAGAATTCAACATAAAGAATGAACTGAGCATTCTAAAATATATTTTAACAACTACTGAAATGATAATCATACCCTTTTTACTTTAGAAGGCGCTTATCCATCAACATTTTATAAAGATAATGATAGAATTTCAAAAGATAAACAAGTAGAGCCTTCTTCAGCTTGAGAATACGGCAATAACCCTGAACGCCTTGACAAAGAATCTGACAAAAATGGCGATAATTGGGTTTATTCCAAGGAAAACATCCAAAACACAACTTACCTTTTTAAGACTAAAAAAGAGTTTATTGATTTATTTTTAAAGCTACAACCTGAAAGGGATGTAGATGAAAATTATATAACTAAGCAATACAAAGAATTGTTAGATAAGGTTGATTTTGCACAACAAGATCTTATTTTACTTAATAATTATGTCAATATATTCATGCCTAAGGACGGAGACAGGAGAAAACTAGGGTGAGATATTAAAGAATATAGTTATAATGATAGTAATAAGACACTCACATTAAAATGAGATGAAAATTATGAGCAAAAAAAATATTGGTGAAAGTCAAATTGCAAGTGAGGTTGCGTAGTTGATAAAGCATTAGGTTCAAATTACTGATACAGAAGCTTTTTTATAATAGTTAATAAAACAAGTTTAAACGATTATAAAGATTTAAAGATAGAAATGGAATATGAGTGATTAAAATAATTTTTAATATAAATCCGGACAGAAAAGTTAACATTTTCATGTTAACTTTTCTGTCCGGATTTAAAACGAGATATGAATATATTAATTTTTGTGTTCTTTTTTTTTTTTTTAATCAAAGAGGGTCATATTCAGCAAAAGCAAGCAACACCAACAAGAAAACACTATCGTGTTCGCTTGTTTACACATATATTTTTATGCAAAATTTATATTAAAATTGAAAAACAATTATTTAGTTAATATTTTGCAAATGACTTTTCCAAAAAACAAAAATAAAAATTTGTAAACTTATGTTATAATTTTTATGATATTTTTAGAAAATTATGGAGGTGCAAAATGAAAAATATCAAAAATCTTAAAACTTTCTTAAAACTTTCAAGTTTATCAACTGGTTTTTTTGCATTACCACTTGGTTTTAGTTTTATATCAGAACAAGAAAGTAAGAAAACAGAAAACTTTAAAAATAATAAAGTTGAACATGTAAATGTTACAAACTTATTAATATCAAATAAATCAGACGAATCAGAAACAAAAAAAATCAATTACGGTGTTAATAGATTTGATGTTTTTGGTTCGTTTTCAATTGATTTTATCAAATCATTAAAAACACATTTAGAAACTAAATTAGGCAAACAGATTCAAATGAAGTTTGAAGAACATGTAGGAGTTATATCAATCGCACATGTCCGTGGAATTGACTATAAGTATTTATTAAATTTAATAGATAAATTTTTTGAGGATACTCAAAAAGAATATAGAAAAATTTATAATTTTACAACTGGGGTATACTATGATGAATTTGTTAAGAACAAATTAGCAAATCCAATAGTACAAAATAAATCATTTCCTGATAATCGCTATAACCATAGTGATTTTGAATTAAATATGTTGAATAATTATTATTTTTCATATGTTGGATTGGATAAAGAAACAAGATCTAATCACCTTAGAAATTTTATTAATTCAAAATTAAATATAGGTGTTTTGGAATACGGGGTTGTCGAAACTCATTCAAAAGCTTTCGAGTGAAACAGAAAACACGGTAATGGGTTATGGTGAAGAAATGAATTGTTCTACTGAGAGGATTGATCAAGACATGCAACACAGGTTGCAGAATTAATTGCCGGAAAAATGGGAATCAATCCCTCTCTAGGTATTGTCTCAGTTGAATTAGCCTTTAATTGAAATGGTATATCTGGTGAAATGAATTACTTACTAAAGCACACAAATATTGTGAATAATAGTTGAGGTTTACCTGGTTATAATAATAACATAATTTCTAAAGATCTATTGACATATAATTGGGCATCAAAATATTTAGATGATTTAATTTACAATAATCCTGAATTAATCAATATTGTTGCAGCGGGTAATAGATTTAATGATCGAAAAAATGATCTTTTCGAAATTTCATTATCTAAAAATAGTATTATAGTTGGTTCGACTGACTCTTCAAATTTAGAAAAAAAAGCATTTTATAGTCAAATTGGGAATGACCTAAATCATCTTTCTGTTGTAACACCAGGTGGTTATTATTGATTTACTGATAAAACTCAAGTTCGAGAAAATGGTCAGCTTGTCGAAAAAGAAAACTATGCACGAGGAACAAGTTTTTCAGCGCCAGTAGTTACCGCAATAGCTGGAATGCTGAAACAAAAATACAGATCTTATTTTGATCAAGGCTCAGACTCGATTATCTTTAAATCTGCTTTAATAACTGGTTCAAGAAAACCAAAAGATGTAAAGGAAATTTATACTAATGAAACAGGCTTTGGCATTCCTGATTACAAGAAAATTGAAAAAGCATTACAATCACTTATTTTATTAAAATCTACGGATAAAAATAAAAACTCATTTAATAACTCAAGATCAGTTTATCTTAATAAAGGCGAGAAAATTAGGTCATCATTAGCATTTTTATATAATGGTACTTTAGATAAAACTGATATAGATTTTTATGTGAAGAATTCGTCAGGATCGGTTATTGCATCTTCTATGTCTTCCAATAAAAATGTTGAAGTTTTAGAATTTACTGTTCCAGAATCAGGTTGATATACCTTTGAAGCTCAAAGATTTTCAAATAATACAAATCAAATTGAAGTTGCAATTACCTACGTAAAAGAAAACTAATGAAAAAAACATTGAAAAAAGTTATTAAGTATTCAAGTATATTTTTAGCAAGTACTTTAGTAATAGTTCCTGTAAGTTTATATACATGATATAGAGTTGAATATAATCAATTCATATCACATTCTAATATTAATTCAAACACTTATTGAAATAAAGATCGTTCGCTTTTTACTCTAGAAGGATTATCGCCACAATTATTTTCAAAAGATAATGATAGATATGCAAACAGTGACCAAAATATCTTGTATTCTCATTGGGAATATGGTAATACACCTGAACGTCTTAGCGAAAATGTTGATCAAAGTGATGACAATTGAGTTTATGCGAAGAAAAACATCCAAAATACCACATATTTATTTAAAAATAAAAATGAATTTATAAATTTATTTTTAAAGATAAATCCTAATTATTATAAAGATGCGAATTTTATAAATAGAGAATTTAAAGAGCTACTTGATACTGTAGATTTTAACCAAAAAGATATTATTTTATTAAATAATTATATTACAACAAGTATGCCAGGTGCGGGAGATCGCCGCAAACTTGGTTGAGATATAAAAAATTATAATTATAATGATTCAACTAAAACATTAAAACTAAATTGAGATAAAAATTATCAGCAAAATCATAAGTATACATGAATAGGATATAACAATATTTGAGTTTCTGATAAAGCTCTGGGGTCTAATTATTGATACCGTAGTTTCTTTATCATTGTAGATAAAACTAGTTTAAATGATTATAAAGATTTAAAAATTGAAATGGAATATGAGTGGTTAAAATAATTCATTAAAGCAGAATTTGCAGTGAAATTCTGCTTTTTATTTAGTTGATAATGGACATTTTTATGCAATTTATTATAATTAAAAAAATATAAAGGAGTTAATTTGCATACAAATCTATTACATCTGCTTTGTATTATTAGTTTTACACCAAAAAGGAAATGGAAAAATATTTTAGATAGTAAAGCCACACAGAAACCTTAAAATTTCTGTGTGGCTTATAATTACTTTCTTTTTTACTTCTAAGAAAAATAACTACATACTAATTATCTACTAGTAGACCTTGTATGTAGTAGATTTATAGTAATTTACTAAATGCCATGTTTTTTTTAATGTATAATAATGTATGCAAAAAAAACTTAAATATTCATATTAAATAGTTGTATTTAGTTTTTTTGCAAAATACATAAACAAAAGAAAAAAGGAGAAAAATGCTTAAAACAAAAATTAAAAAACTGCTTATATGACCTATTGCAACATTAGGTAGTTTTACTAGTTTATTTGCAATATTGCCACACAATTATTCATCAAAAATTACCAATTGGTATGATAATCTTACAAGTGATAAATTTGAACTTAGAGCTCAAAAATCAATAACCATTACAAATTCTAGTGGAGTTGAACACCATAAATATTTAAGTAATGATTATGAATTAAAATTATTGTTAAATCCTGGTTTTTTAGGTGATGACGAGAAATTTATCAGTAAAATTAAAGCTCATGGGTTTAACTTTTCCGAATATAAAGTAAGCCAAATGATGCCTGTTACATGGTTCTATTTTAAGAGCGAAAAAGATCGTGAAATTTTTACTAAATCAATTAAAAATTGAACTGAAATATATAAATTCTTAATTTATGAAAATACATGGGCAGTTTCTGAACGACCAATAACCCTTGAAGAATGGCTTACAGATATTTATAAACCTGATAATTACGTAGAACCATATGAAAGTAATAAAGGTTATTATCATTTTAAAAATTCGATGGATAAAAATTTAGAAATTGTTAATACTGTTGGTTATACTGCAGAAAACCTCCCTGCTACAAATATAGGTGTACTAGAAGTTTGAACCTATCCTTTTGATAATAATTATCTAAAATATTTTAAAAAAGGAATTAAAATTGGTGGCGCATCAACGCAAGGTGTGTATCAACATAACTACAAAGAGCATTCCACAATTGTTTCAATGATAGCTGGCGGCTACTATGGAGTATCTAGAAATTCAAAAATACATCTTTCAACATTTACAAGTTCTGGAAAAAATGGTGATTGAACTAGAGTTATTGAAAATATGGTTCTTAATGATGGAATTAGAATTATTAATCATAGCTACGGGCCAGTATTCGCAAATTACGAAAGTTATAATGATGAAACATATTTTCTAGACTATATTTCCCGTAAATATGGAGTCATAAATGTTATCTCAGCTGGCAACGACGGAAATAAACCAGATCATTTAATTACAAATGAAAAATTATCTCTTAATTCTATAGTTGTCGGAGCACTTTCTGAGTCAGCAACGAAAAATAATTTAAACGGAAATAAGGTTCATTTCAGATCTAATTATAAAATTCAAGATAAATTTGATACATTGGGCAAACCTCTTGTAGTTGCCCCTTCGTACTTTTATAACCCTGTGTACAATATAAATGACAACCAATGGGGAACAAGTTATGCAGCACCTATGGTAACAGGTCTTATATCAAATTTACTTAACTATAAACCCCACATACAAAATAGTGATTTTAAAGTTCCACTTGTCAAAGCAATTTTATCTGCTTCTGCTATAACTCCAAAACATAATGATGTAATTTATAAATCAAGTGGATATGCACAAAAATATGGGGCAGGCACTGTTGATTTCAAAGCAATGTTGCAAGCAGCAGATAATGCTCAAACAATTCAAATTCACCCTACTCGTGAATATGGTGACGTATTTATTAGTAATACAATAAATTTAAAAGGAAATCAAACAATTAAAATTTCTAGTTCCTGAACTTTTAATGCTGGACAGTTAAAAAATAATGAAATTAGTCCAGGTTATTGAAATTATGCATTTCCTTTCATTAAGTCTTTTAATCCAACCTATGAGCAATCAGAATGAAATAAAGCCCACATTGATGAGGCAAGACTCAAAAAAGAAGAGTTAATAAAGCGCCAAGGAGGTAAATGGGTCAGTGATTATGATTTATATCTTGAACGAAAGGATGCAAATGGTTCATGAGTGATTGTTAAAAGTGTTGGTTCAGTATTAACTAATGACGAACTTATTGAATTTAAAGTTGATGTACCAGGTCAATATAGATATAGAATTAAAAAGTTTAGCGCAAATACTTTCACAAATTCAGTTGATGATTTAATTGCAGTTACACATTTGGTGCGAGATGAAAATGATTAAGAAAATATTTTTAACTTGTTTACCATTATCCATGCCTTTTGCACTAATTTCGTGTAATAATCAAAATTCCTTTTATGAATTTGAAAAGAAATTTACCGAAGTTGATAAAGTATTTAATGATTATATACAAGCAAAGCGATTTATTCCTGGATCCTTATCAAAGGATAATATTACTAAACTTAGACTAAAATATAATATTGGTAGTTTTAATGATAATTACTTTAAAGACCAAAATAAAGTTAATAATAATTTTATAACAATTAAAAATAAAAACGAATTTCAAAATATTATTATCGATAGATTTCATGAGCTTTACCCTAGGGCAGAAACCAAAGTAACTGATAGTGAACTAAAAGAAACTTTTGAGAAATTATATCTAGGGAATGAAGAAGTTTATCAAGTGCTGGAAAATTATGATTTATATATATGTGTAGACCGTTATGGATACGAAACAGCTGCACAATGAGGATTTAAATTTATACCTTTTATAGATCAAGAAAAAGTAGTAATTAACACTTTTGGTGATAAACGTTATAGTATTGTTCCTGATCGTGCACCTCTTGCATACTCTTGAGGAGTTTTTAAGGTTCCAAAGAATAAAGAGGTGATCTTTAATAATATTGACTACGAACCTCGTGAAACATATTATTCAAGGATGCTAAGTTGATATTATAATGAATTTAAAAAATATTATTAAATTGTCCTGAAAATTAATTACAATTTATAAAAAAAATACCAAGAAGTAATTCTTGGTATTTTCCATTTATTTATCTAAAAGCATTGATATTTCTTCTTTATAAATTGGTTTATTATTTAAATATGGAGTTTCTAAAATAATCGGAATATTATCAAAGTCTGGATCATGTACAAATTCTTGTAATGTTTTAAGACCAATAGTTCCTAATCCAATATTAGCATGGCGATCTTTATGGCTGGCTAATTGATTTTTAGAATCATTTAAGTGAATAACTTTAACATGTTTTAATAAATCATATTTAAATAATTCTTGCTTAAATTCTTGGTAATTTTTCAAATCGTAACCTGCATCCCATAAATGACAAGTATCAAGACAAACCTGGACTCTTGGATCATTAGTTCAATCTAATAAATATCTAATTTGTTCAAAATTAATTCCAATTTCTGTTCCTTTTCCACTCATTGTTTCAATGCAAATTACAACGTCCTTAGTTTGACTAATAATATATTTTAAACTATCTACTAATTGTTCTAATGCTTCTTGTACTTCATAAGTAGTATAAGCGCCAGGGTGCAAAACCAAATATTTTAAACCTAAATAATTCATCCTTTCAATTTCTTTAATTAAAAAATCATTTGAAAAAGTAGCTTTTGATGGATTAGCTGGATTAATAATATATGGAGCATGTACAATAATGTCTTCTTGTGAAATTTTATCTTTATAATTCGCAAGATATTCTTCAAGTTTATAATTTTCTTTTGGTACCCTAATAGTTGTTTGTGGAGCCCCTAAATAAATCATCATGGTATTTGCACCATTATCAAGTGATTCTTGAACTGCAGCTGGTAAATAACCTGGTTTTTTAAATGAAATATGTGAACCTAATTTAATCATATTTACTCCTATTTTTTTCATCTTCAATAATCAAGGTATCTACTAAGACACCTTCTTGTTGTTGTGTTTCTAAATAATCATGTATCATTCGGATAATCATCATCCCGATCTTTGGATAATCAACAAAGATTTTTGCTTTGTAATTTTTCACTACATCAAAGATTGATTGATAACCTATATCTGTCATTTTAAATTCTTTATTACCTAAAGTATTCATAATTGACACATAGACCTCATGTGTTGAACAAACAATATTTTTAATCCCGGCAAATTTTAACTTTTTATTAAGATTTTGAATATTGATTCAATTTTTCTTTGTTTCTAAATAGTAAATTGAACAATTTAAATCATTTTTTTGGCAAGCAGCATTAAAGCCATTTTTAATTTCATTTTTTTCTGTGTCAGAAAGTTTTTCATCTAAGATAAGGGCTAGTTGCTGGTTACGGTTATGTTTGAAAACTTCAACACTATTATAAAAACTTGTTTCAAAATCAGTTTTAATTCAGTTTAACTCGTCAATATTATGTCCATAGATTACAATTGCGGTTTCTTTAGAAATATTTTTCAAATAATCAAAAACTCTTTTATGGTAATCAGGAATTAATGCAACAATTGCTAAAGGCTTTCAACTAAGGGCATATTTAATCGTTGCAATATAATCATTAGAAGCTGTTTCGCTATAAGTAGTTACTACATGTCAATCATTCTTAGCACTTTCTAGCACCAGACCGCTTGTAATTAAATTAAACTTATTTTGAATGGCATTTGGCATTATTACAAAGATTGTTCGACTTTTACCCCTTACAATGCTAGCCCCATAATTGGGGATATAACCATATTTATTAATAATGCTTTGAATTTTATTAGTAGTTTTATCAGAAATATAACCATTATTAAAAAATCTACTAACCGTTGATATTGAAACCCCAGCTAATTTTGAAATTCCTTTATAACTAATTTTCTTTGTTTTGGCATCTTGTTCAATGTTACCTTTGCTGTTTTTCATATTGAAATATTATAAGAAAATAACCAAAAAATAAAACAATTAAAATTTGTTTTTTGGAAAAGTCACTTGCGAGATATTAATAAAATAATTGTCTTTTAATTTTAACATAAATTTTACATAAAAAATCTATGCGAAAACAGAAAACACGGCAGTGTTTTCTCGTCGGTTTTGCTTACTTTTGTCAAAAGTAAGGCCCCTTTGATTGCAATCAAAGGCGGGGGATTAAAAAAATTTTAGATTATCTTATATTTCCGGACAACTTGTCGATAGTTATTTATTTTTTCCATCATATAATCAATTTCTTGCTGAGAGTATTTATCTAAGCTTTTTCCTTTGGGAATGTAATACCTAATTAAGCGGTGCATATTTTCTATTGAACCTTTTTGTCATGAACTATATGGTTGGCATTTAAATAATCTTTCAGTTGGAATTACCTGGTGCAATAAGACATTTTCACTACCATTATCAACAGTTAAAGTTTTAATGTCTAAGTTATGTTTCTTGATTAGTTTGACAAGAGTTTGTTTTATAGCTGTGGAGTTACGTTTTGAGAGCATAGCATAAGACATTCTGGTTTGCCGTTCAATTATCGTCACAATACAATATGTATCATTGATTTTACCAATAACGGTGTCTAATTCAAAATGGCCGTGTTCAGAGCGATCATTAATATAAGCTGGACGTTTCGAAATTTCTGTAGCATATTTTAATGTTTTAGGTTTGGTTTGCTTCTTCTTCCTTATGCCATATTTGCCTTCAGATTTTTTAACAATATGGTCAAATTCAAGGAAATAAGGGTTTTTTTAATTATTTTATAAATTGTACTAGGTGAAGGAGCAAATTCATCATGGGATAATTTTTTAAAAGAATTCACAAGATAGGTAACTGATTTCTTAACTTCTTTTTGCTGCAAATTCTTTTTATTTCTATTTTTATTGTATGTATTAAGCTCACTATACCAATATTTTCTGTAGGCCTTTCATTTCTCTTTAATTGCATCACTTACAAAAAAGAGTCGTGAAAATGAATAGCCTAATAAATGTTCGTATAGCTTGGTAAAATTAAGGGTTTTAACCCGCATTACTCTTTTTGAACACTTAGGACAAACATAACGATTTTGTTTATCTAAACTAAGTGGTCTGCGATTTGTAATAATTTGGATTTTACTTTTTATACTTCGAATGTCTCTATCAAATATCTTGGCTACTTCTTGGATTGAGAAGCCTTCAGAAAGTTCTTGTAAAATATTATAAAGTTGTTCTAGATCGATTTGATCTGATCGTAATTTTCGTTGTGTCCCAAGAGCTCCTTGCATTTTCAAGATAGTGTTGTAATTCTCTTCAATTTTAAAATGTTGATATTTATTTTCTTTTCGATATTTGTCAAAAACACAAATATATTTTTCTAAATTTTTCATATAATTTTAAGGTCTCCTTTATTTTTTGAAAAATTATTAATACAACTATTTTATTACAAGGCAGGCAAAAACAATGTCACATGCAAAAAACTTGCATGTGACATTTCCAATTAATAAAAAAATCCCTCTAATTTAAATTAGAGGGAAAGATATTATTATGGGAAAGGAGCATTTATTATAGCTCAAGAAGTATATTACTGAAATATACACTCTTACCTAGGTAAGCATTGATTTAATTATAATATAAATTATAAAATTCCAAAATGTTTTTTTAAAAAAATGATTTAAATTTTATAACCTAATTTCTCTGGATTTATTATTACCCACAAATATTATAAAAAGGGGCATTTTTTTGAAAATTAAATAAATAATGTTTATTTTTTACTACAAATTTAAAAAATTAATATATAATTAACCAAAGATTTATATATAGGAGGTTTAATTGAGTCAAACAAAGAAAAATTCACTTTCAGAAGTTAATTTTATTTTATATGCTCTTAATTATATTGTTGGATTTGGATTTATTGCTACAATTTCAAGCTTAATAAACCAAGGTGTTTGAGGAATTTTGATTTTTATCTTAACATCAATCATTATTGTAGCTGTAATCTTTGCCTTTTCTCGTGCTGGTGAAAAGTACCAAAAGGAAATTGGTGGTTCATATTTATATGCAAAAAAGACTTTTGGCAAACAAATGACTTTTTTCCAAGGTTGAAACCAAGCAAGTCAAATTATCTTATTTGCAGCTACTACACCATTATTTTTTGCAAGATTATTAGAACAATTTGATCCAAATAATAAAATAGTTTATACGATTATTTCAGTTGTAGTTTATATCTTATTTGTATTACTTGGTACTTTTGGTTATAAACTATCTAAAAATTTTATTTTTATTACAGCTATTTTTAAATGAATTACTCTTATTTTAGGATTTGGATTAATTATCTACTTAATTGCACAAAGTAATTCATATGGTTCAACTTTACGTGAACTTGGACCCTTTAGTTTAAGCGCCTTTGCTGGTGGAGTTTTAAGCTTTATTTATGCCTATGGTGGTTTTGAATCACTAGCAACTATATCAAAAGATATCGAGACCAAGCGCTTTAAGAAAATAATGCTTTTTATTTTCTTAATTGTCTTTGTCGCATACTTTATCTTTTACTTTATTTTCTTAGGTTTATCAAGAAGTAATTTAGGTTCAGGGTTTGGTTTAGATATCGCTTATAAAGTAGTGTGAGGAGCAACTGGTACAACCATCTTTGCAGTTGGTTTATTCTTTAACCGTATTTCTGCAACGATGGGGGGTGTGCAACCAAAAGCAAGAATGATTGCAGCTTTAGCTAATGATGGATATTTCCCGAGTGCATGAGCAAAAACTAATAAACATAATGAATATCAAAATGCCATTATTGTTTATGCAATAGTAGGAACTTTATCATCTGTTATTTTTAGCATTATTCCAACACTTGCAGGTGTTAATAATACATTTGGCAAAATCTTAAATGCTGCAAATATTTCATACTTAATTCAATATTTATTAACGATTTTCACCGTGTGATTATGATCATTAAAAAAACAAGAAAAAATTCCAGTTTGAGAACAAATTATTTACATTATTGGAATGATTGCCATTTTATTTACATTAGTTGGATCACAAATATCGTTTATTATTGAAAATAAAACTTCATTTGAAAACTTCTTGCCACTAATCTCATACGTAGCCACAATGATCTTTGGATATTTAGTTTGATTTATCTCACATAAATATAATAAAAAATATGCAAAAGTAATTAAATAACAAAAACCCTCCTATTGGAGGGTTTTATGATAGATCTTTATTTAGATTCTTTTCTTAGTTGTAATTTAATTCCATAAATTGCCTTTCAAAAGAAAGCAAAGACAATTGGAATTAAAATACCCATCACAAAGATTAAAAGATCTAAAAGAATAATTAATCATAATTTAGTTGTTGATATAAAGAACGGACGATAAAAATGCATAAATGAGTAAATGATTGCTCCATTTTTAAATTCATACTGAGCACCTGTTACTAAGTATACTAATAGTGCGAATATAAAGTATACAAATACAATACTTGATGAAATTAATAAAACAGGTTTATTAATTTTAACTTCTCTACGAGCTCAAAATAGCACGATAAATCCCATTAAGGGATTAACTCCATGTGTAATTACACTTGTAAAATTATTTAGTGAAAAATTTCAAACTTGCACTCATGAAATTAAGGCTCAATAAACAGCAAAAGTAATACTAATGCAAATCACCGAAACAAAGAATAAGTTTTTAACTATTTTACATGTTGGTTTTAGTCCAATTCAAATAATCATAACCCCTAAAAATAGGTTTGATAAATTTGTAAAATATAATAAATGATATCAAGGTCCAAAAACAGTTTTAAACTCTCAATACTTTGGATGAATTGGTATTCCATCAAATGTCGAAACTAATGCATTAAATGCAATTAAGAAAGCCGAAACAAGCAAAACAAAAATACCTAAGGCTAAAATTGCGTTTTGTTTTTTATGGCTAAATACTTGATAGGTTTGTGTCATGTTTATATTATAGACTATAAGATTTAAATTAAAAATAAAAATTACTTTTATCGCATTGTTAATAAAAGCTTATTTTTATAATATAATATAAATTAATTATGGATAAATCGAAAATTAAAAATTTCTCAATCATAGCACATATCGATCATGGAAAAAGCACTTTAGCAGATCGTATTTTAGAATTAACTAAAACAGTTAGTGATCGCAATTTAACAGATCAATTTTTAGATTCAATGGACTTAGAAAAAGAGCGCGGCATTACCATTAAATTAAATGCAGTACAAATTAAGTATAAAGATTATGTTTTTCATTTAATTGATACACCAGGACATGTCGATTTTACTTATGAAGTATCTCGTTCATTAGCAGCAAGCGAAGGTGCATTATTGATTGTTGATGCAACGCAAGGTATTGAAGCTCAAACTTTGGCAAATGTTTATCTGGCTTTAGAAAATAACCTAGAAATTATTCCAGTAATTAACAAAATTGACTTGCCTAGCGCAAATGTGGATGAAGTAAAACAAGAAATTGAAGATGTAATTGGTATATCAACTGAAAATGCAGTATTAGTTTCAGCTAAAACAGGTTTAGGAGTAGATAATTTGCTTGAAGCAATTGTTAAACATATTCCAAGCCCTGTTTTAGCTGATGATCATAAACCATTAAAAGCTTTGATTTTTGACAGTTATTTTGACCCTTATCGGGGAGTAGTCATGCTTGTAAGAATCTTCGATGGAACTTTAAAAACTGGTGATAAATTTAAATTTATGTCACGCACTGACCAAAATAATTCATACCATGTAATTGAACTGGGGGTGAGAAATCCTTATGAAACTAAGAAAGATTTTTTAAGTGCAGGTGAAGTAGGGTGAGTATCAGCAGCTATCAGGGATGCAAAGGAAGTTAATGTTGGAGACACAATCACCCATATTGAAAATCCAACAAACCAGGCATTGCCAGGATATAAAAAAATGAAACCAGTTGTCTTCACTGGGTTTTATCCAGTTGATACCAGGGACTATTCACAACTTAAAGAGAGTTTAGAAAAAATTTCTTTAAGTGATTCATCAATTACTTGAGAACAAGAGACCTCCAAAGCCTTAGGTTTTGGATTCAGAGTTGGATTCTTAGGTTTATTACACATGGAAATTTTACAAGAACGTCTTGACCGTGAATATAAAGTTGGAATCATTGCCACAAGTCCTAGTGTTGAATATAAAGTAACTATGACTAATGGACAAGTTGAAATGATTGCAAACCCAACTTTATTGCCAGATCGAACTTTTATTGATAAAATTGAAGAACCATACGTTGAAGCACATATTTTTATTCCTAATGAATATATCGGGAACGTTATGGAACTATGCCAAAATAAGCGGGGAATTTATAAATCATTAGAAATGATTGATTCGCGCCGCAGCTCAGTTCTTTATGAATTACCCCTAGCCGAAACGATCTTTGACTTCTTTGATCGTTTAAAGTCTACAACTAAGGGATATGCTAGCTTTGAATATGGATGAATCGGATACAGAGAAAGTGATTTAGTAAAAGTAGATATTTTACTTAATGGAGATAAAGTTGATGCATTTTCAATGATTACACACCGTGATAATGCATATGAAAATGCAAGGGAATTATGTCAAAAACTAAAAAATGCAATTCCGCGTCAAAACTTTGAAGTACCAGTCCAAGCTACTATTGGTGGTAAAATTATTGCTAGAGAAACAATTAAAGCCTTTCGCAAAGACGTTACTGCTAAATTATACGGTGGTGATGTCACAAGAAGGCAAAAACTACTTAAAAAACAAAAAGAAGGTAAAAAACGAATGAAAAAACTTGGTAGCATTGATGTGCCACAAGAAGCCTTCTTGTCAATTTTAAAAACAAATATTGACTCAAAGAAATAGGAGAAATATGAAACCAAATTTAAAAGATAACTTTTTTAAACATATTAACCATGATTGGTTACAAACAACACAAATTCCAGCAGATCGTTCATCAATTGGATCCTTTGTTGAAATGGATATTAAATTAGAAGAATTATTAAAAGGACAAATTAACCAATGGCACCAAGATAATTTGACTTTACCTAAAGATCCAGCAATGCATGAATATCTAAAATTTTATAGCATGATTTTAGATATAAAAAAACGTGATGAATTAGGGTGAAATCCAGTTAGAAATTATTTATCTAAAATTGAACAATTAACATCATTTCATGATCTTTTTGATCAAGATCGTGAGTTTTGAATTTCATACCATAACTTACCTTTTGATATTGATATCTTTGAAGATTTCATTGATAATAAAAAACGTATTTTATGATTATCAAACCCTTCCAGAACAATCTTACCATCAAAAGAAACATATCAAAATCAAGATGAAGCAAATAAATTAATTGAAGTTTGAAAACAAATGGTTTTCAAACTCTTAACTAGTTATGGTAAATCAGATATAGAAGCAACTTCTTTAATTAATCAAGCGGTTGAATTTGATTTATTTTATAAAGATTACTTACTTTCATCAGTTGAGCAAGCTGATTTTGTAGCCCTTTATAATTTACAACAAAGAAACCAAATTCAGGATTATTCAAAACAATATGATCTTTTTAAAGTTATCGATGCAATTTTCAAACAAGAAGTTACAAGTGCTTCAATTATTAACGTTAAATTCTTTGAAAATTTTGACAAAATTTATAGCCAAGATAACTTTGCTAAATTTAAAGCCCATATGTTTATTTTTAATTTACTAAGTGTCACAAATGATTTAACTGAAGAAATTAGAAATCAAGCCTCAACATTCAAAAAAGCCTTATATTCAATTGATAAAGCTCGCAGCCTCGAAGATTTTGCATATGATAAAACTAATGCCTTTTTTGGGATGCCTTTAGGAATGTATTATGCAAATACATTCTTTGGTAAAAATGCAAAAGAAGATGTTGAAAAAATGGTTCAAAGCATGATTAATGTTTATAAACAAAGATTATTAGCTAACACCTGACTTTCAAAAACAACTATTAAAAAAGCAATTGTGAAACTAGATGCCATTGAAGTAATGGTTGGATATCCAGAAGTTATCCAACCATACTACAGTCAATTTAAAGTTAAAACTTATCAAGATGGTGGCAATATCTTTGAAAATGTCCAAAACTTTACAAGGTTAATAACAGAATATAAATTATCATTTTACTTAAAACAAGAAGACCGTAGATATTGAGGTATGTCACCAGCAACCATTAATGCATACTATAGCCCTTTAAAAAACCAAATTGTTTTCCCTGCTGCTATTTTAGCTTGACCTTTTTACAGCATAGATCGCTCTTCATCAGCTAACTTTGGTGGAATTGGTGCAGTTATTGCACACGAGATTTCACATGGTTTTGATAATAATGGTTCACAATTTGATGAAACTGGAGCTTTAAATAATTGATGAACAAAGGAAGATTTAGCACAATTCCAAGAAAGAGCTAAAGCTGCTATTGAATTATTTGATGGTAGGCAAACTCAATATGGTAAAGTTAATGGTAAATTGACAGTATCTGAAAATATTGCTGACTTAGGAGGCTTTAGCTGCGCTTTAGAATCAGCTAAATTAGAACCAGATTTTTCACTTGAAGAATTCTTTGTTTCTTGAGCAACTATTTGGCGTTCAATTTATAAAGAAGGGGCAGCAAAGCGCCAGTTAGAAACTGATGTACACTCACCAACTGAAGTAAGGGCTAATGTTATTTTAGCCAATAATGATGATTTTAGTAATCACTATAAGATCCAACCCGGTGATGGAATGTATGTTGAACCAGCAAAACGCGTAAAAATATGATAATAAAGATAAACCAACCACTTATATAACTAAAGTGGTTGGTTTTTGTATAGTATATAAAAAAATTAAAAATCTCGTTTTAATATATATATATATATAGTATAATTTAAATAAGAAATAAACCATTTTAACCAATATATACTTAATTATTAAAATAATATCTTTTATTAAAAAAAGGAGATTATATGAAAATAAATAAAAATTTATTATTTGTTAGCACTGCTCTAGTAACTACTGCTGGAGCTGTTGGAACTATTGTATACACAAATACAAAAAAAGCCCAATCTTTGAGCCTAGTAGATTTTGAATATTCAACATATTTTCCGTATGGTTCATACGCGCCTTTATCATGATTATGGCATCATCCCTTCAAGTGATACGATGGTGAGGGATATCAAGAAATAAATGAAGATATTTGACTAACTTACCATGATGTATATGGAGATGGGAATACTCGCTCAAAAATAAAGGCCTATGCCCGTGCAAAACTTAGTTACCAATACCAAACTTATAAAACAAATATTTTTAGACAAGACTATGTAGATTGAAGTTCAAAAGCCCAAAGTTATATTGAATTTTTAAATGGTAATAAGTTTGTGATTGATGGCCTTGAACAAACATTAACCAGTAGTCTAAGCGGTATCGGTACTCCTACCCTTGAGTTTGGTATATCTTCTGAACCTTCCTTTAGTTTCGGGTCTTCTACTAATATTTCTGGTAAATCAATATCTGAAACATTGTGAACACAAAAAGCACCTGAACTAGCGACACAATCAACAAATAGAGCTTGAATTTGGACATTGTGAAGTTTTTCACAGGCACTAAATGCAAGATATAGGGCAAAATCAACTTCATTTTCATTTAGATCAAGTCCTGCAATAAAACCAAATAGCATCATATTTCTTCTAAAGCCAAGTTGGTTAAAATAAAATAAACATGTTTAATAAACGAAAGAAAATTATCATAGCATGGTTTATTTTTTTTGGATTTTTTTCATTTGGAACAATTTTAGTGAATGTTATTGCTCCATTTATAAACGAAAATATTATTAAAAACAGATATATAAAATACCAAAAAAATGATTTAAAATTACAAAACCATAATATTAATAATGAATTAGAAAACAATTTGAGTAAAAAATTAATAGATGCAGTTTATCCAGATGGGGAAAAACAAATATCTTATACTTATGATTCATCTATTTTTTTCAACTACAACGTGGTAATGGATCATAGTTTATACTACAAAGTTACCAATAATCAAAAAATGCTTGATATCATTAAAAAAAGGGTAAAAACAATTCCAACTTTCTCAAATATTCAACTAATTGAACTTGGTCATTATGCTAAATTTTTATTATCATTTGATCTAGCAGACATCACAACTATTAATGAATACCTGCAACAATTTTGAGATAATGATCGTAAAATCTTGAATTTAACTACATCTAACGCAAGAACTGAAAAAGAAATATACTTTTATAGTGCAAACATAATACGCGATATAAATGAAGCTTATCGAACTTTTGGCTTTAACCTTGGAGACTATTTTGATTTAACGCCAATGGCCTATTATTTGCTTAATAATACTACATTTAACTATCCTTTAGATCAAAACCCAGATCAATATAGTGTTCGCATTGAAGTTATCGACGGAGCTGAGATAATTAAATTCATTGACATTTTACCTTTTAATGATGCAAAAGAAGTATTTTTATCTAAAAAAGATCAATTATTAAAATGATATCAAGATGTCGATAATAATTATTTCCTGAAATTAACTAAACCAATTGTTTTTGAAACACAACATAAAATTTTAATGTACCATGTATTAAAAAAATATTTTGATATCAAAGAATCAAAATATTTAGAACATATATTGGCAAATTGAACAACAAATCTAATCAAAGTTGGAAGTTTTTGAATTTATTATATAAATCTCTTGCGCTTACATTTTGGTAATGATTTTGTGTTTAAAAACGAGGAATTTAATACAAAAGTTAATGATGATTATTATAAAGATGTTGATCTTGAAATAATCTCATATAAAGATACAAAAAATAGTATTCAATATTTAACACAATTTTACTTAATGTTTAAAGATCACAAAAATCCTAAAATTAATCTTCAACTACTCAAAGAAGCAATTGACCAAACTTATAACGAAATATACCTAAGGGTTAGCAGTAAAATTGGAATAAAAGAACAATACGCTAGCGAAATATATTGATACTTAATTTTTTATAAAAATTATGATATTAATATATTTAACCATAAAAAAGAAGAGATTTTGTCAATCTTGCCAGAATTACCAACTGTACATTCATTAGTAACAGAATTAAACTTCTTTTTAGTTAATCCAATTTCTGTCATTGACACTTTCAAAGCTCACTCTTTATTATTAAACTCAGATAATAAAAATGCTCCTGTATCTTATAATCACCTATATCACATTAATGAGCAAAAACAATTAATTTTCAAAGATTATACCGAAATACATGATGCAATAGAGTACTTATTTTTTGATAATTTAAGTAACGAGGTAAAAAGGTCTCATATTAATGCTTTAAATACCAAAATAAATAAGTTAATTAAAAATAATCCAAAGATCTGGACTAATCATTGATCAATTTATGGAATTTATCTATATTTATCTGAAGGTTTTGACAATATACCTTCAGATATAAAAATAGATAAAGACCAAATTATAAAATGAATTAAATTATATTTAGCAAATTACGAACATATCAATATCATTGGCTATTTTTACTCAAAACAAATTTTAAACATCTTGGAGGGTTATGATAAAAATTAATAACTTAACAACTTTAGTTGGTACAAAAGATCAAAGAGTTTTACTTAATGATGCTAATTTAGAAATTCCTCACAATAAAATAACGGCCATTATTGGCCCTTCTGGTATTGGAAAAACTACGCTATTGCACAATATTGCTAAAATATTTAAACCGCATAGCGGATTAATCCAATATTATGATGCAAACATGCAAGAAATTCAAAACCCCAAAATTGACTTAGTCTTTCAGGATTTTAATTTATTTGAAAATTTAAGTGTTCTTGAAAATATTCAAGTTGGAAATGGGGTTTTAGGTTTAAAACTTAATCAAGAAAATTTGGTTAAACAAGCAAAGATAATCAATATAACCCCGGAAAATTTAAAAAGTGATGTTAAACAAATTTCAGGAGGAGAAAAGCAACGCGTTGCTCTTTTAAGAGCTTTAAATCGTGAATCAGATTTTATCTTACTAGATGAACCAACTGGGAATTTAGATTCAGATAATTCAAAAATTATCTTTGACACTTTAAAAGAATTATCTAAAACTAAAACAATCGTTGTAGTTAGTCACAACTATGAATTAGTTAAAGAATATGCAGATCAAATTGTAAGAATTCAAGATTCTAAATTAGTAGTTGAAAAAGAGGTCAGCGAATCTTTTGAAATTACCAATAACACTAATCTTTCACACACTTTAGAAAAAAAGACATTTTTTAATAAATTTTGAATTGCCTCTAAATTTATTAAAAATGATTTAAAAACTAAAACTTGGCAAGTTATTTTAATTATAACAACATTTATTTTAGCTTTATTTTCAACCTTAATTTCATATAACCTCAATATTGGAACAACGCGATTTTCACAAAGTTTTGTTTCTGGTAATAATTTAGATTTAGTAACTATTAGACACAAAAGTTCAAATTATTTTGCACCACAAGAAATAGATGAATTAAAAAATGATAAAAATGTTAAATATGTTTTTAATAAAGCTCATACTAGTGGAAATTTTGAATTCAAAAATAACAATAATTCCACAATCAGCCATCAATATTTTGAAGTTAATAATCATGATTTTTTTGTTCAAAGATTTAAAACGCTTAGTGAAGCAACTGGGAGATTTATCCAAAATAAAAATGAAATAGTTATTAATCAAAAATTTGCCAAAAAACTGGGTTTAGTAAATCCATTAAATCAAACAATTTCATTGCAACCTTATTTAAATACTAATAATGAATCAATCTCTTTAACTGAAGATTTAAAAGCAATAAATTACCAAGTCAAAATAGTTGGACAATTTACAACTCCAGAATATCAAAACCAAGTTGACTTTTGAGTTCACCAAGACCTGTTAAAAGATTCACAAACTCAAACCTTTAATGTTTATCAAAAACATAAAAAACTCTTCTCAGATATTTCAAAACTCCAAAGCACTAATGATGATTTTTTCATAGGAGCAAGTTTTCACCCAACGCAAACAATTCAAGATATAAATGTTGAATTGATCCAAGGTACAAAGCCAACCAAATATTATGAAATCATAGTTTCTAATGCTCTTTTAGATGCTGCTAAAGAAAACTTTAATTTTCAACTTAATGAAACTATTTTAGCAAGGCTTGCAACTAGAGCAATGCTTGCTTTAAAAATTGTTGGTATATATGATTCTAAAGAACTAGAATTTAGATACCATGAAAACTTAATTTCAGAATATTTAAAAAATAATAATGAAATTTTAAATGTCTTTTTCAAAACTGACCTTGGGTCAGATGCTTATAATATTGAATATTTAAATAATTTATCAACTAAATATTCAATAATCAATGGACCAAGTTCCACAATCTTTCAATTATTACAAAATTCCAAATTAACACAATTAATTACTTTTGGACTCTTTGTGGTTTTTATAGTATTGTTTATAAGTTTTTTAGTCTCATATTTAAAATCACTGGCTGATTCAAAACGCAAAAGTATTGGTATTTTAAAAACCCTGGGAGCAAAACCAAATTGAATTATTTTTTATAATTCAATTCATGTCTTAGTTATTTTAATCTTAACATTAGTTCTTGGTTTAATAATTACCTTACCATTAATTAATATCGCTATTAATGCAATTACGGGTCTTAATGCTTTAGAAGCAGATTTACTAAATAATTTTATTAACTTTAGTAGTTCATGATTATTTTTATCACTGGCAGCTTTAATTGTCTTTGGAATAATGTCATATTCACAATATAAAAAAGCAACCCATAAATTATTAAGATAAGCTATGATGTTAACAAAGATTAACCTTAAAAAGTTATTAAGATCTTGAGTATTTTGATTCTTTTTTATCATAATTATATGTTTAATTGCCTTAATAATCTTTTTTCAATTTTATACTATTGTGAAAATCGATGGGCAATCCATGGAGCCCACTTTATCGAATAATCAAATTAAATTAGCAAAACGCTCTAACCAAATTACCTATAATGATATCGCAATTATTAATTTTAAATCGCAATTATTAATTAAAAGGGTCATTGGCTTGCCTGGTGATAATATCTTAATTAAAAATGATGAACTATTTTTGAATGGTAAATTTTTCTTAAAATTAAATAATTCATCATTTAATAATCTTAATATTACACTAAGCCAAAACAAATTTTTTGCTTTAGGTGATAATTTAGCTAATTCATTAGATAGCCGCCACTTTGGACCTTTTTTAATTTCTGAGATTACTGCAATCTTAATTTAGCCATTTATGTTATTAAAAGCTATAAATTAGAAAAGTCCTATGCAAGTTTTTATGCATAGGACTTTGTTTTTGCGTGTCCTGTAATAAAATAATTATATGAAAATACGAAAGGACACTTTAATATTATAATGAAAAACTTCGGAAAATATATATCCGTTTTTGATAAATATCGCAAAGAAAATAAATGCCAACATTTTGAAATCGAAGAAAATTACGACACTATTAAAAACAAAGAGATTGACCTTAGACTTGAACGAAAACTTCTATTAATTGGAAATGTCACATGCAAGTTTTTTGCATGTGACATTGTTTTTGTCTGCCTTGTAATAAAATAGTTGTATTGATAATTTTTCAAAAAATAAAGGAGACCTTAAAATTATATGAAAAATTTAGAAAAATATATTTGTGTTTTTGACAAATATCGAAAAGAAAATAAATATCAACACTTTAAAATCGAAGAGAATCATAATACTATTTTGAAAATGCAAGGAGCTCTTGAGTCGCATCGAAAATTACGAACAAACCAAATCGATCTAGAGCAACTTTATAATATTTTACAAGAACTTTCTGAAGGCTTCTCAATCCAAGAAGTAGCCAAGATTTTTGATAGAGACATTCGAAGTATAAAAAGTAAAATCCAAATTATTACAAATCGCAGACCACTTAGTTTAGATAAACAAAATCGCTATGTTTGTGCTAAGTGTTCAAAAAGAGTAATGCGGGTTAAAACCCTTAATTTTACCAAGCTATACGAACATTTATTAGGTTATTCATTTTCGCGACTCTTTTTTGTAAGTGATGCAATTAAAGAGAAATGAAAGGCCTACAGAAAGTATTGGTATAGTGAGCTTAATACATACAATAAAAATAGAAACAAAAAGAATTTGCAGCAAAAAGAAGTTAAGAAATCAGTTACCTATCTTGTGAATTCTTTTAAAAAATTATCCCCTGATGAATTTGCTCCTTCGCCTAGTACAATTTATAAAATAATTAAAAAATACCCTTATTTCCTTGATTTTGACCATATTGTTAAAAAATCTGAAGGAAAATATGGCATAAGGAAGCAAAAGCAAACCAAACCTAAAACATTAAAATATGCAACAGAAATTTCGAAACGTCCATCTTATATTAATGATCGCTCTGAACACGGCCATTTTGAATTAGACACCGTTATTGGTAAAATCAATGATACCTATTGTATTGTGACCATAATTGAACGGCAAACCAGAATGTCTTATGCTATGCTCTCAAAACGCAACTCCAAAGCTATCAAACAAACTCTTATCAAACTAATCAAGAAACATAACTTAGACATTAAAACTTTAACTGTTGATAATGGTAGTGAAAATGTCTTATTACACCAGGTAATTCCAACTGAAAGATTATTTAAATGCCAACCATATAGTTCATGACAAAAAGGTTCAATAGAAAATATGCACCGCTTAATTAGGTATTACATTCCCAAAGGAAAAAGTCTAGATAAATACTCTCAGCAAGAAATTGATTATATGATGGATAAAATAAATAACTATCGGCAAGTTGTCCGGCAATATAAGATAACCTAAAATTTTTTTAATCCCCCGCCTTTGATTGCAATCAAAGGGGCCTTACTTTTGGCAAAAGTAAGCAAAACCAACGAGAAAACACTGCCGTGTTTTCTGTTTTCGCATACATTTTTTATGTAAAATTTATGTTAAAATTAAAACGCAATTATTTTGTTAATATCTCGCAAGTGACTTTTCCAAAAAATAGAACGAAAACTTCCAAAAAATCAAATAGATCTTCTAACGCTTTATGATATATTACAAGAATTTAAAGAAGGCTTCTCAATCCAAGAAGTAGCCAAAATTTTTAAAAAAGATGTTAGAACAATAAAATCTAAGATCGAATGTATAACGCTTAGAAAAGCAAAGGATCTAACTAGAGCAAATCGCTTTGTTTGCCAATTTTGTTCCAAACGAATTAAAAGAGTTAGAGTACTTAATTTTAAAAAAATATATGATCATTTAGTAGGCTATAAATATTCAAGAATGTTCTTTGCAAATGATAAATTAAAAGCTAAATGAATCCCTTACAAACAATATTGAAATGAAGAACTTGATAAATACAACAAATATAAAAATAAGAAAAACCTGCAACTAAAAGAAGTAAAGAAATCAGTTACATATTTGGTTAATTCTTTTAGAAATATCTCACCCGATAAGTTTATTCCTTCAGTTAGTACAGTTTATAAAATGATTGAAAAACACCCTTTTTTCCTTGAATTTGACCACATTATTAAAAAATCAATCGGAAAATATGGCAAACGTAAGAAAAAGCAAACAACTAAACCCGGAAAATTAAAAAATGCTACTGATATCTCTCAGCGACCAGATTTTATTAATGACCGTAGTGAATATGGACATTATGAATTAGACACTGTGATTGGTAAAATTGATGATAAATTTTTTATGGTAACACTTATTGAAAGAAAATCACGCCTGGCATATGCTATGTTGTGCAAAA
Organism: Mycoplasma sp. 13536; assembly: GCF_055523495.1. Taxonomy (NCBI): domain Bacteria; kingdom Bacillati; phylum Mycoplasmatota; class Mollicutes; order Mycoplasmatales; family Mycoplasmataceae; genus Mycoplasma; species Mycoplasma sp. 13536. The sequence goes on from NZ_JBVFVC010000001.1 coordinate 951,127, forward strand.
GAGGGGCCAAGCCCGTAAAACAAGCTGTTAAAAAGCTTATCAAAACGCATAATTTAGACATTAAAACCTTAACTGTTGACAATTGCAAGGAAAACACATTACTGCACGAACTTATTCCAAAAGAACGGTTGTTTAGATGTCAGCCTTATAGTTCATGGCAAAAAGGGACAATTGAAAATATGCACCGCTTGATTAGGTATTACATTCCTAAAGGTAAAAGTCTTGACAATTACACACAAGCTGAAATTGACTATATGATGAACAAGATTAATGAATACCGCCAAGTTGTTAAAAAATACCAAAGCAAACCAAAATATTTTTAATCCCCCCCCGCCCTTAATTGCAATTAAGGGTGCCTTACTTTTTGAAAAAGTAAGCAAAACAAACGAGAAAACACTATGTGTTTTCTATTTTTCCATATCTTTTTTAAGTAAAAAATTATGATAAAATTAAACCATAATTATTTTGTTAATAACTCGCAAACGACTTTTCCAAAAAACATTTAAAAAATTATAAAAATATTTTTGTTATTTAAAATTTGTGCTATAATATTCTAGCAAACAAGCAAAGAGTGCCGATTTAGCTCAGCGGTAGAGCAGCTGGCTGTTAACCAGTTGGTCGTTGGTTCAATCCCAATAATCGGCGCCATTATATGGTCTGTTGGTGAAGCGGTTAACACACATGGTTTTCATCCATGCACGCACGGGTTCGATCCCCGTACAGACTGCCATTTATGGAAGATTAGCTCAGCTGGGAGAGCGTCGCCCTTACAAGGCGAATGTCATGGGTTCGAGTCCCTTATCTTCCACCATGCCGTCTTAGCTCAGTTGGTAGAGCAACTGACTTGTAATCAGTAGGTCGTAGGTTCGAGTCCTATAGACGGCACCAAATTTACATGTTTTATATTTTGCACGAATGGTGAAATTGGCAGACACGCTAGATTTAGGCTCTAGTACTTTCGGGTATGAGGGTTCAAGTCCCTCTTCGTGCACCACTTTTTTAATTTTTATTTTTTATATTTTTATATATCTATATCATTTTGGAAATCATTGTAGTAGAGGAAATTCCAACTTGTAACATTGAATTTGTTTAATCATAGAGCATGTTATTATAATTATTAATCATTTTTTTATCTCGACTAAAGATTAGAATGTTTTAATTTCATGATCTCCTTTAAAGTTTTTTAATTAATTTTTTTGTTTTTATTTTTATTTTTATATCACAACACATAATAATACAAATTCAATAAATAATAATTAAACCAGCATTCATCATTATGCTGGTTTTCATTTTCTTTAAAATATAGTTAAAAACCTGGGGAATCCCAGGTTTTTCTAATCCCTTGAACGAATTAATAATAAACGTACTACGACGTATAATAAGTGGAAGTAGTTATTTAATAATTCAGTAGTTCAAAAGATGGCATGAAATACTACTTTGTTATTAGCAAATAATTCAGCTTGGCGAATTTGTCTAAAGGCAAAGATACTATTAATTGTAAAGATCGCTCCTTGAATTAGTAAAACTCAAAAGTATGCACGGTAGGCAAAAATCGAAATAACTGCCATGATTAAAAAAGCAACAAATAACATCCCCATTACTATTGATAATTTATGCACTGCAATATCAAAAAATGATAAAACTGCAGCAAGAGCCATTATTAGAACAGGTGCAAGCATAATTAAGACTAATGAACTAGGACTAAAGTTAGCTACTTCTTTAAGTAATAACAAGTGGAATAATCCGCTAAATAACATTGCTCAAAATACAATGCTTAAAGCAAGTCTAAGCCAATTCCAAACCTGCGAGCGTTTAGTTGACATAAACCATTGGACCATTGAAATCACAAAGATTCCAAGCGATCCAACAGATGTAAATAAAATTAATTGGTTTCCATTATTATTTACAATGATTTTCATAAAGAATGATAATAGTCCGCTAAAAACTAACATTCCTAATGCAAAGCCAATGAAAATAATACCCCAAAATAAATTTCTGTCTCAAGTGAGACTATTTTTATATTTGTAATTTGTTATCATTATCTTATTATTATACATGATTATTCAAGAATAAGATAATGATAATTTTCTTTTAAAAAACAGTAATAATTTGGTAAAATACTTACATATTTTAAAAGATAATTTTAGAGGAGCATAGCAATGTCAAATCAAAACAATACATGTATTTGCAAACCATTCTTTGGATGTGTTTGCAACCAAGAAGTTCCTGCCAAAGTAATTCAAATTGTTGAAGCTTTTGGAGGAATTCACAATATTAATGCTTTTAGTAATTCCGTTTCAGAATTAAGATATGACTTAAAGGATGTTTCACTTGTGCAAAGTGAAACATTAAAAACCTTAGGAGCAAGTAAAGTAACTATTTTTCAAGATACAAAACATGTTCAAGCCGAGTTTGGTGATGTAGTTGAAGAACTTAATTTTGAAGTTAGAAAATACGCACAAAAATTAGCTAGTCAAATAGCTAATCCTAATAATTTAGTTAGTGCAAATAATGAGGTAAAAAACACTAAAAAACACACTTTAAATACTTTAAATGTTTTAAGCCCAGTAGATGGACAAATCGTTGCTTTAAACGAGCTTAAAAACGGTATTTTTTCAGAAGGATTAGTTGGCCAAGGGCTAGCAATTAAATTAAGTCAAACTTCCGGTAAAATAGTTCTTAAAGCGCCGTTTGATGGCAGCATCAGTAATTTACCAGCAAGCAAAAACCAATTCTTATTTGCTACTAAATGTGGAATTGAAGTTATTATAATCTTAGGTCAAGATAGTTATAAATTAAATGGAATTGGAATTAATTTATTAGCGCAAGTTAATAGCCAGCTAAAAGCAGGTCAAGACTTATTTGAATTAAATTTAGATCAATTTAGTAAAGAACAAATTGATACACATATCATCATTTGTGCAACGCATAGTTCTACCTTACAAACAGTAATTAATAAAGCGCAGGATCAAGTTAAAGTTGGTCAAAACTTATTTGATTTAGTTTAATTAAATATCATAAAAAAGAATTTTAGAGGCTTTGCCTACTAAAAATCTTTTTTATTTCACTACTTTTAAAAAATTTATATATATTAAGGAGCATAGCAATGAAAAAAAACACACATACAATTATTTTAATCAATGGAAAACGTCGCAGCGGTAAAGGTTTATTAACTAATGCTATTAAAGAACAATGCACTAAACTTTATGGGGAACATATTTATATCTTATCTTTTGCTCAGCCAATTAAAGATATTACCCAACCTATTTTAAATGAACTTCGTTGGGACGGACAAAACAAAGAAGTAGTTCGCCCTCTTTGAATAGCAATGGGCGAAGTAGGTCGAAATATTGATAGTAATATCTGGTGTGGTAAAGTATTTGAAAAAATTAAAGATACTGTTAATACTATCAAACCACAACATAAAAATAGTTTATATTTAATTGATGATCTACGTTTTCCTAATGAATTAGATTATTTTATTAAAAACGTTAAATTAATTAACGAAAACTCTGATGATAATCATATCATCAGAGTAGTCTCAATTCGTATTGAGAAATTTATGGATGCTGAAAAATTTGTTACTGGTGTTGATGATAATTCAACTGAAATTAGTTTTGATAAACTAACCTTTGCCTTTGACCATATTGTTCCCCAAGATATTTTAATTGACCGCAATTGAGCTGCTAATTTCCCAGCTGTTGAAGTAGTCGCCAAAACAGTAGTTGAAAACTTTATTAAAAACAATGGAAAACATAAAGCGTAAATATTATAATAATGTTCATTATACTATTGATTGAGATAACTCAGTAATTCATCTTAAAGATGAATTTTATAATGAACTTAAAACCTTTGATAAATGAAAGGGATTTAAGAAAATAGGTGGTAGTTCAGTTGGCGATATTTTAATTAAAGGAAATATCTTTAAAAGTGATTTTAAAGCATATTGCCATATAGCCAGAATTAAAATGCCAGTATTAAGCAAAAAGTATATTAATGCTGGGATAATCTTAGAACCAAAAATCTTTAATATATTGAGAGATAAATATCCTAATTTAGAAATTCAAAACTTTGTTGCCCAGGAAGTAAATTACGATTATTTTGAAGGTATTGATGAAGTAATCAGCGGAGTACCAGATGGTTATATCCCAAGTTTAGAAACAATTTTAGAAATTAAAACAGCTGGAGCAAAAAAATACCAGTTATGAGCCAAAGAAGGAATTGACCCTTCATACCGTAAGCAAGCTCAATTATATGCTTATTTAATGAGCAAAAAATTAAATAAGCAGATTAATAAATATGCAATTGTTGCAGCGTTTTTACAAGAAGATAAAACTAAAAATATTAATGATTATTTAACTCCTGGTCTTGTTAATTTATATCAAAGACAAATTAAAGTATATTCATTTAACGTTAACCAAAACGAAGTTTTAGATGACATTAAATATGTTAAAAATTGATATACTCAATATACTAATCAGCAAACTTCACCTAAATTCAATATGTCGATTCATGCTGATGATTTAGAATACTTGGCATGCTCTAACGAGCAAGAATGAAGCAAGTTATTAGAAAAATGAAAAGCGCAAGGTAAAGCTGATAGTGATGTAATGCCTTAAACCCTTCAAAACTTTTGTTTGAAGGGTTTTTATATGAAAAAAACTAGGTTTAAAACCTAGTTTTTGTATTTATTAAGGGGTGGTAGAGGTTCCGCTAGTAGTTGGTTGAGCAGTTGAACTTCCTGAACCACTTGAAGGTTGTGCATTTGATTTTGGTGGTGTAGAATTATTAACAATAGTTCCATCAATTGTTCCTTTTGCAGTTTGTGCAATATGCTCAATTAATTTATCAAATTTTTCTTTAGTTAATAATTTTATAAATTCATCTAATAACTCAACTGATTTAATATTAGAGTTCATTATTTCTTGGTAAATACTATTATACATAAAGTTATTATTTACTAGTCCAGAAACTTGATTAAGGTTTAAATCAAAACCATATTTTTCTTTAGCTAATTTAATAACTTCTTTGTAGTATTTGGCTTTTTTATCTGAACCATCAGCTGCATTATTATCTAATGAATTAATCTTAGTTTTTAAGGTTGTTTCAAAGTTAGCAACTTGGGTTACATATTCTTTGAATTTTTCTTTTGCTTCTGTGATTTTAGTATTTAATGCTTCTTGGATATTAACTTCCATTAATTTTTCGGTAATATATTGATTTTTAATTATAAAGAATTCATTAATTAAAGTATTTAAGTTAACATCAGTATATTGACCTTTATTACTAATCGTAGCATTTAAATTCATATGGGTTGCTGTTAATTTTGGAGTTGTATCATTTGTTTTACTAATTTCAAAGAATTTAGCTTTAGTATCTTCTGGAATAGCAGCTCACCATGCTTTAAAACTTGATTCATATCTTTCTTTAAGTAATTTAAATTTCGGTTCAACTAATAATTTTTCTAATTCATCTATTTCAACTTTAAAACGGCGTAAAGCACCATTTTTATCATAAATACTATTAGCAAATAAGTTATAAGCTCCTAGTTCAGTATTTGCATTATTTGTATTAGTATTTGAATACTTAGATGCACTAGTTACATCAGCTGCTTTAATATGCTTGGTACTTTGGGTTGTATTAGCGGCTTGATCAGTAGTTGTATCATTAAAAGTTGTATGAGTTGTTTGATCAGCACGAGTATATGCATCATCAGAGACTAAATTAAGGAAGTGTTTTGAAACCACTTGTTTAGTAGCTGGATCATATATATTAATTACAAATGAAGCGTGGGTGATATTGTTATTTGCTGCGGTTCTTTTCAATGCTAAAGTATGAATATCATAGTATACATAAGGTTCATTAAAGTTATTTGTAGTTGTTGAACTTTGTTGTTGAGTTCCACTATTATTATTTTGAATATCTAATTTATTAAATTCTAATTTAATTTTTTTCAAGATTTCCTTAGCATCAGTTTGTGCTAAATCATTGCCACTAACTTTATATGTTTTATAGAACTGGGCAATTGAATTATGAGTATTTAAATTAGTATAAGTTGTTTGGGTTGATGTGCTACCAGTATTAGCTTGATTTTCATTAAATGAATTATATTCATTTAATGGATGAGAATTGCTACTCTCTTGTGTAGTTGCTTTATTTGTTACTAATAAAGAATTAAGTAAATAGTCTTTATGTGCAGCACTTAACGGCTCACCAACAATTTGGGTTTTGTAAATTTCTTGATCATTATATTTGACTGTAAAGTTATAGTCTTTAGTTAAGATATTATCTTTATGAGTTTCAAGCGAACTTCACTCCATCCATTCTTTGACTTTTTGATGATTTTCATCTACTGAGTAGAGTTTAATATCTGAAAAACCAGTTAGGCGTGCATTATCTGTATTTTGAATAACAGCTGCTTTTCAGGTTAGTTTAATGTATTTTGCTTTAACTGGTCTAAAGGAAATCGGTAGCATGTAGATTGAACCTCCGCTGTGGTCTCTGACAGCTCCGTTTCTCAGGTTTGCTGAGTGGTTTACTTCGTTTTTGTTTCAATTTTCGCGTGTATAAGTGAACCAGTCCCATGGATGTTTTGCGCTCTGGTCGTCCACTGGGGTCCATGTTTTGCCGTCGTCTCCGTACCAAATTGTGTACTCCATAGGTATTGAGCTCCCTCCGCTTTGTCTTAATCCGAAGTTGTGCGCTCTTACCCGCATTTCTATTTTTGCCCAGGTAGTTCTGTCTGCAGTGTTTTTTTTAAGTGTAATGAAATTGTATTTCGTTTCTTGTTCTCTTGCTGTAAATTTTCAGGATTCCCAGTTGTCCCACCTTGACGCTTCTAGCGTGTCGCCATCGAACAATTTGGAGAAATTTTGTGCTTGGTAGGTTGTACTCAGTGAGTTCTCGGTTGTTATATCAACTTTAGTATACAAAATGGTATCAGTCATATTTGCACTATTATTGCTCGTCGCATTTTGGGTAGACAGGTTCAATTGTTTTCCAACAATTGAGAGATTATCATCAACGATGTTTCCACTTGAATCTTTGATACGGTAGTATCAAAGTCCTTCTTTAACTGGCAACGCTAAAGTATTAAATTTGGCATTATCATCATTTTGATTATTGGTACTTGTGCCGTCTTCTTTAAACTTCCATGAATTTTGCTGATCTGGTGTTTGAGTTCATTCGTATCAACCACCTACTGGAGGGGCAGGTAAAAGTTGTGAGAAGAACCGGTTAGTTCCTAAAGTTGCATAGTATCTGCGGCGTGTTAAAGTTGGTAAATTCTCTGTTTCGATAACACCTGTATTAGTAAATTCACTAGCATTCTTACCAAATTCTTTTGGTTTCATTTTTGCATCATATTCTTGAATCTTTTTCTTAGATTCTTCAATTTCAGTAGTTAACTTTGCGCTTGATCAATATTTAACGTTAGCATTAGTATCTTTAACTAATTTATCATATTCAGTTTTATGAGTTGCATGAGCCTCTACCATCTTTTTAACTTCTTCATCAACTAATGAATCATTAGTTAAATTTGCAATAATTGGATAGTGTGATTCAATATAAGTATGTAATTCAGTACGTTTTTGAGTAACACTAGCAATTTCAGTAGTTAACTTTTGTTTTTCAGCTAAAAGCTTAGTTTCATTTGATAAAGCTTCTTTATTTACTTCATTACCACTAGCTACATTATTAACATAGGCAGTTTTTCAAGTAGTTGCTACTTCATTATTATTATGCATCTGTGTATTAGCAATATTGTTAATTTCATTATATATTGCTAATAATTTATTGTATTCAGTTTCTAAATTATTAGCTCTTGTTTCTAATTCATTAGCTGTATTAGCCACATTTAAATTAGTAATTGGATTAGCCATTACTACTTCATTAGTATTATGTAATTTATTGCTAAATTCTTGGTGTTTAGTTTGAGCAGCATTAATACGGTTAGTATATTCGCTAACACGAGTAATTCTTGCTTGAATTTTAGCAACGGTATTTAAATCTTCTCTTGTTACCCTTGTTGAATTAAAATCAGTTATTAAATCTTTATTTTCATTTAATAATGTATCGTTAGTAAAAGTAGTTAAAACATTGTTTTTTAAAGCATTGTCAAGTTTAGTTACTTCGGCTTCTAAGCTAGCTCGATGCTCTTTATAAAATTTAACAATACCAGTTAATCCTTTGCTATCATCACCAATATTAGCTAAATTTCATTGGGTATCTTCTTTACTTCTAGCATAAATAGCTGATTCACTACCAAATGGGAAGGTATAGCCACCATTTGGTATCTTAGGTAAGATAGTATTAAATTCTAAAATTAAGGCATCCAAATTACTACGCTCAGTAGTAATTTGGGTAATAAGTGCATCAAGCTTTTCAACGCTATTAAGACTTTCTTCATTTAAATCATTAAGTTTAGGCTCAAGTCCTTTACGGGTATCATTTTCTAAACCTAGTTTTGAAGTTAAATCTAAACGAAGTTGATCTTTTTTAGCATTTCAATCCCTGATAAATGTTTCAAGCTCAGTTTCAATAGCTTGAATGTGGTCTAAGGTTTTGGTTTGGTTTAAATCTTCTAATTTTGCTTTAAGGGAGTTTAGTGCATCATTGTTATTAGGAACTTGATTAAACTTATCTAAAACCTCTTGTTTACGAACTTGGAATTGATCAAGAATTTGATCAATTTCTCGTTCTAATTCTTCTAATTTTAGAATACTTTGGGTTTTTTCATGTTGCTTGTTATTTAAAATATCTAAGTAAGCTTGTTTTTGAGTGTCATCTAAAATATTATCAACTTTAGCTTTAATTTGATTAATCTTATTATCTAATAAATTACGTTTGTCTTGTGCTCTTTGGATTAATTCATTAATTTTATCTGCAGTTGCTGTTTCAGTTAGATCATTGAAATTAGCTGTATCTGGGAAATAAGGGCTAAATTCATTGTATGTTTCTGAATTTTGAGCAAAATTTGCTTCAACATAATTTTTTAATTCAGTTGCTTTATTTTTTAGTTTTTCTTGCTCTTGTTTAACTTCATCAATTAAAGCTTGAATTTTTGCTTCTGAATTTTTGGCTGGGTCTTTGAAGGCAAGATTTTGAATTTCTTGGAAACGAGGGTTAAGTTTATGAACCTTAGCTAACTCTTGAGTTAATTCATTATTCTTTGTATAAAGATTTTGTAATTCAGTTTCAATTTCTTGGATCTTAGCATCAATTTTATCTGTTGAATTTAATTCATCTGAATGACTTGTCATTAATGCATTAATTTGGCCAATTAAAGCATGCCCTTCAGGTAAATCATTTAATTTATTTGAAAGTTGTGCTAATTTTTGATCATGAGCATTTTTAGCAGCTAATAAAGTGTCGTAGATTTGACGAATTTTAGTTGTTGAGTTAACTGATTCTGCACTTTTATCATTAATTGCATTTAAAGCAGTTTTTTTAGCTTCAGCTGCATAGGGCCATGAATTAGCAAGATCACTGACTTTAGCAAATTCAGCATCTAAAGTAGCTTGCTCAGCTAAAGCTTCTTGGGTTTTAGTTTCGTAGAATGATTTGTTTAAAGCATCTGCGCCAGAATTATTATTAATGCTTGGAGTAAGAGTAGTTCTTACACTATTATTTGTAGGTAATTTTTCAACTGTAGTTTTAAAGGTTTCGATAGTATTATTTAAATCTGTGTATTTATCTTTAAGTAATTGTAAGTTAGTATCAGATTTAATATTATTAAAAGTTAATTCTTTTTCTACTTCGCTTTGTCTTGATTGAATATGACTTACAGTAGGCAAGTAAGTATTTTTAAATTCATCAACTCTAGTTTTAACAGTTTCCAAAGTAGTTGTATAAGCCTTAATTGCATTACCACCAGCAGGATAAATTTCATTATCTCTTTGGTTTTCAAATCCGCTTCTAGCGGCTTCTGGTAAAGCTTGAATTAATTTATCAATTTTAGCTTTTTCTTCAGTTAAAAGACGTTTAGCTTCTTCGGCTTTTTGTTTAATTTGGTCTATATCTCTAGTGTTATAAATCTCTTGAGTTAACTTATCTTTATCTGCGTCTCAAAGTTTATTAATTTCAACTAAAGCTTGAGCTCTTGCTGTTTTAACTTCATTATCAACAATTTGCTCTTTAACTCTTGCTTTAATTTCATTAATTTGAGCAACACTAGTAGCAAGAGCTAATTCTTGTTCAAATTGACTACGTTCATTTGCTGGTAATTTATTAATTTCTAAATTAACTTGATCTTTAGCTTGCTCACGAATCTTAGTTTCTAAAGTATTTAGTTTGGTTCAAGTATCTGCATCATTTAATTCAGTTTGTAAGGCTGCTTTATCATCTAGTTCTAATTGTTCTAATTCAGCAATTACTAAAGCTTTTTTATCTTCATAAAGTTTCGTTGCTTGAGTAACTACATCATTATGAATTGATTCAAGTTCTGAATCTTTAGCTTTTTGTAATAAAGTTTGGTATTCAGGAGCATTTTCAATTTTGGATAAAGCATCTGTTGATTTTTTCTTGTATTCAGTTTTCAAATTATTAAGCTCAGTAATAACTGAATTATAGTCTGTATCTGAAGAAGTATCACTTACTTTATCTAATAACTCATTGTATTTAACTTGAGAAGTTCCATCTTTATCAATTGAATTTTCTAATAAAGCGCGAGCATTAGCTTGTAAGTTAACTAAGTAGTTTTGAGCATCTTGTTTTAAATTATTTAAAGCATTTAATTCAGGTAATTGATCATAGTTAATAGTTATTTTAGTTTGATTAAATTCATTTGATTTATTTGTTTCTTGAACTCTAGCAAGCAACGCGTCAATTTCTTGCTTTAAGATAGCAGCTTGAGCTTCATAATTAGTTACCGCATCAACTATTTCATCTTTTAAACGTGCTAAATTAGCAACTTTGGTATCTAAAGCATTTGGATCATCATTTGGTCCAAAAGTATTTTGTAATTGAGTATTAAATTGGTTTTTAAGACTTTCAGGAAGTTTATTAATTTCTTCAAGTAAGGTTTTTTGCTCACTTGAAGCTTGTTTTGATTTAAGAGCAAAGTCTAAATCAGCAATTGTTGCATTTTCTGCATTAATTTTGGTATCAAAGCCATTTGTATCAAAAGTATCTTGAGCAGTTAATTTATTATAAGCTTCTAAGACTTGAGCTTTATGATCATTAAATGCTTGGGTATATTCAGCAATTAAAGCATCAGCCTCTTGCTCAGTTAAATTAGCATTAAATTTAGCAGCAAAGTTGTTGTAATCAGGATGACCAGCAAGTTTAGCTAATGCTGTATTAGCTTTAGTTTGTTTCTCAGCTAAAGATTGTTTCATTTCAGCAAGGATTGTATCCACTTGTGCCTTAGTTGTTGCAGATGCAATTCGTGCTTTAAATTCATGAACATTGTTCATATTATTAGCAAAATCGTTAGCTTCTTGTTTTTTAGCCGCTAATTCATTTGCTTCTTGGTTTTTATGTTCATCAATTCTGGTTTCTAATTCATTTAAGGTATTTAAATCAGTAGCTTTATCAATAGCAGATGCAAATTCTGCTTTTTTGTTTTGATCTTCAATATTTGCAATTTTATTTCGAAGAGCTGTTTTTTGTTTTTCAACTAAAATATTGCTTTCAACTTCTAATAACTTAGCAAATGAAGTGGCAGTTTCTTCTTTTAATGATTCAAGTAACGTTGCTCTTTGAGCCTGAGTAAGTAATGGATCATTTAATGAATCAAGTAAGGCTTGACGTTTTTCACTATATTTGGTTTTCGCTTGATTTAAAACATTTTGTATCTCAGTATAAGATGTTTTATTGTTGATCAATTGAAGCAAGGCGTCTTTTTCAGGGTGACCATCAAGAACTTTAGTTACTTCTTGTTTTGCTGTTTCTTTATGTTTTGCTAATTTAGTATCAATTTCACTATCTAAAGCTGCAAAATCTTCAAATTTTTGAACTGCATTAATACGAGATTCTAAATCTGTAATTTCTTGTGGACTTAAAGAGTCTTTTTTAGTTAATAAACGTTGTTTTTCAACTTCAAAAGCGTTTTTATCAGCTTCTAAATCTTGTTCAAGACGCTGTTTTAATTCAAGTAATTGATCAACTAAATTATTTGATCAATTAGCAACTGGGCTAGAACTTGAAACTAGTGCATCAAGTTGGGCTTGGTAATTTTGTTTTTTAGAATCACCATCTTTTTTAAAGCCATCTAGCTTACTTACTAAATCAGCTTTCATAGCTTGTAAAGCTTGTGAATAATTAGCAATTAATTCTTTTGCTGTATTTGAATCAAAAGTTTTTTGATCATTTGCTTCTTTTTGAGTAGTTACATCAACAAAGGATTTAGCAAGTTGCTCCCTAATTTGAGTTTGTGTCGCAGTAAATGCATTTTGAATTTCTTGTTCAAGTTGTGCATATTCAGCTTCAGTAAGGGTTCCTTTGTTTTGGTCTAAATTATCTTTAATTTGGTTATAAGTTCTACTTAAAGGATTTGAATTAGCAACAACGCCTGAAGGTTGTTCTAATTTTTTTAGTTTTTCTAAAGCTGCAGTGTTTTTTTGATCTAAATATTGTTCAAGTTCTTGTTTTAATGTTTCAAGATCTAGTTTTTGGTTTGATTTAATTTTCTCTTGATATTCAGAATATTTTGCATTATCAGGACTAATTCGATCTAAGACTTGTTGAGCTGCTATTCTCGCTGCTTCTAATTCACCTTTATCTTTTTTAATTTGTTCATTAATCTTTGTTTCTAGTGCTTTAACTGATTCTCCTCTGCTTGTTAAAGCACTAATTTCTTGATCCAAGCTTGCTTTTGCCGCTTGATCTAAAACATTTTTTAGTAATGCACTAAGAGCTTCTTTATCTTGTTCTAATTTAACTTGCTCTTTAAGGTTGTTTAAATCTTTAATAGTGTTTTGGTTTGATAAAGCAGTTTCAAACTCAGCTTTTTTAGCTGGGTCTTTGATTTTAGCTATTTCGTTATTTACATTATCTTTTACACCATCAAATGCAGCATTGGCTTGAGCAATGATTTCATCAAGTTTGCTTTCTTGTTTTTGATCACCCATTGCTTGTTGCATTGAAGTTTTAAGTGTTTCATCACCTTCAAGGCGATTAATTGCAGCTTGGGTGCTAGCACGTTTTTGATCAATATATTCATTAATACGAGTTTGTAATGGCGCTAAGTCATTTTTATCACGGATGTTGTTTAATTGTTCTTGTAATTGAGCCTTTAACTCATTATTAACATTAATATTAGCAAGTAAATCATTAACAGGTGTTTTATCTTTTTCTAATTCTTTATTGTAAGTTTCTTTAGTTGCTATTTCTTGTGTAGTTCTTTCTAAATCTTCTAATGAACTAGCATTATTGATTTTATCAATAAAACCTTGAATTTGGTCTGGGTATGTAGCATTTGCACGTACTTTAGCAATTTGGACTTCTTTTGCTTCTTGTAAGGTTATTGCTGGAGTTAATGCTGATACTTGAGCGAGGCTAGATGCATTGTCTAAACGCGCTTGTAAAGCTGCTTTTTGCACAGGATCATCTAAAGCATCAATACGGGCTTGTAAACTTGCTTTAACATCGGCTAATTCTTGGCGAGCTTGATTAATAAAGTTATTTAATTCTGCTTCACTAGAAATATTTGATAATGTTGCTAATTTATTTTCATATGATGATTGTAATGGTGAACCAGCAATAATTTTGAAAGCATCTTGTGCTGTTTTATATAAATTATTTAACTTAGTCTTATTCGCTTGATCTAAAGCTTTAATTGTGGCAAAATCACTTGTTTGATTAATTAATTCACTTAAAGCTGTTTTGTCATCTAGTTTTTGGGCAAAATCAATGGCATCATTTTTAGCAGTATTTAAAGCAGCTACTAACTCCGCTTCAATTGCATTAAATTCACTAATACTACTTGCATTATTAGCTTTAGCTAATAATGTATGTTTTAAATTATCTACTTCTTGTGTATTTAAAATGCTATTAATTGACTCAATTAAGTTATCTTTAGCTCTTGCTAAAATATTATTAACTTGAGCAATTTTGTCTTCTAAGTCTGCTTGAGTTTCTAAAGTTTTTTGTTCTTCTAAAAATTGTGCTTGTTGCTCAGGGGCAAGCTTAGCAATTGCATCAGATAAATCATTATTTAAATTATCTAAAACATCTTGACCTTGCTTGGTTATATCAGCTAAGGCTACAAAAGTTGAAGCATTATTTAGCGCATTTTCCAATTCTTCGCGAAGCGGGTTATCAATTCTTAATTTAGCTAAAGTGGCAAGCCCCTCGCGACGTGAATCTTGAATTCTTGATTCTTGTAATGCTAAATAATTATTAACATTAGCCAATAAATTATCAATTGAACCAATTGAATGAGGATTTGCTAATTCTTGTTCATATAATTTAATAATTGCTGGGTCTTGGATATTTGCTAATTTGTCTTGAATTGTTGCCTTAGTTTGGGCAACGTAGCTAGTTTCTTGAGCTAGTTTTTCTTTAACTTCAACTAATAATTGGTCAACAGCGTCTTTATCTTGAGCAGTTGAAAGTTTTTTAAGATATTCATTAACTAAAACTTGATCATTAATTTTTTCTAGTTCTTGTGCTGTTTCTTTTTTAACTTCTTGCAATTGTGATGATTTTTCAATATTTGCTTCAATAGCAGCAACATCGTTAAGACTCTTAATATCTTGTGCTAATGATGCTAAACCTTTTTTATTAGGGTTACCATAATCTAAGTCATAAATTTTCTTTAATAAATCATTTTTAGCATTAGTTACTTCTTGTTCTAACTGTGCTAATTTATCTTGCACTTCACCAGGATTTAATGCTTCTAAATCGAGGTTCTTAGATTCATGTCCATCTGGAAGATTATTAACTAATTCTGCTAGTTTCGCTTTGTTTTGTGCTAATTTTTCTTTAGCATTAGCAATATTATTTTTAGTATTAGTTAAGTTATTAACTAATGAAGGATTTAAATAATCACTAATGAAATCAAAGTTTTGGGCACCAGATTGTTCACCTAAATCACTTATTAAATCATTAGCGCCCCCTAATAATTCTAATAAATCACCTTTTAAGGCTGTATTTTCAGCAAATGCATCGTTTAATTTTGGTGCTAAACTTTCATAAATTGTTTCTAATTCAGCTTTAGTTGTATTTGGATCAAGTAATTTATTATTAATTTCTTCAAGGTTATCAAAAATTGTAGAAGCGTTAGCTCCAGCTTGGCGAATTACACTTGCAATTTGATTACGAAGTGGTGTTTTATTTTGTAATTCATCTAATAAATTATCAATTGTTGCATCATTAACTGGTTCAGTAGTTAAAGACAGTTTTTTCTCATTTGATAATTTAAAACCAAGGTCTTTAGCAATTGCAGCAAGTGCTTCTTTTTTCTTGTCTTCCGGAATTGAAGAATCAGATTTTATTTTAGTTAAAGCACCAAGAAGAATATCCCTGGTTTCCGTTGGAGATTTTTTATCTTTTTGTGCATTATATGAATCTAATACTTCTTTTAGCTGAGTAATATTAGCTAAATTAGCGGCAAGATTTTCATTATCTTCAATATTTCTATTTAAGTTATTAAACTCAGCAATTGCTAAGAATTTTTCAGTATCGCTACCTTCTAAATCAGCTAATAATTTTGCTTTTTCTTTATATTCAGGAATTTTAAGAGCGCCATCTGTTAATTGAGCAAATTTTGCTTTATTAACTTCAGTTTGTAATTCTTTAAGTTTTGCTTGAGATTGTGCTAGTTTTTCTTCATATGGTAAAGTTGTATTTTTGCTTAATGCTTGAATTTCTTCTTTTAATTTTTTGATTGCTTCATTTTCTTTAACATTCGCTAATTGATTTTGTAATTTAGAATCAATAATAGAATTGAGAGCATCTTTTTTTAGTTCTTCAAGTTTTGCTAATACTTCTGATTCCGATGAATTAAGTGGTAAAGTTGCATCAAAATTATCAATTCACTTTGCTTTAAATTCAGGATTATTTAATAAAGCATCATTGGCTTTAGCATATTTTAAAACTGCATCACGTTCTTGACGTAAAACATCATTAATTGAATCTAAAGCACGTTTGTAAGCATCAACATTATCTTGATCAATAACGTCTTTTAAAATACTATTTTTTAATTTAGAATTATTTGCTAATTTAGCTACTGCTTTGTCAAATTCTTTTTTAGAATCATCATAAATTTTATATGCTTCATCTTGAAGTTTTTTAACATCCTCAACTGAAGCTAAATCATTTAATTTTGCTTTTAGTTTTGTTTTTAATGGTTCATTAATTAAGTCTAAAACTCCATTTGTATTATCTTTAGCTCTTTGTAATCTAACTTGGTTAATAACTTCCGTGCGTAAGTTATTTAAATCAGTATTTGAAGATGCGTTTTCGAGATCTGATAATAATTTTGCTTTAGTTTGCTGATCAAAGGTTGAACTGTTAATAATTTTCTCAATTTCATCTTTTTTGAATTTAGCTAAAGCACCTTCTCCAGAATTAGCCTCTAATAATTTTTCATATTCATCTTTTAAGTCTTGTGCTTTTTTAATAAAATCATCAGCATTTGTATTTGCTTTAAGCTGTGCAAGTTTATCTCTTAAAGTTGGATCCTTAATTTCATTATCTAAAAAATCAAGTTGTTTAATAAATGATTCTTTTACATCAACATAATCAATTTGCACTTGTTCTTGAACTTGAGCAAAAATAGTTGGTAATTCATTTAAATTAGCATTTCTAATTTTTTCTAATAATTTATGACGTTGAATTGGATTTTCAATTTGATCTGCAAGTAATAAAGCTTCATTATATTTTTCTAGTGAACCTTTTAATGATTCTTTATCTTTAATTGTTTTAGCTTTATTGAATTCATCTAAATACTCAGCTTTGTTTTCAGGAGATAGTTTATCAACCACACTTGAATTAAAAGCATCAAGTGTGGTTCTTTGGTTTGCTTCTTTTTCTAAAGTTTCATTAATTAATGCACTTGCTTTGACAAATGATTCTTCAGTTGCAGTTGGATTTTTAGAAGAATCAAATAAATCTTTAAAAGATGCACGAACTTTATCTTTATCTTCAATATCTTTTGCCTTAGCAATGTTATTTTTATTTGCTTTAATTAAATCACGATTTTTTATATTTCTCGCAAACTCTTCTTCACTACCTAATGCAGGGAAATATTCTCTTTCAATTCCAGAAGCTGCCGAAGCATCCTCAAGCACTTCTTGGGTTGTCACATAAGCATATTGATTTAAATTAGCATTGATCTTTTGTAATTCTTGAATAGTTTTTTTGCTTAGAACTCCACTAAAATTGATATTTTCAATATCAACTGAAGCACCTAAAATGAGTTTATCTTCATCAGATAATAATTCTAACTTACTTTGAATTAACTTTTTCAAGTTGTCAAATGTGGTAACATTTTCTTTATGTTTAGTTACTGTTGTATAGCCCAAAACTCCGGTGATACCAGCTGCTGTTGTTAAAAAAGCGGCACCACCAATAATAATGGCTTTTTTCTTGTTGTTTTTCTTTTTAGTCTCTTGACTCATGTTTATCCTTTCTATTGCATATATATATATATATATATATATATATATATAAAGTGTAAAAAAATATGCTTTAAAAATTATACAACTTTGTATAAAAAAGTTAAGAAAATCACCTAAAAATGTATTTTAGGTGATTTGTAGCTTATTTTATTCATTAACTGTTGTTGTTTCAACTTCAGCAAAATTCGGTGCTACTTGGCCGTTAGTGTATTGGTAAGCAGGCCAATCATACTTGTAAATGGTATATTCAAAAGACTTACGCAAACGAGCATCAGCATTAAATTTCCAGTTAACATTTGAAATAAATTCATTAGTTCGAATCGTAATAGTGGTATTTTGAGAAGTTTTATAATTAGTTAAATCAAGATTACGGTCATTTGGACTAACTGAACCAACTACCGGGTGTTCTCTTGAGGCAACTTGATCTGTTTCTGATTTAAATAACGTTATTTTTCATTTTTGGTTTCTACCACCAGATTTGAATAATCCTGAGTTATTGTATATATCAGCCATCTTAGTTGCAAAAGTGGTAACTTCTTCTGTAGTGGCATGATGTTTTAAATAACCAAGATAATTAATCATATCTTGTTTATCTCAACCATCAATATACATACGAATATCTGTATTTGCACCATTACCTGTGGTTATTAATGATTTGGTATTTATAATAACTTTGAGTTTTTTAACTTCTTCAGGCTGAGTTACAGTGCCACCATTAGAACCATTATTTTGCTGTGGATCTTCTGGTTGGGCACCAGTAGTGTTATTTTGGTTTTTTTCTAGTTCTGCAACCTTAGCTGCTTTTTCGTCTAAATTACGTTTTTCAGTTGTTAATCTTGGTTTAACAGAATCAACTAAAAGTTCATAATCACTTAAAGCGGCATTAATTAGATCTTTATCACTTATAGTGATATTAATTAATTCTTTATTCAAGATTGTTGCATGTTTTGATTTAAAATTATCAATTGCTTGATTACGTATTTTTTCATCACTTTCAGCTTGTTCAAGTTCTTGAACGCGTTTTATTTTATCATCTAGATTTCGTTTTTCGTTACTTAACTTAGCTTTAGTACTAGTTTCCAATAAACTATAATCGCTTAAAGCATTGTTGATATCTTGCTTATCACTAGTGGTAATATCAAAAACTGACTTACCAAGAATAAGATTATGTTTTTGTTTAAAGTTCTTTTCAGCATTATCCTCATTTGTGCCAGGATTATCTGTTTTCACAGGAGGAGTATTTTGATTATTAGCATTATTTTCTAAAGCTGTGATCTTAACTAATAATCTTGCCAAAAGATTTTTCTCAGCAATCAACTTATCTTTAAATTGCTCACTGAGTTCATCGTATTTAACTAGTGCAACATTTACTTTAAATTTGTCTTCTAAAGTAATGTTATCTTCTGTTTTAGATAATACTTCTTGATGGTCCTTTCGATATTTTGTTTCCACATTTTCAACTTGTGAACGTCTTGGAGTTGCGCTAACTGCAATAATGGTAGTTAAAATAGAAATACCTAATGCACTTGCTCCACCAATAAGGATTAATTGTTTCTTAGTTAATTTTGACAATTTATCCTTCATGTTCTGGATTGAGTTTTTCATGTTTGTGTTATATAAAATTCCTTTCAATTAAATATTATTTGTCACGGTTTAATTATAGCATATATATATATATATATATAAAATATTAAATTAACCCCAAAACGTATTATATAGGCACAAAAGAAATAATTTTAATTTTTTTATATTAAAAAAATATTTAAAAAAGAAATAAAACTATCAAATAAACAGATAAAAAGATAAAGAATTAATATCTTTATCTTTTTAATAATTTTTCTTTTAATTCCAAAATCTCAGTTACTTTATTCAATCTTTCTCATGGTAGATCTAAATCATCACGCCCAAAATGTCCAAAGTAGGCTGTTTTAGCATAAATTGGTTTTTGTAATTCTAAAGTATCAATAATTGCTTTAGGTCTTAAATCAAATAATTGGTGCACAATTTGGTAAATAATATCTTTTGAAACTGTTTCAGTTTCAAAAGTTTCTATCAAAATTGAAACTGGTTTTGCGATTCCAATTGCATATGAGATTTGGATTTCAAGTTTACTAGCTAAATTTGCTGCAACTAAGTTTTTAGCTACTCACCTTGCAGCATATGCACCAGAGCGATCAACTTTAGTAGCATCTTTGCCACTAAAAGCTCCGCCACCATGCCTAGATGCTCCGCCATAAGTATCGACAATAATCTTACGACCAGTTAATCCAGTATCACCAATTGGTCCGCCAACTACAAATTTACCTGTAGGATTAATTAAAGTATGTTTTGGAGTATCCAAATCATACTTTGCTAAAACTGGTTTAATAATCTTTTCTTTAATATAGTTTTTAAATTCACTTTCAACATATTTTTCACTATGTTGAATACTCATTAAAACTGTATCAACTAAGATTTGCTTTGGATCAGTGTAATCCAAAGTAACTTGTGATTTCATATCAGCTTTAGCTCATTTAAAATCCTGGCTAACTCTTAAAGTTTCAGCTTTTTTGACCAATTCATGGGCTAATGTAATAGCTAAGGGCATATAACCCTTAGTTTCATTAGTGGCATAACCAAACATAATCCCTTGGTCACCTGCTCCTATTTCATTATTATCTAAAATAACTCCTTGAGAAATATCTGGACTTTGACGGCGTATATCAGTAATAATACTGGTATGACTGGTAAAATAATTTAATGATTTTAAGATATTAATAATTATTTCAACAACATAAATATCCGCTTTTGATTGAACCTCTCCAGCTACAAAAATAATATTGCCACTTGCTAATGTTTCAATAGCAACTTTTGAATCAGGGTCTAATTTTAGATACTCATCTAAAATTGCATCTGAGATTTGGTCACATAATTTATCAGGGTGCCCACGCCCCACTGATTCACTAGTAAATAAATTTTTCATAAATAAAAACCTCGCATTCTTTTATGTGAGGTATAAAGACATTTACAGTATGTTAAGTTGATCCAACTTCTGGCTATCCACCTTACACTTTGTGCAGGTTGGCGATGGTTAAAGCTGCCTAGCTACCACCTTCTTTATACCTTGTTTTGTTTATTATATTACAAAATATAAAAATATCAAAGCTATTTAATATTTTTATAATGCAAATTATTTTAGTTATTTGCAACCAAATAAAATATATATGGTTTATAATAATAATTAATATGAGAAACGCAGCAATTTTTAGTGATGTTGATGGAACAATTTATCCATTTCCATCAAAAATCTTACCTGAAAAAAATAAATTAAAAGTTAATGAAATAGTTCAAAAAGGTGTTAATTTTGTAATTAGCACAGGAAATGGGCCATACCCAAAAATTAAAAAACTTGCAAAAACCTTGGGCGCAAGATATATATCTTTTTCTAATGGTGCATTTTTATATGATAATTTAAATCAAGAAATTTTAAATATTGAATATATTGATCATAATGAGGCTCAAAAAATATGATCTTTAGCTAAAGAATTTAACTTACCATTGTATTATTTTGGGACAGAAAGATTTTTTTTAAAAGATGCAACTAAAGAACAAAAACAATTCTTTACAGATTTTTGTGAATATGAAGCATGGATTGAAGGTGGCTTAATTCCTGATGATTTGCATAAAATTGAAATTTATGGTGATCCTAAATTATTAAAAGCATTTTATGATAAAGCATTAGAGCAAAAAATTAACCTTAACATTGTTTTATTAGCAAGACATATTGAAATAACTAAATTAGGTATTTCAAAAGGTTCAGGTCTTAAATGATTTTGTGAAAAGATTTTTAATTTAGATGTTAGCGATGCAATGGCAATTGGGGATAGTCAAAATGATATTTCAATGTTCCAAATGGCTGGATATTCATATGCAATGGAAAATACAGATCCCGAAACTATGCAATATGCTAAATATTATACATCAAGCGTAGAACAAGCCGGACTTGCTGAAGCAATTGACGATTATTTATACCGCATTGATTGAGATTTAAAAAGAGAAATCTCGCAACAAGGACCCAAACATTCTAAATAGTCAACGTGTTGACTATTTTTATCATATATTATAAGGAGGTAATATGTATCAAAAAATCTTAATTCGCTATGGAGAATTAGTCTTAAAAAAGAAAAATCGTAAAACTTTTATTAATTATTTAGCAAATAATATAAAGCATATCTTAGGCGAAGCACCAGAAGTAGAATTTGACCGTATGTATGTAACTTATTCCAAAGAAAATTTAGAAAATTTAAAATATGTCTTTGGAATAAGTTCTTATTCACCAGTTTTAGTTCTTGAAAATAATTTAGATAAATTTAAACAATCATTAAATGTTTTATTGAATAAAAATACTAAAACATTTAAAATAGCCGCAAGGCGTAATTATAAAGCTTTTGAATATACTTCAAATGAGTTAAATCATAATTTAGGATCATATTTATTAAAAAATTATGATTTAAAAGTGGATGTACATGATCCTGATCAAATTTTTTATTTAGAAGTAAGACAAAAAGCCTCATATATGTTTAGCAATTATATCAAAGGACTAGGGGGGCTGCCTGTAGGTTCATCAGGTAAAATCTTACATTTATTATCAGGAGGTTTTGATTCCCCAGTTGCAGCTTGGCAATTAATGAAGCGAGGTTTAAAAGTTGATTTTTTAAGTTTTATGACTCCGCCGCAAACTGATCAATTAACATTAGATAAAATTCACAACATAGTTAAAACCTTAAATAAATATCAAATTACGAGTAATTTGATTATTGCAAATTATTCTCATTTGATGAATTATATTGCATTTGTGTCAAAAGAATCATATAAAATAACTTTAATGCGCCGCAGTTTTTACAGAATTGCAGAGCAAATAACTTTAAAAAATAAAATATCAGGTATTTCAAACGGCGAAAATTTAGGACAAGTTGCCTCGCAAACCTTAGAATCAATGCACGTGATTGGCTCAGTGACTACCTTACCAATCTTACGACCTTTATTAACATTTGATAAAAATGAAATTATTCAAATTGCTAAAGATATTAATACATACCAAATATCAATTGTTCAAGCTAACGAAACTTGTGAATTATTTGCACCTAAAGAGCCTGTAACTAAGCCGTCTCTTGCAGTTGCAAAATTATTAGAACAAGAACTTAATCAACTTCCAGATTTAGAACAAGAGTTAATCAATAAATCTTTAGAATATCATAAATATAGTTTAAAAGATGAAAACTAAAATTTACATTGATTTTGAAGCTATTACTTTTAATTATTTAACTCCCTTAAATTATGTATATTTTAAAGAATTACAAGATCAAAAGCTTGACTTGCCCTTTTGTTATACACTTGGTGTTGTAAACTCAAAAAATAAATTAAAAACAGTCTCGCGAACTTTTGATCTTAAACCCATTGTAAAGTTTAAACCCTTTGATGTTTTTTGAACTAAAGCAAAAACATTATTTTTAAAAGATTTGAGGATTTTATTGCATACTAAAAATCTAGATTTTAATCAAATTGAATTTTATTCTTGAAATAATTCGCTTGAATCAAAATTATTAACAAAGTTTTTTAATGTTGAATCAAATGACTTATCAAAAGGGCGCTCAATTTCACTTGATAAATTAGTTCCATTAAATGAATTTGAAGATGATAATTTTCAAACTATAATTAATATGCAAACCAATAAACTTACCAAGCGCATTAAATTTCAAGATAATGATAGCAAAGGAAAAATTGCAGCATGCCTAGGTGCTTTAATCATTGCTTGTCAAAATAGTTTTTATGCTCGCAACCTTAAAATATCTAAACCCTTAACACAAAAACAAATTGATGATATCTTAGCAGTTATTTTAGCTTATAATAAAAATGATGTTTTAAAATTACATTATGTGGATATGCATAGCCAGCAAACCACAGAAATTATTAATAAAATAACGAAGTTAAACCATAATAAATCTAAAATTATTAATGAAATTAATAAATTATCTAGTTGGATTAAAGACCTAGAAATTGCTCATACAGAATATAAAATCTCGTATAATATGACTTTGCAACAATTAATGGAATATTTAAATAAAGCCATTCAAAATTTAGAAACTCACAACTTTAATCCTAAACAACCTTCTAATCAACATAAGTTTTATAACAAACTACTTTTATTAGTTGTGCGCCGTAGTAAATTTGATTTATATATTAAAAACCTTGATGCTAAATTAAATACTTTAAAACAAAATTTGCTACATGCTATTATTTTATTAAATCAAAAATTAGAATTAGCAAAACAAGAAATTGAGCAAACTCCACAAAAAATAATTAGAAAAAACCAAGCCAAGTAAAATTGGCTTGGTTTTCTAAATAAAATTATTTGTCTTTGTAGCCTTTGCCATCACGGATTTTTCCATTTTCTCCGTGAATATAAAAAGTTCCACTGTGTTTTTTAGCTAATTCTCTTGCATAAGGAATAGCTTCTTTTTGTGTATCGAATAAACTAGTCGCTCTTTCAGCTCCTTCACGGTACACTCTTCATTTATCTTTTTCTTTATCTTTTGTGATATGTCAAACAGGTCTTAATTCTTTTTTGTCTTCCATTTTACACCTCCTGGTCTAGTTGTTCTATTCTAACTTGGTGTCTGCCACCTTCAAATTCTGTTTTAATATATTCATCAACCATAGCCTTTGCTTCATCAAATGATACTTGACGCCCGCCAAATACAAGCACATTAGCATTGTTATGTTGTTTTGCTAAGTGAGCATCTTCAAGTGATACTACTCTTGCTGCTCTAATTGCTTTATGACGATTTAAAGCATAAGAGATGCCCAGCCCAGTACCACACATAGCAATCCCAAAATCTGGTTGTTCTTTAGTAATGTAATTGGCTAATTTATGACCTTGTTCAGCATAACTTACTGAATTAGCATCAGTATCAGGTCCTAAGTCTACAATTTCATAACCTAGTGATGCTACATATTCTTTTAGCTGCTCTTTCAATGCAAAAGCTGCATGATCGCTTGAAAAAGCAATAACTTTTTTCTTCATTATACTCCTATTAGTTGTGTAAGTTCAATATCTTTAGTATATAAATTATACATTAAAATTAATAATAACAAAAATCATATGAATAAATGTTATTTTTAGCTTTATGTATAGTGCCAAAAAATTAAATAACATTTATATATACTGATGACAAATTAATTTAACGTTATTTATTTAATAAACAAGTATTAATTCTTGTATTTAGTAGATATTATGAAATTAACTAAATCCAGAAATCACATATGTTATAATTATTATAAGCGAATCAAAAAAACTTTATCTTTTAATTAAAATGCTTATATTAAAGTTTTTCGCTAAAGTAAATACATAAATATTTAAGGAGATATTATGACTAAATTAAAATTGAAAAAATTGGTTATATGACCAGTTACAACATTAACAGGATTAGCAACTTTATTTGCAATTGCTCCGTATAATTCTGAGCAAAAAATAACTAATTGGTATGAAAATGTTGCTAATGATAAATTAGAAGTTAGAGGTCAATCAATTATAAGTGCCCAAAATTATAATAGATTAGAAGAAGAAATAGCAATTGATAATAACTTTGAACTTAAATTGTTATTAAATCCTGGTTTTCAATCAGCAAATGAAGATTTTATAAAACAATTTAATAATAGTTTTAAAGAAAAAATAACTAATACAGGATTGGTTTTTAAGTCCATAAAAACTAGTTCAATTATGCCAATTATTTGACTGTATTTTAATAATGAACAAGATAGAAAAGAGTTAGTTGCAAAAATAAAGAACTGGCCTGAGATTTTTAAATTCATATTGTACAAAAATGAAATTAAGCCTAATCTATATTGAACAAATAATCAAAGTGATTATTACAGTAGAGCATACCCATACAATAATCAAGCACCTAGCAAAAATTTAAGAGAATTCCACGATTCAGCCCAAAAAAATTTATGAATTGTAAAGGGTGGTTCTGATATATATGTTCCTAACAAACCTACCATTAAAGTTGGTGTCTTAGAAGTGTGGAAAGGATCATTTAATGAGAAATATAAGGAATTTTTCGATAAGGGTATTAACATAAATGAGTTAAACTCAAGCGGAGTAGGTGAGGATGCTTATAAATATAGAAATCACTCAACAAATGTTTCTATGATTTTGGGAAGTCGCTTTGGAATTGATAAAAATACTCATGTCCATTTATCCACGTTTAGTAACGATAATGAATGATACCGAGCAATTAATAAAATGATAAATAATGGTATAAGAGTAATTAATCATAGTTATGGACCATCTATCGGTAAAAAGAAGGATGGAGCAAACTATATGGGATATACAGAAAATGCTTATTTCCTTGATTATATTTCTCGTAAATATGGTGTTATAAATGTAATGTCTGCAGGAAATGATGCTAAACATTCAAAACACTTGATATCAAATAAAACACTTGCCTTTAACTCTGTAGTGGTTGGGTCACTTCATGATTTTGCATCAAGTTATACTAGAAAAACTAATGTAATTGCTGAATATAGTAATTATAAATTAGAAGATTCTTACAGTAATTTGGCAAAACCATTAGTAGTTGCTCCTGCTAAGTTTTATAATATTTTTTATGATTCTAAATATGACGATCCGAAATTAATGTATATGAACGGTACAAGTTATGCAGCACCTGTAGTAACAGGACTTATATCTAGTTTACTCGCACTGAAGCCAAACATAAATGATAGTGAATTTAAAACCCCACTTATAAAAGCAATATTATCAGCTTCTGCAGTCAGCCCACAACTTGATGATTTAATTTATAAATCAAGTGGTTATGAACAAAAATATGGGGCCGGAACTGTTGACTTTAGTGAAATGCTCAATGCTGCGAATAACTCTTCAACAATTAAAATCCACCCTACACAA
Organism: Mycoplasma sp. 13536; assembly: GCF_055523495.1. Lineage (NCBI taxonomy): Bacteria > Bacillati > Mycoplasmatota > Mollicutes > Mycoplasmatales > Mycoplasmataceae > Mycoplasma > Mycoplasma sp. 13536. Next base: position 977,638 of record NZ_JBVFVC010000001.1, read on the forward strand.
GAAACTGGTTTTATATTTACAAGTCAAGAGTTGAATTTAGAAAGAAATCAAACAATTAAAATTTCTAGTTCCTGAACTTTTAATGCTGGACAGTTAAAAAATAATGAACTTAGTCCAGGTTATTGAAATTATGCATTTCCTTCCATTAAGGCTTTTAATCCAACTTATGAACAAGCCGAATGAAATAAATCACATATTAATGAAACAAGGCTGAAAAAAGATGAAACAATAAAGCGCCAAGGTGGAAATTTGTTTACTGATTATGATTTATATCTTGAACACTTGGATTCAAACGGATCTTGAGTAACAACTACAAAAATTAGTGCTGCTCAAACTAATGATGAACTTATTGAGTTTAAAGTTAATTCACCAGGTAAATATAGATATAGAATAAAAAAATACAATAAAAATACATTTAATAATTCTGTAGAGGATTTAATAGCGGTTACACATGTTATCAAAAATTAAAAAAATAGTATTATTTTCAATATCAATTTTAATTTCAGTCTCTGTTTATTCGTGCACAAATACATATACATATACAACTCCACAAGCTTCATGAAAACAAAAAGTTAAAGATGATATAGAAAAAATTTATAAGAAAGCTTTTGATAAATTCACAAAATTTATAATTAGAGCTAGATTTATACCTCCTACAGCTAACGAAAATTTTGACAAAATTATGAATGGTAACTATAATATAATTAATTTTGGGTTCTTTGATCCTGTTGCTGAAAGTAAAAAATTCCATGATTGGATTAAAATCCAAAACAAGGATGATTTTGATCAAATTATTATCAAAAGATTTCAAGAATTAAATAATCGTAATGATGTACATACTGATGAAACTGAAATAAGAGAGTATTTTCAAAAAGTATATTTAAAAAATCAAGACGTGTATGATTTTTTAAAAAACAATGATATTTATATCACAGATTCTACTTCTAATTTTGCATATTGATACATCGTGCCTTTTGAAGAGAATAACTCAGTAGTTTTAAATATAATTGATGATGTAATACCTAGAGTTGAACCTGCTGCATTAAGTTATCATACAACATGAGGTGTATTTAGTTTTCCTAAAAATAAAGATATTACAGTTAAAAATATAAAAGTCGCTAGAAACAATGATGATGAAATCGCTTATTTAGAGAAGTTTAAAGCTGAGCTCTATAATTGGTATAACAACGAATATAAGAAATATTATAATGATTAAAATGTAGTTAAAAGTTATATGAAAGATAAAATCTTCATATAACTTTTTTTATTATCAAATAGTGTTATTTTTAACTTATTGAACTATAATTTAAACATGAAACAAAGGATTGATAAATTTATATCTCATAATACTAATCATTCACGAAATGAAGCAAAAAAATTAATAAATAAAGGTAAAGTTAAAGTAAATAATGTAATTGCTAAAGATCCAGGTTTAATAATTGCATTACAAGATCAAATTATAGTTAATGATGTAATTATAAAAAATAATCAAGAAATTTATCTGATTTTAAATAAACCTAAAGGTTATATTTGTGCAAATTTTGATAAAATGCATCAAACTGTCTTTGATTTACTGCCTGAACATTTAAAATCACTTAATAATATTCATACAATTGGCCGCCTTGATTTGGATACTACTGGCCTATTAATTATTACTACTGATGGCAATTTAACTCATAAGTTAACAAGCCCTAAAAAAGATTTATTGAAAACGTATTTTGTAACAGTTGATAAACCCTTAGATAAAAACTTGATAAATATTTTCAAAGCAGGGTTTGACCTTGGAGATTTTTATACTTTACCAGCTTACTTAACTATTTTAGATAAATTTCATGCAAACTTGAAAATATCTGAAGGGAAATTTCACCAAGTAAAACGGATGTTTGCAAAATTTGGATATACTGTAACAGACTTAAAACGAACTAAAATAGGGTTTTTAAGTTTGTCTAATGATTTATCTGAAGGAGAATATAAAATCCTAAATAAAGAAGAATTAATTAAATTAATATTTGAAAAATAAAATATGGAAACAATTCCACCTTTTTTTATTTTTCTTTGTATAATCTATTTAATTATTAATATTTTCTATTAAAATATAACATTATAGAATTTAAAGCAAATTAAAAATATATGAGAGGTATATTATGAATATTAAAGGTATCGGAGCATCAAAAGGTGTAGCAATTTCAAAAATCTTCAAAATCGAAGAATTACCGGTTGAAATTACTCAAAAAACTAATGATGTACAAGGTGAACTTAATTTATATCAAGAAGCAAGAGAAAAAGTTGTAGCAAAAATTGAGCAAACTAAAAAACTGGCACAAGACCCAGAACATGCTGCAATCTTTGAAGCACATATTGGCTTTGTCAATGATCCTTTTGCTATTGAAACAATTGAAAATAATATTAAAAATAATTCTGAAACAACAGAATATGCTGTTAAAGAATTTTACACGAGTTTTGCAAGTACTTTTGAAATGATGGATGATGAATATATGCGTGAAAGGGCCGCTGATATCAAAGATGTACTTAAAAAACTTTTATACGTTTTAAATGGCTTAGAAGAACCTGATTTAGCTAATATTAGCGAGGAAGTCGTTATTGTTTCTCAAGATCTAAGCCCATCACAAACAGTACAATTAAACAAAGAATTTGTTAAAGGATTTGTAACCAATATTGGTGGACCTACATCGCATACAGCTATTATGTCCCGTAGCCTTGGAATTCCATCTGTAGTTGGAGCTGCAGGTGTTATGGAACATGCAGTGCATGGGGATTTAATCGCCTTAGATGGAGCAACTGGAGAAGTTATTTTAAATCCTAATGAAGAGCAAACTCAAAAATTCCAGGTTGCAAAAGAAAAATATTTAAATTATTTGGCAATGCTTACAAAGTTAAAGGGACAAGAATCAAAAACTCTTGATGGTAAACATGTAGAATTAGCCGCTAATATTGGTACACCAAAAGACTTACCTGGTGTTATTGACAATGATGCTGAAGGTATTGGATTATTTAGATCAGAATTTTTATACATGGATAATGCTAATTGACCAACTGAAGAAGAACAATTTAATGCTTATAAAGCAGTAGTTGAGGGCATGAAAGGTAAAAGAGTTGTTATTAGAACTTTAGATATTGGTGGTGATAAAACCTTAAAATACTTTAAATTCCCAGAAGAAATGAATCCATTTTTAGGTTACCGTGCAATTAGATTTTGTTTACAAAACTTAGATATTTTCAAAACACAATTACGTGCCTTAATTCGTGCTAGTGAATTTGGAAAAGTTGCAATTATGTTCCCAATGATTACAAACGTACGTGAATTTTTAGATGCGAAAGAAGTATTTATAAAATGTTACAATGAATTAAAAGATCAATATCCAAACATTAAACCAATCTATGATATAGAAGTTGGATTAATGATTGAAACTCCTGCAGCAGCTATTTTAGCAGATAAATTTAGTGAACATGCCGACTTTGTTTCAATTGGTACAAATGATTTGATTCAATACTCGATGGCAGCTGATCGTATGAATGAAAATATTTCTTATTTATATCAACCATTAAATCCATCAGTTTTACGTTTAATTAGTCATGTAATTAAAGGTGCTCATAAAAATGGTAAATGAGCAGGTATGTGTGGTGAAATGGCTGGTGATAAACGTGCTATCCCACTTTTAGTAGGTTTAGGCCTTGATGAATTTTCAATGAGTGCAAGCAGCGTTTTAAGTGCTCGTGACTTAATTAATAATTTAAATTATGAACAAATGAAAGATTTAGCAAATCGTGCTTTAGACTTAAGCACACAAGATGAAGTATTAGCATTATTAAATGAAGAATTAGTATAAGAAAAAGTTGGTTATCCTTATAACCAACTTTTTATATTAAAAAAAGTTAAATCCGCTTGGTGTTTGGTTGGTATCTTGTTTTTTAGTATTGTCTCATTTAAAGGTTGTTAATTTATCTTTTACTTCGCCATCGATCGAAAAGGCAGCTTTAAAAAATCCTAAAATTGATGCTAAAGAATTCATTAAAACTGGGATACTGGAAACTATGGCACTAATACTAAAAGCAGCATTAGTTTGCTTAAGTTCTTGTTCATCTAATTTTTCTAAATTACTTAATTTCATGCTTATTTCTCCTTCCGTTTAATTGATAAATTATTTTTATATGCAAAACTAAAAAAGTAAAAAAATAAGACCATAATTAGGTCTTAGTAATTATTGTTCAACATAATCAGTGCTAAACAACCCTTGGATCTGAGTTACTTTTTCAACTGAGATTCAAATTTTAGGATCCATTTGTTTTAAATCTGCAATAATATTATTTGCTTCTAAGCTTAAAAGCACTGTGACGATTTTGGTTCCTTCTTGATTTGTATAACCAGAGATATATTTTTCAATGCGATATGAATGTCAAAAATTAATTAATTTAAAATATGCAATGACAATCTCGGGATTTGAACTAATAATAGTTAATGAAACTTTCTTATATTTCGGGTATAGTAAATTTACTACTAAATTTACTACAATAATATATATAAAAGTAGTAATTTCACGCATACCAAAATAAATCTTTGATTCATAATAATTTTTGGTAATGAGTTCATGTTGCTTAGTTACTGCTTCAAGATTTTGGTTAATTCCTTTATAATCATGTAATTGTGCATATTCTTGAGAATTTAAAGCCATAATTTGCTGAATTGTTAAAGGTTCTTCTTTTAAATAATTTGGCTTAATAAATGCAAAAATAATTAAGAAAACTAAGGCACTCGCAAAACCTAGAGTTGATAATACTTGACCAATACTTTTTTTAGCTTTAGTTGAAAAATAATATCCAATAATATCAGTCCCACCTGTTGAGCCACCAGATTTTCAAGCCAATGAAATTCCAAGGCCCACTAATGAAGCTCCGATAATTGCATTAATTAAATTACTTCAATTTGTGTATGGTAAGTATTTTTCAGTTAAGACAATTTTATCTTTAAACCATTCTGAGACTTCTGGAGTAGTAAAGATCAGGTTAGTTAAAATTTGAAATAACATAAAAATAAAAGTAAAGAGGATAAAACTTAGTTTTACTTTTTTAAAAAAGATTAAAAATAGCGGTAAATTACAAGCTAAATAAATTAAAGCAAAATAAGGTTCAGTTGCTGGTACGATATATTGAATTAAAGTGGGGATTCCAGTTACCCCTGAAGGAATTGTTTCAGCAGGTTTTAAGAATACTTGAATTCCACCATTAAATATAAGGGCTGCTCAAAAGAGCATAAAAATTCTAAATCAATATCTTTGGACAATTTCTTTAAAAGATAATTTTCCTTTTTGACAGTTATGCAAGTATTTCCCCATTTTAAATTTTAATAATTCAGCATTATTAGCACAATTATCAAGTTTTTGCTCTAAATTATTTGCCTGACTATCTTTATTTAAAAAACTAAATAAGATATTTTTTTGTTTTTCTTGGCTTTGGTCCATATTGGGAATATTTTACTTTATTTTTTAAAAAAATAAAGTATTAAAATATTTAAAAACCTGGACCATCTTTAGTCCAGGAAACTTAGGCAACTAAGTGTTGAATATTAGAATAAGTTTTTTTACGAGAAGAGAAGAAAGTGTAAATTGTAAAACTAATAATGCCCATCATTATCTCAACATCAGCTATGTTAAAAGTTCCTGAATTAGCACTAAAAGTAAAGTAAAAGACATCTTTAACATGTGTTTGAAAAATAAAGCGATCGATCATATTTCCAGCAACTCCAGCTAAAATATTACCTAAAATTATTCCTCCTCCATAACCTAAATTACGCCAAATTAAAGGGCTAATTAAGACTACAGTGCAAAAGACAACACTTAATCCTTGAATTAAAAATTGATTTCTTGTCTTAACTAATGTAACTCCTCCATGCCAAATACTTCTGATTCCTAAAAATCCGTACACTGGTCATTGATCAGGGTTATTTGGTCAAATGCTTTCAGCTCACACAAAGCTTCCATCATGTGTTACAACATATAATCGATCATTAATTCAGACTTTATCATCATTTATAACAGAACCATGTTCAAATAATAAGGTTTTAGTCAATTGGTCAAACAAAAATAAGATTAAAAATGAAACAAATAAAACTAAATATATACCAAGAATTTTATATTTATTTGCCTTAATATAATTAAGGTTTCTATCTAATCTATGTTTCAAGTGCTTCATGACATTTCTCACATATATCATTTTTAATAGTATTTGGTTCAAAATGATTTCAACATCTTAAACATTTTAAAGATTCAAATTTTTGCACTTTTAATTCTTTGCTGTTAGTTAGTTTACCAACACCAAGTAAATTTTTAAAATCTAAATCTTGGTAAGCAGTATATTTATCAAAATCATAACAAAGTTCTAATTCATTAGAACGTTTAACATTACCCATTTTAATTGCATTTTCAATTAATAAATTTACTTGTGACCTAAATTCAAAGAATCCTTGATATTTTTTTAAAATTTCATAGTTAACTGATTGTTGTGATACTGTTTCTAACCTTTCAAGCATTACTGATTCTTCTTTAGTTGCTTTGGGGAAGTGACTATAGGCTTCTTCGGCAGTTGTTGGTAAAATTGGTGCTAGTGCAACAATTAAGAATTCAGCAATTTCAAACATATTTGCTAAAGTCATTAAGCACTCAGGATCATTAAACTTACGTACATATAAAATATCTTTAGTAACTGATAAATAAAAACTTGATAATTCGACGATATAATTATTGACCAATTTAATTACATTAATAAATTTAAATTGATCATATGCATTTTGTACATTATATTTTAATTCATTAAGTTGTTCTTTAATAAATAAATGTATACCACTCCGTTTAGTATTTGGGTCATATTGGTAATTATGTAAATTGCCAAGTAAAAACCTAATAGTATTACGTATCTTACGGTAAATTTCAGTATTTTGGTCTAAAATCGTGTCAGAAATTGTGACATCATTAGTATATTCACTATTTGCTACTCATAACCTTAAAATATCTGCACCACGTTTTGAGACCACTTCTAAAGGCGAAATAGTATTTCCTTTTGATTTAGACATTTTTTCACCTTTTTGGTCAAGGGTAAATCCATGTGAGATTAAATTCACATATGGACTAAATCCATTATAAGCTACTGAATTAATTAAAGATGAGTTAAATCACCCACGGTACTGGTCTGACCCTTCTAAGTAGACACTATATGGAGCTTGTGAAAATCCTCCATCAATATCAGTTGCAATTGATGAAACTCCTGAATCAAATCAAACATCCATAATATCCATTTCTTTTTTATAACCTAAATTACGGTATTGCTCAGGTAATAATTCATCAGCGGTTTTTTCTCATCAAACATCAGTACCATATTGACCTACTAAATCAATTACATAATCAAAGATATCTTCTTTGATTACTGGATTATCATTTTGGTCATAAAAGAAAATTAACGGAACACCTCATGATCTTTGACGCGAAATAGTTCAGTCATTGCGATTTTCAATCATTTTCGCAATTCGCTTTTTAGCCCACGGAGAATGTGTAATTACATTATTTTCAATTTGGTCTAAAATCTTATCCCTAATTTTATCAATTGATACAAATCATTGCGGAGTTCCACGGAAAATAATTGGTTTATGGGTTCTTCAATCATGTGGATATGAGTGTTTAAATCGTTTGAAATTTAATAAAGCGTTACCAAGAAACTCCGAAATTTGTTTATTAGCATCATCGTAAAATAAACCATCAAATTGGGTATTTGTATTATAAATATAACCTTTATCTGAAATATGCATAATCATATTTAAGTTATTTTGTTTTCCAATTAAAAAGTCATCTTCTCCAAATAATGGTGCAATATGAACAAGACCTGAACCACTTTCAGTAGTAACATGGTGCCCAAGCACAACTGGTGCAGCTTGTTTTAAAATTGGAGTTTGATATCAAATATTGCTAATTTCTTTCCCTAAAAACCTTGTAACTACTTCATAAGTTTCTCAGCCAATTGTTCCAGCAACACTATCAACTAATTCACTTGCAATAATATAATATTGATTATTTGCCTTAACTCTTGCATATTCAATATTTTCACCTAATGCAACAGCAGCATTGGCAATTAAAGTTCATGGAGTTGTTGTCCAAATAATTAAATTATCATCAACTAAAATATTTAGAAAATCTGAGCTTTTTACTTTAAAAGCAACAAAGATTGAAGGAGATACTACATCATGATATTCAACTTCAGATTCAGCCAATGCACTTTGTGAACTTGGTGATCAATAAACTGGTTTTAATGCTTTGTAAACTAAACCATCTAATGCAAATTTCTTAAGCACTTTTAATTGTTCTACTTCATATTGTTTATCCATCGTTACATAAATCTTATCCATGTCGGTAAAAATTTGTAATAAACTAAATTGCCCTTTTTGACGAATAATTTGTTCACTTGCATATTGTGCTGCTCGTTTACGCAATGTTACAACATCCAAATCTTCTTGATGTAAATTAGCATCACTTAGCATTTTATGTTCAATAGGTAAACCATGAGTGTCTCAGCCAAGTACAAAAGGAGAATAAAATCCTTTTAAAGTCTTATAACGCACGATAATATCTTTTAAAATCTTATTGAGTGCATGACCAATGTGAATATCCCCATTTGCATATGGTGGACCATCATGTAAAATAAATTTTTTATTATTTTTATTTTTTAAAATAGCTTTTTGGTAAATTTTTGATTCTAATCAAAAATTTCGGTAACTAGCCTCTTTATTTGTTAAATTAGCCCTCATTTCAAAATTAGTTTGGGGCATGTTTAAAGTTTTTTTATAATCCATAAATAACTCCTTTAATATCAAAATTTATAATATATAAAATTGTTTATATTATATAAGATAATTGTGTTTATTTTAATATTAATCTAAAAAAGTCTATAAATAGATTTATAACAAAGAATAATTCAAAATTGATACAAAAAAAAGACCCATTATTTATTTAATAGGTCTTATAATCTAAATTATTAAGATTCTTTATAAAATTTTTTGTATTCATCTTGATATCATTTTAAAAGGTTATTTTTAAAATTAATTATTGATTGCCTTCTATCTGATAATCTCTGGTATGGAAATTGATTAAATTTAACTGTTTTGTCTTTAGGAATCAGGAAAACTCCTCAAGTTCGCCTTGATATTAATCCATGGGGTTGCACTTGAGGCAAAACAAAAGGAATTAAATTAATAATTTGTGAATCTTTGTTTTTAAAAGGGATAACAAATTCATGAATATTATCAACAGAAAAACCACTAGAGTCTATTATATAAATATGATTTTGGTTTAAGATCTGATCGATAGGCTGATTGTTTAAATATAATTTTTCAAATGTTTTTTGTATTTCTTCATTAGATGCAACAGTGTTATTAAAATTATTTAATTCTTTATATCTTTTTATAATAAGATCATCAAAATCTTCTTTATTAGAGATTTGGACATATTTACGATATAAAACTCTTTGATCATTAAGGTCAAAAAAATCAAAATTAAAAACACTATAAGGCATATGGTTAATATTTTTCAAACTTGTAGGTGTCATGAAAACACCTTCTTTAATATAAGAACGGAATGTTGACGTTAGAGATGTATAAATATTTCAAAGTTCCTTATAAGCTTCATCATATTCCTTATCTTCCTTGTTTGTTTCATCTTTAATATCTGGTTCAGATTCATTATGTTGAATACTAGAGCATGAGTAAGTAAAAAAGGTCATAAAAAGGGGTGTTAAAGTTCCTATGATAAATTTTAATTTATTTTTCATGGCGTACCACATGTGTAACAGCAAGTAAGTCATCAACAGAGTTTTCATATGCAAGAACTTAATATTGATAAAGGAATTAATTTACTTTTTTTAAATTTCATGTTTTGTATCCTTTCTTTTTTTACTTATGTAGATTTTTTAGCTATTTTTCTAGAGTTGTTACATAAAAAACCTACATTTTAATTATACCAAAGTTTATTCTATTTTTTGAATTTTTCTTTGGTCTATGGTACTTTACGAAAAATAAATATTACTATCTTGACACATATAAATCTAACATTTTATTGCTTCAATTTCGCACGCCTTAATAACCTTAGAACAATTATATAAATCTACAAATTACTGATAAAAAGGTAAATTATCATAATGAAAAAAAGTTAACATTATTAAAGCCGGACAGAAAAGTTAACATGTAAATGTTAGCTTTTCTGTTACCATTCGTTGGTACCAACGAAGAATTTTTTTGAAAGGATAAATTATGTCAAGACATTTAAAGAAAGAAGAATTTGCAAAAATATATGAAGAATATCAAAAATCAGGTTTCCCAGGTGCTTTCCAAGCTATTTACCAAATATCACCAGAAACAAAAAACTTACAAAGAAATAGTGTAAAAGTTAGAATTAATAAAATAATTAAGTATTATAATTTAGGTATGGAAGACTTATTGCAGACAAAGAAAGGTGAAAGCCGTAAAAAAGGAAGCGGCAAACCTAAGACGAAAAGAGAACCAAATTGAGATATTTTTGATCGTGATGATTTGTTACAAATAGCTAAAAGATATTATGAAATTACCAACGAATTACCTAAAAGTAAGAAAGTTATTGAATCTAAAAGTTTTAGTATAAGTTATGTTAAGCTTGCAGAAGTTTTTGGCATTTCTAGACAAACAATTTCTAAAACTCAAAATATTAAAATTGCACAAAAACTCCCTAAATATAGTGATGTAATCGAAAAATCGTTCGCAGAAACAAAGTCAAGATATGGAAGGTTAAAACTAAGTGTTTACATATCTAAAAAATACAAAATAGATATAAACGAACGTTCATTAGGGAGATATATGAACCTTTTAGGCCTAAAATGTAAGCTTAGACAAAAATCAAAACGAAAAGAAATTAAAAATCTATCTACTCAGATTGATAACTTCGTAAATCGTGATTATAATGATCAAAACAATCGAAATATTTATGCAACTGATGTTTCATATATAAAAGCGCCAAAAGATGTGTTAGAATCACACGTTTATTTGTCTGCAATTTTGTCTCATAAAACTAAACAAATTGTTGGTTTTAAATTATCAAAAAGTAATAATCTAGAACTAGTTTTAGACAATTTAAATTCATTAAAGCAATACAAATACAAAAACTTTATCATTCACTCAGATCATGGCTTTCAATATACACATCATCAATATATTAAAGAAGTTAAAAATCTTGGTGGGATTATTTCGTTATCAAGAGTGGGAAATTCTCTTGATAATCGAGAAATTGAATATTGGTTTGGAATCATTAAAACTGAATTATTAAATGATTTAGATTATTCAAAAATAACATTTAATGAACTTAATGATATGATACAAGAATATGTAATTTGGTACAACAATGACCGAATTCAATCAAACTTAAACTGAAAAACTCCACAGCAATTTGCTATGGAATTATAAATAACTAAAATGTTAAATTTTGCTGTCCATGTTTATATCTTGTTAACCTTTTTTAAATAAATTATTGTAATGTTAAGTTTTGGTAAATGAAAAATCGTAATTTTTAATATCTGAAAGTTTATCTATAACTATGTAATGTACCGTTGATGTACCACTTAAAACTTGATCTTCTGCAGCACTTCTTGAACCTTTTTCTCTAATTTCTACCCATTTATATTGGAGATTAATCAAATTATTTGTTATATCAATTTTTTTAATTCAATATCCTGAATCCTTTACAACTGAATTAGAGGTGTTTGTTACATAGTTCAGCCCGTTTATAACTAAGATTGAAGATTTACTAAAATCAATGTTCTTAAAAATATCTTTAATGTCAATGTATTTATCAGAAGATAACTCATCTTTTGAGTTTATTAAACTAAATATATTACTTTTATTGATTTTTATATTTTTTACTTGCCATTTATCAATAACCTCTTTTTGAGCATCTCTTAATTTTGCATACTTTGCATCACTATCTTTTTCATCATAATACGTTGTTGGTTTATGATATTCATTATAAGCATCATTATACTTTTTTATAATTTCTGCATGTTCGTTTTTAAAAGCATCATCAAAAAGAGCACTTTTTTCAATTTCGTCATAGAAAACTGAAGATCATAAGGCATTTTCATAATCAGGTGCACTATTTGGATAATGAAATCTAACCACTCTTTGACCCCCATCTGTTTTTGATTCTGAAAAGTAGGGTTCACTTGTTGTATTAGAACAAGATACTGCAGATAGTGTAGCCAAAGCTAGGGCAGGAACACTGAACAAGTAAAATAATCTTTTAAGTTTGATTTTTTGCTCTTTTAATCGCATATGTAAACGCTAAATCCCTTTTTATATCATTACTATCGTATCTTAAAAGATTGAAATTGTAATATCCACTTTTTTGTGCTGTAAATTCTACAGTTTCTGTGTTTCTCTCACCTAAAGTAGATCATGTTAATAAAGAATTACCTGGATCGTAAACTTTTAAATCAAAATCAACTATATTTTGTTTATTTCTTACTTCTGCTAATCATGAAATATTTGCTCTAATTGTATCTCCTTTATTTAAATAAATGCCATGGTTTGCAGTAAATTTAGGTCCCGTTTTTTTATGGTATTTAAGATTTTTAACAGCTTGATCCACAAATTCAAACTGAGGTATTCCAAACCCTGTTTCATTAGTATAAACAGAATTTGTGTATCTTGGTTTTACAGATCCTGAAATTATTGCAGATTTAGCAATTATTGAATCATGTCCTAAGTTAAATCAATATGGATTTCTTTGAATAACCATTGATGTTAAGGCAGTAATGACTGGAGTTGAAAAACTTGTGCCATGTCCACTAAAATCTACTTCTTTAGTTGTTTTGCTAGAAAAATTATATTCTCCTCCGTATGCTACAGCTGTTAAGTAATTATTCTCACTCCCAACTTGGCTATAACTTGTTTTAGTTTGCCAATAATCATCATTAATAGCACCAACTACAATGCTATTCTTAGATAAACCAGTACCAGCTAATGTTTTATATGGATCGGTTTTTAGCTCATCAGTATTTATTCCTGAATAATTATTACCAGCAGATATAAAATTAACTATTTCAGGATTTGATTTAATTAATTCGTCAAAGTATCTAGAATTAGAATTATAAACCTGATTAGGTATATCATTTTTTGGATCTGTAAAGCCTCAACTATTATTTATAATTTTTACACCTCTGCTTAAGAAAAAGTTCATTTCACCTGCCATCCCATTTCAGTGTGTATTTAATTCAACACTTCATAAAGTAGCTGTTGGATTTATACCTTTTTGACCCACTAAAATTTCACCTACATTATTAGCATGATTACTATATGACTCAGTGTAAAATCATTCATTTCTTCAATGTGCTCCATTGCCATATTTTTTATTTCAGTAAAAAGGAGTTTCATCATTATTAATTACACCTTTAGCTTCTAAAATTCCAACTTTTATAGGATTTTTATTTACATATTCGTTAAAATGGGCATAAATTACATCTTTATTTAAGCCGACCAACTCATATAAATGATAATTGCTATATACAGGCCTAGTATCAAAAGCTATTTCCGGGTTTAGGCGGGGAGGTATTTTAGTAGCAGTGCTTACTATTGAGCTTTGTTTAATTTTATTCTCAATGAAATCGTTAAATGTATAGTCTGTATTAAATCCGTACAAACTTGATACATCCTCATCATCAAGAGCAAATTTGCCTAAGGCTTGCTTAAGAGTTTCATAGTCATTGTTCTCAGTTACAGCTATTGAGATTGTCTTTAAATATTGCCCTGTAACATAAACTAAGTTTTTTTTAGTAGTTTTTAAATAATTTTCTGCTATAACATTAACCTTATCTTCAAGATCAACATGAGACGTACCTTTGAAAATAATATCAAACCGTTTAACACCAATTCCATTTTGGGTGGCAGTTCCTTTGTCTGAATTGCTAATTGTTGAAGTGTTTACGATCTCGTAAAATTTTGAATTAATACTTTCATTTTTTGTAAGTTTTGGGTTATTTTTACCTATTGTTACCATAACTGCAGCAGAGCTTATAGTTAAAATAGGGAATAACCAATATTTAAGTTTATTTTTTGCTTTCATTAGCCTCCTTATTGGTAATTATATATTTATTTTTAAGGATATAATTACCATATTTATTATACCAAATTTTCTTGTGGTGTTTATATAAATAAACTTTCTTGAAAAAAAGTGTCCAATGACGACTATTTAGATCCATATATTAATACCATGAAAGTAAACAGGATCACTAAAATATGGTATGAAGCATTTATGAAAGTACACATAACTGAGTTTATATTAAACCCCATAAGTATTGCAAATTAATTTGGTTCAACTTATGGGGTTTTTATTAAAAACAAAATAGTGTTAAAAATTACAAAAAAGATAAATTTTATAAAGTTGTTAGAGTACTTCCACTTAAAAAAGCAATTGCTCCAACAATAAAAATAACTGCGAGAAAAATATGGGCATTATATTTAGCTCTTTGCCAGGCAGGTAAATATAAGCGGGCATTTTCGTAAGTTACATTTTTACGGCTAGGATTATTTAACTTATATTCATGTAATTGTTTTTCTTTATACTCTTTTATCTTGCGACGGGTATAATTATGCATTGCAAGGCAAATAATTGCAAAAATAATAAATGAAACGGCTAGTAAAATTGCAACTGTTGAATCAATTTTTAAACTACGTTCGCCACTATAAAAAGGATTAGGGTTACTTGATCTTGTAGCTTGTTGAAAATATGTCATAATATTAATATTATAACATAAATGAAAAACATACCAATATGGTATGTTTTTATATATTTAGGTAGTATTTAAATTTTATAGTACTTTTCCAACTAAGGTAGCTTGTTCAACTGAAGATCCAGTGTTTTCTAAAACAACTGTAGTTTTTGCACTTTCAGAAAGGGCAACAACAATAACATCAGTTTTGGCAATACCATTAGCTTTTAAAACATCTAAATCAACAGTAGAAATTTTATCACCTTTTGATACAACTTGGTCTACCTCAACGTGTGATGTAAATCCAAGTCCATCCAGTTTAACAGTATCAACACCAATATGAATTAGTAATGATAATGCTCCACATGTTGACACGATGCCAAAGGCATGTTTAGTTGGGTAGGCTACAGTAATTTTACCATCAATTGGTGCATAAACATCAACTTTACCTGTTTCACCAACTTGGATAGCAAATCCATCTCCTAGTAGTTTGTCAGAGAATACTCCGTCTTGAACTGCACTAATATCAACTAATTTACCTTTTGAAGGACTATATAATTTTATTTCATTACATCGATCTTCAGTTTTTTCTTCAACAACTGGTGCTGGAGATTGAGATCTAAGTAGTGAAATTTGTGATTTAATTTTTGCGTTTAATTGTTCAGCAACTGGACCCATAATTGCTTGTACGTGGTTTGCACCTTCGACTTTAATAGCAACTGCTCCAGCAGCTTTTAGTTTTTCTTCTGATACTTTAGATAAATCTTTAATATCATATCTTAATCTTGAAGCACAGTTGTTAAATGCAACAATATTATCTACTCCACCATAACCTTCAACAATAGCAGCAACTTGTGGATCTACTGTTGTCTTATCTTCAACTTTTTCCGCAGTTTTACCATCTTTTTTGTTTAGGTAGTCTTTTTTAGTAAATAATCTTACTGTTTTTCCACGACCTGGGGTTTCAAGGTTTTGTCATTTGATAATAAATAAGAATCCAAAGAAGTAAATTGGTACATAAGCAATACCAACAAGAAGTGGTCATCAGAAGTTTGTTCCTTTTTGAACTGGAACAATTCCATATAATAACATATCTAATGCTCCACCACTAAATGCCATTGGAATATGCACACCAAGTAAGTTAGCTAATCAGAATGAAATAGCCATCATAACAGCGTGGAATCCTCAGAATAATAATGGTGATAAGAATAAGAATGTGAATTCAATTGGTTCTGTAACACCTGTTACAAATGAAGTAAGTGCAGCAGGGAACACAGTACCAATTGCTACTTTACGGTTTTCTTTTGGAGCAGCTCACACCATAGCAGCTGCTGCAGCTGGTAGTCCAAACATCATTCCTGAGAATTTACCATCGGCAAATCTACCAATTTTCATTCCATTATTTTGTAAGAATGTAAACAATGGAATTGCAAACTTTTTACCATCAGCGGTATAGTCAATAAAGTTTCCGTATTTAAGAAGTTTTAAGGCAGCTGTTGAGTCACCTTGGAATGCTGCTTTATCTAAGTTATAATCCTTTAAAATAGCAGCTGTATTTTCACCAGCAACAACTACAGTTCCAGCAGCTTTAAGACCAGATTCAATAGTTGCACCAGCATCTCCCCCAACTGATGTATATCATAATGGAGAGTAGAATACGTGGTGTAATCCAAATGGAATTAATGATCTTTCGATGTACCCAAAAATTAGGGAATCAAATCCATATGGAGTTCTGCCTAATGCGGCACCTAATTTGTTAAGAATAATACCCACTCATGGTCAGAAAATTAAGAATACAATTGCAAGCAAAGCCATTGCAGGAATAGTTACTAATGCAACAAATCTCTTTCCTCCAAAGAATGAAATAATTTGAGGTAATTGAATTGTGTGAAATTTATTGTATAAATATTGTACAATCATTCCAACTGCAATACCACCAAAAACAGAGGTTTGTAGTGAGGTAAATCCTAATGTTTTACCTACGATTTTAACAAGTTCACTTTTACTACGCCCAGCTCCCTCAAATAAGATAACAACTTGAGGTTGTTTGTCTGGAGTCTGAGATTCAGTAATAAATACTTGTTGAACAGCAACGAATATTAAGTAACCAATAATCGTTGCAAAGACCGCAACACCGGCTTCATCAGTAAAGGCTATAACAAAAGCAATAGCAAATAAAACTGGTAATGCAGCAAACACTGGGTCACCTAAAGTTTGGATAAATTCACCAAATTTCTTAGCACCTTCTGCTGTGCTGTTACTTGCGATAGCAGCACCAACACCAAGGAACAATCCAGCAATTGACATAACTGAAATAGGTAACATAAATGCACCAGAAATTTTAGATAAAATTTGGCGTAAATTACCTTTTTTAGAATTATCACTAGCTTTAGCTGACTTTGATTTAAAAAGTCCTGTGATTGACATTTCTTTTTCCTTTCGTAATTAAAATTCGATATTTGAAATTGTGTAAATATATAAGCATACTCAGATATATATATATATATATATTTACCTTAAAATTATACCACACCCTAGTTTAAAAACATTAAAGCAAAAAATAAATTATTTTTGGATATATAAAAAGTTGGCATTTCCTATTGCCAACTTTAAATTTATATTACTAAAACTAATTAAGTTTTTCTTGAATTAAATCAATTACACTCTTAATTGTAGTTAAAGATAATAATTCTAGATCGCTAATTGAAATATTAAATTCTTCTTCTGCTTCAATAATAACTTCTGCTAAATCTAGAGAATCTATTTTTAAATCTTTAATAAAATCATGTTCACTAACTTTCTTTTTAGTCAAAGATTCAAATTTTGCAATAATTTTGTCTCTTGTATTCATATGCTAATTATACTCTAAAACGGGATTTCATAACTTTTTGCTTCAACTAAGGTTTGTCCATCCATTAATTTAAAATAAAGTGTTATAGTTTTTTTACTCTGGTTAATTGTATAGTCAAACAAAATTTCACCTTTGAAAGAGTCAACACGATATAAAATATGTCTAAATAATCTTGAAGCAAATGCTTGATCTAAAATTACATTTCCGCTTTGGTCATATTTTTTCGTATACTCAATTTCTTTTTGTAAAATTTGCGGAAAAATTGACCGCTTTGCTTTTGGTGGATTAATAGGATCATTACCAGGTTCTTTTTCTTCTAAACGCGGCTCTTTTGGTGTTTCATCATTAGATTTCCTTTGAGTAGTAATAATAACATAGCCTAAAGATCCCACCAAGATGGCTCCTGATACAAATAATAAAATCTTAGCTTTTGAGCCTAGTTTACTCATTGCGGCGTTTCCTAATTTGATAATCTTCAATAGTTCATTCAGTCGATCGATTAAAATGCATATTATTAATTTCTTCCAAAGTTATTTTATATGAGTATTCTCTTTCAAGTACACGTTCAGATTCCACAATTTCTAAATATCGGCTTTTATCTGGCTTAGGTTGATCTTCAGGATTTTTTTCACCATTATTGTAGACACTAACTAAATCATTAAATAAATGAAAACTAAGTACATATTCATATCTAGGTGTAACTTTTTCAGGTATTTCTAAAACCTTTTTAGCATTTATGCTTGATGAACTTTTCACAATTGTTCCATTAATATAATCAGCAGCAAGATAATCATCAATATGGAAAGTAACGGTTCAAACTGAATCATCATCAACTTGTGCTTTTGTTGAAATAGCAATATTTGGATCTTTTTCAATTACGTTAGGCATTCTAAAATAAGGATTTTCAACTAACAGTTGAATATCATCACTTTTCGGAAATAATTCCTTAATTTCTTTACGCAAAGGATCAGAATAATATACCATCGATCCAATTTGGGTAATCTTAGTATTTTTTACAATATCATTTCAAAGAAAAATGATATGAAAATATTTACGTTGAATTGTCAATTTACCATTGTTTAAAAAATAAACATAGGCAAAAGGTTTTTTGATCTTTTGAGTTTTATTACTAGTTAATACTCTTTTATCACTATTTTTGTTCACTTTATCATAAAGAATGATATATTGTCCAACTTCTTTAAGTTCATCATTCAAAAAAGCAATTTCAAGGTTTTTTAAGTTTTCTGCCTCTTTAGTGAATTCTTTTACAGTATTGTTAAAGTCAATTAATGCCTTTTTGTTTGTAACAAAACGACCAACTTCTTTAGAGTTGATACGAAGTGTGTAGCCTTTAATTAATTTATTAGTATCTAAATTCTTAGGTTCAAAAAAGACGTGTGGCGCCTTTAATCCAGGACTATAAGAAACTTCAAGTTCAAAGTTTACTTCTCACTCGTGCTTGTTTTTAACATCACGATCATTCCAAAAGATAGTTGAAGTAAAATTATCACCTAAAACAAAATTCTCATCTGAGCTACTTGAATTCTCTCGTTGCTCATAACTGTAGTTATAGTAATACAAGATAATAACTCGCAAATTCTAAAACTGCAGTTTTTTTCTTTTTATAAAAGGTGGTTTTTGAGAAATGTTTTAAATATCATTCGGTCATATCTTTGGTTTCATTATTTAAATAACAATTTTTTAACAATCAAGCTGATTCAGCACTCATATAAGATAGTATTAACTGAATAAAATCTTCCTTATTCTTTAATTTTTCCTCCAAATAACCTAAACCTTCTTCGATATTTTTATCATTTGGGAAAAATCTTAATTCGAGTTTTGTTCTGATAAGTTGTTTCTTGATTAAATCTTTGTATTCTAAGTATGTTGCGAATAATTCTCTAAGTAATTTACACATTTGTGCGTAAAAATCCTTGTCTTCCATTTCTTTCATCATAAGTTTTTTTGCATCTAAAATATTCTTGTCGAGCATTGTTTACCTCTTTACATTTTTCTATTAATATTTTAAATAAATCTTGCCAAAAAAACTGAAAAAGGAAAAATGGCCAGTTTTTCCCGGGGAATTTTTAAAAATTAGTATGATTTAGCAAAAACAACGTATCTACGGGTTGCTTTGTCACACTCAGGATTAATACAATTTTTGAGACTTTTCTTCTCCATAACTTGTTTTTTTAACAAAATACAACGAGCACTAGCTCCAGTTTCTTCTTTAATCAGTTCTTCAACTGTATCAGAACAACAAAATGGTGCAACTACAAAGTTTTGAGCAGCAATTTCTTTTTTGAAGTCTTCATAATTATCAACATGTTTGGTTTTATCCTCCAAACGTTTTTTGGCTTCAAGATATAAATTTTCTTGAATCTCTTCTAATAAAACACCAACACGCTTCTTAACATCTGCAAGGTCAACTAATTCTTTTTGTAAAGTATCTCTTCTGATTAATTGCACTTTATTTTGTTCAAGGTCCCTTGGACCAATTTCAACACGTAATGGGACACCTTGAATTTCACTATTAGATGCTTTGAAGCCTGGGTTTTTATTTGAAGAATCTAAGTTAACTCTATACAATCTTCCTAAATCTATACTTAATTTCTTTGCAACTTCAGATACTTTTGGATCTTTAGCCGCAAATAATTCTAAAACATCTACTTGCACAGGAGCAACCCGTGGTGGAATAATAATTCCCCGATTATCGCCATGAGTCATAATCAATGCACCAATTAAACGAGTGGTCATTCCTCACGAAGTTTGATAAACAAAGTTTTCTTGGTTTTCTTTATTTTTAAAACTAATTTTATAAGCTTTTGCAAAATTTTGAGCTAAATAATGGCTAGTTCCAGATTGCAATGCCTTCCCATCTTTCATCATTGCTTCAATGGTGTAAGTACTTAAAGCACCAGCAAACTTCTCTTTATGAGTTTTTTTACCTAAAATAGTTGGAATGGCTAAATATTTTTTTAAGAATTTAGCATATAACTTAATCATTTCACGAACTAAAATTCTAGCTTCCATTGCTTCTGAATGACAAGAATGCCCTTCTTGTCATAAGAATTCACGCGAACGCAAAAATGGGTTGGTGGTTTTTTCTCACCGCACAACGTTTGCCCATTGGTTATATACCAATGGCAAATCATTATACGATTTAATTGAGTTTTTAAATAAATCGGCGAATAATACTTCTGAAGTCGGTCTGATAAATAGTTTTTCACTAAGTTCTTTTTCGCCAACATGTGTAACTGTTGCTAACTCAGGATTAAAACCAGCAATATGTTCTTTTTCTAAATTGAACAAACTTTCAGGTATTAAAAGCGGTAAATATACGTTTTGAATTCCTTTCTTTTTAAATAATTTATTTAAGTTTTCTTGAATTAATTCTCAAATCCCATATGAATTAGGTTTGAAAATTAATGAACCCTTGGTTGGACCATAAGCAATTAAATTACCATTTTTGACAACATCTGTGTATCATCTGGCAAAATCTTGTTCCATTGGGGTTATCTTCTTAAGTTCTTTTTGGCTTTTCATATACTTTAATTATAATATAATTATAAAAAAATATAAAAAAACACCGCTTTTTAAGCGATGATATGGCTGCCCCAGTTAGATTCGAACTAACGCATGTCGGAACCAAAACCCGATGCCTTACCGCTTGGCTATGGGGCAATAATGGTGGGGGGAGAGGGATTCGAACCCCCGAATCCTAAGAAAGTGGGTTACAGCCACCCGCATTTGGCCGCTTTGCTATCCCCCCGGAATTGCTTATTAATTATACACACTTTTTTAAAAAAACAAATTTATTTTTTATTTTTTATTTTTAAGGTATAATATTTTAGACAACAAATAGGAGTATAGTTCAACGGTAGAACAACGGGCTTCAACCCCGTGTGTTGTGGGTTCGAATCCTGCTACTCCTGCCAATAATAACCCTTTTAATAAATGATATTGTCCTTCATTTATTAAAAGGGTTTTATTAATCTTTAATATATAATATTTAATTATGAATAAAAAGTATAAATTTGGTTTTATTGGAACAGGAGCCTATGGCTCAGCAATTGCAAATGTTTTAGTAAACAATCGCATACCTGTCTTAATGTATGGTATTGATAATAATGAAATTAATGATATTAATCGAGGATTAAATACAAAATATTTTAAAGATCAAACTTTTAAGTATCCTGAGTTGATTCGAGCAACTGATTCATTAGAAGAATTGATTGATGATTGTGATTCATTAGTTTTAGCAGTTCCTTCGTTTGCGATTGCAAACGTGCTAGAACAATTGCAAAATTTGAGACCAAAACAAAAGTTTAATTTAATTAATTTAGCTAAGGGATTTGAAAAAACTACAAAAATGTTTTTTTCAAGTTTTATCCAGGAAAAAATGAAAGATAATTTAGCTAATTTTGCAACAATTCTAGGACCTTCATTTGCTCCTGAGTTATTTAGTGGCTCAAACACAATTGTCAATGTAATTAGTCCTAGCCCTGCTTATGCTAAATATTTAAGCGAACAGTTTAATAATAAATATTTTAAATTAGTAGTTTTTGAAGATCATTTTGCTGCCGAATTATTTGCTTCTTTGAAGAATGTTTTAGCGATAGGTTGCGGAATTTTGCATGCCTTAAATGACTCACATAATACACATGCTGCTTTTTTAACTAGCGGATTAATGGAAATGCTCGAGATTTATAAAACAATTGCTAGGCAAAAGAAATATAAAGCAATCTTAAATTATTCAACCATAGGCGATACAATCCTTACATGCTTCTCCCAAAAAAGCCGTAATTTCTCTTACGGAAAAGCCATTGCGGAGCATGGGTTATTAGAAGCTAATAAATTATTTAAAGGAACTATTGAGGGTAAGGAAGCGGCCATTGTTTTAGTTGAAATAATAGGCGCTTATAAATTAGATACTGTAGTCTTTAAATTAATTATTGGAATTTTATCTGGTAAATTAAATCCTAAAAATATTAATAAGTTTATTAATTAATATTAATAATAGTGTAAAATATAAAAATATACTTATAATATTATACATTTTAAACAATAAGGAGAAATGGAGAAACAATGTTTAAACATAAATTTAATGCAGAAAAAAACGAAGTTTTAGTAACCTTAAATTGAGACCGTAAAGATTTTGATTTAAAATTACAAAAATCTCTAGATATTGCTGTAAAAACAATCAAAGTTCCAGGTTATAGACCAGGGAAAGCACCAAAGGAAAAATTATTACAAAGAGTTGATATGCTTGCAGTGCAAGATCAAATTATTAGAGAATATGTTAATTCAAAGTGAACAGATTTAACTAAGTACTTAAGTGATAAAAAATTACAAGTTCTTAAATATATTTTAGGATTAAGTATTGGTAAAGAATCAAATGAAAAGGAATTGCATCTTGAAGTACATTTACCAGTAATTCCATCATTTGATGATGTTAACTTTGCGAAAGTTGCTGCAAAACTAGAATTACCTAAAGTAACAAAAGAAATGGTTAAAGATGATATTACACATTTTACCAGCCATTTAACATCAAAAACTGAAGTTACAGATAAAAATGCTAAAACACAATTACGAGATACTGTTGATTTAGATTTTAAAGGATTTATTGATGATGTAGCCTTTGAAGGTGGTGAAGCAACTCACTATGAATTAGAATTAGGTTCAAATTCATTTATTAAAGGTTTTGAAGAACAATTATTAAATAAAAAAGCAGGTTATGAGGGTGAAGTAAATGTCCAATTCCCTAAAACTTATTTTGTTAAAGAATATGCTGGAAAAGATGCTGTATTTAAAGTTAAAATTCACAAAATCCTAAGACAAAGTACCTTAGGTCTTGATGATAGTATTTTTGAAAAACTTGGTAATAAAAATGTTAAAAACTTAAAAGACTTTCAAAAACTTACTGAACTCAAATTAAACCTTGAAGGTTTATCTCAAAACTTAACGAAATATGTTGAAGAATTAGCTTTTGAAGCTTATAAACAATCTAAAATAAAACTAAACAAAATCTTTTATGAACAAGAAATCAATAAACTTAAAAATGAGTTTAATAAAAACCTTGAACAATTCGGAATTAAAAAACGTGAATATATTTCATTGCTAAAAACTTCTGAAAAAGCTATTGATGATGAAATTAATGCAACAGCTGAAAAAACTACAGCCATAAATTACTTAAGATCAAAAATGCTTACTAACTTCACTTTAGATTCACAAGCAGCAAAAGAAAAATACAAAGACAAAATTGCATTTTATGCAAGTGAACAAGAAGCACAAAACATCTCTGAATTTTTAGTTCATAATATTGAATTATTCAAATATATTGGTAAAGAAAAAGAAGCAAAAGATGTTGAAGAATTTATAGCTAAAAAAATAGCTAAATAAAAATTAAAAAGCTTAATAATTAGTATTAAGCTTTTTTTATTAAAAAACTAGCTTTACAGCTAGAAAATTATAGGATTTATATTTTTAATATGAAAAATTTATATCAAAAAAATATTTTTGGTGCACTATACAGGGCTTGAACCTGCGACCTTTTGATTACGAGTCAAATGCTCTGCCAACTGAGCTAATAGTGCATAAATAAACCTTTTAAATGGTTTTTTTAATTTTGGTCATATAATACGATATGGTACATCATACAGGGCTTGAACCTGCGACCCGCTGGTTAAGAGCCAGCTGCTCTGCCAACTGAGCTAATGATGCATTTTAATTATAGCAGATTTTAATCTTAAACCAAATTATTTATAGATACTTATAATTGCTTGTTTGGGATCAACAATTGCTCCTGCCATGAAATCGTCATATTCAACTTGAGTTGCATTACTTTCGGGTAATACTAAAACAATTGCATCTGTGTTAATGCCTTTATCTCGCAATTTATTTAAATCCACTTTAACTAATGCATCACCTTCGCGCACTTCTTTACCTTCTTCAACTAAGCTTTCAAAAGCTTCCGGCAGGCTTAAAGATTCAATCCCTAAACTAACAAGTACCTTAACGTCTTCCTTAGTTTTTAAAACATAGGAATTTAATGATGGAAAAATTAAATCTAAAACTCCTGATATAGGTGCTTTAATAATTATATATTGCAATGAATTGCTAAATTCAATTGCAAAACCTTCACCAAGACTATGATAATCATAGTTGTAATGCGATACATCTGCAAGAGATTTAATTTTACCTTCAAAAATAGGGAATACTTTTGTGATAGTTATTGCTTTCTTTTTTTTCTTAATTAAGTTGCTAAAAATACCCATAAAACCTCCAAATATTCTTATTATTTTACACATTTATTTATTTTATAAAAGCAAAAAATATAAAAACAAGCCGTTATTACGGTTTGAAAAAGATGGTCACACATGAAATGGAGCGGGTGAAGGGAATCGAACCCTCATAGTCAGCTTGGAAGGCTGAAGTTCTGCCATTAAACTACACCCGCATTATTAATTCATTAATATTATAGCAGAAAAATATTTAAATACTAATGAAATTTTGATTTTTTTGGTGGCCCCGGCAGGAATCGAACCAGCGACACACAGAGCTTCAATCTGTTGCTCTACCAACTGAGCTACAGGGCCAAAAATGGCGGTCCAGACGGGGATCGAACCCGCGTTCTCCTCCGTGACAGGGAGGCGTATTAACCACTTTACCACTGGACCTTATGGTTGCGGAGACAGGACTCGAACCTATGACCTCCGGGTTATGAGCCCGGCGAGCTACCAAACTGCTCCACTCCGCGATATATAAATAAAATAATGGTGGCGGGTGATGAGGGATTTGAACCCCCGCGGGCCGTGAAGCCCCTGCTAGTTTTCAAGACTAGTCCCTTCAGCCAGACTTGGGTAATCACCCATTATTTTTGGTGGACCTAACAGGATTCGAACCTGTAACCGACCGGTTATGAGCCGGTTGCTCTAACCGTTGAGCTATAGGTCCAAAATTGAATTAATATTTATGGTAGCACCGAAGAGAGTTGAACTCTTGACCTTCCGGGTATGAACCGGATGCTCTAACCAACTGAGCTACAGTGCCATATATGGTGGAGAGTATGGGATTCGAACCCACCACCTCCTGCGTGCAAGGCAGGCGCTCTAGCCAAATGAGCTAACCCCCCATAAATGGTGAAGAAGACAGGATTTGAACCTGCGACCACTACAGCCCAAATGTAGTGCTCTACCAAGCTGAGCTACTTCTCCGTTATTTTTAGGCTTTATAATTATACAATAGTTCTTAAAAAACGTAAATATTTTTTTATATTTTTTAATTATGTTTTTTGTAAGTTAGTTGCAGGTTATTACATTATTAATTTTAACATAAGTTATAAAAAAACAACAATAAATTACAAATGTTTTTTGGAAAAGTCACTTGCGAGATATTAACAAAATAATTGCGTTTTAATTTTAACATAAATTTTACATAAAAAATGTATGCGAAAACAGAAAACACGGCAGTGTTTTCTCGTCGGTTTTGCTTACTTTTGCAAAAAGTAAGGCCCTTTTGATTGCAATCAAAGGCGGGGGATTAAAAAAAATTTTAGGTTATCTTATATTTCCGGACAACTTGTCGATAGTTATTTATTTTTTCCATCATATAATCAATTTCTTGCTGAGAGTATTTATCTAAGCTTTTTCCTTTGGGAATGTAATACCTAATTAAGCGGTGCATATTTTCTATTGAACCTTTTTGTCATGAACTATATGGTTGGCATTTAAATAATCTTTCAGTTGGAATAACCTGGTGCAATAAGACATTTTCACTACCATTATCAACAGTTAAAGTTTTAATGTCTAAGTTATGTTTCTTGATTAGTTTGAGAAGAGTTTGTTTGATAGCTTTGGAGTTGCGTTTTGAGAGCATAGCATAAGACATTCTGGTTTGCCGTTCAATTATCGTCACAATACAATATGTATCATTGATTTTACCAATAACGGTGTCTAATTCAAAATGACCATGTTCCAAGCGATCATTAATATAAGCTGGACGTTTTGAAATTTCTGTAGCATATTTTAATGTTTTAGGTTTGGTTTGTTTCTTGTTCCTTATGCCATATTTGCCTTCAGATTTTTTAACAATATGGTCAAAATCAAGGAAATAAGGGTATTTTTTAATTATTTTGTAAATTGTACTAGGCGAAGGAGCGAATTCATCAGGGGATAATTTTTTAAAAGAATTCACAAGATAGGTAACTGATTTCTTAACTTCTTTTTGCTGCAAATTCTTTTTATTTCTATTTTTATTGTATGTATTAAGCTCACTATACCAATACTTTCTGTAGGCCTTTCATTTGTCTTTAATTGTATCACTTACAAAAAAGAGTCTCGAAAATGAATAGCCTAATAAATGTTCGTATAGCTTGGTAAAATTAAGGGTTTTAACCCGCATTACTCTTTTTGAACACTTAGGACAAACATAGCGATTTTGTTTATCTAAACTAAGTGGTTTGCGATTTGTAATAATTTCGATTTTACTTTTTATACTTCGAATGTCTCTATCAAAAATCTTGGCTACTTCTTGGATTGAGAAGCCTTCAGAAAGTTCTTGTAAAATATTATAAAGTTGCTCTAGATCGATTTGGTTTGCTCGTAATTTTCGATGCGACTCAAGAGCTCCTTGCATTTTCAAGATAGTGTTGTAATTCTCTTCAATTTTAAAATGTTGATATTTATTTTCTTTTCGATATTTGTCAAAAACACAAATATATTTTTCTAAATTTTTCATATAATTTTAAGGTCTCCTTTATTTTTTGAAAAATTATTAATACAACTATTTTATTACAAGGCAGACAAAAACAATGTCACATGCAAAAAATCTTGCATGTGACATTTCCAATTAATAAATAAATTACAAAAATATTCTCTAATAATATACTATTATATGCAAAAAAATGCTATTGAAATTATTTTAAAGTAAAACCACTTCTTAAAACGAAGAATATATCATTTTTTTATATTTAGGAATCTTCTAAAAAAATACTCTAAAGTATAATTAAATGCAACTTATTTACTTTAAATACAGCTGAAGAAATAATTTATTGTGATCATATAATATGATAAAAGTAATTTAATCAGTATTATTATTAATGAATATATTTTTGTTTTGACAAACGGATAAAGATTTTGCTTCAACATTTATTGATGTTTGTAGCAAACTTTGTATTTGTGAATCCTTGTTATCTAATATTTAAATATATTTTCTTAAAGTTTTATTTATTTCATTATCCTTGGCTTCTGCTTCTTATTAATATAAAGAAAGTGAAATTTCTCCTCCAGTTTGTTGCAATAAAACCCCAACAATAATATTAATTTACTAAAATTAATAAAAAAATATTCAAGGCAGTGCCTTGAATATGAAGATCAATAAAATTATTATTAAAGGTTAGATTAATTAAACAAGTTCGATAATTGCCATACGTGTGCTATCACCTTGACGACGAGGTAATCTGATAATTCTGGTGTATCCACCATTTCTATCTTTGTATTTTGGTGCAATAGTGTCAAATAAATATTTTAAAAGTTCTTTTTCTTCACCTTTGGTATTTACAGTAAGTTTACGTAAGTATCCAGCAACCATACGACGGTTTGCTAATGTAGGGTTTTTTGCTTTTTGAATCATTTTTTCTGCATGTCTTCTTACTTCTTTAGCTCTTGTTAAAGTAGTAATGATTGTTCCGTTTGCATAAAGTTCACTAACAAGTGAACGCATTACACCAGTTCTTCATTTTGTATCACGTGAATAGATTTGTGTAGGATTTGCCATATTATTCTTCTTCCTCTCCTTGTGCTAATTCATAACCATGTTCTCTAAGTTTTTCTACAATTTCGTCAATTGATTTACGACCTAAATTCTTAGTACCTTCAAGTTGTTCAATAGTTAACAAAGCAACTTGACTTATTTTTCTTTTACCAATTTTCTTAAGGGCATTCAGCGAACGAACTGATAAACCTAATTGTGTAATATCTAAATCATCACTAACTGGTTGTGCTTCTTCTTTCACTGCTTCATCAAAAATCTTAATTTCTTGCATATTTTCAACATCACCAATAACTTGGAACATTCCAATTAAGATTTTTGAACCTTGAGCAATCACTTCTTTAGCATTAATAGTTCCATCTGTAATGACCGAGAATTGTAATTCTTCTTCAATTTTCGGTGAAGAAGAGTTCAGTTCTTTAGTAGAATATCATGCTTTTAAAACTGGTGAAAAGTCTGAATCAACTGCGATAAATTCTGCTTGATTTCGAACACTAATATCAGATAAAGTTGCTAATTTATCTTTAACTTCTGCATCAAGAATATAGTTTTTGTTTTCAGAAAATGACATAAAGCCACGACCAACTCTTAAATACATTTCAATATTTAAAACAGCTTCTTTGCTTGTTTCAGCAACAAAAACACTTTCATCAACAACTCTAATTCCAGGATGGTTAATTTCAATTGATTGTGCAGTTAATTTACCTGGTTCTAAAGAACGTAAACTAACTTTTATAATTTCATCATCAGAAACATATTCAGGGTCATAAGTAAAACGTACCTTACGCAGGTTCATAATGATTGATGGAACATCTTGAATAACACCATCAATAGTGCTAAATTCATGTTGAACTCCAGCAATCCGAACACAGAAAGGTGCCAAGTTAGTAATATTTGATAAAATTACTCTACGCAGAGCAACACCTAAAGTATTACCAAATCCTCTTTCTAACCCTGATAAAGTAAATGTTACTTCGTTTCTATTTAATTCTTTATATTCAAATTTTTCTTTGTATGATAAAGGTTGAAATTTCTTCATATTTGATTCCTTAAATGGTTATTAGTTATTTACGAGCACGTTCACGTTTTAAGATACGTTTTGGTGGTCTTGTACCGTTATGCGGAATTGGTGTAACATCTTTAATTTCAGTAATTGTAATCCCTGATACTTCGATTTGTTTTCTAGCAGCATCTTTACCTGCTCCTAGTCCTTTTAACTCAACTTTAACTGATTTCATACCGTGTTCTTTAGCAGCTTCAGCTGCTGCTGCTGCTGCTAAGCCTGCTGCATAAGGGGTTTTCTTTTTAGTTCCTTTGTAACCTATAGCTCCTGATGAACTCCAAGCAATAACATTACCTTTTTCATCTGCAAATGTAACAATAGTATTTTGGTTTGATGAGTGGATGTGTGCCACACCATTAACTATATTTTTTTTCTTAGTTTTACGAGCCATTATTATTTACCTTTCTTTCCTGCAACAGTTTTTCTAGGCCCTTTACGTGTACGAGCATTCTTTTGAGTTGATTGCCCACGTACTGGTAACCCTTTACGGTGTCTAATTCCACGGTAACACTTAATTTCCATTAAACGTTTAATATTTAAAGTTGTTTCTCTACGTAAATCACCTTCGGTTAAGTAAGCTTTTGCTTCTTCACGAATTCTTGATAATTCTTCTTCAGTTAAATCATGAACTCTTGAATTTTC
Source organism: Mycoplasma sp. 13536 (assembly GCF_055523495.1). Classification (NCBI taxonomy): domain Bacteria; kingdom Bacillati; phylum Mycoplasmatota; class Mollicutes; order Mycoplasmatales; family Mycoplasmataceae; genus Mycoplasma; species Mycoplasma sp. 13536. The sequence goes on from NZ_JBVFVC010000001.1 coordinate 1,007,748, forward strand.
ATTAATGTTTGCTTTTTTGCAAATTTCTTGTGCTAATGATTTTCCAATACCATAAATGTATGTTAAAGAGATAACAATACGTTTATTATTTGGAATTTCGACGTTTAAAATTCTAGCCATAATATACTCCCTTCTTAACCTTGTCTTTGTTTGTGTTTAGGCTGCACACAAATTACCCGGTTTACACCTTTTCTTTTGATCATTTTACAGTCTTTGCACATTCTTTTTACACTTGCTCTAACTTTCATTTATACTCCTTAATTTATTTGTGACGGTAGACAATTCTGCCCTGAGTTAAATCATATGGGCTTAATTCTACATCCACAGTATCACCAGGTAAAATTCTTATGTGGTGTACCCTCATTTTACCTGAAATATGAGCTTTAATAATTGCCCCGTTATCTTCCAGCTCAACAGTATATAAATCTGTTGTATGCGCCTCTTTAACAGTAGCTTTAAATTTTATTGCATCTTTTGCCAAATTAAATTCCTTTCGTAAGAACAATTCCTTTACCGTCTTTAATTAAAACTGTATGTTCATAGTGCGCTGTGTTTTTGCCATCTATGCTAACTACAGTTCACCCATCTGCAAGAATCTTAATTCCTTTACTTTGGGTTATCATTGGTTCAATACAAATTACCATGCCATCTTTAAGTAAGGGCCCAGTGTTTTTTTTACCATCATTAGGTACATACGGATCTTCATGTAATTCTAAACCAATGCCATGGCCTGAAAATTCTTCTGGTGTATATAAATTGTTCTTTTTAATATATTGACCGATAGCTGCTGAAATATCGCCAACCCGAGCGCCTTTTTTAATGGCTTTTAAGCCAGCTTCAAAAGCACCTTTGGCTACTTCAATTAGTTTTAAATCAGTTTCTGTTACATTACCAACTGGTTTAGTAAATGCACTATCGCTATTATAACCTTCTCATAGACAACCTAGGTCAACACTAACTAAGTCTCCATCCTTAACTTTATAATTTGATGGAATTCCATGGATCAATTCATGATTAACAGATATACAAGCTGTTGCAGGAAAGCCATATAAACCTAAGAAAGCTGGTTTAGCTCCCCTTTTAATAATTTCTTTAAAAGCTAATTGATCAATGTCTTTTAAAGAAACCCCTGGTCTTATAAAGTCTCAAATAATTTGTTTAACTTCTGCCAAGATTTGACAACTTTTAGTAATTTTTCTAATTTGCTGTTCGTTTTTAATTGTTATTGCCATTATAGCCCTCCAAAAAGTAGAATATGAAAAAAGATACTTAACTAAAAGTATCTTTATTTTACCACATTA